>NZ_CDBH01000044.1:254339-255048 GCF_000820305.1 Aeromonas dhakensis
CCTCGGCATGGGGCGGATCGGCCAGGGCGCCTACTTCGAGCTGGAGAACAAGTACGGCACCGTGATCCTCGGGGTGGAGAACGACAGCGACAAGCTGCCCACCCTGCGCGCCCAGGGGATGAACGTCATCGAGGGGGATGCCACCGATACCGACTTCTGGGACAAGGTGCTGCTCTCCAACCAGGTCAACCTGGTGCTGCTGGCCATGCCTCACCACTCGGGCAACCTCTACGCCATCGAGAAACTGCGCAGCCACGGCTTTGCCGGCAAGATTGCCGCCATCGTCCGCTTCGAGGACGACATCGCCTCCCTCAAGGAGCAAGGGGTGGATGCGGTGTTCAACGTCTACGATGAAGCGGGCAGCGGCTTCGCCCGCCACGTCATCAAGCGGCTGCAGCCACGCTGACGGGCGGGAGCAGCCCCTTGGCAAGGAGGACGCCATCGTTTACGTTATGCGCAACCTCGTTTAATAAAACGAACAATCACGAGGCCTGGATGGCCCCGTTTTTTATCCCTTGCCAAGGAGGCAGCATGAAGACCCTCAACGACTGGATCCTGCTCAGCAGCCACGAGGCGGCTCCCACCCCGCTGATGCCCGCCCCCGATCGCCTGCGCGCCGGCAACCCGCGCCAGACGGTTTGGAACCACTACTCAGATCCGAGCCAGCAGTTCCACGTCGGCTTCTGGAGCTGCGAGCCCGGCCGCTGGG
>NZ_CDBH01000045.1 GCF_000820305.1 Aeromonas dhakensis
GGCGGCGGCGGGCCTGCCGCTGCCCTACGATCTGGTCAATCCCTACGCCTACGAGCCGCCCATCGCGCCCCATATCGCCGCCAGCGAAGCGCGCGATGCCATTGCCCTGAAGGGGTTGGCGGACGGGCTGCGCCAGATTGAACAGGCGGGGGCCGAGCTGGTGGTGGTGGAGGGGGCGGGAGGCTGGTTCCTGCCACTCGATCGCAAACATCTGCTGTCGGACTGGGTCAAGCAGGAGAACATGCCGGTGATCATGGTGGTGGGGGCCAAACTGGGCTGTCTCAACCATGCCCTGCTCACCTTCGCCGCCATTCGCAACAACAACCTGCCGGTGGCGGGCTGGGTCATCAACCGGCTGCACGGCTCCATGAGCCACTATCAGGAAAATCTGGACACCCTGCGGGGCTTGCTGCCGGCCCCGTTTTTAGGTGAAATACCCTTTGTAAACAATCCGCTCGAGGCTGATCTGCGCGGGCGACTCGACATTTCGCCCCTGCTCTGAATCCGACATTCAGCGAACATTCATAGAAACTGTCTATTATGCGTGACAGGTGTGGCCCGACCGGCAGCGAACTGGTGACGGGCCACGCATCCATATCTCACAAGGAGTCAATATGAAGCGAATTATGCTATTCCTGGTGACCAACCTGGCCGTCATGCTGGTGCTGGGGGTGGTACTCAATATCCTGTTCTCGGTTCTGGGGATCAACAAGTCCAGCATTTCCGGTCTGTTGGTGTTCTGTGCCGTGTTCGGTTTTGGGGGTTCCTTTATCTCCTTGCTGATGTCCAAGTGGATGGCCAAGCGCAGCTATGGCGTCCAGGTCATCGAGCAGCCCCGCAACGAGACCGAGCACTGGCTGGTGAGCACTGTCGCTCGTCAGGCCCGTGAAGCGGGCATCAAGATGCCGGAAGTGGGGATCTACGACTCTCCCGAGATGAACGCCTTCGCCACCGGCGCCCGCCGTGACGACTCGCTGGTCGCCGTCTCCTCCGGTCTGCTCTACAGCATGAGCCGTGACGAGGCGGAAGCCGTGCTGGCCCACGAGGTGAGCCACGTGGCCAACGGCGACATGGTGACCCTGACCCTGATCCAGGGGGTGGTGAACACCTTCGTGATGTTCTTCGCCCGCATCGTGGCTGGCGTCATCAGCAACTTCTTCAGCTCCAACAACGAGGAAGAGAGCAGCAGCACCGGCGGTTTTGCCTACATGATCACCGTGTTCGTGCTGGAGATGGTGTTCGGCGTGCTGGCCTCCATCATCGTCATGTGGTTCAGCCGTCAGCGTGAATTCCGCGCCGACGCTGGCGCCGCCAAGCTGGCCGGTCGCGACAAGATGATCGCCGCCCTCGAGCGCCTCTCCCGCGGTGCCGAGCCGCAGCTGGAAGGCTCCATGATGGCGTTCGGCATCAACGGCAAGCGCTCCATGAGCGAGCTGTTCATGAGCCACCCGCCCATCGAGCAGCGCATCGCCGCCCTGCGCGGTTAAGCGAAAGAGCCAACGAAAACGGCTGCCCTCGGGCAGCCGTTTTGCTTTGTGCGCTTTGCGCTACAGCTTGAAGTGGGCCATCTCCTGGCGCAGCAGCCGTGACAGCTGCTTGAGCTTGGCCGCCTCCTGCGAGACGTGGCGGGCGGCATCCCCCGACTGCTCGGAGAGGGAGGTGATGTTGCCGACGGTGGAGACCACCTCGTTGGCGGCAGTGGACTGCTCGCGCAGGGTGTGGCTGATCTCCCCCATCAGGCCGGTCAGGTTGGAGGCATGATCCTGGATGCTGGCGATGGCCGCGCCGGTCTGGCTGGCCAGGCTTACCCCGCGGGAGACGTTGTTGACCGTGTTCTCCATACTGCGGATGGAGGCGTCCGCCCCGCTCTGAATTTTACCGATCATGCCGGTGATCTGCTGGGTGGAGGCGGCCGAGCGGCTGGCGAGGTTGCGCACCTCGTCGGCCACCACTGCAAAGCCGCGTCCCTGCTCGCCGGCCCGGGCCGCCTCGATGGCGGCGTTGAGGGCCAGCAGGTTGGTCTGATCGGCGATGCCGCGGATCACCTCGATGATCTCCGAGATCTGCTGGGTGTGGCTGTTGAGATCCGCGATGCTGCTGGCGGCGTTGGAGACGGTATCCGAGATGCTCTGGATGCTGTCGAGGGTCTGCTTGATGACCCCGGAGCCCTCTTCCAGGGTGTTGGCGGAGATCTTGCTCAGCTCGTCGGCGTGGGTGGCGTTGTCCGAGAGGTGGCTGATGCTCACCACCAGCTCCTCGATGGCGGCCGCCATGGTCTGGGTGCTGGTTTGCTGGGAGGTGGCGAACTGGGCGGTCTGCTCCGCTATCTGGGCGATGCTGTCGGCCGATCCTGAGAGCTCTTCGCTCGAGTGGGAGACCTGGGCGATGATCCCCTTGAGGGTGCTTTGCATGGTGGCGAGCAGGCCGATCAGGCTCTCCTTGGCACCGGCCGGCACCTTGATGGGCTGGGAGAAGTCCCCCTCGGCCAGGTGGTTGAGATCGCTTCTGAGCTGATCGACCGAGGTGCCGACCAGGTCAATCAGCGCCTTGTAGGTGCGCCAGAGGAAGAACATCAACACCAGGCCGAGCGCGATGAACAGGTAGCGCAGCATGGCGGACTGGCTGGTGGCGTCATCCACCGCCTGCTGGGTGCGGGTCTCCATCATGACGTAGAAGTCGTCGATGGGGGACATGATGCGCCCCTTGTTCTGGTGATAGGCCTTGTCATGCATCATGGCGATGGCCTTCTGCTGGTTGGCGGCCAGATCGCCATCGGTCTGCTGCACCAGCTTGAAGGCGGCCACCTCGGTGTTGACCAGGGCATCCGAGTTGTTCTTGGCCTCGTTGAGCTTGGCCAGCTCGCCCTCGGTAAAGCCGGCATCCTTCATCAGATCGATGAGGCCGCGGCGCACCTGGCTGTCGGGCCGCGGGTTCTGGCCGTTGGCGGCGACGAAGTCCCAATAGATGCGGTTGTAGCCCTGTGGCCGATTCTGCTCCCCGTTGCGAATGGCCAGGATCCGCATGTACTGCTGTTCGTAGGCGGGATCCTTGGTGATCACATAGGTGCGGCCGAGGCGGGTCAGATCGTCGGAGGATTGCCGCAGTTCATCGGCCAGCAGATAGGATTGGTAACGTTGCTGATAGCTCTGTTCCATCTGTTTTCCCGACCAGCTGTAGGCGAAAAACACCAGCGACAGCAGGATCAGGGTGATGACTGAGAGCAGCAGATTGAGCTGAAAGGCGGGTCTGTTCTGTTCCATGGTTTGAGCGTCCTTATTCTCACCGATAACCCCCTTTGTCACGCGGCGAAGGCCGGTACTTCTGTGGGGTTTTATTGTTGTTGCAGTGAGTATAGGAGCGCTCTTCGCCAAGGCTGCGGTGGGTCGGCGAAAAGGAGCGAGAAAGGAGGCGCGAAGGCAAAGGAGGGGAAAAGCGCGGCCGGGAGCATGCTCCCGGCCGGCGGTATTATTGTGCCTCGATCACCTTATTTGATGACGATGTCGGTGAGGGGGACGGCGCAGCAGGTGAGGATCTTGCCAGCGGCTCGCTCGGCGGCGGTGATGGCGGGGGCATCGGGGTGATCCACTTCACCCGAGACCAGGGTCTGCTTGCAGCTGCCGCAGATGCCGGCGCGGCAGCTCCAGGGCAGCTCCACCCCCTGCTTGTGGGCCTGATCCAGCACGGTACCCTGATTGTTGCCGGCAAACGCCTGTTCGCCGATGCGCAGCTGCACCGCCTGATGGGGGCGGGAGAGGGAGAGGATGGTGCCGCCAAAGCTCTCCTGGCGGATCCGCCCGGCCGGCACGCCAAGGGCGGCCAGTCTGGTGGCCGCATCGGCCATAAAGCCGTGGGGGCCGCAGATAAACACTTCCCGCTGTTGCAACCCTTTGATCTGTTTGAGGTGAACATCATCCAGCCGCCCCTTGAGCCCCTGCCAGTGCGTATCGGGCTGGCTCAGGATCAGGGTGAGGGTCATCCCCTGCTGCGCCAGGGCGTGCAGCTCGCCGGCGGCGGGAATGTCCGCCTCGCTGCGGCACAGGTGCATGAAGTGCACGTCGCCAAGCTCCCCGCGCAAGGCCAGAGTGCGGGCAATGGAGAGCATGGGAGTGACCCCCGAGCCCGCCGAAAGCAGCAAGAGATTGCGATCCCGGCCCAGATGAAATTCGCCGGCGGGGTTGGCGGCCAGCAGACGGTCACCCGGTTGCAACTGCTGGTGCAGCCAGTGGGAGATGCGACCGCCCCCCACCTTCTTGACGCTGATGCTGTAACGCTCCGGCTGTTCCGGGGTGGAGCTCAGGGTATAGCGGCGCTGCAGGCGCTCGCGCCGCAGACCCAGGCCAATGTCCAGGCTGATGGGCAGGTGCTGGCCCGGCAGATAGTCGGGCAGGGGCTCGCCATCGGCTGCCTCGAACCAGAAGGTCTCCAGATCCCGCGCCAGCGGCTCGCGGGCCACGCACACCAGCTCCCGTTTTTTCGGGGCCGCGTTGGGGTAGACAGGGGCGCGGGCGCGCTCCAGCACCTCTATCTCGCTGCCCGCCTCAATCCAGCCCTCGTTGAGGGCCACCAGGTTTTGACCGAAGTAGACCTCTCCATCCTCGCCGCGCCGGTAGCGGGTGAGGGTGGCCAGCGGCTCTTTCAGGGCATTGAAGCGATCCGTGCCCGGCTCCACCGTGGTCATGATGCAGCGGCTGCAAGGCTTGGCCACCAAGAACTCCACCTCGCCGATGCGGATCCGCTTCCAGCCGTCCTCCTCGAAGGGGAGGGTGCCGCTTGCCACCAGGTTGGTGCGAAACTGGCTCATCTGGTGCAGCGCGTCGGATCTCAGGTTGAGATCTTCCAAAGAGGCCTGGCTTATCAGCAGCAGGGGGTAACCGTCGGCAAAGCTGACCCGGGTGCCGGTCTTCTCCCGAAAGCGGGTAGACTCTTCGCCAAGCCAGAGCAACTGCACCGCCTCCCCCACCACCTTGCTCAGCCATGCATCGGCCAGGGCGTGGGTGTGCAGGGCGTTGAAGCTGTCTTTCCAGACACCGGTGGCCCGGGGCGCGCGGCTGAACCCGGTCTCTCGCAGGGTGAGCGGCTCAAAGCCCGGATAGCGCAGCTGCAGGCCGCCCTCGATGGGGGTGGCCACCACCTGCTGCAGCTGGGGATGGGTGCGGGCCGTGATGAAGCTGCCGTCCGGTTTGACCACCATGTAGCGGCGATCCCCCTGCAGTCCCTCTTCGGTGACCAGGGCGCGGGTCAGTGGCATGCCTGCCGTCGACTTGATGGGGTAGAGATGAATGCTGGCGAGTGTGGGCATGGCCGGGTCCTTGTGCGATGACGGTTCCAGTGCAGGAGAGAAGCGGGCGAACCCCGTTCCATGCAGCAATGGTTGCAGGGATGGCGTTCACTCGGGGTCGCCGACGGTGCGGCGTCGCTTGGGGCGCGAGCCCGAGCGGAGTTCCTGCAGACGGGCAAGATGTTACACGGGTCACGTTGTGCACTCCATACCCCATAAAGTGCAACATTTTTTGATCCTGATCCGTCATTCAGTACACAAATCAGTCCATTATCGAGTCAGCTTCCAGTTTCTGACGCTTTCGCTTCTTCCCTCTCCGGCCACCGTCCGCTTCGGTTAAACGGTATCAAGTGCATTCGGATGGGGCCTGTCACCCAAAAAGAAGAAAGCAATGTATGAGCAAACAACTGGATATGACCCCACAGCCGGATCTCTCCCAGAAGACGGGAACAGGCCCGGTCCGTACTCGGCTACCCGTCTGGCGGCCGGCCCTGCCACCTTGCAACCATGCCTGCCCGGCTGGCGAGAACATCCAGGCCTGGCTTGCCCTGGCCGAAGCGGGCTGTTTTGAGGCCGCCTGGCAGACCCTCATCGAAGAGAATCCCCTGCCTGCGGTCCACGGGCGGGTCTGTTATCACCCCTGCGAAAGTGCCTGCAACCGCGCCCAGGTGGATGATGCCGTCTCCATTCACGCCATCGAGCGTTTTCTCGGCGACGAAGCGCTGGCCAGGGGCTGGCAGCCTGCCGCCCCTGCGCCCGCCAGCGGCAAGAAGGTACTCATCATAGGCGCCGGCCCCTCCGGCCTCTCCTGCGCCTGGCACCTCAACCGGCTCGGCCATCAGGTGGAGATCCGCGAGGCGGGGCCGCTTGCCGGCGGCATGCTGCGCTTTGGCATTCCCGCTTACCGTCTGCCCCGCGAGGTGCTGGATCGGGAGGTGGCCCGCATCGTCGCTGCCGGGGTGACGTTGACCCTCAATCACAAGGTGGAGAATGTGCTGCGCGAGCGCGACCAGGGGGGCTTTGACGCCGTCTTCATGGCCATCGGCGCCCATCTGGCCAAGCGGGTCGATATTCCGGCCCGGGAGGCGGGCAAGATCCTCGATGCGGTGAGCTTCCTCGAACAGGCCAGCCTGGCCGAGGAAAAAGGCTTGCCGCCACCCAAACTGGGACGGCGGGTGGCCATCTACGGCGGCGGCAACACCGCCATGGATGCGGCCCGCACCGCTCGCCGTCTCGGGGTGGATGAGGCGATGATCATCTACCGCCGCGACCGGGATCATATGCCGGCCCACGCCTTCGAAGCCGACGAGGCCGAGGAGGAGGGGATCAAGATCAACTGGTTGCGCACCATCCGCCAGCTCGACAGCACCAGCATAGAAGTGGAGGTGATGACCCTCGACGAGCATGGCAAGCCGGTGCCCACCGGCCAGTTTGAAACCCTTGAAGCAGACTCCCTCATTCTGGCGCTCGGTCAGGAGGTCGACCTCTCGGTGCTGGAGAGCATCCCAGGCGTGCGGGTCAACCAGGAAGGGGTGGTGCAGGTTGGCGAAAACCTGATGACGGACGTACCGGGCCTCTTTGCCGGCGGTGACATGGTGCCTTCCGAGCGCACCGTCACCATCGCCACCGGTCACGGCAAGAAGGCGGCGCGCCACATGGATGCCTGGCTGCGCGGTCGCCTCTACCACAAGCCGCTCTCCTATCCGCTGGTTGGGCCCGAGCAGCTGCAGCTCTGGTTCCAGACCCATGCCCCGGCCAGCAGCCAGCCGGTCAAACCGCCCTCGGCGCGGGACGACTTTGGCGAGATCATCGGCGGACTGGACGAGACGGCGGCCCGCTACGAGGCGGCGCGCTGCTACTCCTGCGGCAACTGCTTCGAGTGCGACGGCTGCTACGGCAGTTGCCCCGAGCAGGCCATCGCCAAGCTGGGGCCGGGTCTGGGGTATCAGGTGGATGCCGGGCGCTGTACCGGCTGCGGTGCCTGCCATGACCAGTGTCCCTGCCACGCCATCGAGTTGCGCCAACCACAGGAGTCCCTATGAAACACGAACTGATCATGGTTGACGGCAACGAGGCCGCGGCCCGGGTGGCGTATCAGCTGAGCGAAGTGTGTGCCATCTATCCCATCACCCCGAGCTCGACCATGGCCGAACTGGCCGATGCCTGGGCGGCGGAGGGGCAGACCAATCTGTGGGGCAACATCCCTACCGTGGTAGAGATGCAGAGCGAAGGGGGGGCGGCCGGCACGGTACACGGCGCCCTGCAGGCGGGGGCGCTCGCCACCACCTTCACCGCCAGCCAGGGGCTGATGCTGATGCTGCCCAACATGTACAAGATCGCCGGCGAATTGACCTCGGCGGTGTTCCATGTGGCGGCCCGATCCTTGGCGGCGCAGGGGCTGTCAATTTTTGGCGACCATCAGGACGTGATGGCGGCGCGCAGCACCGGCTTTGCCATGCTCGCCTCCGGCTCGGTGCAGGAGGCGCAGGACTTGGCCCTGGTCGCCCACAGCGTCACCCTGCAGTGCCGGGTGCCCTTCATCCACTTCTTCGATGGCTTTCGCACCTCCCACGAGGTGAACAAGATAGTCGCGCTGCACAAAGATGAAATTAGGGCGCTGATCGACAACGACTGGGTACGCGCCCACCGTGCGCGGGCGCTCAACCCCGATCATCCGGTGATGCGCGGCACCGCCCAGAACCCCGACACCTATTTCCAGTCCCGCGAGAGCGTCAATCCCTTCTACGAGGCGGTGCCGGCGCGGGTGCAGCAGTGTATGGAGAGCCTCGGCGAGCTGACCGGCCGCCACTACCGGCTGGTGGAGTATCACGGCGCCCCCGATGCCACCGATGTCATCGTGCTGATGGGCTCGGGGGCGGCCACCGCCCGCACCACGGTGGATTGGCTCAACCAGCAGGATCGCAAGACCGGGGTGCTGGTCATTCGCCTCTATCGCCCCTTCCCGGTACAGGCGTTGCTCGATGCCCTGCCCGTCAGCGTACGCCGGATCGCGGTGCTGGATCGCACCAAGGAGCCGGGGGCGGGTGGCGAGCCGCTGCTGCTGGATGTGCAGAGCGCCCTCATCGATGGCTTGCAGCGCGGCCTTATCAAGCGGCTGCCGTGGCTCAGCGGCGGTCGCTATGGCCTCTCCTCCAAGGAGTTCACCCCCGCCATGTGTGCGGCGGTGTTCGAGGAGCTGGCATCCGATGCGCCGCGCCCGCGCTTTACCGTGGGGATAGTGGATGATGTGTCGGGCCTCAGTCTGGCCTGGCACCCCATCGGCGATCTCGAACCCGCCAGCCGGGTGCGGGCGCTGTTCTTCGGTCTCGGTGCCGACGGCACCGTGGGCGCCAACAAGAACAGCATCAAGATCATCGGCGAGCTGGAGGGGTTCCACGCTCAGGGCTACTTCGTCTACGACTCCAAGAAGTCGGGCTCGCGCACCGTCTCCCACCTGCGCTTTGGCCCCGAGCCCATCGACGCCCCCTGGCTTATCGAGCAGGCGAGCTTTATCGGTTGCCACCAGTGGGGCTTTGTCGAATCTGTGGATCTGCTGGAGTTCGCCGCCGAGGGGGCGATCCTGCTGCTCAATGCTCCCCATGAGCCCGACCGGGTCTGGGCCGAGCTACCCGAGCGGCTGCGCGCCCGCATCCGCGCCCTCAATATCCAACTCTATTGCATCGACGGCGATCGGGTGGCCGAGCAAAACGGCATGGGCAATCGCATCAACACCATCATGCAGACCTGCTTCTTCGCCCTGGCCGGCATCTTGCCGCGGGACGAGGCGATTGCCCTTATCAAGAAAAGCATCGAGAAGAGCTATGCCCGCAAGGGGCCCGAGGTAGTCGAGCGCAACTTCGCGGCGGTGGACGATACCCTGGCCCACCTCTACCGGGTGAGCATTCCGGACGGGGAGGACGAGGCGGGCGACTATCCGCTGCCCCTGGCCCCCGGCGGCAGTGAGTTTGTCCAGCGGGTCACAGGCGAGATGCTGGCGGGGCGCGGCGATTTGATCCCCGTCTCCATGCTGCCGGTGGATGGCACTTACCCCACCGCTACCAGCCGCTTCGAGAAGCGGGACATCGCTCGCGAGATCCCTATCTGGCACTCCGATATCTGCATCCAGTGCGGCAACTGCGTCTTCGTCTGCCCCCACGCGGCGCTGCGGGCCAAGTTCTATCACCAGGACTGGCTGGCGAGCGCCCCCGAGGCGGCCCAGTCGGTGCCGGTGACCGCGAGGGGCTTCCCCGACAGCCGCTACACCTTGCAGCTCTACCCGGAGGATTGCACCGGCTGCGGCCAGTGTGTGCAGGCTTGTCCGGTGCGGGCTGGAGAAGATGAGAGCCATGAAGGCGAGCGTGCCATCGCCATGATGGACAAGGCGCCGCATCTGGCTGGCCAGAAACAGGCGCTGCGCTGGTTCGAGAGCCTGCCGTGGCCGGCCCGCGAGCGGGTGGATTTCTCCACGGTGCGCGGTGCCCAGTTCCTCGAGCCCCTGTTCGAGTTCTCCGGTGCCTGCGCCGGTTGTGGCGAGACCCCCTATCTCAAGTTGCTGACCCAGCTGTTTGGCGATCGCATGCTGGTGGCCAACGCCACCGGTTGCTCCTCCATCTACGGCGGCAACCTGCCGACCACGCCGTGGGCCAAGAATGGCGAAGGGAAGGGGCCGGCCTGGTCCAACTCATTGTTCGAGGACAACGCCGAGTTCGGCTTTGGCTTCCGTCTCACCGCTGATCAGCACCACGGTCAGGCAGTGGCAGCCTTGCAGGCGATGAAGGGGGAGATCGGGGAAGCGTTGGTCGAGTCGCTGATCAGCGCCCCGCAGCGGCTGGAGTCGGAGATCCGTGCCCAGCGCACCCGGGTGGCGCAAGTGCGCGAGCGGCTGGAAGAGGTGAAATCCGGCAAGGCTCGCGAGCTGCTGTCCCTCATCGATCAGCTGGTGCGCCGCTCGGTCTGGATCATCGGTGGCGACGGCTGGGCCTATGACATCGGCTCGGCGGGGCTCGATCACGTGCTCGCCTCCGGCCGCGATGTGAACGTGCTGGTGATGGATACCGAGGTCTACTCCAACACCGGCGGTCAGATGTCGAAATCGACCCCGCTCGGTGCCGTCGCCAAGTTCGCGGCGGGGGGCAAGACGCTGGCCAAGAAGGATGTGGCGTTGCAGGCCATCTCCTACGGCAACGTCTATGTTGCTCGCATCGCCTTCGGGGCCAACCCGCAGCAGGCGCTGCAGGCCTTGCGTGAAGCGGAGGCCTACCCGGGCCCCTCGCTCATCATCGCCTACAGCCACTGCATCGCTCACGGTATCGACATGGAGTTTGGCCTGACCCAGCAAAAACGCGCCGTGGCCTCCGGCCACTGGCCGCTGATGCGCTACAACCCGGTACTGCGCAGTGCGGGGCAGAACCCCTTCAGCCTCGACAGCCTGCGCCCCTCCATTCCGCTTGCCGAATACCGCCAGGAGGAGACCCGTTATCGGGTGCTGGCCCAGAGCCATCCGGAGGAGGCCGAGCGGCTGATGCAGGTGGCGCAACAAGTGGCGTGGCAGAAGTGGGCCACCTACGAGGAGATGGCCACCCGCGAGGCCAGTCATTTCCATCCGCCGGTGTGATGATGGGGCGAAACAGGTATGAGAAAGCGGGCCATTGGCCCGCTTTTTTATGGCTGGATAGAGAGGGTTGACTCAGGGGCTGCTGGTGCGCAGTACCTTGAGGTGCAGGGTACGCTCCAGGTGGGCCGCTATCTCCTGCTCGGTGAAGCGCATGGGTTGCCACTGCTGACGGGCGAACTGCTCGGTCTGATCGGTGAAGTGCGGGCTCTCGGGGTCGTGGGACTGGCCGTAGCTCAGGAAGCGCTCCGCCTTGGGGCCGGCGTCATCGAACTGCAGGGCCAGCACAAAGCTGGAGCCGTAGTTGGCGCGATAACGCAGCTCGGGCTGGCCGTCACCGTCATCATCCAGACTGCGCAGCGTGGTGCCTGCCACGGCCTTGCCGGTCACTATGTTGGCGAGATCCGAGCTGCTGCGCGAAGGCAGGTTGGTCTGCACCATGTTGAACAGCCCCTCGAACGAGTTACCTCCCGGCAGTGCGATGGGGGTCAGCCCGGCCGCTTTTTGCACGAATTGCAGTGCGCCGAGTTCGGCATCCGGCGCGATACCGGCCGCCTGCAACCGCTGCTGGGCCTGGGCCAGCGCCAGCAGGGCCGGGTCTTCATCCGGCGCGCCGCTCCAGGGCGCCAGCCCGCTCGGCGTGGTGGCGCCATGGGCCGGATCGAAGGGGATGGCAAACAGGGCATCCTTGATGTCTCTGTGGCCGCTGGTGCGAAACGCCGTCAACCATTCGCGCATCAGGTGAGCCCCCCGGCTTTCAAGCTGATATTCGCCATCCCAGTTGGCGAGCGCGTTGCAGCTCGGCGTCAAGTCCAGCGGGCCGCTGGTCAGCTGGATCAGCGGATGGGCCTGACAACGGGCCAGCAGGGGATCTCTGAGCTCGCGGGCAAACAGGGAGCCGTTGTGGGTCAGTACCCGTTGCAGCGACTGCAGGGTGAAGCGGCGATCAGCCCCGGTCAGTCCCATTGCATCGGGCGTGCTGATGAGCTGGGCGTTGTAGCGGGTACGCGGGCTGCGTACCGTCTGCTCCGGCCCATAGAGAATGGAGTATCCCTCCAGCGGGGCCGCCAGGTTGGTCAGCCAGTGGCTGCTGTTGGCGTTGTAGACGTAGTCGCTGCGACTCAGGCGGGGGGCCTGGCTGAGGGGAACAAGGCCGGGAGCCCGGGTCTGGCCGCTGTCGACCCACTCGAAATCGGGGTCGTTGCCCGGCAGCAGCACGCTGCCCTCGCCATCCAGCCAGATGGGGGCCAGTTGCGGTGTCTGGGAGGCGGCTCGCCACCAGGCCTCTGCCTTGGCGCCGAGGCGGGGTACCTGGGTGGCATCCACATAGCTGGCCTGGCCCGTCTTGTCGATCAGCAGGGTATTGACCCAGGGCACCCCCTGATGCTCGGCCAGCGCCTCGAAGAAGGCCGGGGTGCTTTGGGCCCTGGCCATGGCCAGCCACTGTTCCAGCATCTTGTAGTTGCCGGCGTTGGCATCGCGGAAGCTGACGGCGCTGCTGCTGGTCCAGCCCAGGCTGGGCGAGAGGGAAGCTAGGTTGACCATGGGGCCGAAATGGCTGGCATAAAGGGTCTGGACATAAGGCTGTAGGCTGCCATCGGCCTGGCGTACCTGCACGGTGATCTCTTTCTGGCTCATCTCCCGCCACTGGTCGCCGTAGCGATAACGCAGCGGATTGGCGGGGTCCAGGGTGAGCTGATAGAGGGTGAAGCGCTTGGACTGGGAGACGGTGTGGGTCCAACCCAGTTGCTCGTTGAAGCCAATCAGGATGGCGGGAAAGCCCATCATGGTGGCACCGGTCACGTTGAGCTCCCCCGGGATCTGCAGGTGCTGTTCATAGAACCTGAGTTCGCCATCCCAGGGGAAGTGGGGGTTGCCGAGCAGCAGACTGTTGGCGTTGCTGCTGCGATCCGCCCCCAGCGCCCAGCCGTTGCTGCCGATCCCCTCCGAGGTGAGCAGCGAGACGGGATCCAGCGCCGGGGCGGGCAGGGCGGCACGTCCCTGTGCACCGGCAGTGGCGGGGGGCTGGGCGCTGGCCATGGCGCTGATAAAGCTGCGGCCGCTGGCCAGCTGGGCAAGATCCAGGTGATAGGCCAGCAACTGGACCGGGGTGATGGGTTCGACCCACTCGGCCCCGCGGCAGGGAGAGGGGTAGTCCGCCGGACTGGTTCGCCCGGCAAGGGAGTGGTTGAACCCCGCCACATAGCCTTCGACAAGGTCACGGGCATCCGGCGCCAGCTTGCCATACAGGGCCGCGGCCTGGGCAGGCAGGTCGAGGGCGCGATAACCCACGTCGGAGAGCAGGTTGCGCTGCTGCTCCCCCGCGCCCAGCCAGCGGGATTTCTCTCCCCGCAGCTTCATGATCTGCTCGCTCAGGGTGCAGAGGTTCTCTTCGGCATGGGCATAGCCGGCCCCGAAGCCCAGGCTGGCGTAGTCGTTCGCCTTGATGTGGGGAACCCCTTGCTCCGTGTAGGTAAGGGTGACGTCGTAGTGGCGAGCAGGATCCGGCTCGCTGTTGTTCTCCTGGCAGCCGGCCAGTACGAGGCAGCCGAGCAGGGTTAGGGGAAAATGGGTTTTCATCCTGGTTCCTTCTGTGGTCCTGACTTGTTATTGTTCTGTTGCTTTTCAGCCGCAGGCGAAGGTATTTAAGCGCAGCGGTTTCACCTCTGTCGCCTCGCTGGATGGAACCGGTCATTGGTTGGAAAACATAATAAAAACAAGGGTAAACAGGTACGGCTCGATGGCGCCGCACCTGCAGGAGGACGCATATGCAGTGGGAAGAAGTGGCCGCCGTGCTCAGTTTGAGCCTGACCGGCATGTTGCTGCTGGCCACGCTCGGCTGGCTGCGCCGCATGCGACGGGATGCCGCCGCCGGTTATCTGCTGGCTCTGCTCAGCCTGAGCGGCTTGCAGGCGCTGGAATACCTCTATCACCAGCAGCAGTGGTTTCTGCAGTGGCCTCATCTGCTCAAGCTGGCCGACCCTTTGGTGGTGATGTTGCCGTTCTGCCTGTATGGCTACATCAGGGCTCTGCAGGGGGAGTCGGTACTCGGTTGCTGGCGTGAGCGGCTGGTGCACGGCTTGCCCCTGCTGCTGGTCGCCGCTCTGGCGTTGCCCTACTGGTTGTTGCCGGGGGCCGACAAGGTGAGCTGGATCCTGCTTGGCAAGCAGGGGGATGCGTTGTGGCCCGGGGTGACCCTCTATGGCAACCGCTATCTGGCCTGCATCGCCCTGCTGGGGCTGGCTTACTGGTGGCAGCAGCAGCGTCTTGGGGTGGTCAGCCGCAAGCCGGCGCTACGGGCCTGGGTGGCTCAGTTGCAGGGGCTGCAACTGCTGGTGGCCTTGCTGTTGCTCGGCCGCATCGCCTTGAGCTGGCTCGGCTGGCCGCTCTCTACCGTCTATCTGCAGGCTCCCGTCACCGCCTATCTGCTGCTGCAGGTGCTGGCCCATGCCAGGCTGCCCCAACAGGGAGGCGCGCCGGAGGGAGGCGTGCGCGAGCGCGCCAATGATACCGCATCGGAATCGGTGCGAGATCACGGCCTGCGCCCCCTGTTCGAGGCGCTGGAGCGCCAGCTCGGGCGCGGTGCCTATCGGGATCCCGCCCTCTCCCTTGGCAAGCTGGCCGAGGAGTGCGGTCTGAGCCTTCATCAGGCGTCCAGCGCCATCAACGCCTGTTCGGGGGGCAACTTCTACGACTGGCTCAATCGATATCGGGTGGCGGAGGCCAAGCGACTGCTGCAGGAGAGCGACGAGACTGTGGCTACTGTCTGTTACCGGGCCGGGTTCAACAGCAAGTCCACCTTCAACAGTGCTTTTCGCCGCCATACCGGCCAGACGCCGAGCGAGTTTCGACGCCAGGGGGTGCAAGCGGCCGTCGCCTCCTGATGAGCAGCCAACAAAAAGCCCGGCGTCGGGCCGGGCTGGCAGGATAAGTTGCTTATCCAGGTATTCGTCGAGGCGTCTATTGTGGATGTTGTTTGAGGATGTCGTAGATCTCCTCTTTCAGTTTGAGTTTCTGTTTTTTCAGATCCTTCACCTCGGCGCTGTAGTCGCTGGCGTGATGTTTCTCCAACTTTCTAATCTCCACATCCAGGTCGTTATGCAAGTCAAACTTCTTTTGGAAATGGACATCACTGCTCTTCAGTTTCGAGATGAGCTCTCTGTACTCTGGGAACATGTAATGCGGCCTCCTTGGTTTCGTTTGATTGTGCCTGCAAGACCAAACTACCGCGTCCCCTGCGAGATAAATGTGATCCGGCTCCAATTCGGGACCAATGATTTGCTGCATGCGATGGGTGATTTTTAACTGTTTGAATCACAAGCTGATAAGGCTTTTATCGGTAAGCGGAGAGTCTGAAAAGTGCCGGATGGATCACAATTGTGACGGACGGATGACAGCCTGGGGCCGCCGGGTGGGCAGCAAAAAGGGGCGCAGGGCCCCTTCTTGGTAACAGGTGTCGCGTTTACTCTTTTTTCTTTTTCTTCTCGGGCAGCGGCTTGCCATCGCGGGCGATCACCTTGCCCACCTCGAAGCCGATTTGCGCAGCCAGCTCTTCCAGATCCGGTGACTTGGCTTCGTTGCCGATGGCGTACTGATAGTTGGCGATGGAGATCTTCTCGGCCACCGGGGTGCCCGGGACGATGGGCTCGCGCCAGCCCTGACCCACATGGGCCACCAGGGTGCCATTCATGATGAGCTCGCCGACGATCTCCTGGGTGGGGATGCCCTTGCCGTAGGTGAGGCCCTGCGGGTGCTTCTTGCCGACCAGGGGTTCGCTGCTTGCCGGCATCAGCTTGGTGCGGATCAGCCACTTGGGCGACTTGGTCTTGCCCACCGCCTTGCCGGTCTGGTACTCGTTGATCTTGATGGTCTTGATCATCTGGGCCATGAAGTCCTTGGTCAGCGCCTTCTGGGCCTCGCTGGTTTCATCGATGGTGATGGGGGCCACGTACCAGGTCTGGGCCGCCTGTGCCTTGGGGGCGGCGGGGGCGGTTTGCGCCATGGCGAGCGGGCTGAGCAGGATGGCCGCCAACAAGAGTCCTATCTTCTTCATTGTGATTCCGCTTATGTTTCAACAAGAATTTTGTTTTGCCAGCGACGACTGCGCCAGCGCCAGAACATGGCCAGACCGCGCACCCACTCGTCGCAGGCGAGCGCCAACCAGATACCGACCAGTCCATAACCCTGCATGATACCAAGGAAATAGGCCAGTGGAACGGCAATTCCCCACATGGAGAGCAGCGCCATGTAGAGCGGGAAACGGGCGTCACCGGTGGCGCGCAGGGCGTTGATCACCACCAGGTTGAAGGTGCGGCCGGGTTCCAGAATGAGGCTTATCAAGAACAGCTGCGCCACCTGGGTGATGATGTCGGCGTCATCGGTGAACAGGCTGATGATGGTGCGGCCGTTGAGGGCGGCGGCGAGGGCGATGAGCGCGGTGACGACGAGCCCCAGTTTCAGGCTCTTCATCAGCTGGGTGTAGGCCTGCTCAAAGCGGCGGGCCCCCGCCAGATGGCCGATGATGATTTCGTTGCCAAGGCCGATGGAGAGGCCGAACAGCAGGATGAACAGGCAGATCTGGAAGAAGTAGGACTGGGTCGCCAGTGCCTTGTCGCCGAGCAGGCCGACGAAGGCGGTCACCACCATGAACTGCAGCATCCAGGAGAGGTTCTCCCCGGCGGCCGGCAGACCGATGTGCAACACCTTGCCCAGCATCAGCCGGCTGGGTTTGACGATCTCCGGCAGTTTCAGGTGGATGCCGGTCTTGCGCGCCACCAGCCACACCAGCAGCACCACCCCGACGATGCGGCCCGCTACCGTGCTGATGGCGACCCCGGCCACCCCGAGCTGGGGCAGGCCGAACCAGCCGTAGAGCAGCAGCAGGTTGCCGACGAAGGTGATGAGGTTGACGGTCAGGGTCACGTACATGGCCTGACGGGTGTGGCCGTGGGCACGCAGGGTGGCGGCCAGGCAGAGGGCCGCCGCTTCCGGCAGCAGGCACAGGCCGATGATCTGCAGGTAGAGGGTGGCATCGTTCATCAGGTTGGCGGGCAGGTTCATCAGCGCCAGCATGGTACTGGCGCCGGCGATGACGCCGACGGCGGCCACCAGCCCCACCAGCAGGTTGAAACCGATGGCGGTGTGGATGACGACGCGCGCCTTCTCCTTGTCGCCGGCCCCCAGATACTGGGTGATCACCACGCTGGTGCCGATGCTGACAAAGCTGAACAGGGTGATGGCGAGATCGAACACCTGGTTGCCGACCGCGAGCGCCGCCACCCCCTGATAGGAGACGTGACCCACCATGAAGGTGTTGAGGGCCCCGGTCAGAAAGTGCAGGGCGAGATCGATAAACAGGGGCCAGGTCAGGGAGAAGAGGGAGCCCGGACCTGCGTGGGATTGAGTTTGCATGGGGTGTCCAAATACTGGGGATGGCCCTCGTCGGCGCCATCTGGACGGGCATTTAACACCAAGCGGGTGCGAGGCGCAATCGTGGCGGTGGCCAAGCAGGGGGAGAGAGAGCGGGCCCTGCCGCAGGGGCAGGGCCGAGCTTGGTCAGGCAGGGGTGGCGCCCGCCTCCTGTTCGCTGGGCAGGGTGAGGCGCGCCGAATCGGGCAGGGCCTCATCCTGGGGCCAGCGCGACAGGATGGCCTCGGTGGTGCTCTCCACCACCTCGTCGTCCTTGAACACCGGCTCGCGGTAGCAGCGGGTCATGCGCAGCGCCTGATACATGTCGGGGCAGAGGATGATCCCCTCGTCGCCGACCCGGATCCCGGCCTGCTTGAGCCACAGGCTCATCTGGCCGTGGCGGCCGGCCATCACCATGTGGATGCCGCGCCGTTTCAAGTCGCGGTGCAGCTCCCCCAGCATGCTCATCACGCTGATGTCCTGGTGGGTGAAGCAGGCCACCGCGTCCACCACCAGGCATTTGGGGCTGTGGGGATCCTGCACCAGCAGCGCCAGCACCCGCCGCTTGAAGTAGGGGGCGTTGAAGTAGGTGAGCGGCGAGTTGAAGCGATAGACCAGGATGCCGGGAATGGCTTTGGCCTGCTCGTTGTCCCCCAGGGTGCGCACCACCCCCTCGTCGTCCATGCCGAGCAGCTGGTCGGTGGGGCGCATCACGTTGCGCAGGAACTGGAACAGCCCCAGCAGCACCGCGAGGGTGATGCCCGGAATGACCCCCATGGCCAGCACGCTGACAAAGGTGATGAGCGCCAGCCAGAAGGCGGAGCGGTCGGAGTTGCGCAGGGCCCACAGGCCGCGAAAGTCGGTGAGGGACAAGGAGGCCATCACCAGCACCACGCCGAGGGCGGCGGTGGGGATGTATTGCAGCGGCGCCGTCAGATAGAAGGTGACCAGGGCGATGACGGCGGCAGCGATGATGGAGACCAGCTGGCTCTTGCCGCCGTTGGCGTCGTTGACCGCGGTGCGCGAATCCGCGCCGCTGATGGCAAAGCCCTGGGAGGCTGCCGCCGCCAGGTTGGCCATGCCCAGCGCCCGAAACTCCTTGTCCGCATCGATTTCGTAGCCGTTCTTGGCGGCGAAGCTGCGGGCGGTCAGCATCATGGAGACGAAGCTCACCATGGCCAGGTTGAGCGCCGGCAGCACCAGTTCCCGCATCAGGCCGGGGGGGAACTCCGGCATCTGGAAGGCGGGCAGGCCGGAGCCGATGGCGCCCAGGGTAGCGATGCCGAACTGGCCGAGATCGAGCGCCCACACCAGCCCTGCCGTCACCACCATGGCCACCATGGAGGAGGGCCAGGTCGGCTTGAAGCGCTTGGCCAGCAGCAGGGTGAGCAGGGCGGTCAGGCTCATGGCCAGGGTGGGCAGATGGGTCTGGGTGATGTAGCTGGCACCGCCGGCGATCCGCTCGATGAGGTAGCGCTCGCTGAAGGTGAAGCCGAAGATCTTGGAGAGCTGGCCCACCATGATGGTGATGGCCACCCCGTTGAGCAACCCCATCAGGATCGGGCGAGAGAGAAAGTCCGCCAGCACCCCCAGTTTGAAGCGGCTGGCGATGAGGCACCAGAAGCCGGTCATGGCTGTCATGGTCATCACCAGCTGCCAGTGGCGGGTGGCATCCCCGGCGGCGAGCGGGGTCACCACGGCGGCGATCACCGCGCAGGTGGCGGCGTCCGGCCCGACGATGAGCTGGCGGGAGGTACCGAACAGGGCGTACACCAGCATGGGCAGGATGCAGGAGTAGAGGCCGACCAGCGGCCCCACTCCGGCCAGCTCCGCATAGGCGATGGCCACGGGCAGGGCTACGGCGGCCACCGACAATCCAGCGCGCATATCCGGCATCAGCCAGGCCCGCTGGTATTGCAGCAGGGCGGCGAGGCCCGGTAGCCAGCGTTCGAGTGAGAAGAAGTCGCGCATTATTTAACCCATTGAGTTACAAACAGCTTTTCCTTAGTGTGCCCAAGGTTATCGAAACATTGCAATCAGGTTATGGCCAGTTCACCACCAGGTCAGGCCACAGCCGTTGCCACTCCTTGGCCTTGACCCGCTCGGTAAAGACCCGGCTCTCCTGGCGGCAGCGCGGGTTGGGATCCACCTGCAGGGACCAGTTGGGGGCAAAGCCGTAGGGGGCCAGCCACTCGAATGAGTCGTCTGCCAGCAGCCGGACCCCGATGCAGGTGGGCACCTCCACCCAGTGACTGAGGGCCGACAGCGAGCTGGTAAACGGGGGAACTTGCTGGCGCAGATGCATGCGGGCCTGGTTGCGTACCTCCCACTGCTGGCCCGGCATCCTGACGGCAAGCCAGGCTTCGTGATCGGTCTCCGCCAACCCATCCGGGTCGGCGCTATCCAGATAGATAAGGTCGATGTCGTTGAGGGCCGTGGGCTCTACCTTGTGGTGCAGGTGATCCCAGATGAGGTTGCGGATAAAACCGGCCCCCAGCGCCCAGTCGGGCAGTGCCAGTTCACGGGCAGCCCAGAGGCAATCCATGCGCAGGTCATCGGCCCGCAGCAGGACTTCGGTTTGTGCCTGCAGGTCGGTTTCCCGGGCGCCCGGGCGAAGGTTGAACGCTTGCGTGTGGTGACGCGTCTGGGAGTCAGCCGGCATTGCGGCGCAACCAGACGTCGATGTAGCTGCAGCTCGGTACTATGGTGAGCCCTTCCGCCTGGGTCCAGTCGTAGAAGGTGCGCGCCAGCTGATCGGCGATCCCCTGCACCCTGAGCTCGGGCGGGACGAAGGTGCTGTAGGCGTCGATGGTCTTGGCGTCGAGCCGCCGGTAACGCAGCCTGGACTCCTTGCCATCCACCACACAGATGAATTGCTGCTGGTTGGCCTGATGAATGATCTCGCTCATGCTTGCTCCTCGGTACGGGGGATGGGGTTATCTGACCATGTCGGCGCCCCTTTGCCAACTGTTCGGGGTCGCTTACACTGCGAGCCCGGCCGGGTACATACCCGCTAGCCAAGGTATAGAACAGTTCACGAAGGATGGATCCCATTATGGCTTTTGCCACGCTGGAAGAGTTGATCGGCAATACCCCCCTGCTGGCGCTGCATCGCATCAATCCCCACCCCGGTGTCACCCTGCTGGTCAAGCTGGAGGGCAACAACCCGGCCGGCTCGGTCAAGGACAGGCCGGCGCTGAACCTCATCAAGTGTGCGGAGGCGAGCGGTCACTTAGCGCCTGGGGCCCGGCTCATTGAGGCTACCTCCGGCAACACCGGCATCGCGCTGGCCATGGTGGCGGCGGCGCGGGGCTACCGGATGCGGCTCATCATGCCAAATACCATGAGCCAGGAGCGGCGCGATGCCATGCAGGCCTATGGCGCCGAGCTGGTGCTGGTGGAGGGGGGCATGGAGGCGGCGCGCGACCTCGCTCTGGCCATGCAGGCGCGGGGGGAGGGGCTGGTGCTCGATCAGTTCAACAACCCGGCCAACCCGGATGCCCATTACCTCTCCACCGGCCCCGAGATCTGGCGCCAGAGCGAGGGGGCGGTCACTCACTTCGTCTCGGCCATGGGCACCACGGGCACCATCATGGGGGTCTCCCGCTACCTCAAGGAGCAGAACCCGGTGGTGCAGGTGATCGGCCTGCAACCGGCCGAGGGGAGCCAGATCCCCGGCATCCGGCGCTGGCCGGCGGCCTACCTGCCCGCCATTTTCGAGCCCGCCCGGGTCGACCGGGTGCTGGACGTCACGCTCGACGAGTCCCTCGCCATGATGCGCCGGCTGGCGCGGGAGGAGGGGATCTGCTGTGGGGTCAGCTCGGGCGGCGCCGTGGCTGGCGCCCTGCGGGTGGCGGCAGAGATCAAACAGGGGGTGGTGGTGGCCATCATCTGCGATCGGGGGGATCGCTACCTCTCCACCGGGGTGTTCAGCGACGATCAGGGGTGAGAGCCTAGGTCGGCGTGCTGATTAACATGATATGTATCAATAGCTTGCTGATACATCACACTGTGTACCCCTTGTAACAATCAAGCCTGCTGGCAGGGTTGATTCCATTTGCCTCCTGTTTGACACTCTGCCTCTTTTGTTGACCGCTGCAAACAGGAGCATCCCATGATCTTGCCTTCCTCTCTTCGTCTTTCTCTGCTTGGCCTCTGTCTGGCTACGGCAGGCTGCACCGTCGAACCCTATGCCTATCAGTGCGGCGACAAGCAGTGCTCGGTAACCGATCACAAGGGGCAGAAACAGGAGCGGCCGCTGGACGAGGTGAAACCCGTCTGGGAGCGCAAGCAGGAGCGGGAAGAGGCAGTGCGCCGCAACAAGGAGTCCATCTGGCGTGAGAAGACGCCCGAAGATGGCGGCAACTACGGCGCCGGCGCCACCATCCGCTGGTAACAGGCGGCCCCGCGAGACGGGGCCGCCTGCCTGATCACTCCCAGGCCTGCTCCAGCAGGGCCAGCAGCTGAGCCCGGTCGGCATCCTTGCGGTTGTAGAGCAGGGCGCCGTCGTTGATGGCGAGATCGCGGATCTCGGGCAGCAGGCCCTTGTCGGTGAGACCCGCCTCCCGCAGGGTGCGCGGCAGCTTCACCGTCTCCCACAGGGTCTTGCGCAGCGCCTGCAACGCCTCGATGGCGGCCTGGGGCCGCACGGCGGCCGGGGTCGCGGCAAAGCGTTCGGCCCCTACCAGCGGCAGCAGCAGGCGGGCCAGCTCGGGGTCTATGCCCGGTCGGTTGTAGTCGAGCACGGTGGGCAGGAAGAGGTTCATGCACAGGCCGTGGGGCAGGTGGCAGCGGGCCCCCAGGCTGTGACCGAGGGCGTGCACCAGCCCCACCATGGAGTTGGAGAAGGCCATGCCCGCCAGGGTGGAGCCCTCCGCCAGCTGCAGCCGCAGCTGCTTGTCCTGCGGGTTGCTGAGCACCTGGGGCAGGGCGTTGGCGATCTTCTCCACCGCCATCAGGGCCAGGGCGTCGCTGACCGGGTTCTTGGCCGTGCCGATGAAGGCCTCGATGGCGTGGGTCATGGCATCCATGGCGGTGGCGGCGGTGATGTTGAGCGGCAACCCCTGGGTGAGGCGTGGATCCAGCACCGCCAGCTGGGGCAGCAGGAAGGGGGAGGTAAAGGGCACCTTGCGCCCGCTCGCCTCATCCTTGATCACCGCCACCAGGGTCACCTCCGAGCCGGTGCCCGCCGTGGTGGGCACCACCGCCAGCGGCTGCAGCGGCCGGGTCAGGCAGCCGGCGCCGGCGTAATCGAGCAGCCGCGTCCCCCCCATGGAGGCGAGAATATTGACAGCCTTGGCGGTGTCGATGACTGAGCCGCCCCCCAGCGCCACCAGGCTGTCACAGCCAAGCTCCCGGTGACGGGCCGCGATCCGCTCCACCACGGCGGTGGAGGAGTCGGCCGGGATCTCGTCCCAGATGGCGGCCACCGGCAGCTCTCCCTCGGCCAGCACCCCGGCCAGCAAGGTAGCCAGACCGGTGCCGCTGACCCCCTTGTCGGTGAGCAGCAGCGGCCGGCGCGCCCCCAATCCCGCCAGCTCGCCGGCCAGTTGCTCCAGCGCCTGCTCACCCGCGATCAGTTTGACCGGACAGAAAAAATCGTAATAGCGACTCATAGGCTCATCCTCTCGTTCAGCCGGTCAACAGACCCAGGTAGATGTGGCAGGCCCGGCTCAGTTTGTGGCTCGGGTCCGGATAGTGGCGCAGCAAGGGGCGGGCGATGAAGGCGGGCAGGATCAGCGCCTGCAACTGCTCCAGCGCGCGCACCAGGTGCATGGCGACGGTGAGATCCCCCTCCACCAGCAGGCGGTTCTCGCTGAACGCCTGATTGACCCCGAGCCGAAAGCTGAGGGCGCGAAAGGCGATGGCGGGATGCTTGAAACGTACCCGCAGCGGGTGCAGCCCGCCAGCATCGGGGGCGGGGCCGCTCTGCCAGCGGCCGGCCGCCTTGTGAATGGTCAAGCCCTGGGCCATGCCGCCCACCTCCAGCCGGATGGTGAGTCCGTCCGGCAGAGGGGCCAGCTCCCGGCGCACCGCCTCGTCGACCCGGGCGGCGCGGCACAGGGTGCGGCCGATGATCCAGAGCAGGCTGGTTATCCAGAGCCGGCGGCCCAGCGCCGCCAGGGTATCAAGGTGTCGGTTGTGCATACGCGTGAGCTCCCGAGATGGCGGACCAGAACAGGGCGAAGGCACTGGCTTGCCAGTGAGCGTCCCGTCCCAGTTCAGGTTGGTCGACAAACAGGGAGGCGCAGGCCAGGAACTGGCCCTGGCACACCTCCAGCATCAGAGCCGGTGGGGCTTGCATCAAGTCGCCGCTGGCCTGGCCCTGGGCCAGCAGGCGAGGTAAAAAGCGCAGGGTGTCGCTCAGGATCTGGCTGCGCAGCGGGCGAGCCAGCAGGGGGGAGTGGAAAAAGCCCAGCACGAACTTGAGCTCGTGGGGGTGGGCCTGCATCCAGGCCATCGCCTGGCTCCAGTAGTGGTGCGCCTGCTCCTTGAGGGGCAGGGTGGCGTCGGCCTCTGTGATGGCGGCGCCGAGGCGCTGCTTGATGTCCTGATAGAGGCTCTGGATCAGCACCTCCTTGCTGGGAAAGTGGTGAAACAGGGTGCCATTGGCCACCCCGGCCGCCTTGGCGATGCGGGCGGTGGCGGCCCCCTGCAAACCATCTTCGGCACAGAGGGCAAGGGCGGCATCCAGGATCTGACGACGCTTGTCGGTCACGGGCGTATTCATATTTGTCTCGTCAACGTAAGAACAGGGCCATCATCAGCCGCTGGTGCCAGCGCCGATAGGGAGGGTGCGCCATGGTGCCGGTGCTGAAGCGCCCCCGGCTCAGCACGGTCTTGGCCTTGGAGAAAGTGAGAAACCCCTCGTGGCCGTGGTAGTGGCCCATGCCGGAGGCGCCGATGCCGCCGAAGGGCACGTCATCGGCCGCCACCTGGAACAGGCTGTCGTTGATGGCCATGCCGCCGGAGTGGGTCTCCCGGATCACCTTGTGCTGCAGGGCGGGATCCAGGCTCATCAAGTAGAAGGCGAGTGGGCGGGGCCGCGCGGCTATGTAGGCGAGCGCCTCGTCCAGCGAGTCATAGGGCACGATCGGCAGCAGCGGGCCGAAGATCTCCTGTTGCATCAGCTGGCAGTGGTTCGGCACTTCGGTCAGCAGATGGGGCAGCAGGCGGTGGGCGCCATCGTCGCGGGCCGGGCTGCCACAGGGGTGGATCTGGGCGCCAGCCCGCTCCGCTTCGGCCAGCCAGCCGGTGAGCCGCTCATACTGGCGGCCATTGATGATGGAGCCGTAATCCTGGCTCCCCAGCCCCTGGGGATAGAGACGGGCGAAGTGATCGCGATAGGCTTCGACAAAGGCCTGCTCCTGACCGCGTGGCAGCAGCACATAGTCGGGGGCGACGCAGATCTGGCCGGCGTTGAGGCTCTTGCCGAAGATCATCCGCTCCACCGCCAGCGCCAGCGGCATGTCGGGGGCGATGAGGCAGGGGCTCTTGCCGCCGAGCTCCAGGGTGAGCGGGGTGAGCTGGGGGGCCGCCGCGGCCATCACCAGCCGGCCCACCGCGGTGGAGCCGGTAAACAGCAGGTGATCGAAGGGCAGGGCGCTGAAGGCAGCCGCCACCTGGGCGTCGCCTTCAATCACCATTACCTCGCGCTCATCGAAGACGCCATCCAGCAGCTCGCGCAGCACCCGGTTGGTGTGGGGGGTAAATTCGGAGAGCTTCAGCATGGCGCGGTTGCCGGCGGCGATGGCGCTGATGAGGGGGCCGAGGCTCAGCATCACCGGGAAGTTCCAGGGCACTATGATGCCGACCACCCCGAGCGGCTGATAGAACACCTCCACCCGGGCCGGCGCCAGCAGCAGGCCGGTGTGGCGGCGGTGCGGGCGCATCCAGCGCTTGATCCGTTTCTGGGTGTAGTTGATCTGCATGACGCAGGGGAGGATGTCGGCAATCATGCTGTCGTAGTCGCTGCGCTGGCCATAGTCTTTGGCCAGGGCGTCGCACAGCGGTTGCTTGTGGGCGATCAGGGTGCGCTTGAGCTGGCTGAGATGGGCTCTGCGCTCGCTCAGGCTCGGCATGGGATTTTGCTGACAGGCGTCTCTGAGTTTGGCCAGTCTGGCCGGGAGCGACAACTTGTCGGCGGCCTCCTGCAACTGCATCGCTTCCATGGCATACCCCGCTGATAAATGGACCGACTGATTGGTCGGTCTAAATCTAGCTGCATGTTAATCAAATGTAAAGTTCGGTGCGCTGGTTTGGCATGGTGCACGGGTGACTCACCCGGCGACTGTGCTGGCTACCACATTTTCGTGGATCCAGGGTTGGTGAATTATCCAATAAGGGGTAGTTTTGGCTATCAATCGACAAGGAGAGAGCACGATGACCAGGGAACTGAACAGCTTGTTGGCCCGCCTCGAGGATGTGGTCGAGCGGATGCCGGATTGCTTCAACACCTATGAGTTTGCCCAGAAACTGGCGCTGCAGCATCAGCGCGAATTTTTTGCCGCGGGTCACTCCCTGGCCGAACAGGAGGGGCGTCTGCTGCGGGTGCTGCACGAGAAGATTGCGGAAGCGTTGGCCGGCAGCGACAAGGTGATAGAAGGGGCGCTGCTGCCTTGCGTCACCCCCTGGGGGGAGCGGGCTACCTCGCCGCGCTGGCACCGCAAGCACTGAGCCATCCGTTGAATCAACAACAGAACAGGGCCCGTCGTGGGCCCTGTTCTGTTGTTGCTGTCACTGGGTGAGGCGGCGCGCCTGCCAGTAGCGGCTGTTCCAGTAGACGTTGTCGAGGCGCGAGCGGATCACCCCCTTGCTGGTGGAGGCGTGTATGAACTCCCCGCCGCCGGTGTAGACGCCGACGTGGTATTGCTGCCAGCCGGTCTTGAAGAAAACCAGATCGCCGTGCTGCAGCCGGTAGCGATCGACCGGTCGGCCCAGGTTGGCCTGGGATTCGGTGGTCCTCGGCAGATTGAAACCCATCACCTGCTGGTAGGCGAGCTGGGTGAAGGCGGAGCAGTCGAGACCGGCCCGATCCGAGCCGCCCATGCGATAGGGGACGCCGCGCCACTGCTGATAAAAGCCTTCAAAGGCGCTGCTCTGCTGGCGCGGTGGGGCAGGCTCGGGCGTGCTGGAACAGGCAGCCAGCAACAGGGCCAGCAGGGGCAGCAGCAACTTGCAATCCATGGGGGCTCCTTCGAGACGACAACCTCTCCATCATAAACGGGGTTTGGGGCTCGAACATAGCCTTGCTTGCAAGAAACCACCTGTTGCTACCTCAAAAGAGGCGCAAATGGAGAGGCTTATAATATTGTTTGTATTCATTTGAATAATATTTTCTGATTATCTTGAATGAGTATTTCAATATTAAAGTAGTTATTCCAATCAGCCTGACAATGAAATGATAATTAACCTTGTTGACGTCACCCCGTGATCTGTGTCACGTTCTGTCTCAGGGCTAATTCGTTATGATGACGCCATGAAATAAATGGCAAGGGACCCCGCCATTTTCACCGTCAATATGACGGCAAAAAACAAGATATCTCTGGGTATATTCCCGCAACTGGTTCACATAATAATATTCGGTCAATGACTGGCGTTGGCTGACAATATCACCAGACAGAGGAGGGCCGCCCCATGATATCCGGTCCATAGCAGTGAGTGTTCCCTCGCACCAGGATGCCTGCGGCATCTGGCTGTTGTGCCATCGTTCAGGCCGATGAGCGCGACGTTAAAGCCAATGGGTACCATGCGAGGTTCAAGGCGCAGTCAGGCGTCCTTGAGGGAAGATCGCCATTAGGTCGCGACTCCCGTGTAATAGCATCGGCGCATGCCGAATCGTCCACCTTAGATCGCCTCGCGATCCTTGTTCTGTCAACCATAAATACCTTCGCCACCCGCTGTTAATTCACGGCGAAAATAATGAATGTCATGACAGACAAGCAGAATAACGCCCCGAAATATAACCGTGAATAATATGGCTATGCCATATTTGTTCGCTGTTTAAATAGCTTGGCGTGATTCGACAAGGAGATAACAATGAAAAACAAAAAACCACGCAAATTCATCACGCAAGCTCCCGCTCTCAGTCTGCTCGCGCTGGCCTTGTTGGCAGGCAGCGTGCAGGCCGAAGATATTGGCGAGCGCACCGACCAGGGCACCGCCATGCTGGCCAGTCTGCAATCCGAACAGGGGCTGATTTACCTCAATGCCGACGTCTGGCTGAAGGGGCAGGGGGCGACGTCGCTGATGACCCGGGATCAGCTGCGCGAGCGGGTGCTGGAACGGGGCGAGCGCCTGTTCATCGATTTCAGCGCCGTCACCGACAAGGCCGAGCGGCAGCAGGCCAGAAAGGCCATGGAGCAGCTGGCCGGCATCTCTTTTGATGCTGACTGGGTGCTGGTGTCCGGCTACAAGGGGGAGTTGCTGTTCACCCCGCTGGGGGGCGTCGATGACCCGGCCCTCTATCAGGTGATGGAGCGGGTCGACAGCCTGGAAGGGCAGGGCAAGCGCCACAAGCGCTCGCTGACCCAGCCGCCTGCCGCCGAGGCCGGTCTGCCCCACGTGGCTTTCTACCTCAACGTCAACCGCAAGATCAGCGATGCCGAGTGCACCTTCCCGCGCTCGCGCACCTGGAGCCGGGGTGATCGGCTGTTCTGCGATTCGCCGAACATCTCGCTGGTCTACCGGGTCAACCTGGAGCGCTCCCTGCAATTTGGCAACACCGGCTCCGCCACGCCGGATGCCAAGATAGTGCGGATCTCGCTGGACGAAGAGTCGGCCGGTGCCGGCATCCAGCTCAACGAGGATCTCAGCTGGAGCGAGAATATCGCGGACTATCTGCTGCTGGACGGCTGGGCTCGCGACTATGCCACCGATGCCATCGCTCAGGATTATCGCTTCAGCATAGAGGCGTCCAACACCAAGGCGGCGGTGCTCAAGAGCCTGCCGACCAACCTCAACAGCAAGTACGAGCATCGCGAGATCTCGGGCTTCGAGGTGGGGGTCACCGGCGGGGTCGAGGTGAACAAGGATGGGCCCAAGGCCAAGCTGGAGGCCTCGGCCAAGTTCAGCCAGCAGCGCCAGCTCGCCTACAACACCCAGGATTACCGGGTTGAACGCTCGGCGCCGAACGCCCAGAAGGTGAGTTTCAGCTGGGTGCGCGATCAATACGCGACCGCGGAGTCCCTGCTCTCCTCCAAGACGGCCACCGTCTGGGGCATGGGTTACGACGTGGATCACAACCGCATCCAGCCGCTCAGCTACAAGGGCTTCGTGCCGAATCTGGACGTCATCTACAAGGCGGCGCCGGACGAGACGGGCAGCACCGAGTTCAAGATCGACTCCTCGGTCAACATCCGCCCCATCTACACCGGCATCTACAAGCACTACTACGTGGTGGGGGCCCATGTCTCCTTCCAGGGCTTCGAGGATACCGACAAGCGCAGACGGGTGACGGCCTCCACCAGCTTCAAGGTGGACTGGAACCACCCGGTGTTTACCGGCGGTCGCCCGGTCAACCTGCAGCTGGGGGGCTTTGACAACCGCTGCCTGAGCGCGGATGCCAACCACGGTCTGAGCGCGGTGACCTGTGACGAGACCTCCGCCGCCCAGTCCTTCATCTATGACCAGTACGGCCGTTACGTCAGTGCGCAGGATACCCGCCGCTGCCTGGACGGCAACAACCTCGGCCAGCTGCAGAGCTGCAGCCTGAGCCTGGGCCAGCGCTGGGAGTGGAAAGCGGACAGCGATGCGCTCAGCAACCTGAGTGCCCATCAGCTGCTGGGTCACGACAAGCAGAGCGGAGCGCTGGGGCTCTACGACGAGAACGGCAATCCGCAGAATGTGAGCGTACGGACCCTGACCTCCTACACCCGCATCTTCGGGCCACCGGCCAGCCACTGACAGAGCAGGGCCTTGCGCCCATGACAACAACGCCGGCATGTGCCGGCGTTTTTTATGGGAGTGAGCTTCAGCCCTTGTTGTCGATGAGCGGGGCGAGCAGCTCCGCCAGCTTGTAGAAGGTCTGCACCCGGGTGGTGCTGGGGCGCCACACCAGCCCGATCTCGCGGTAGGGGTGCTCCCCCGGCAGCGGGATGGCCACCAGATCCGTGTTGTCGAGGATGCCCGCATCGATGGCCATCTGCGGCAGGAAGGTGGTGCCGAGCCCGGCGCCGACCATCTGCACCAGGGTGTGCAGGCTGGTGGCGGCAAACGGGTTGATCTTGCTCTTGTCCCGCAGCCGGCAGGCGCTCACCGCGTGTTCGGTGAGGCAGTGCTCCCGCTCCAGCAGGAAGATGCTCTGGTTGGGCAGCTCCTTGTAGTCGAACGGGGTGTGCAGGCTGGCCGCCATGCTGGCGGGCATCACCATGTGGAAGGGATCCTGGCCGACCGTCTTGCAGTGAAAGCCGCCGATCTCTACCGGCAGCGCCAGGATCAGCAGGTCGAGCTGACCCTGCTCCAGCTGCTTGAGCAGGTTGGTGGTGGTGTCTTCACGCAGCAACAATTCCAGCTCAGGATAGGTCTTGCCGCACTCTTGCAGCAGCTTGCTGAGCAGGAAGGGGGCTATGGTGGGAATGCAGCCGAGGCGCACGGTGCCGTGCATGACGCCCCCCTGATGCTGGCCGAGCTCCATCAGATCCCGCGCATCGGAGAGCAAATTGCGAGCCCGCTCGACGATTTCCATGCCGACCGGGGTCATAATGAAGCTCTTGTGGTCCCGCTCCACCAGTTGCAGGTTCATCATGTCCTCCAGGGTCTGGATCCCGGTACTCAGGGTCGACTGGCTGACATGACAGGCCTTGGCGGCGCGGTTGAAGTTCTTGTGCTCGTCGAGAGCGACCAGATATTGCAGCTGTTTCAGGCTGGGCCAACGTTGCATAGGAAAACCCGATTAATGCTATCTATTTAATTTGATTTAACTAATCTACCATCGGGGTTATAGTTTGTCGCTTTAATTAGACGGACTTGGCTCTAGGTAGCCCAATCCTGACAGGATTGTTCACTTCACATAAAGAGGAATTGAATATGGTATTGGTAGGCCGTCCCGCACCCGATTTCACCGCTGCTGCCGTTCTGGGCAATGGCCAGATCGTTGACTCCTTCAACCTGGCATCCCACATCAAGGGCAAGGCAGCCGTCCTGTTCTTCTATCCGCTCGATTTCACCTTCGTCTGCCCGTCCGAGCTGATTGCCTTCGATCACCGTCTGGAAGAGTTCAACAAGCGTGGCGTGGAAGTGATCGGTGTTTCCATCGATTCCGAGTTCTCCCACAACGCCTGGCGCAACACCAAGATCGAAGACGGCGGCATCGGCCCGGTCAAGTACCCGCTGGTTGCCGACATCAAGCACGAAATCTGCAAAGCCTATGACGTCGAACACCCGGAAGCCGGCGTGGCATTCCGTGGCTCCTTCCTGATCGACAAGAACGGTGTCGTTCGTCACCAGGTTGTCAACGATCTGCCGCTGGGCCGCAACATCGACGAGATGCTGCGCATGGTCGATGCCCTGCAGTTCCACGAAGAGCACGGCGAAGTGTGCCCGGCTCAGTGGGAAAAAGGCAAAAAGGGCATGACCGCCTCTCCGGACGGCGTTGCCAAGTACCTGTCCGAAAACGCCGCTTCCCTGTAATCGGGTCGGTACACCGGATAATGAAAAACCGATGCTCAGGCATCGGTTTTTTTATGGCCGTAATTCGGCACTCTCGTTTCACAACGTTGGCCAGCAACCCTTGTCCAGCAGGATTGCCGTTGCCGGCAGCGTGCCGATAAACGGCAGGCATAAAAAAGCGCGCCCTTTGGCGCGCTTTTGTCATCCAGCTCCGGACTACTCGTCAAAGATACCGAAGTGATCCTTGGCGAAGTTGACCCGCTGCTCCACGCTCATCTTCACCTGACCCAGCTTCTCGATGGTCTTGAGGTTGGGCACCAGGCCGCGGCCGTTGGCGATCTGGATGGCGAGGCCCGGACGGGCGTTGAGCTCCAGCAGCATGGGGCCACGGAACTTGTCCAGCACCATGTCGGTCCCGATGTAGCCAAGGCCCGACATCTCGTAGCAGGAGGCCGCCAGGGTCAGCAGGGTGTCCCAGTGGGGCACCTTGAGATCGTACAGGTCGAGGCCGGTATCCGGATGGTGGCGGATGGGTGAGCCAAACTGTACCGCCCGCAGAGCGCGGCCGGTGCGCAGGCACAGACCCACCCCCACGGCGCCCTGGTGCAGGTTCGCCTTGCCGTCGGAGGCGGCGGTGGAGAGGCGCATCATGGCCATCACCGGGAAGCCCTTGAAGATGATCACCCGCGAATCGGGTACCCCTTCAAACGAGTAGCCGTCGAATACGTCATCGAAGTTGATGAGCCCTTCCACCAGCGCCACGTCGGGTTTGCCGCCCAATGAGTAGAGCCCCGCCAGGATGTTGGAGACATGACGCTCCAGATCCTGGCCGTTGCTGGCGCTGCCGTTCGGCTTGTAGAAGAGGCCGTCCTCCTGGCGCAGGATCACCAGGATCCCCTTGCCGCCGGAGCCGCGCGCCGGCTTGATGCAGAAGCCCGGCCAATCCTTCACCAGCTCGGTGATGCGGCTCACGTCGTGCTGGGCACGGATGGTGCCGATCAGTTCCGGCACCGTCACCCCCGCATCCAGCGCGATGCGCTTGGTCTGCAGCTTGTCATCCACCAGCGGATAGAGGCTGCGCGGATTGTAGCGACTGATGTAGGAGTGGTTGCGCTTGTTCATGCCGAGGATGCCTGACTGAGACAGGCTCCACGGGGTGGTGTACTTTTCCCAGAACCACATCTGTTACTTGTCCTTACCCGGGGTGGCACCGGAGCGCATCTCGTCCACCAGCGGCTTGAAGCGCTTGAGCTCGCTCAGCTTGTAGCCGGTGTAGTTACCCATCAACAGCACGGTCGCCATCAGCACCAGCTGCAGACCGAGGAAGTTGAAGGTGAGGTGGCGGATCAGTTCGTTGTCCATGGCCAGGTAGGCGATGATGGCCACCAGCAGGGAGCCGCCGCCCTGGCGGAACACTTCTTTCGGACCCTCTTCTTCCCACAGGATGGACATCCGCTCGATGGTCCAGGAGAGGATGATCATCGGGAAGAAGGTGATCTTCATGCCGTCGGTCAGCCCCAGCTTGAAGGCGAACGCCGAGAAGATGCCGATCATCGAGATCACCATGATGATGATGGCCGATATTCGGGCGACCAGCAGCAGGTTGAGCCGCGACAGGTAGGAACGGATCACCAGACCCGTGCCGACGATGAGCAGGAAGCCCACCAGACCGGTGATCAGCTGGGTCTGGATGAAGGCGACCGCGATCAGCACCGGCATGAAGGTACCCGAGGTCTTGATGCCGACGATGACCCGCAGGAACACCACCATCAGCACGCCGATGGGGATCAGCAGCAGGCCCTTGAACAGGGTCTGCTCTTCCAGCGGCAGGCTGTGGATGGAGAAGTTCATCATCTCCGATTTTTCAAACTTCTGGGCCAGCGCCACGCTCACCGGTTGCTCCTGCGCGATCATCGAGAAGCTCACCTTGGAGTTGTGGCCACCGGTCACGTCCAGCAGGGCACCGGAGTTGTACTCCCACAGCAGCAGGTTGGCCGGGCGACCCTGTTCACCGGTTTGCGGGTTGAACAGCTTGTAGTCGGTGGGGCTGTTGAACACCTGCAGGTAATCCACCAGCTCCTGACGACGGCGACCGTCTTCCAGGCTCAGGGCATGGACGACCCGGGCCGGTACGTCGGCGTTGTTGAGCAGCTCGGCGATCAGGTTGGCGCGGCTCTTGTGCTTTTTCAGCAGCTCGGCGTTCTGCTCCTGCTTCTCGATCTCCTTGATGATCTCGCGAGTCAGGGTGTAGCCGTCGGCGGAACGCTCCTGGGCACGCTCCAGGATCTGCTGCATGGCGGTGGCGTAGGGCTCGCTCTCGATCTGCTTCTCGATGGCCGGCGGCTGCGGATTGGCAGCCGGCTTGGCGTGGGCATCGGCCATCATGTCGACGCGGTAGTAGAGCTCCTGACGGCCGGAGGCGGTGCGGATCGACCACTCGGCGCGGGCATCGCCATCCTTCTCGACGAAGGAGAGGCCGTAACCCGGGCTCGCGGCGTTCTCGTTCATCAGGGTGAAACCGGGCTGGGTGCCCGGAATGGCCAGGGAGGCGATCACCGGCTCGCCGGTGGCCTCGAACTCCAGCTTGGCTTCGATGGACCAGATCTGGCGTTTTTCACCCGGCGTGAGCGGTACGTCCAGCGCGATGTGGTGATAGAACGTCATCCCCAGGCCGACAATGTACAGCAGGGCAACCAGCAAATAGAACGGCTTACGGGAAACCATGGATTATTTCACATCCTTGAGCTTGGGTTTTGGTTGGATATATTCGCGGGCCACATCAACCACGGCGATGTCTTTCAGGAATTCACGACCCAGCAGCACGGGGAAGGCCATGTCGCTGCGATCTTTCAGGGTAAATTCGGCCTTCTCGGTCATGTCGCCGATACGTACGGCGAGGCGTACCACAGGGCGGCGGTCGAGATCGTCGGCGGAGGCCTGACGCACCCGCACGTGGCGCACCAGCGGCGCTTCAATCTGGATCTTGTCGTCCATCTCCTGATGGCTCAGGAAGAAGCGTACCCAGTTCTTGCCGTTGCGCTCGAAGATGGTGATGTCCTGGGCGCTGATGGAGGAGGTGGTGGCACCGGTATCGACCCGCGCCTGGAAGGCGTCGTTGGCCGCGTCAACCCAGATCCACTCCGCCTCGCCGACCAGCAGCTTGCCGTCGACGGTGTGACCCTGGCTCGGGGCCTGGCACTTCTCGGTCGGGATCGCCATGGGTTTGGGCGGCTCGGGCGGCAGGTGTTCCAGCTTGCTGCCGACTTTATTCACGGACTCTTTCATGTTGTTGACATCAGTGTTGAGCTGAACCAGCAGGTGCTGTTGCTGCACATACTGCTTCTGTTGCTGTTCCATGGATGTTTGCAGGCGCTGCTCGCTCAGATTGATCTCGTTGCGAAGCTCGGCCAGCGTCAGGGTAGGTACCGGGGGCGCTTTTTCCATCGTGACACACCCGCCGAGACTGAGCAGGGAGAGCAGGGTCATTCCTTTTAATTTGCTTTTCATGTCATTCATTTAACTGTGCTTCCTGGAATTGGGTCAGTGTAACTTCCACCGCGGCCATCGGCTAGTCTTTGGCCTTTCTGGCAATCAGTACGGCACGTTTGGGTGCCGGGTGTCCTTCTACCGTGAGTGCCGGATTGGCTGGATCCAGATAATCACTCAGGGATTCATTAATCATCCAGTCGGTACGACGCTGTTCGTCCGTGCTGGTCATATTCTCGTCGACTATCCGCACATCGGTGAACCCGCAGCGCTCGACCCACAGCTTGAGCGCCGTGCTGGAGGGGATGAACCAGACGTTGCGCATCTTGCCGTAGCGATCGGTGGGCATCAGCACGTCGTTGACGCCGCCGTCGATCACCAGGGTTTCCAGCACCAGCTCACCGTCGTCCTTGAGCTGATTGCGCAGCTGCTCGATGTGCTCGATGGGGGACTTGCGGTGATAGAGCACCCCCATGGAGAAGACGGTGTCGAACGCCCGCAGCTCCGGCAGCTCCTGAATGCCGAGCGGCAGCAGGTGGGCGCGCTGGTCGTTGCCGGCGAAGTGACGAATGGCCTCGAACTGGCACAGGAACAGCGGACTCGGATCGATGCCGACCGCCAGCTTGGCCCCTTCGCCCACCATGCGCCAGAGGTGATAGCCGCTGCCGCAACCCACGTCCAGCACGTAACGGCCGGCAAGCGGGCTGATGTGGGGCAGCACCCGATCCCACTTCCAGTCGGAGCGCCACTCGGTGTCGATGTGGATGCCGTGCACCGTGAACGGGCCCTTGCGCCAGGGCATGAAGTGGCGCAGCAGGCTCTCCACCTTCTTGCGCTCCCCTTCGCCGAGGCTCTCGGTCGAGCCGATTTCGACCCGGCTGGTCAGCTCGACGTGGCCGGGAGCCACCAGCGGCAGCTTGTTGAGGGCGCGATTCCAGCGCGGCAGATCGCCGTGCTGGTTGTCGTGTTGCCAGGTGTGCAGCTGGGCGGGCAGGGTGTGCAGCCAGTGGCTCAGCCGGTTCTTGGCGATCAGCTGATAGAAGTTGGCAAAGTCGATCATGGCTGGGCAGGCTCGCTGGATTTGATGGCGATCATGGAGCCGAAGTTGAAGCACTGGAACCAGAGATCCTGATGGGCGAAGCCGGCCTCTCGCAGACGGGCCTGATGTACCGGCAGGCTGTCGGTGCGCATCACGTTCTCAAGGGCGGTGCGTTTCTGGCTGATCTCCAGCTCGCTGTAACCGTTGGCGCGCTTGAAGTCGAGGTGCAAGTCGATGAGCAGCTCGTTGACCTGCTCGTCCTCGAAGCGGAACTTCTCGCTCAGGATCAGGATCCCGCCCGGGCGCAGGCCGTCAAAGATGCGCTGGATCAGGGCGGCCCGTTTCTCGGGGGCGACGAACTGCAGGGTGAAGTTGAGCACCACCACGGAGGCGTTCTCAATCTCGATGTCGCAGATGTCCGCCTCGATGAGCTCCACCGGCACCTCGGACTTGAAGCCTGAGAGGTGGGCGCGGGCCCGCTCTATCATGGGGTGGGAGAGATCCACCGCCGTGATGCGGCAGCCGGGCTGGGCAACATGGCGACGCATCGCCTGGGTGGCGGCACCCAGGGAGCAGCCGAGATCGTAGAGTCGGCTCTCGGGCTGGGCGTAGCGGGCGGCCATCATGCCGATGGCGGAGATGATGTTGCTGTAACCCGGCACCGAGCGCTGGATCATGTCGGGAAAGACATCGACGACCTGTTCGTCAAAGCAAAAATCCCCCAATCGGGCGATGGGGGCGGCAAAAATCTGATCGTGCATGCTGGCGCAACCTGACAGCCGGTGCGCGAACCGACTGTTTTGTTCAATTGAATCGTTGGGTGACACCCGTCCGGGTCGTGTCGTCACCGGTTCACGAACGGGGTGGCGGGCCTTGAGATCCATCGGGCCGCTTCCGTTCGCAATGGACCATCATCCTGGTCCTTTTGATGGGCTGTGCCCTGGGCGACAAGCGGTTGTCGTCAAGGGGCGTCGGGGCCCTGTTACCGGAGCCGGATGCACGCCTGCACCGAAGTGCGATGGGCGGGCAGACCGGGTCCTTGCATGGGGCGCTAGTGTAGAGGAAAGGCGGCCGTTTGTCTTGACGCCAAGCCCCGTCAGATCAGAAAAAAACGGCTTTTTTTCGCGCCGACGCGGGGGCGGCGAAAGCGCCGCTCAAAAGGGCAGCACGCCCTGGCGCGCGCGATCGTTTTCCCCCGGCCAGGGGGCCATCTCCTGCCCCAGCAGGCGGGCCACCTGACGGGCCAGTTCGGGGGCCTGGGCGTTGTCGGCAGTATGTATAAAGAGGTAGAGATCTTTTCCCTCCGCCAACCACTGACGCCAGTGAGGGAGCCAGCCTGGCAGGAAGGGGTGGTTGTCCTCGGGATGTGGCAGGCCGATGAGCCGCACCACGGGGGCATTGGCGGTGGCCAGCAGGTGCACCGGCAGCCTCGGCTTCTTGCCCTGGGCATCGATCATGGCCGCCGTGGTGGCGGGCACCGAGAAGAGCGGCCGGCTGTCGAGCATGATGCGGTTGATACCTCTCTCCATCAGCAGCCGGTTCAACTGCCGCTCCGCCTCGCCCTTGGCGAAGAAATCGGGGTGGCGCACCTCGAGGGCATAGCGAAATGCCGGTGGCAGCCGTTCGAAGAAGGCCGCCAGGCGAGGAAGACCGTCGGGTCCAAAGCGGGCGGGCAGCTGCAGCTTGAGCAGCCCCAGCTTGTCATGCAGGGGGGTCAGCAGGCGGATAAAGTCGCTCACCTGCTTGTCGGCGCTCACCAGATCGCTCTGGTGACTGATGGTTTGCGGAAACTTGAAGCTGAAACGAAAGCCCGATGGCACCGCATCGGCCCAGCGCCGGACCGTGTCGGGGGTCGGCGAGGCGTAGAAGGTGGTATTGCCTTCCACCGTGTTGAAGACCCGGGCATAGTGGGCGAGGTGCTCGGCGGGCTTGGCGCCCACCCCCAGCAAGTGACCGGGCCAGGCCGGGTGCGACCATTGTGGCAGGCCCAAAAAGAGGCTCATGAGGGATCCTGTCTGCGGGTTTGTCTCGATTTTCCCCTTTTTTTGCCCCGGGATGTAAAAAACAGGGCAAAGGAGGCTGCTGGCCATTTTACCCAAATGGGGGTTTTCCTCTATAATGCCAGCCCTTTTGTTTGCCAATTTGTTGTGACTCACGCCGCTGTACGCATATTGTGACGACGGCAGCGGCCATGATGCGGCCAAACAACAATCGCTTGCCGATGCCATCCGCCCGACAACCCGGCCGCTTGTCAGCCGCCTCTGGTCGAGCCGATATCGGCGGCAGGTGTCCGATCCCGGCGGTCGGACGGTACGAGACAGATTTCAAACCGGGCAAGAAGCAGGATCTGGCCAGCTGTGAGACAGACGGTGCTTGCCAGTCGTGCCCGGCGACCCAGGTTAACCGTCTCTCTACAATTTCGAAGGAAGAAGTCCATGCGCTCTATCTATTGCGGACAGGTCAATGAGGCCCATGCAGGGCAGACCATTACATTGTGCGGTTGGGTCCATCGTCGTCGCGATCTGGGCGGCCTCATCTTTATCGACATGCGTGACCGCGAGGGCATCGTCCAGGTGTTCTTCGATCCGGACAAACCGGACGCCTTCGCCCTGGCCTCCGAACTGCGCGGCGAGTTCTGCATTCAGGTCTCCGGCGTGGTACGCACCCGTCCTGATTCCCAGCGCAACAGCGACATGGCCACCGGCGCCATCGAGGTGTTTGCCCACGAGCTCACCATCATCAACCGTGCCGAGCCGTTGCCGCTGGACTTCAACCAGGTCAACAGCGAAGAGGTGAGCCTCAAGTATCGCTACCTGGACCTGCGTCGCCCCGAGATGGCCAAGTACCTGAAGACCCGCGCCAAGGCCAGTGCCTTCGTGCGCCGCTTCATGGACGAGCACGGTTTCCTCGACATCGAGACCCCGATGCTGACCAAGGCCACCCCGGAAGGGGCCCGTGACTATCTGGTGCCGAGCCGCGTGCATAAGGGCAAGTTCTATGCTCTGCCGCAGTCCCCGCAGCTGTTCAAACAGCTGCTGATGATGTCCGGCTTCGACCGTTACTACCAGATCGTCAAGTGCTTCCGTGACGAAGACCTGCGTGCCGACCGCCAGCCGGAATTCACCCAGATCGACGTGGAGACCTCCTTCATGACCGCACCGCAAGTGCGTGAAATCATGGAAGAGATGATCCGTAAACTGTGGCTGCACATCCTGAACGTGGATCTGGGCGACTTCCCGATCATGACTTTCGATGAAGCCATGCGTCGCTACGGCTCCGACAAGCCGGACCTGCGTCTGCCGATGGAGCTGGTGGATGTGGCTGATCTGCTGACCGTGGTCGAGTTCGCCGTGTTCGCCGGCCCCGCCAACGATCCGAAAGGCCGCGTGGCTGCCCTGAAAGTACCGGGCGGCGCCGAGCTGTCCCGCAAGCAGATCGACGAGTACACCAAGTTCGTCGGCATCTACGGTGCCAAGGGCCTGGCCTGGATGAAGGTCAACGAAGCGGCCAACGGCATCGAGGGCGTGCAGTCCCCGGTGGCCAAGTTCCTCTCCGACGCCATCGTACGCGAGATCCTGGCCCGCACCGGTGCGATGGATGGCGACATCATCTTCTTCGGCGCCGACTCCAAGAAAGTGGTGTGCGATGCCATGGGCGCCCTGCGTCTGAAAGTGGGCCGCGATCTGGGCCTGCTGGAGAACAGCTGGAAGCCGCTGTGGGTCATCGACTTCCCGATGTTCGAGGAAGATGGCGAAGGCGGTCTGGCCGCCATGCACCACCCGTTCACTGCGCCGAGCGGCCTGAGCCCGGAGCAGCTGAAAGCCAACCCGGTAGGCGCTTACGCCAACGCCTACGACATGGTGATCAACGGCTACGAAGTGGGTGGCGGTTCAGTGCGTATCCACAACAGCGAGATGCAGTCCACCGTGTTCGACATCCTGGGGATCACCCCGGCCGAGCAGCGCCTGAAGTTCGGCTTCCTGCTGGATGCCCTCAAATACGGTACCCCGCCGCACGCCGGCCTGGCCTTCGGCCTGGACCGTCTCAGCATGCTGCTGACCGGTACCGAGAACATTCGGGACGTGATTGCCTTCCCGAAAACCACGGCGGCCGCCTGTCTGATGACCGACGCCCCCAGTTTTGCCAACCCGACCCAGCTGGGCGAGCTGGCGATTGCGACCACCGTCAAGGGTGACGAATAAGCCTTTAACGGCAACCAGGGCCGCAGCAATGCGGCCTTTCCCGTTTCCCCGGGTAGTCGCAACCTGTGTTACTGAAATTTCAAACTATAACGGAGAGTCCCTATGGCAGGTCACAGTAAATGGGCCAACATCAAACACCGCAAGGCGGCGCAAGACGCCAAGCGCGGCAAGATCTTCACCAAGCTGATCCGCGAAATCACCACCTCCGCGCGTCTCGGTGATGCCGACCCGGCCAACAACCCGCGCCTGCGTGCGGCGGTGGCGGCGGCCCTGACCAGCAACATGACCCGTGACACCATCAACCGTGCCATCGCCCGTGGGGCCGGCGGTGGTGACGGCGAGCAGCTCGAAACCATCGTCTACGAAGGTTACGGCCCGGCCGGCTCCGCCGTCATGGTGGAGTGCCTGACCGACAACCGCAACCGCACCGTGGCCGAAGTGCGTCACGCCTTCAGCAAGTGCGGCGGCAACCTGGGTACCGATGGCTCCGTGGCCTACCTGTTCACCAAGAAGGGTGTACTGACCTTCGTGGGCGCCGATGAAGATGCCCTGATGGACGCCGCTCTGGAAGCCGGTGCCGACGACGTGGTGACCGAAGAAGATGGCACCATCGAGGTGTACACCACCCCGAACGACTTCGGCACCGTGCTGGATGGTCTGGAAGCCGCCGGCTTCAAGCCCGAGAGCGCCGAAGTGACCATGATCCCCTCCACCGAAGCGGAGCTGGATGCCGAGACCGCGCCCAAGCTGATGCGCCTCATCGACATGCTGGAAGATCTGGACGACGTGCAGGAGGTGTACCACAACGGTTCCATCTCCGACGAAGTTGCCGCCACCCTGTAATCAGGTCGGCAATATTCCTCGAAACGGCAGCCTCGGCTGCCGTTTTTTTTCATCCGTATAACCCGCATCGACCCGCCCTTCGGCCAGAACAGGCCCCGCCTTAATTCTCCCTTAAGTTTGGTTTTCTACCCTGCCTGCGTCCCGGGGCCCTCGCGCCCACGGCCGGTCTGCACCTCGGGAAGAGGGCGCCGGCGCGGAAGATCCAAAGAGGGGCTGTTGCCAAGCCCCCTGTCTTGTCTGGTTTGTCGGAGTATCGTTATGCGTATCACCTTGGGTGTGATGAAGGTGAATCTGTTGTTGGTGCTGCTGTTTGCACTGCTCTTCAACTGGCCCATTTTCCTCCACTTCTACACCATTCTTACCAAGCTGGAACACGTCAAGGCGGGCTTCGTCGTCTCGATCCCCTTCGTGCTGCTGGCCGCGCTCAATGCGGTGTTCCTGCCCTTTACCTTTCGCTATCTGCTCAAGCCCTTCTTCGTGCTGCTGATCCTGATGGGATCCGTGGTCAGCTACGCCATGCTGAAATACGGGGTCATCTTCGACGTGAGCATGGTGCAGAACATCGTCGAGACCAACAGCGGGGAGGCAGCCTCCTACCTCAATGGTTCCGTGTTGCTCTGGTTCGCGCTGACCGGCCTGCTGCCGGCCTTGGCCCTGCTGTGGGTGAAGATTGACTATCCCCGTCCCTGGTACAAGGGGCTGGGCCTGCGGCTCGGCTCCATCGCCCTCTCCTTGCTGCTTCTGGTGGGGGTGGCCGCCCTCTATTACCAGGATTACGCCTCGGTCGGGCGCAACAACAAGTCCCTCGGCAAGGAGATAGTGCCCGCCAACTATGTGCACGGCCTCTATCGTTACGCCACCGACATCCTGTTCGCCACCCCGATCCCGTATCAGCAGCTGGGCACGGACGCCAGGGTGGTGGGGCAGGGCAGCAAGCCGACCCTGATGTTCCTGGTGGTGGGGGAGACGGCGCGCAGCCAGAACTACTCCCTCAACGGTTACGACAAGGCCACCAACAGCTTCACCGCGAGAGAAGCGGGCATGGTCTCGTTTCGCAACGTGCGCTCCTGCGGCACCGCCACCGCGGTCTCGGTGCCCTGCATGTTCTCCAACCTGACGCGACGCGGCTATGACGACACCCTGGCCCAGTCCCGCGACGGCATACTGGATGTGCTGCAGCACGCCGGCGTCTCCGTGCTGTGGAAGGAGAACGACGGCGGCTGCAAGGGGGTGTGCAAGAACGTGCCCACCATCGAGATCGAGGCCAAGGATTTTCCCCAGTACTGCCAGAAGGGATCCTGCTACGACGAGGTGATGCTGGAGGGGCTGGATCGGCAGATCGCACAGATGAAGGGCAACAAGCTGGTGGCCTTCCACCTGATGGGCAGCCACGGCCCGACCTACTATCGCCGCTATCCCGCCAGTGAACGGACCTTCGTGCCGGACTGCCCGCGCAGCGACATCGAAAACTGCACCAATGAAGAGCTGGTCAACACCTACGACAACACCATCCGCTACACCGACAAGGTGGTGGCCCGTCTCATCGACAAGCTCAAGACGCTGGAGAAGGATTACAACGTGGGGCTGGTCTATCTGTCGGATCATGGCGAATCCCTCGGGGCCATGGGGCTCTACCTGCACGGCACCCCCTACAAGTTCGCGCCGGACGATCAGACCAGGGTGCCGCTGATGACCTGGTTCTCCCCCCAGTTGCAAGCCGATCGTCAGCTGGATATGACCTGTCTGCAGCAGGAGGCGGCCAGCAAGCGCTTCTCCCACGACAATTTGTTCCACTCCATGTTGGGGATCATGGATGTGCAGACTCAGGTCTACAACGGCGCGCTGGATCTGTTCAAGCCGTGCCGGGCGGGGTGAGTCACCGCGTCCGATTACGCCGCTATGCGGCTAATCGAACCTACGCTCGAAGAATCTATCAATAAAAACGGCAGCCACTGGCTGCCGTTGTTGTTTCGCAAGGCCTCGGCCCTACTTCTGCTCCATGATGATCTGCAGCAGGTCTCCCTCCAGCAGGGCCCGCTTCACCAGGGCGAAACCGCCGACGGTGGGCTGGTTCTGGAAGCGTGCCTTCACGATGGGCAGGCCGCGGTGGAAGCTTGGCAGAGACTGGTGCTCCACGCAGCGGCGGATAGCCGGGAACAGGATCTCCTCGGCGGCGGTGATTTCGCCGGCGATCAGCACCTTCTGCGGGTTGAACAGGTTGACCGTGATGGCCACAGCCCGTCCCAGATGCTCACCCACGTTCTCGATCACGCTGCGGGCCAGCTCGTCACCGGCCATGGCCGCCTTGCACACCTCCTGGATGGTGATGTGCTTCTCCTGCAGCGAGCTCAGGTGGCCGCGGCTGATGAGCTCCTTCACCTTGTCGACGATGGCCTCGTTGGAGGCGATGGTCTCCAGGCAGCCGAAGTTGCCGCAGTGGCAGCGCTTGCCGAGCGGCTCGACCTGGATGTGGCCGATCTCGCCGACGTTGCGGTTCTGACCGAGGAATACCTTGCCCTTGGTTATGATGCCCGAGCCCGCCCCCTGGTGGACGCTCACCAGAATGGAGTCCATGCAGTCGCGGGACTCGCCGAAGAAGTGCTCGGCCAGCGCCAGCGAGCGGGTGTCGTTGCCCACGTAGCAGGGCAGGTTGAAGTGGTTTTCCAACAGCTTGGCCAGCGCCAGATTGCGGATCTGGTACTTGGGGGTGTAGATGACCATGCCCGATTCCGGGTTGACCAGGCCCGGCATGGTCAGCGCGATGCTGATGAGGTTGCGGCTGCGATCCTGCTGGGAGTCGATGAAGGCACCGATCTCCCGCAGCAGCATGTCGACCACCGGCTGTTGCTCGATCTCGGTCACCTGGGTGACATGCTGGTCGAGCTCCTTGCCGTCGAGATCATAGAGACTCAGCTGCAGGTAGCCGCGGCCCAGCTTGGCGGACACAAACTGGAAGCGATGCTTGATGGTGGTCAGGGAGATGGCGCGCCGTCCACCGGTGGAGGCTTGCGGCGAGGTCTCCTTGATCAGGCCATGCTCGATCAGTTGCCGGGTGATCTTGGTCACGCTGGCCGGGGCCAGCTGACTCAACTCGGCAATTTTGACCCGCGAGATGGGCCCCTGCAGGTCGATGAGCCGATACACGGCTGCACTGTTGACCTGCTTGATAAGATCTACGTTTGCTATTTGTCCGCCAGTCATAGTGTCACTGTGTTGTGTAGTGTCCGTTAACCACGGTCCCGCAGACCGTGAAGGCCTGATCAAAGACAGTCAGGTTGGCTATTTTTCCGACCTGGATACTACCGAGACGTGAGTCCCATCCAATGGCGCGTGCAGGGTAAAGGGTGGCCATTCTCAGTGCTTCATCGAGCGGTAATCCGACCTGTTTGACCAGATTTTCCACCCCCTCGATCATGGTGAGGGCAGAGCCGCCGAGTGTACCATTCTCGTCGACGCACTGACCATCGCGGAAATAGACGGTTGCGCCACAAAAATCAAACTTCTCAAAGCCTTCCGGTGCCCCTGCCGGCGCGGTCGCGTCGGTGACCAGCACCAGTCGCTCCCCCAGCATCTTGTGCGCGAGACGCACGTTGGCCCAATGCACGTGATGGCCGTCGACGATGACGCCGGCGTAGACATCCTTGCGATCATAGATGGCACCCACCACGCCCGGCTCGCGGCCGTTCAGGGTCGGGGTCATGGCGTTGTAGAGGTGGGTGGCGAAGCGAATGCCGCTGTCGAACCCGGCCATGGCCTGATCGTAATTGGCGGCGGTATGGCCGGCGGAGACCAGAATGCCAGCCTCCACCAGACGGCGGATGTGTTCCGGCTTGTTGCGCTCCGGCGCCAGGGTGATCTTGGCGATGGTATCCGCGTTGGCGCAGAAGAAGTCGATCATCTCGTCGGCGGGCTGGCGGATCTGCTCGGCCGGGTGGATCCCCTTGCGCTTGAGGTTGGTGTAGGGGCCTTCCAGGTGCACGCCAAGGACTTCGTTGGGGTGCGCCGCCATGTAGTCGCGGGTGACGGCGACGGCCTGCTTCATGTCCGCATCCGGACTGGTGATCAGAGTCGGCAGGAAGCTGGTAGTACCGGATTTCAGATTGGCGGCCTGCATGGTCGCCAGGGTCTGGGTGGTGATGTGGCCGTTGAACATGACGCCACCGCAGCCGTTGAGCTGCACGTCGATGAAGCCGGGGCTGAGGTTGGCACCCTTGAGGTCAATCTGTTCGATGCCGGCCGGCAGTTCGGCCTGGTGGGAGATGGCGACAATCTGGTCGCCCTCGATCACCACCCCGTAACCGGTCAGCACGCAGCTGCCGGTGTAGAGGGTGCAGTTGGTCAATGCGTACATGGTGACTCCTTACAGACGGCCGATGTTGGCGGCTTCGAGCTGCTGGAAGTAGCGCACCGTCTTGACCTTGAGCTCCATGGTGGAGGGCTCGTCACACACCATCATTCCTTTCGGATGCAGCTGCAGGGTGGAGATGGTCCACATGTGGTTGACGCTGCCTTCCACCGCGGCCTGCAGGGCCTGCGCCTTGCCGTGACCGGTCACGAGGATCATGATCTCCTCGGCATCCATCAAGGTGCCGACACCCACGGTCAGCGCCAGCTTGGGCACCTGCTCCATGTCGCCACCGAAGAAGCGGGAGTTGGCGATGCGGGTGTCTTCGGTCAGGGTCTTGACCCGGGTGCGGGAGGCCAGGGAAGAGGCCGGCTCGTTGAATGCGATGTGACCGTCATTGCCGACGCCGCCCATGAACAGGTGGATCTTGCCGTAGGACTTGATTTTGTCTTCGTAGCGCTTGCACTCGGCCACCAGATCCGGCGCATTGCCGTTGAGGATGTTGATGTTCTCGGGGCGAATGTCGATGTGGCTGAAGAAGTTGTTGTGCATGAAGCTGTGGTAGCTCTCGGGGTGATCTTCCGGCAGGCCGACGTACTCGTCCATGTTGAAGGTGACCACGTTCTGGAAGCTCACCTCACCGGCTTTATGCAGTTCAATCAGGCGCTTGTAGGTGTTGAGCGGAGTGCCGCCAGTGGGCAGGCCCAGTACGAAGGGGCGATCGGCAGTGGGTTTGAACGCATTGATACGGTCAACGATGTAACGGGCGGACCACAGCCCCACTTGGCTGGCAGATTTCAACGGGATCAGGCGCATTGTAGATACCTCTGTACGGGTTGCGGCCGGGATGTCGGCGGCAAGAAGAGCGGGACGGATTTAAGTTGTTTTATAGCGTAAATAAAGATTGCGAACTAAGCCACATCTATCCGCCACCTTTATCTCGTTTGGGTGATAATGATCACGATTACAGGTTTATTAATTTGCGCAGCGAAATAAAAGCCCTAGACTGCCAATCAAGCCTTGATGGCTTATGCGTCAAACGTGATAAGCACTTAATTTCTAGAAAAACATTAACTAAGGAGAGGAACCGTGAACATTCTCGGTTATTTGCAAAAGATCGGCCGGGCCTTGATGGTACCGGTAGCGGTATTGCCTGCCGCCGCGATCCTGATGGGGGTTGGCTACTGGATTGACCCGAATGGTTGGGGTGGTGACAGCGCGCTGGCCGCCTTCCTGATCAAGGCGGGTTCCGCCATCATCGACAAGATGTCCATCCTGTTCGCCGTGGGTGTTGCCTATGGCATGTCCAAAGACAAAGACGGTTCTGCCGCGCTGGCCGGTCTGGTCGGTTATCTGGTGGTGACCACCTTGCTGAGCCCGGGCGCGGTATCCCAAATCCAGCAGATCCCGCTGGACCAGGTGCCTGCTGCGTTTGGCAAGATTGAGAACCAGTTCATCGGTATCTTGACCGGTGTGATCGCGGCCGAGCTCTATAACCGCTTCAGCAGTGTGGAACTGCACAAGGCGCTGGCCTTCTTCTCCGGCCGTCGTTTGGTGCCGATCGTGACCTCCGTGGTGATGATCGTGGTCGCCTTCGTCCTGATGGCCGTCTGGCCGGTCATTTACGGTGGTCTGGTGAGCTTTGGTGAATCCATCGTCAACCTGGGTTCCACCGGCGCCGGCATCTACGCCTTCTTCAACCGTCTGCTGATCCCGATTGGTCTGCACCACGCCCTGAACTCCGTGTTCTGGTTCGACGTGGCCGGCATCAACGACATCCCGAACTTCCTGGGTGGTCAATCCTCCATCGACGCCGGCAAGGCTGTCGTGGGTGTGACCGGCATGTATCAGGCCGGCTTCTTCCCCATCATGATGTTCGGTCTGCCGGGTGCCGCACTGGCCATCTACCACTCTGCCAAGAAAGAGAACAAGGACAAGGTTGCGTCCATCATGATCGCCGCCGCCTTTGCCTCCTTCTTCACCGGGGTGACCGAGCCGCTCGAGTTCTCCTTCATGTTCGTGGCGCCGGTACTGTACGTCATCCACGCGTTCCTGACCGGTATCTCCGTGTTCATCGCCGCCTCCATGCACTGGATGGCTGGTTTCGGCTTCAGTGCCGGCCTGGTGGATATGGTGCTCTCCAGCCGCAACCCGCTGGCGACCAACTGGTACATGCTGATCCCGCAGGGTCTGGTGTTCTTCGGCCTCTACTACGTGGTCTTCCGCGCAGTCATTGCCAAACTGGGTCTGAAAACCCCGGGTCGTGAAGATGACGAAGCGGTACCGGCACAGGCTCAAACCACTGACCGCACCGAGCTGGCCAAGCAATACCTGGAAGTGCTGGGCGGCCAGGAGAACCTGGTGACCATCGATGCCTGCATCACCCGTCTGCGTCTGACCCTGAAAGATCGCAGCATCGTTGACGAGCGCAAGCTCAAAGCCCTGGGCGCGGCCGGTGTGGTCAAGCTCGGTGAGCAGAACCTGCAGGTGATTCTGGGCCCATTGGCCGAAATCATCGCCGGTGAGATGAAGGCCCTGCGTTAATCGGGCGCCAAGCTCGCCTCAAGTCTAAGTCCATTGTTGACATAACTAAGGGCCCCGCCTCGGGGCCCCATATAAAAAAAGCCAAGAAAATCCAACCTTTACTTCAAATGAGAGCAGCAGTTATGAACTTGAAACATTCTCTGTTAGCCATTGCCATGTCTACCGTTTTCGCCGGTCCGGCACTTGCAGCCGATGCCGCCAAGCAAGCCGTGGTCGACGCCCTCGCCAGCAACCTGGTGGTCAAGTATGAAGTCGTCACCAACGACGGTGCCGGTGCCGGTCTCGACTGCCAGGCCCTGGGCTCCGAGTGGGCGAGCTGCGGCGTTGCCAAGCTGCACCTGACCAACACCGGTGCTGACGTCACCTCCAAGGACTGGAGCATCTATGTCTCCTCCATCCGCCGCATCCAGCGGGTGGACAACGACCAGTTCACCATCACCCACCTGACCGGCGACCTCTATCGTTTGACGCCGACCGAGAAGTTCCAGGGCTTTGCCAAGGATGCCACGGTCGAAGTGCCGTTGGTGGTGGAGTACTGGGTATTGTTCGAATCTGACATCATGCCGAACTGGTATGTCGCCAGCGAAGGGGCCGAGCCGAAAGTGCTGGCCAGCATGAGCAACATCGACGATGCCACCACCTACGAGAAGCCGATGCCGGCCGACGGCTGGAAGCGCACCAAGGATGACAACAACATCCTGATGAACAGCGAAACCCGTTTCGCCGCCAACCAGACCAGCACCTTGCTGCCGGCTGGCAAGGTCGACAACCAGATCCTGCCGACCCCGATGAAGCAGGTGGTCAAGGCCGGCCCGCAGGTCGACTTCTCCACCATCAAGCTCAATGCCCTCGACCTGCCGAGCGATCGCGCCGAAGCCCTGAAGGCTCAACTGACCAAGCTGGGTGTTACCCTCTCCGACACCGGCTACCCAGTGACCATCAAGCTCGGCAGCAAGCTCAAGCAGGCCGAAGGCTACGACATGACCATCGGCAAGAAGGGCACCGTCATTCAGGGGCACGACATCGAAGGTGCCTTCTGGGGTGCCCAGTCCCTGATCTCCCTCTTGGGAGTCAACGACAAGCTGGTGAGCCAGATGACCGTCGAGGATGCCCCGCGTTTTGAATACCGCGGCATGCAGACCGACGTGGCCCGTCACTTCAGAAGTCCCGAGACCCTGAAGAAGCTGGTGGATCAGATGTCTGCCATGAAGCTCAACGTGCTGCACCTTGGCCTGACCAACGATGAAGGCTGGCGTCTGGAGATCCCGGGCCTGCCAGAGCTGACCGACGTCGGCAGCCAGCGTTGCCACGACGAGTCCGAAACCAAGTGCCTGATGCCGCAGCTGGGCTCCGGCCCGACCAGCGACAACCAGGGTTCTGGTTTCTACAGCAAGGCCGACTACATCGACCTGGTGCGCTATGCCAAGGCACGCGGCGTGACCGTGATCCCCGAGATCAACATGCCGGCCCACGCCCGTGCCGCCGTGGTCTCCATGGAGGCGCGTTACAAGCGTCTGATGGCTGAAGGTAAAGAGGCCGAGGCCAACCAGTTCCGTCTGACCGACCCGGCCGATACTTCCAACGTCACCTCGGTGCAGTTCTACGACAAGATGTCCTTCATCAACCCCTGCCAGCCGGGCGCCGCCACCTTCGTGGCCAAGGTGATGGACGAAGTGGCCCAGATGCACCAGGCCGCCGGCCAGCCGCTGACTGCCTGGCACTACGGTGGTGACGAGGCGAAGAACATCATGCAGGGCGGCGGTTACCAGGACCCGGCCGTCACCAAGAAAGAAGATCTGGTGGCCTGGAAGGGCAACGTCGACTCCAGCAAGCAGGACAAGCCGTTCGGCAAGTCCCCCATGTGCCAGAAGATGGTGGATGAGGGCAAGATCAAGGACGTGGCCGAGCTGCCGGTCTACTTCGCCAAGGAAGTGAGCGAGATGGTCAAGGGCCACGGCTTCTCCACCCTGCAGGCGTGGGAAGATGGTCTGAAGTACGCCACGGATGCCAGCGTGTTTGCCACCGACAAGACCCGGGTCAACTTCTGGGAAACCCTCTATTGGGGTGGCTTCAACGAAGCGATGAAGTGGGCGCACAAGGGCTATGAGGTGGTGCTCTCCAACCCGGATTACCTCTACTTCGACTTCCCGAACGAGGTACACCCGGCCGAGCGTGGCTACTACTGGGCCACCCGCTTCAACGACACCCGCAAGGTGTTCGCCTTCGCCCCGGAAAACCTGCCGCAGAACGCCGAGACCTCGGTTGATCGCGACGGCAACGCCTTCGTGGCCAAGGGTGACCAGGATCCGGTCAAGTTCAAGGGTATCTCCGGTCAGCAGTGGAGTGAAACCGTGCGTACCGACGCGCAATACGAGTACATGGTCTACCCGCGCATCTTCTCCATGGCCGAGCGCGCCTGGCACAAGGGCGGCTTCGAGCTCGACTACGTGAAGAACCGCGAGTTCTCCGGCACCACCAAGTTCGTCAACAAGGCCACCCTGAACAAGGAGTGGAACCAGTTCGCCAACGTGCTGGGTCAGCGCGTGCTGCCGAAACTGGATCAGGCCGGGGTGGAATACCGCCTCTCCGTACCGGGCGCCAAGGTGGTGAACGGCAAGCTTGAGGCGAACGTGGATCTGCCAGGTCTGCCCATCCAGTACAGTCTGGATGGCAAGAGCTGGAGCGCCTACGACGCAGCCGCCAAGCCGAGCGTCAACGGCAAGGTCTACCTGCGCACCACCAGTTTCGATGGCAAGCGCACCAGCCGCGTCACCGAGCTGAACTGATAGCCCTCAATCCATAACGCAAGGTGGGTCGCAAGACCCGCCTTTCCCAAGGACGATGGTCATCGGGCTTGGGAAAGGTTGACTGTGCGTGTGAGCCTTTGTTGTGTGTGTATTGTCTGTTTTTGTTTTTCATCACCTTGAACCCCGCCGCGTGCGGGGTCTTTTTTTCGCCAGTCAGTCAAACCGGCCACTAGGGCGGGGCGTTTTGCTGCGCAAGTACCCCGAAACGGGCAAATTCAGGTTGAGACAGGGCGCGTAATGAGGGATCATATCCGGCTTGACGGCGGGGGGTTGAGGGTGCCAGCCGGCACAACTTCCGCCAGTGACGCATTTTTGAGGTGAGCCATGAGTCAGGCGAACAGCCCAACTAACTTTATTCGTCAGATCATTGATGAAGATCTGGCCAGCGGTAAGCACTCCAGTGTGCATACCCGTTTTCCGCCCGAGCCGAACGGTTATCTCCATATCGGTCACGCCAAGTCCATCTGCCTGAACTTCGGCATCGCCCGCGACTACCAGGGCCAATGCAACCTGCGCTTCGACGACACCAACCCGGTGAAGGAAGATATCGAGTACGTTGAGTCCATCAAACAGGACGTGCAGTGGCTCGGCTTCCAGTGGAACGGCGAGATCTGCTACTCCTCCGACTATTTCGACAAGCTGCACGGCTATGCCATCGAGCTCATCGAGAAGGGGCTGGCCTACGTGGACGAGCTCTCTGCCGAGCAGATGCGCGAATACCGCGGTACTCTGACCGCGCCGGGCAAGAACAGCCCGTTCCGCGATCGCAGCGTGGAAGAGAACCTGGCCCTGTTCGAGAAGATGAAGAACGGCGAGTTTGCCGAAGGCACCGCCTGCCTGCGCGCCAAGATCGACATGGCTTCCCCTTTCATGGTGATGCGTGACCCCGTCATCTATCGCATCAAGTTTGCCCACCACCACCAGACCGGTGACAAGTGGTGCATCTACCCGATGTATGACTTCACTCACTGCATCTCGGACGCCCTGGAAGGGATTACCCACTCCATCTGTACGCTGGAGTTCCAGGACAACCGTCGCCTGTACGACTGGGTGCTGGATAACATCACCATCGATTGCCACCCGCGTCAGTACGAGTTCTCTCGTCTGAACCTCGAATACACCGTCATGTCCAAGCGCAAGCTGAACCTGCTGGTGACCGAGAAGCACGTGGACGGTTGGGACGATCCGCGCATGCTGACCGTCTCCGGCCTGCGCCGCCGCGGCTACACCCCGGCCTCCATCCGCGAGTTCTGCAAGCGCATCGGTGTTACCAAGCAGGACAACATCGTTGAGATGAGCATGCTGGAAGCCTGCATCCGCGAAGATCTCAACGAGAATGCCCCGCGCGCCATGGCCGTGCTGCATCCGGTCAAGGTGGTCATCGAGAACCTGGCCGCCGACGAAGTGCTGACTGCCCCGGCGCATCCGAGCAATGCCGAGATGGGTACCCGCGAGTTGAACTTCACCCGCGAGATCCTCATCGATGAAGCGGACTTCAAAGAAGAAGCCAACAAGCAGTTCAAGCGTCTGGTACTGGGCAAGGAAGTGCGTCTGCGCAACGCCTATGTCATCAAGGCCGAGCGGGTCGAGAAGGATGCGGACGGCAAGATCACCTGCATCTACTGCTCTTACGACCCCGAGACCCTGGGCAAGGATCCGGCGGACGGTCGCAAGGTGAAAGGGGTGATCCACTGGGTCAGCGCCACTCACTCCCTGCCGGCCGAAGTGCGCCTCTACGACCGCCTGTTCAAAGTGCCGAACCCAGGCGCCGAAGAGGACTTCGAAGCGGCCCTGAACCCGGAATCCCTGGTGATCATCGAGGGGGCCCGCGTGGAAGCTTCCCTCAAGGATGCCAAGCCGGAGCAGGCTTACCAGTTCGAGCGTGAAGGGTATTTCTGCGCCGACAACAAGCTCTCCAGCCCGGAGCACCTGGTGTTCAACCGCACCGTGGCCCTGCGCGACGTGTGGGGCAAGGCCGAGGCCTGATGAAGGAGGGCAGGGGAGACCCTGCCCTTTATTGTCCGGAATATGGGCATAAAAAAGCCAGCATCATGCTGGCTTTTTTATTGCGCGGGTTCTGCCAATCAATCGTCGTGCTTGCAGTCGCCGGCGGCGCAGTGGCCATAGAGATAGAGGCTGTGATTGGTCAGACGGATGTTGTGCTTCTTGGCGATCTCGGTCTGGCGCTGCTCGATCACCTCGTCGGAGAACTCGATCACCTTGCCGCAGTCGAGGCAGACCAGGTGGTCGTGGTGTTCCTGGGTGGCCAGCTCGAACACCGACTTGCCCCCTTCGAAGTGGTGACGGGTGACGATACCGGCATCATCAAACTGGTTGAGAACGCGGTAGACGGTAGCGAGACCAATCTCTTCACCCTGGTCGATCAGTCGTTTGTACAGATCTTCCGCACTGGTGTGCTGGCAGTCCGGCTGTTGCAGGATTTCCAGGATCTTGACGCGGGGCAAGGTGATCTTGAGCCCGGCCTTTTTTAACGCTTGGTTGTTGTCTGCCATTTCTATTTATTCGCATTCTCGAAGGTGTGGTTATTCTGATTGACTGCCGCTGTAATGGCAACCACGAACTCGCTTGGCCTGTCATTATAGGTCGTAGCTCACCTAAAAATAAACCCAGTAATTCAAGGGCTTTAGCGCGATCGACCGCCTATCCACGAATTGTGCGGATTGTGACGGCGGCTTGCTCACCCGCCGAATGTTGATAAAATGTAACCTTCTTCACTCTGGTCGGATGAGATCCATGGATTGGCTTTTTGACAACGCGGCCTGGGTGCGCCGCGCCCTCAACGCCTGGCCCCCCTTCTGGGGCGCGGGCATCAAGATAGAGACATTGAGCGATGATTTTCGCTTCTGCCGGGTCACCCTCAAGTCCCGCTGGTGGAACAAGAATGCCAACCGCACCCAGTTTGGCGGCAGCATGTTTGCGATGACCGATCCCATCTATCCACTGATGCTGATGGGTTATTTCAAGAACCGCTACTACGTCTGGGACAAGGCGGGCAGCATCAACTACATCAAGCCCGGCAAGGGCAAGCTGGTGGCCGAATTCACCCTCACCGACGGCAAGCTGGCCGCCATAGTCGCGGCGACCGAAGGGGGAGACAAGCACTTTCCCGAGTTCGAGGTGACGGTACAGGATGGCCAGGGCGAGCTGGTGGCCCAGGTCAAGCGCACCCTCTATGTGCGGGCCAAGCCCGAGCACAGGGGCGGCGAGAGCGTATGACCAGAAAACAACAAGGGCCCCGCGAGGCCCTTGTTGTCAGAGGTGCTGGCAAGCGTGGATCACTCCAGCTCGGCCAGGCACATCTCTTCATGCAGCTGTTTGCACCAGCCCTTGACGCGCTCGGCAGTCATCTCGGGTTGGCGATCTTCGTCGATGCCCAGACCCACGAAATGCTTGTCGTCCACCAGCGCCTTGGAGGCTTCGAACTCGTAACCGGCGGTCGGCCAGTGGCCGATGACGATGGCGCCTTTGGCTTCGACGATGTCACGCAGGGTGCCCATGGCGTCGAGGAAGTACTCGGCATAATCTTCCTGATCGCCGCATCCGAAGATGGCGACCAGCTTGTTGGTGAAGTCGATCTCTTCCAGCTCGGGGAAGAAGTCGTCCCAGTCGGCCTGGGCTTCGCCATAGTACCAAGTCGGGATACCGAACATCAGCAGATCGAAGCTGTCGATGTCGGCCTTGCTGCTCTTGGCAATGTCACGGACTTCAATCAGTTGTTTGCCCAGTTCTTTCTGGATCATCTTGGCGACAGCTTCGGTATTACCGGTATCGCTGCCGAAAAACAGACCTACACTAGCCATAGTGTTTAGTTACCCGTATCTGGTGTTAATGCTTAACGGTCAGATTGCGATGCCTGCTGCATGTGCAGACTCAATCTGTTGCTTCAGGATAGATTGGATCAGCTCGGCTCGGCTGACGTTCTGTTGTAACGCAAGTTGGTTCAGGCGCTCCAGCAATTCGGACTCCACCTTTAACTCTACCCGCTTCAGGCCGTTCTCTCGATCGCGCTTGAGCTGGTTGCGCTTGTTGATCTTGAGCTGGGTCTCGCGGGGGAGTGGGTTGGTCTTTGGCCTGCCGGGGCGCTTCTCGTTTGCGAACAGATCCAGTGTTGTTCGATCAGTTTGCTGTTTGGCCATACATCACAGATGGAAATAAGTTAGCCGATGCCTGAGCCTTCCCAGCCCAGTTCGATCAGCCCCTTGGCGACAAAACCTGCACAACCCAGGAAGAGTACCAACCAGACGATGAATCGGCCGAAACGGGGCACATTGCCGCGTTTGAGCACGTCCTGAATGGCCAGGCCAATCAATACGAAAATGGCCACAAAGAATAACTTCAGGCCCAGACTCTCGATCAGGTCGATATGTTCACTTAGCATGGATTGCGCACACTCCTTATGACGGGCGCACTATATCACAAAGGATTTGAAACTGTTAACCGCCTGTCGACAGGAAATCCACAACCAGTTTGTTGAACAAAACCGGCTTTTCCGCGTGCAGCCAGTGACCGGTGCCGGCGATGACCCGGGCCTTGGCGGCGGGAAATTGCGCCATCACCGTCTCGGTATGCGCGGGCAGCATGTAGTCGGAATCACCCCCCTTGATGAAGAGCGCAGGCCCTTCGAAACGGCTCTGTGGATCGGGCCAGCCCATGATGTTGGCGTAGTTGCGCTCAAGGGCCGGTACGTTGAAACGCCAGCCCCAACCCGACTCTCCCTTGGCGAAGGACTTGAGCAGGAACTGGCGCACGCCGGCGATCTCGACATGCTCGGCCAGGATGGCTTCCGCCTCGCTGCGGCTTTGCGGAGTGCTCGCGAGCGTGGCATTGAGGCCGGCAAACACGTTCTGGTGGTGGGCGTGAGGGTAGGCGACCGGCGCTATGTCGGCCACTACCAGCCTGGCGACGCGGGTCGGCGCCTGCTTGGCAACCTGCATGGCCACCTTGCCCCCCATGGAGTGGCCCACGATGGCCACCTGTTCAAGCCCCAGCTGATCGAGCAGGGCGAGCAGATCGGCGGCCTGGGCCGGGTAGCTCATCTCGTCGGAGTGAAAGGAGGCGCCGTGGTTGCGCAGATCGACGCTGATGACCCGGTATTGTTCGCTCAGCGGGCGTGCCAGCAAGCCCAGGTTGTCCAGGCTGCCGAACAGCCCGTGGATCAGCACGACGGGTTGGCCCTGGCCCTGCTCCTTGAAGTTCAATAATGGGTTTTGTTGCAAAATGACACCTTGTCGGTCGTGAGTACGTTGCTCGCCATGATTTAACGCACTGGAAAGAAAAGGATTTCACTCATCACGGAGCAAAAAAGTGTGGTTTTTTTCCTAAAAAAAGCCAGCCAGATCGGCTATCAGTGCGACGGATCACACACTTGGGCCGCTATTATGCCGTATTCTCGATGAGATTCATGCACATCTGTCCACCCCTTGCTTGGGCTGCCGGGTTTGCCTATGTATAATCGCCGCATCCGAATTTCGACGAGTCCAGCGCATCCCTATGAAAACCATCGAGCTTGATGACGATCTCTACTTCTATATCGCCAGCCAGACCCGGCACATCGGTGAGAGTGCCTCCGATATCCTGCGCCGCCTGCTGGAACAGCCCGCCCGCCAGGCCTCGCCGGTCGCAGCAGAGGTGACGGCAGCTCCGTCGCCCACCGTGGCCGACGCCATGGGGCTGGAAACGCTGCTCGATTCCGGCGAGCTGCAAAAAGAAGAGAAGTCCATCAACCGCTTCATGCAGGTGCTCAGTACCCTCTACCGGGATGATCCGGTCGGGTTTACCCAGGCCACCGAAATCAAGGGGCGCAAGCGCGTCTATTTCTCGCGGGATCCCGATGCCCTGCGCGCCAGCGGCAGCACCACCAAGCCCAAGCAGGTGCCACAAACCCCGTTCTGGGTGATCACCAACACCAACACCAGTCGCAAACAGAACATGGTGGCCCAGCTGATGGCCAGCATGGGGTATGGCGACGAGGTGATTGCCCGGGTGTGCGGCGCAATCTAACGGTTCATCAGACTCAGGCCTTGCCGGGCAAGGCCGCCATCAAGCAAGGACAACGCCATGGCACAGCATTCCCACGCCGGTCAGCCGGCCCGTTTGAGCGACCTGACCAACATCCCCCGTCTGGTCAGCGCCTACTACCTCAACAAGCCGGACATGAGCCGTCCCGAGCAGCGGGTTGCCTTCGGCACCTCCGGCCACCGCGGCAGCGCCCTGCACAATGCCTTCACCGAATCCCACATCCTGGCGGTGACCCAGGCGCTGGTGGAGTATCGCCAGCAGGCCGGCATCACGGGCCCGCTGTTTGTCGGCATGGACACCCACGCCCTGTCTGAATCCGCCTTTGCCAGTGCGGTGGAAGTGCTGGCCGCCAACGGCGTCGAGACCCGCATTCAGGCCGGCCTCGGCTTTACCCCGACCCCGGTCATCTCTCACGCCATCCTGCGCCACAATGCGGGCAAGCCTGCCGCGCGCGCCGACGGCGTGGTGATCACCCCGTCCCACAACCCGCCGGAAGACGGTGGCTTCAAGTACAACCCGCCCCACGGCGGCCCCGCGGAAGGGGAGATCACCAAGTGGGTGGAGGATCGTGCCAACGCGATTCTGGAAGCGGGTCTGGCCGGCGTGAAACGGATGCCGTTCGCCGAGGCCCTCAAGAGCCCGTTCGTGGTCGAGTACGACTATGTCACTCCCTATGTGGATGACCTGAAGAACGTGCTGGACATGGATGCCATCAAGCAGGCCGGCATCAAGATCGGTGTCGATCCGCTGGGTGGCTCCGGCGTCGCCTACTGGGACGTCATCGCCAAGACCTATGGTCTGAACATCGAGGTGGTGAACTACAAGGTCGACCCGACCTTCTCCTTCATGACCCTGGATAAAGACGGCAAGATCCGGATGGACTGCTCCAGCCCGTTTGCCATGGCCAGCCTGATTGCCCTCAAGGACAAGTTCGACATCGCCCTTGGCAATGACCCTGACTACGACCGTCACGGTATCGTCACCAAGTCGGGCCTGATGAACCCGAACCACTATCTGGCGGTAGCGATCCAGTATCTGTTTACCCATCGTACCGGCTGGTCCAAAGAGTCTGCGGTCGGCAAGACGCTGGTCTCCTCTTCCATGATCGACCGGGTGGCCGGCGAGATCGGCCGCACCCTCAAAGAGGTGCCGGTCGGCTTCAAGTGGTTCGTGGATGGCCTCTACAGCGGCGAGTTCGGTTTTGGTGGCGAGGAGAGCGCGGGCGCCTCTTTCCTGCGCAAAGACGGCACCGTCTGGACTACCGACAAGGATGGCTTCATCCTGGCGCTGCTGGCGGCCGAAATTCTGGCGGTGACCGGCAAGGATCCGCAGGCCCACTACGACGCGCTGGAAGCCAAGTTTGGTCGCTCCAGCTATCGCCGCATCGACGCCCCGGCCAACAGCGCCCAGAAGGCGGTGCTCTCCAAGCTGGATCCGGCGCTGGTGGAAGCCTCCACCCTGGCCGGCGAGCCCATCGTCGCCAAGCTGACCAAGGCACCGGGCAACGATGCCGCCATCGGCGGCCTCAAGGTGGTGACCGAGAACGGCTGGTTCGCGGCGCGCCCCTCCGGCACCGAGTCCATCTACAAGATCTACATGGAGAGCTTCAAGGGCGAGGCGCACCTGGACCTCATCCAGCAGGAAGCCCAGCAGATCGTCTCCGCCGCTCTGGCCAAGGCCGGCGTCTGAGTTCGACTCAAATACCCGCGGAATGTGAAAGAGGAGCCTTGATGGCTCCTCTTTTTTATTGCGTTTGAGCTTGGATGGGTCGTGCTCACGGCTTGCCGCACTGGCCGGTGCACGCCCGGCGAGCCTGCCAGCGCTTGAAGAAGGGGCGGGCCGGCAGCTTCATCAGAAACAGTGAGGCCAGGATCACCCCGATGCCGAGCCATTGGCGGGCATCCAGCGTCTCGCCCACCATCAGCACGCCGCAGGAGACCGCCACCATGGGGTTGGTGAGGGCCAGCATGCCCATTACCTCCGGGCCGTGGCGCTTGAGCCCCCACAGCCAGGCCCAGTAGGCCAGCGCCGTGTTGAGCAGGATCAGCCAGAGCAGACCAGGGGCGCTTGCCGGCTGAGGCAGCGGCATGGGGCCGGCCAGCCACCAGGCGAGCGGGATCAGCATCAGGCCGCCCAGCAGCAGTTGCCAGGCGGTCAGCGCCAGCAGATCGCTGACCGGCCAGTGGCGCATCCAGCGGCTGGACTGGCCGATGAGCAGGGTGGCCAGCAGGGCGCAGGTCACGCCGACGGGATCCAGATTGGCGGAAGGATTGAGCAGCAGCAAGACCCCGCCCAGCCCCATCAGGCCCAGCAACAGCCATTTCAGGGACGGCTTGACGCCATCCTGCAACCAGGCCAGCAACATCAGGATCAGTGGCAGGGTGGCACCCAGGGTGCCCGCCACGGCGCCCGGCAGGCGGAAGGCGGCCACGAACAGCAGGGCGAAGAAGGCGGCGATGTTGCAAAACGCCAGCAGGCTCTGTTTGCCCCAAGGCAGGGGCGGCAGGCGCGGGTGCAGCAACAGCAGTAGCAGGCCGGCTGGCAACGCCCGCCATACCGCCACCCAGTAGGGGGAGTAGTCGGTCAGGTAGAGGCTGACGACGGCATAGGTGCTGCCCCAGAGCAGGGGGGCCAGCAGGGCGATCAGCATGGGCATGCGTTTGTCTCTTTATAAAGTATCTTTAAGTAAAGATAAACTAGCCTCAAATTGGTTTACCATCAAGTATCTCGACAAAAAGATAAGTGGCCGAAGATGGAATCAGATCATGTAGACCTGTTGCTGGCCCAGTGGGCCCGGCAGCGACCGGATCTCGACTGCTCTCCCATGGGCGTGCTGGGACGGGTGGCGCGAATGGCGGCGATCGCCGGACGGGAGGTGAGCGAGGAGCTCAAGGAGTGCGGCCTGCTCGGCAGCGACTTCGACATTCTGGCGACCTTGCGCCGGGCCGGCGAACCGCTCACCCCGACCGTGCTCTATCAATCCGCCATGTTGAGCTCGGGGGCCATGACCGCCAGGCTCGACAAACTGGCAGAGCGGGGCTTGGTCGAACGCCAGGCGGCCCCGAGCGATCGGCGCAGCCTGCTGGTCTGCCTGACCGACGCGGGTCGGGAATTGGTTGACCGGGCGGTGGAGCGGCACGTGGCCAACGAGCGGCGCCTGCTGGCGCCATTGACCATGGCCGAGCAGGAGCAGCTGGCCGCCCTGCTCAAGCGCTGGCTGCTGGAAAACGAGTGACCCTCAGAGCCTGGTGAGCGGTCGTCACGCGTCCGCAGACAAGATGGCCTGCATCTGGGCCAGCACGGCGTTCACCTTGGCGGCGGGCGGATGGGTGCGGCCCAGCACGCGCAATCCCCACACCATGGTCATCAGCAAGGCGGCGGTGGCGTCGACGTCGCGCCCGGCGGCCAGCTCCCCTGCCGCCTGCGCCTGGCGCAGGGCTGCACTGACCCGCAGCTCGACCTCGGCCAGGTGGCTGCTGGCGGTCTCCTGAATGAGCGGGTGGTGGCGGCCGATCTCCAGCAAGGTGTTGACCAGCAGGCAGCCACGGTGCGCCTCGCTGGCGATGGCATCCCGGGCCACTGCATCGAGCAGGGCCTGCACGCCCGCCAGGGGGGAGGCTGCCGAACCCAGGAGCTGCTCGATCTGCGCCAGGCTCTGCGCCGAATAACGCTGCAGCACCTCCATGAACAACCCCTCCTTTGAGCTGAAGGCGCCGTACAGGCTGCTGGGCTTGAGTCCCATCCGTTCGACCAGCGCGGCAATGCCGGTGTTGCTGAAGCCGGTATCCCAGAAGGCGTTGAGGGCGATTTCCAGTACCTGTTCTCTGTCAAATGATGCGGGTCTTGCCATCTCGATTCCTGCCTTGTGAAACGTTATTTTATAGTGATCGCTAAAAAACAACTTGACCATGGAGCTTGGTCCGCTTGATATTGTAGCGACCACTACAAAAAGGATGGTCATGATGCACACACTCGAGCAAAAAATCAAAGCGTACGATGAGCAGAAGCAGCATCAGGTTCCGGCCCCGGTGCTGGCCCTGATGGAGGAGGCGACCCGCAGCCTGCAGTCAAGCGGGCTGGAGCAGGCCGCCCTGGGACGCGGAGAGCGGATGCCCGACTTCGCCCTGCCGGATCAGCACGGGGTGGTGCGCCCGCTCTCCCACTATCTGGCGGAGGGGCCTGTGCTGCTCAACGTCTATCGCGGTGGCTGGTGTCCCTACTGCAACATGGAGATGCAGGCGCTCAACGCCGTGTTGCCGGCGCTGCGCGAGCGCGGCGTGAACCTCATCGGCATGACGCCGGAAACCCCCAGTTCGGCGCAGGATACCCTCACCGCCAACGGGCTGGCGATCACCGTGCTGAGCGACGAGGGCAACCGGGTTTCGGCAGCGCTGGGGCTGGTGTTCGAGCTGCCGGAGGCGCTCAGGCCCATCTATGCCGGCTTTGGCATCGACATCCCGGCGAGCAACGGCGACGAGAGCTTCACCCTGCCGGTGCCGGCCAGCTACATCATCGGTCAGGACCGCACCGTGCTCTACCACTTCATCAACGCCGATTACACCCGTCGGGTCGAGCCGGCCGCCCTGCTTGCCGAGCTGGATCGTCTGGCGAAGACGGGGGCGCTGTAAACGCACACTGCGCCCGAAGGCGCAGTGTGGATGGTTGGCGCGGCGGCCCCGAGGGCCGCCTTTTTTATCCGGCCGGATCAGAAACCGCCGCGGGCATCCTTGACCGCCAGCCCCAGCTGCCACACCGCCATGGCGTAGTGGGTGCTGTGGTTGTAGCGGGTGATGGTGTAGAAGTTGGGCAAGCCGTACCAGTACTGATAGCCGGTGCCCACATCCAGGCGCAGCAGGCTCGCCTCGCTGTGGTTGCCGAGGGTGCTGGTGGGAGTCAGCCCGGCGCGGCGCAGGGAGGCGACCGGGTAGCGGGTCTGGAAGCCGTGCTCGTAGCCGGGCAGCTGGCCCTGACCGCGTACCGCCACCGGTTGTCCCTTCTCCCAGCCGTGGGCCTTGAAGTAGTTGGCCACGCTGCCGATGGCATCCACCGGATCCCACAGGTTGGTGTGGCCGTTGCCGTTGAAGTCCACCGCGTAGCGCTGGAAGCTGGAGGGCATGAACTGGCCGTAGCCCATGGCGCCGGCGTAGGAGCCCTTGGGTTCGGTGGGATCCATCCCCTCGTCGCGGGTCATCACCAGGAAGGATTCCAGCTCGCTGGTGAAGAACTCGGCCCGGCGCGGGTAGTCGAACGCCAGGGTCGCCAGTGCATCCAGGATGCGGGTCTTGCCCATCACCCGGCCCCAGCGGGTCTCCACGCCTATGATGCCGACGATGATCTCCGGCGGCACCCCATAGATCTGCTGGGCGCGGTTGAGCTCGTTCTCGTACTCACGCCAGAAGCTGACGCCGTTCTGTACGTTGTCCGGGGTGATGAACTTGGCACGGTAGCGATTCCAGGCGCCGGTCGGGCCGGTGGGCGGTGTGGTGGTGGGGGCCTGGGCATCCATCAGGCGGATGATCCAGTCATAGCGTTCGGCCTGGGCCAGCACCCGGTGCAGCTCGGCGCCGTCGAAACCGTGCTTTTGCACCATCCGCTGCACGAAGTTGTTCACATTGGCGCGATTGGCGAAGTCCCCCTTGCTGACTCCCGGCTGGCTCACCTGCCCGTAGAAGGGTTTGCTCGGCGGCGTCTGGTTGATGAAGGCGCTGTTGGGCTGGGGCTTGACCACGGGCTTGGCAGCCGGCGTGCTGCTGCAGCCATAGAGCATGGGAAACAGGGAGAGGGTGAGCACGGAGACAAGGCGACGCATAAGGTTCTCATGAGCCTGAAAAAGAGTGTCGCCATGGTAAAACATTGTCGTCCATGCGCAAGTGTTCCGTAGCGGCCCCCTCCCGCCGTCCTGCCTCAGCGCAGGGTGTGGTAGCCGCTCCAGAGCCGGGTCAGGGTGGTGATGGCGCAGAGCAGGGCAAAGCCGTAGGCGAGGGGTGCGAAGGCGGCGGGCCACAGGCACATCAGCACGAACAGGGTTATGGTCTCGCTCCCCTCGGTGAGGCCGCCCAGATAGTAGAGAGACTTGTGGTGGTAGACCGGATTGTCGATGCCCCGCTTGCCCGCCATGATGGCAAACGCCAGAAAGCTCGAGCCGGTGCCCATGAAGGCAAACAGCAGTGTGGCGGCGGGCAGTGCATTGGCGGGGGTGGCGAGGGCAAAGCCCAGCACCACGGCGGCGTAGAAGATGAAGTCGAGCGTGATGTCGAGAAAACCGCCGCAGTCGGTGATGCCGGTCTCCCGCGCCACGGCGCCGTCGAGCCCGTCCAGCAACCGGTTGAGCAGGATGGCCGCCAGCGCCCACTGATAGCAGCCAAAGGCCAGCAGCGGCAACGCCAGCATGCCGATGGCAAAGCCGGTGAGGCTGACCTGGTTGGCGCTGATCCCGGCGCGACAGAGCGGTCTGGCGAGCCGGGCGAGGGGGCTGCGGATAACGGGGATCAGGTGGCGGTCAAACAAGGTGAACTCCTCGGTCAAAAACGGGATTCGGTGAGCTGGATTATGGTGCCCGGCGCGTCATCTTCGTCGTGGGTCACCAGAATGGCGGGGATGGCCAGCGCCTTGATCTGCGTGAACACCAGCGCGCGAAAGGCGGCCCGCAGCGGCTTGTCGAGGCGGGAGAAGGGCTCGTCCAACAACAATGCCTCGGGCTCGGCCAAGAGCGCCCGCAGCAGGCTGACGCGGGCCTTCTGGCCGCCGGAGAGCGCCCCCGGCAGCTTGTCCGCCTGATTTGTCAGATCCACCTGCGCCAGCGCGGCCACCGCCTTTTCCCGCCGTGCTCTGTGCCCCTTCACGCTGGCCGGCATGCCGAACATCAGGTTCTCGGCCACCGTCAGGTGGTCGAACAGCAAATCATCCTGAAACAGCATGCCGATGCGCCGCGCCTGGGGCGGCAGCTGGGTGAGCCGGCGTGCGCCCAGGGTCACGTCCCCCGCCAGCCGGATGGGGCCGCTTGCGGGCAATACCCCCGCCAGCGCCGCCAAGAGCGAGCTCTTGCCACAGCCACTGGGCCCCATCAGGGTCAACACCTCGCCCGGCGCCACCTGCAGGGCGGGCAGCGAGAGCAGCAGGTTCTCCTCCAGATAGAGGCGAAGAGGCGTGGTGCTCAGCATATGGCTATCTCCATCATGAGAGTTCATTGTTAGCCGTCCCCCTTGAGCGCCGGGTTGAGTCGGGCCGGCAGCCAGAGCGCCAGCAGATAGATAACGAGCGGCAACAAGAGTTGCAACAGGCCGTAGAGGCCCGCCAGCCGCCGGTTGAGGCCGCTGCCGGTGGCCACCGCCTCGGTGGTGATGGTGATCACCCGGCCTGCCCCAAACAGCAGGGTCGGCAGGTATTGGGCCAGACTTACCGCCGCTCCGATGCCGAAGGCAAACAGCAGCGGACGGGCCAGCAGCGGTCCTTTCACCTGCCTCCAGGCTCGCCACGGGGTTGCCCCGAGCAGCAGGGCGCTCTGGGTGATCCGCACGTCGAACTGGCGATAGGGGCCCTGCAGGCACAAGTAAACGTAGGGAAAGACAAACAGCAGCTGGCTCCAGAGCACCCAGCCCCAGCCGATGCCATCGCCTCCCCACCCGAGGCTGAACCAGTCCACCCCGAGCCGAATGCCGAACAGCAGGCTGGCCTGCGGCAGCAACAGTGGTAGGCAGATGAGCCAGAGCGGCCAGGGGCGGCGGCCCGCCTGCGCCTCCAGGCTCAGCACCGCCATCACCAGCGCTATCGCCCCGCTCGCCAGCGCCAGCAGCATGCTGGTGGTCAGCAGCGGCGACAGGGTCGGCAGCAGTTCGAGCCAATGGCGGCCGCTCCACTGGCTCGGCCAGAGGGCGGGAAAGGGCCAGCGCCGGGTTAGTGACCAGAGCAGCAGCGTCCCCAGCACCGCCAGATTGATGGCGATCAGGGTCGCCACGCTGCCGGTGGCAAGGGTGCGGCCAAGAGCGCTTGGGCTGGCTCGTCTGCCATCGAGCCAGCCGGGTTTGCCAAGGGTTCGATGGGCCAGCTCGAGCAGCCGCAACAGGGCCAGCAGCAGCGCCGTGATGGCGAGCAGCAGCAGGGCTCCGCTGGCGGTGGCGCCGCGCCAGACGAGATCCGGGTCCTGATACCAGAGCCACAGCCGGACAGCCAGCGGGGCGGGGGCATCGGGCCCGAGCAGCTGGGCCAGATCCACTACGGCTACCCCGTAGGCGGCCACCGCGTAGAGGGGCAGACGCAGGGCAGGCCAGAGCGCCGGCAGCAGCAGGCGCCACCAGATCTGGGGGGCGCTGAAGCCAAGGCTCGCCCCCAGCCACTGCTGACGCACCACCCTGGCGGGGTCTTGTGCACCGAGCGCCATTAGCAGCAGAAAGGGGGTCTCCTTGAGGGTCAAGGCGAGGATGAGCCCGAGCCCGGCGGGATCGCGCAGGGTCTGCCAGTCGGGAGGCAGCTCAAACCCGGTGAGGGTCGGCGAGAGCAGGCGCAGCAGCCAGCCGGAGGGGGCGAGCAGAAAGGCAAAGCCGATGGCAAAGGCGACGTGGGGCAGCGCCAGCAAGGGCGAGAGCAGCCGGCGCAGCCAGCCGACGGCCCGGCTGTCGCTGTGGGCCAACAGCAGTGCGGTCAGCAGCAGGCTGGCCAGGGTCGAGGCGGCGCCAATCCACAGGCTCAGCATCGCCGAGTGCCACAGGCCCGGCTGGGCCAGCAGCCGCTGCAGGTGGGCCAGACTCAGCCCCTCGGCCAGCAGTTGCCAGCCCCCCGCCAGCAGCGGGAGACCAAAAACCAGGGCGCACCCCGCCGCAAACAGGGGGCGCCAAGCGGATGCAGCGCTGCCAAAGCGGCTCATCAGTGGCCGTAGCGCTCGGCCCAGGCCGCTTCGAGCCTGAGCTGCCAGCTGGGATGGGGCTCTGCCACCGATTTGAAGCGCAGTGCCGGCGCCTGCTGCTGGGTGGCTGGCAGGGCATCGGCGCGCAGCACGCTGGGATCGCCCCAGAAGGCGGGCTCGGCCTTGCGCTCCTGGGCGGCGGGGCTCAGCAGGAAGTTGGCCACCACCTTGGCACCTGCACGGGCGTTGGCATTGAAGGGGATGGCGAGGAAGTGGCTGTTGGTCAGCGCCCCTTTCGCCATGGCCACCGCCACCACGTTGGGGGGCAGGGTGCCATTTTGCACAGCGCTCTGCGCCTCCTGCGGGTTGAAGCTGATGGCCATGGCGAGCTCGCCGTCATCGAGCAGCTGGCGGGTTTCGGCGGCGCTGGTGGGGAACAGCTTGCCTTTGCGCCAGAGCGTCGGGTGCAGCTCGTCCAGCCAGGCCCAGAGCGGGGCGGTAACTTTGGCAAAATCGCTCTCGGTCGCCTCCCGATAGAGAGGGGCGGGATCCGGGGTCAGCTCCAGCAAGATCTGCTTGAGGAAGCTGGAGCCGTGAAACTGGGGCGGTTTGGGATAGGTGAAGCGGCCGGGGTGGGCCTTGCTCCAGGTGAGCAGGGCCGCCGCCGAGGTGGGCAGCGGGCTGACCTCTTCGCCGTTGACCATCAGGTTGAGCTGGCCTATGCCCCAGGGGGCTTCCAGCCCCTCCACCGGCACGGTGAAGTCCTCGCTCACCGGCAGGGTACGGTCGACCAGCGCCATGTTGGGCAGCTCATGGGTGAAGGGATCGCCGAGCAGCCCCTGCTCCTTGAGCGCCTTGAAGTTCTCGCCGTTGACCCAGAGCAGGTCGATGGGGCCGCCACTGCGCTTGCCAGCCTGCTTGTTGGCCAGCAGCTGGCTCACGCTCTGGGCGATGTCATCCACCTTCACCTGCACCAGCTTGACCTGGTATTCGCGTGCCAGCTCCTGGCCGGCCCACACCAGATAGGCGTTGATCTCCGGGCTGCCGCCCCAGGCGTTGAAGTAGACGGTCTGCCCTTTGGCCTCCTCGAGGGTCTGCTGCCACTGCGGGTTGTCACCAGCGTTGGCCTGGGTGAAGAGGAGGCTGCCTGCCAGCAGAGGCAGGGCACGCAGCAGCTGTTTGAACGAGGGCAAGGAGTGTCGCATCTGGGTTACCTGGAGTTGGGTCAGGCGCCGCGGCGCCAGCTGTGATAACGGGTCAGCAGCGCCAGCAGGGTGGCGGGCTGACGGGCCCGTCGCCACTCGCCCGCCACATACTTGTTCCCCTCCATAAGGGTGGGGTAGGCGTGGATGGTGGCGAGGATCTTGCCAAGGCCGAGGCGGTGGCGCATGGCGAGCACGAATTCGGCGATCCGCTCGCCGGCGTGAGTGCCCACTATGCTGGCACCCAGGATCTGATCCTTGCCGGGTACGGTGAGCACCTCGATAAAGCCCTGGCGCTCGCCGTCGGCGATGGCTCTGTCCAGCTCGGCCAGCTCGAAGCGGGTCAGCTCGAAGGGGATGCCCTGCGCCCTGGCCTCTTTCTGGTTGAGGCCGACCCGGGCAATTTCGGGGGTGGTATAGATGGCGGCCGGCATGACCCGATAGTCGGCCCGAAAGCGCTTGAACGGGCTGAACAGGGCATTGATTGCGGCATACCAGCCCTGATGGGCGGCGGCATGGGTAAGCTGGTAAGGGCCCGCTACGTCCCCCACCGCCAGAATGCTGGGGTAGTTGGTGGCGAGGAAGCCATCGACCGCCACAGTGCCGCGCGGGGTCAGCGCCACTCCCAGCGCTTCGAGTCCGAAGCCGCCGACGTTGGCCACCCGGCCCAGCGCCAACAGCAGCTGATCGCCTTCAATTATTTGCGTCTCGTCACCCCGCCGCAGTTGCAGCCGGATGGGGAGATCCGAGGCCGCTGGCAGATAGTCGGCTCGCTCGGCGCGCCAGCCGGTGAGCACCCGCACGCCATCGCGGGCCAGCTGCTCCGCCAGCAGCTCGGCCACCTCCCGCTCTTCGCGGGGCAGTAGCTGATCCGAGAGCTCCACCAGGGTAACGGGTACCCCAAGCAGGGCAAAACTCTGGGCCAGCTCGCAGCCGATGGGGCCGCCGCCCAGCACCAACAGCTGGCGCGGTGCAGTGCGCAGCTGCCAGAGGGTGTCGGAGGTGAGCCAAGGCACCTGATCCAGCCCCGGCAGCTCGGGCACCAGCGGCCGGGCGCCGGTGGCGAGCACGATATGGCGGCTGGCAAGGCGCTGGCCATTCACCTCCACCTCCCAGGGAGAGACCAGCCTTGCCTCCCCCTGGATACACTCCACCCCCAGCCCCTGATAGCGCTCGATGGAGTCGTGGGGTTCAACCTCCTTGATGACGCGGGCGACCCGCTCCATCACGGCGGCGAAATCGGCGCTGGTCTGGCTTGGGCCAAAGCCCAGCTCACCGGCCCGGCGCTGTTCGGCGGCAAAGCGGGCGCTTCGGATCAGCGCCTTGGAGGGGACGCAGCCGCTGTTGAGGCAATCGCCCCCCATCTTGTGCTTCTCGATAAGGGCCACTTTGGCCTTCACCGCCGCGGCGATATAGCTGGTCACGAGGCCGCCGGCGCCGGCACCAATCACCAGCAGGTTGTAGTCATAGCGGGTCGGCTTGCGGTAGGGGGCGTGCAGCCGATGCAGGGCGAGGCGCCGCTGCAACCCCTTGAGCAGCATCGGCATCAGCCCGAGCAGGGTCAGCGCCACCATCAGACCGGGGGAGAGGATATTGCCGGTGCTGGTGAGGTTGGCGAGCTCGCTGCCCGCCAGCACGTAGACGAAGGTGCCGGGCAGCATGCCAAGCTGGCTCACCCAGTAGTAGGTACTGACTCTGATGGGAGTAAGCCCCATCAGCAGGTTGACCAGAAAGAAGGGGAAGATGGGGATGAGGCGCAGGCTCAACAGATAAAGCGCTCCCTCTTTTTTCATGCCGGCCTGCAAGCTGGCCAGCTTGTCGCCAAAGCGCCGCTCGACCCAGTCGCGCAGCAAAAAGCGGGCGCTGAGAAAGGCCAGGGTCGCGCCAATGCTGCTGGCAAAGGAGACCAGCAGCAGTCCCCAGGCAACGCCGAACACGGCGCTGCCGGCCAGGGTGAGCAGGCTGGCGCCGGGCAGGGAGAGGGCGGTGCTCACCACATAGACGGCGACAAACAGCAGGGTGGCGCTGACGAAATGGCGGTCGACCAGGGCGGCCAGCTCGGCCTGACGGGCCTGCAGCTGGGGCAGGCTCAGGTAGTGGCCAAGGTCGAAAGCGAAAAAGGTGCCGATGAGGCAGCCCATCACCAGCACCAGCAGCAGGCGGGAGCCTCTCATCAGGCGTCCTTGCTATCCGGTTGGGCTGGACGCACTGGCTGCACCGGCAGCTGGCAGAAGCCCTGCGGGGCGATATCGAGGGCGGCGTTGAACTTGGCCGACATGTTCTGGAAGGCGATGAGGCCGGTGAGCTCCACCATGGCATCGTCGTCGAACCAGGGCTTGAGACGGGCAGCCTGCTCATCGCTGACTCCATCGAGGCCAGTCATCGCCTCGGTGTAGTCGAGTACGGCTTTTTCTCGCTCATCGAACAGCGGGCTTTCGCGCCAGTTGGCGAGCGCCTCCACCTTCTCGCTGGAGCCCGCCCGTTTGATCAGCGTCATGGCGTTGATGTCGACACAAAAGCGGCACCAGTTGAGCTGGGAGACCCGCACCGTCACCAGAGAGCGCAGCACGGGGTCGATGGGGGAGCGCTTGCGGTTGATGACGCCATAGAGGGTGGCAACGGCGGCAAACAGGCGCGGTGAGCGGCCCCAGCACTTGCCCGGAATGAGCACCTGGCCGTAGTTGCGCTGTTGCAGCCAGAAAAAGGGGCGGATGAACCAGGCATATTCCCGGTCGGGCTTGACCTCGACGCGCATGGATGACCTTCTTATTGCTTCAAGTTGGGTTTGTAGGCCTGACCCAGCCGCTCGTTGAGGCGGATCAGAAACTCCTCTATACGGGCCCGGTTGGTGCCCAAGTCGCTGCGTCCCTGGCGGGAGGCGGAGCGCATGTCGATGCGGGTCTCTTTGGGGCCGGCAAAGACCCGCAGCGACACGTCATCCTGAAAACCGAACCAGCCGGTGGTGACCACCGCCTCGAGCCCTTGTGGGCTTGGTCGCACCTGCCAGCCGAGCTGCTCCATCAGGGCGTGGGCCTCGGTGATCACCTCGGCCGGAGGGGCGCTGGTAAAGAGAGGACCGGGTTTCCCCTCAAATGCTTTCAAGGGGGCCGAATTAATGGGCAGATCCTGCGCCGTTCTGAGTTCGGCTGCCCAGAGCAGCTGGGGCGGGTTGCTGGGATCCGTGCTCACGTCGTTGACCAGCGGCGTGCGCAGCGCCTGCACCACAAAAGCCAGGGGCAACAGCAGGGGGACGGCGCCCCAGCCGTTGGCGCAGCGATTGCGAGACCAGGGCAGGCGAACCAGCAAGACGAGGGAGACGAGGGCCCCGAGCAGGCAGAGGGCGAATCCCAGCCACCAGGGCCAGAGGTGAACACGGCTGCCGAGGGCGCCGGCGAGCGGCAGCAACCAGGCCAGCAGTGGCCACCACAAATAACTGGGCATAACGGGGATCCCCTGGTTATGATGAACAAGTGCCCAGAAGGATAAACTTAATTGACTGATAACGTTAGTAAATTTATCTCAATCCTGCTGCTTTTCCCAAGCGTTCCGCTGTGGGCGGACAGTGCCGTGCTGGCGGCGGGGGACATGTGGCGTGCCGAGGCCGTCTACGAGACCCTGCCCGGGGTCAGCCGGGTGGAGCCGGGCTATGTCAGCCAGTTGGTGGCGACGGGGTCGAGCTGGCGGGAAGTGCCACCGCGGCGCCAGGCGGTGCGCATCGATTATGACCCGGTCAAGGTGGGGTATGGGGATCTGCTCAACGTCTTCTGGCAGTTGGTGGATGGGCGCGATGGCGACGGCCAGTATTGCAACCGGGGGCTGGCATTTGCGCCGGCCCTGCTGCCGAAGGATGACTACCAGTGGCGTTTGGCCCAGGTGAGCCTGACACGCTGGCAGGCCCTGCACGGGCGGCCGAGCCGGGTTGCGCTCTGGCCGCAGAGCCGGTTCACTCCGGCGCCGGAGATGGAGGACTGGGCGGCGCGCCACCCCTGGCGCTTTGGCTTCTATGCCCGCCGCTGCGGCGGCTGGCCGGTGGAGCTGAACCCAGAACCCTGAACCGGGCCCTGAACTCAGCTGCGGTAGAGCACCTTGATGAGGTGAAAGCCGAACTTGGTGCGCACCGGGCCGAGCACGGTCAGCAGCTCGCCCTTGAACACGGCATCGTCAAACGACTTGACCATGTCGCCCTTCGAAAACTCCCCCAGATCGCCGAAGCGCTTGCCGGAGGGGCAGGTAGAGAAGCGCTTGGCCATCTGGCCGAAGTCGGCTCCCTTGGCAATCTTCTCCTTGATCTCCAGACACTCTTTCTCGGTCTTGACCAGGATGTGCTGGGCACAGGCTTTTTTCATCGGGGTGCTCCTCGGTAGCGGGCAAATCGGGGGCGCAAAGAGTACTCCAATTCCTGCCGCGCGTCAGCCGTCATCGGCATATCAGCTACGGGCACGGGCTCCGAGCCGGGTTCTGGGCCGCGCCTGCCAGAGGATCTCCAGCCCGAGCAGGGCGTGCAGGCTCCAGATGGCCAGCGGATTGAGCCAGTTGCCCCCCAGTTGCAGGGTCGCCAGGGCGCTGCCTGCCAGCAACAGGGTGATGCCCGGCAGGCGCCAGTGGGTCGGCAGCGGTGCCAGCATGGCCATGCCCAGCAGGATGGCGAGCCCGAATGGCAGGTTCAGTGCGGTGAAGGCCAGCGCCTGCTGGCCGTTCATGCCGGTCAGCAGGGCCAGCAGGGCGCTGCAACAGGCGAGAAAGGTGATGAATTCGAGTCTATCGGCGATGTAGTCCGCCATCTGTTCGCTGCGTGCGTGCATGCTGTGTCTCCTCTGGTGGGGCAGGGGTCTGATCCAATGGCTCCAGTGTGGGCGAGAAGTGAGCAGGGGGGCAGCGGGATAAATCGATTGGGTTGAACGAGGCTTTGATTGCGTGACGGCAACTGTTTGATCCGGCAAGATAAAATCCGCAGTCCCGCGGAGGGGCGAGTGAGATGGCCCAGTGCCGGCCCAGTGTCGGCCAGGGGCCTGGCTGTGCCGCTTGGGGAGGGGGCGTCGCTGCTATCTTGACCCGTTGCCGACAGTTGGTGTCGCGCCCATCGGGAAATCGGGGAGATTGCGCCGTCGGGCCGGAGTGGCCGACAGGGGCCATCTGGCCAGGCCCTGAGGGTCATGGATTGCCCTTTTGGGCCCATAGTGGCATAAGTCTGCGGGGTAATGCCTGAAAAATGGGCGGCCCGCGCGGGCAAAGGCTTCAATAATATGGCGAAATTCGCGGTCAACCCGCTCTGATGTCGAGCCGGGGATATGCTAGGATGAGGCGCGCTTGCGATCGAGTGAGCCTCATATTCGTTCTGAATATCGCATTATTTTAATCATGTTCTTCGGGGAAATTGACGTTTGACAGGATGCAATCCGCCCCTGCCTGCAGGGATCTCACCGCCCGCACGGGCTTTTCGTCGTGGGCTTCGCGCGCTGGGACTGAGCCTCTGTCTGCTGCTGTTCGTCACGCCCGCCATGGCGGCCAAACTCACCTATCAAATCAAGGGGTTGAAAGGGGAGAACAAGGACAACGTCGAAGCCTACCTCAACGCCCTGCCGGTCTATCAGGAGCGCCAGTACCGCCCGGCCCGCCCCAAGATCACCGAGAGCGTGCAAAAGGCGCTGCAGGTCTATGGCTACTACCAGCCCAAGATCACCCTGAGCCGGGACAAGAAAACCCCCGCTAAGGTGATCATCGAGGTGGATCCCGGCAAGCCGGTCATCATCTCCCGCCTCGACATCCTGCTGGAAGGGGATGCCGGCAGCGACGAGCTCTACAGCGAGCTGTTGGACAAGCTGCCCCTGAAAGAGGGGGATCCCCTCAACCACGGCAAATACGAATCCATCAAGGCGGATCTGGGCAGCCTGGGGCTGGCCCGCGGCTACTTCGACGCCAAGATCAGCAAGAGCCAGGTCAAGGTGTTCCCGGATCAGGGCACCGCCGAGATCTACATCCTGTTTCGCTCCGGCCCGCGCTACCACTTCGGCGAGATCCGCTACGATGCCACCCCGGAGGCGCTGCGTCTCATCCGCCCTCTCATCAACATCAAGAGCGGTGACCCCTATCTGGCGATCCGGCTGGCGGAGATGTCGCAGGATGTCTCCTCCACCAAGCTGTTCAAGCAGGTGGACATCAAGCCCCTCATCAGCCAGGCCGAGCATAACCGGGTGCCGGTGCAGGTGACCCTTTCCAACCGGGTCGATCACGAGATTGAAACGGGTATCGGCTATGCCACCGACGTGGGGCCGCGCATGAGTGCCACCTGGGAGAAGCCCTGGGTCAACCGCTACGGCCACCGGCTCAACGCCACCGCCAAGGTCTCCCAGCCCGAGGCCGAACTCAGCTTCGACTACCAGATCCCGGTGGGCAACCCGCTGCGGGACTACTACTCGCTGCAGGCCGGCTATCAGTACAAGGACAACAACGATACCCGCTCCGATCTGACTACCTTCAGCGTGCACCGCTGGAAGCGGCGGCCGGAGAGCTGGGACCGGGACGTGTTCATCCGCCTGGAAAACGAGGTCTATACCCAGGGTGCCGACGAGGGCAACAGCTTGCTGTTGATCCCCGGCGTCTCCTGGTCACGGCTGCGGGGACGCGGCGGTCTGGTGCCCGACTGGGGCGATCGCCAGCAGCTCACCCTGGAGTTCTCCGACCCCTACTGGGGTTCCGACATCAGCTTCGTGCGGGTGTGGGGGCGCAGCAAGTGGCTGCGCACCCTGGGGGAGGATCACCGCTTCCTGCTGCGGGCCGAACAGGGGGCCATCATAGGGGACAGCTTCTCGCTGGTGCCGCCCTCCCTGCGCTTCTTTACCGGTGGCGATCAGACGGTGCGGGGCTACGGCTACGAGACCATCTCGCCGCGCGGCAGCGACGGCAAGCTGCTGGGGGGCCGCTACGTGAGCGTCGCCAGCGCCGAATACAACTACCGTTTCAGCGACAAGTGGCTGGGGGCCCTGTTCGTCGACAGCGGTACCGCCACGGTCGACTACAGCGAGGCCTGGAAGATAGGCACCGGGGTCGGTGTGCGCTGGGTGACCCCCATCGGCCAGGTCAGGCTCGATCTGGCGGTGGGCATTTCCGAAGATGAGAAGCCGCTGCGGCTCCACTTCGCGCTGGGGCCTGAACTATGATCCGGCTGCGCTCCACATATCTTCTCTTATGTTCTTCTGACCGGCCGCTGCGGCTGCATCTTTCGCGGGGGTCTGCACTGTGATCTGGGTAAAACGTATCTTTCTGTGGCTGATGGGGCTCATTTTCCTGCTGCTTATCGGCGTCAGCCTGCTGGGCTTCACCCATCAGGGCAACAAGTGGCTGTGGCAGCAGGCCAGGGCCGCCCTGCCTTCCCTCAAGGGGGAGCTGGTGGCGGGCCAGCTCGGCTACGGCTGGACCCTGGAAGGGGTCGGCTGGCAGGACGAGCTGGTGGACGTCACTGTGGATCGCGCCGTGCTGGACTGGGATCTGGGCAAGCTGCTGCAGGGCAAGCTCTGGATCAAATCCCTTAACGTTACCCACCCGGTGGTCAAGGTGGCCGACTCGGAGCCTGCCCCGGAAGAGCCGTCAGAGCCCTTTGTCTGGCATCCGCTGCCGCTGAAAATCCAGGTCGACAGCCTGACGGTGGCGGATCTCGATGTGACTGTGCCCGGGGTGGGAGTGAGCCTCAAGTCTCTCGACATCGGCGCCACCCTCAGCCGCAAGGGGCTGATCGTGCAGGGGCCCGTGCTGGATGGCCTCAAGGTGACCCTGGCCGAGACGCAGGCCACCGAGGCTGCCAAACCGGCTGGCGTCAAGGCGGCCCCCAACCCGCAAAACGTGGCCAAGGCTGCCGGCAACGGGAACAAAGCGGCAAATGCGGGCAAGGCGCAACCGCCCAAGCCGGCGGAGCCTATCGCGCTGCCCGCCATCCGGCTGCCTTTCCCCATCCAGCTGGAAGGATTGCAGGTCACGGCGTTTCGCTATCAGCAAGGTGAATTGATTGAAGGGCTCGACAAGCTGCTGCTGTCGGCCAGCGCCGAGGGGAGCGACATCGCGCTGCGCGAGCTCTCCTTGCGCCACGCCATGGCGGATCTGGCGCTCAAGGGCAAGATCCAGCTCAAAGAGGATTATCCGCTCGCCCTGACCCTGGATGCCAAGGCCCGCAAGGGGCTGCTGGATGGCGAGCTGCAGGGGCAGCAGGCCAGCCTGACCCTGGGTGGCTCGGTGGGCAAGCTGGCGTTGGCGCTGCAGGTCAAGGGGCCGGTGGCCGCCAGCCTCAAGGGGTCCTTGGCGGCCCTCGATCCCGACTTGCCGTTTGATGCGGGGCTGGAGTGGAAGAGCCTGGGCTGGCCGCTGCACAAGCCTGCCAAAGATGAGCCAAGCTACCGGCTGGAGAAGGGCACGCTGAGCGCCAAGGGCAAGCTCTCCGGCTACCAGTTTGCCTTGAATACCGCCGGCAAGGGCACGGACGTGCCCCCCTTCAAGCTGGCGCTGACCGGCAAGGGGGATCTGACGCAGCTGAACCAGATAAACCTGCTGCTCAACGCCCTCAAGGGGGAGCTCAAGCTGGACGGCAAGCTCGCCTGGGACAAGGGGGTACGCTGGCAGGGCACCACGGAATTCAAGGGGATCAACCCGGCCGAGCTGGTGCCCGAGCTCAAGGGGGCGCTGGCGGGCAAGATTGCCAGCCGCTTCGAGCTCGATGAGGCGGGCCACTGGCAGCTGCAACTGCCCGAGCTGAAGGTGGACGGCAAGCTCAACCAGTATCCGCTGGCCATCAAGGGCAGTGCGAGCGGCAACGACAAGATGGAGTGGACCATCCCGGCGCTGGCGCTGCAAAGCGGCCCCAATCAGCTGCAGGCCAAGGGCAGCCTGAGCCAGCAGACATGGAAGCTGGATGCGGATCTCGATGCCCCCAACCTGGCCGGGCTCTACCCCGGGCTCAAGGGGGACATCAAGGGGCAGGTGCGGCTGACCGGCAATCAGCAGGCGCCGCGGGTTACCACAGATCTGGCTGCCAGCCGTCTCTATTATGCCGGCACCGACCTGAAGGGGATCGCCATCAAGGGCAATGCCCTGGTCGGCGACAAGCCGGCAGGGGAGGTGGCCCTGACGGTGGCCAGCCTGGTACAGGGGACGACCAGCCTCAGCCAGCTGGCGCTCAACCTGAACGGCGATCTCAACCAGCACGCCCTGTCGCTCACCATGAAGGGTGACCCGGTGGCGGCCAACCTCAAGCTGAGCGGCGGCCTGCGTGGGGATCGCTGGCGCGGCGCCCTCGGCGAGCTCAAGTTGAAGACGCCGCTGCGGCGCTGGGAGCTGAGCGCCCCCTGGGATCTGGATGTGGATCTGCCGCGTCAGCGGCTGACCATGGGCGATCTCTGTCTCGGCTCCCAGGGGGCCAGCCTCTGCGTCAAGGGCAGTCAGGTATCGGCCCAGCAGGGCAGCCTGGAGTTTGCCCTCAACCAGTTCGACCTCAAGCGCCTGCGGCCCTGGCTGCCGGACAACTTCCGCTGGCAGGCGGTGCTCTCCGCCGACGGGCGGGCCAGCTGGCGCGGCAATCAGCCGACCCTGCACGCCACCGTGCGCACCACGCCGGGCACCTTCGTGGCGGACGAGCTCAAGACCGACTATCAGCGCCTCGAGCTCGGAGTGGACTTCGAGCGCCAGCAGGCGGCCATCCGGCTCGACTTTGCCTCCGGGCAGATCGGCAACATCGACACCAAGCTCTATATCCGGGAGCCGTCCGGTCGCGGCAATCTCTCCGGCCAGCTCAAGTTTGACGACCTCAAGCTGACCACCTTCGCGCCGCTCATCCCAGAGGTGCGCTCCCTGCAGGGGGTCATCTCGGCCGATGCCCGCTTCGACGGCACTCTGGCCTCGCCGCTGCTGTTTGGCCAGCTCAGCCTGCTGGATGGGGAAGTACAGACCCACTCCGACATGGTGACCCTCTCCAAGCTGGTGACCCGTCTCAAGATTGAAGGCAACCGGGCCGAGCTGGACGGCACCATGCTGGTAGGCAAGGGCCCGCTGGCACTGGGAGGCTGGCTGAGCTGGGCGCAGCTGCCGGTCACCGGCAGCCTCACCATCGAGGGCAAGGAGCTGGAGGCCCAGTATCCGGGCATGGGCCGGGTGCGGGTCTCCCCGGACATCGCCATCTCGCTGGGAGAGGAGACCCGGATCACCGGCCAGGTCGATATTCCCTGGGCGCGGATCCTGGTCAAGAGCCTGCCCGAGAGCGCGGTGGCGGTGTCGGATGACGTGACCGTGGTCTATGACGATCTGCCGCCGGTGCCCAAGGCCGCGCCGCTGCCGATGGAGATCAAGCTGGCCATCCGGCTGGGTGACGACGTGCGGCTGGAGGCGATGGGGCTCAAGACCAAGGTGGGGGGCGGCATCAACATTCGCCAGGATCCCTCGCGGCCGCTGGCGGGCAACGGTCAGCTGGTGCTCAACGACGGGCGCTTCAAAGCCTATGGCCAGAACCTCATCATCAAGGATGGCCGCATCCTCTTCTCCGGCCCCCTCGATCAGCCCTACCTCAACATAGAGGCGTATCGGGATCCCGATACCATAGAGGACAAGGTGACGGTCGGGGTGCGGGTGACCGGGCCGGCCAGCAAGCCCAAGATCACCGTCTACTCGGAGCCGCAGATGGCCCAGTCCGAGCAGCTCTCCTACTTGCTGCGTGGCAAGGGGCTGCAGACCAGCGGCGAGGATGGCGGTTTCAACGGCCTGCTGGTGGCGGGCGCAGTCAGCCAGGCCAACGGCGTGGTCTCCAGTCTGGGGGAATCCCTCGGCATGAGCGACGTGGCCCTCGACACCGCCGGCAGTGGTGAAAACACCCAGGTGACCCTGTCGGCCTACCTGCTGCCGGGGCTGCAGTTCCAGTACGGGGTCGGGGTGTTCAGCCCCATCGCCGAGTTCAAGCTGCGCTACGAGCTGATGCCAAGGCTCTACCTGCAGGCCATGAGCGGGGTGGCCCAGGCGGTGGATATCTTCTATCGCTTCACCCTGTAACGGGCGGCAAGAGACAAAAACGGGAGGCGATTGCCTCCCGTTTTTATTGGCGGCGTTGAGGGGGTCGACGAATGAGGTAGGACGCTGAAAAGCGAAAACCCGGCGCGAGGCCGGGTTTTCTTGAATAGATGGTGGAGGGAGAAGGATTCGAACCTTCGAAGGCAGAGCCGTCAGATTTACAGTCTGATCCCTTTGGCCGCTCGGGAACCCCTCCACGGGGCATTGCTGATTTTGCATCACAACCTGGGGCGTGACGGCACTTGAAATGGTGGAGGGAGAAGGATTCGAACCTTCGAAGGCAGAGCCGTCAGATTTACAGTCTGATCCCTTTGGCCACTCGGGAACCCCTCCACAAGTGCGAGGCGCATACTAACAGATCTTCTGAGGTTGTGAACCCCTCGGCGGGATTTTTCCTGCTCAAAGGATCGGATTTTCGGCCGATAAAGGATGAAACCACCGTTTCCAAGAGTTATCCCATGCTACCCAGCGCCGTTCGTGAGCAATGGCTGGTGGACGAAGCCCAGCTCGGGCAACGTCTCAACCAGGATCTCCAGCACGGAGACAGGGCGGACTTTCGGCTGCATCTGGCCCTGCTGACCGATGCGGTGGAAGAGCAGCCCTGGTTTGATCCCAGGCAGCCAGCAAAGGCAGAGAGTCGGGTCTGGCGCAGCCGCTTTGAGCTGTCACCGGTTACCCCATTGCAGGGGAGCGAGGATGATGCAGAGGCAAGCGTGCTCAACGAACGGCTGCAGCAGGGGGGTTCCATGGTGGATGTGCGGCTCTGGCTGGCGCTGCGCTCGCCGCCACTGCTCGGTACCCCACCTGCGCTGGAGCCCGCCGTCTATGACAACCTCTCGCCGCTTGGGCGCGAACGCTGGCGAGGCAAGCTGGCGGATCAGCCCAGACGCGAGGATCCGCTGCTGATGCTGCCCGTACTCGATGCGCTCAAGGAGGGGGTGGATGCCGGCCTGCACTGGCTCAGCTGAGGGTGTGCCCAAGGCGTCAGGCAGCAAAAAGGCGGGGAGACCCCGCCTTTTGTGTGATGGATGTGTCGTGCTCTGGATCAGGCGTCGGCTTCGTCCGGCAGCGGGACTTCCTTGCCGGCCGCAGCGGCGCGACGGGCGATGGGTTTCTCGGTGTGGCGGTTGATCTGACGCTCCAGTTTTTGCCCCAGTTCGGTGATGGCGGCGTACAAGTCCTCATGTTCTGCCTGGGCAAACAGTTTGCCGTTGGGGATGCCAGCAGTGGCTTCAACGATAAACATCAGACGCTCTTTGGAGACAATCACATGGGGTGTGATAAGAGGCACCTGAAGACGTTCGAGCTTGTCAAAGCGGGATTCAATGCGCTCGCGGATAGCCGGGGTGATCTCGATGATTTTGCTGGTAATTTCGATTTTCATATTGGCCCCCTTCGGGTCGTATTGCTTGTGTCTTCACCTTCAGATTACTCATGGCTGAACATTAAAATGTGATCTGCGTCACTAAATGGTTCCTTGCTGCGAAGGGGAGGGGGAAATTGTGATCTTTTCCCGTTCTGCACCAAAAAGCACTTGAGCTCGACGAAACAGGCAGGCAGTATGGGGAAACTTGGATCGTTTCTGTCCCTTCGTGGCAGCGCCGCATGTCGACCTCATGTCCGGTTTTCACCGCTTAGTCTCGCATCTTTCGCACTTCCCCCCGCACCGCCCTTGCCGACGTGCGCGCTGAGAATGTGGGCGCTATCGAGTCGTCAGGGACTTGAACGTGGTTGTTGTGGTGTTGGAGTAGTACATGAAACAGCAAGCCACTCAGATGATGTGGTTTTATGATCGGCAACATGCCCAGTGGAGCCTGTCCGATCATGCCTCCTACCAGCTCTGGCAAGGGGAGGGGCCTCACCCCTGGTTCGGGCAACTGGCGGCAGATGACGAGGCCGGCTTTGCCGACTTTCTCGCCAGACTCTACCACTCCCAGCAACCGGCCCAGTTCATCGGCCACCTCGGCGACGAGAACGGCGAGGTGCGTCACGTGCTCTGGAGTGGCCAGTACGTACCGGCCCAGCAGATGTGTTGTGGCTGGATTGCGCCGCTCGATACCACCCGCAGCACCCAGCTGCCTGCCGATCTCTCCCAGCAATTGCCACTGCTGCAAGACCCTCTGCTGACCCAGCTGGCCCAGGCACTCTCCGCCCGGACCGGGCTCGATTTCTTCAATACCCTGGTCAGCCAGCTTGCCCACATTCTGGTGGCGGATGCGGTCTGGCTGGCGGAGCGCACCGGCAGCGAGCGGCTCAAGGTGCTGGCCTGTCACGGCATCGACCTCAAGGAGTACGAGCTGGCTGGCATGCCGTGCCAGCAGGTCTACCAGCGCGGCGAGACCTGCATTCTGCCGCTCACCGCCGAGCATCTGCACTGCGCCGGCTTCAAGGCAGGGCAAGGCTACTACGGCCTGCCCCTGTGCGATCGCAACGGCCAGCTGCTGGGGCACCTGGCGCTGCTCTTCTCCGATCAGAGCGCCATCCCCAATCTGGGCTCGGTGCTGACCACCTTCTCCATGCGCATGGTGGCGGAGTTGGAGCGGCTGCAGAGCGACGCCCAGCTGCGCCTCTCGGCGGTGGCCTTCGAAACCCACGAAGGGATCATCATCACCGACCCCGACTTCAAGATCCTGCGGGTCAACCACGCCTTCAGCCAGATCACCGGCTTTGACAGCCAGCGAGTCATCGGCCTGCATCTGGGCAACGATCTCTGGTGCGGGCTGGGGGGGCTTGGCTACGAGCTCGGCAGCCTGAGCCGCTGGCAGGGGGAGACCCAGCGCCTGCACGCGGATGGCTATCCCTATCCGCAGTGGGAAATCGTCACCCCGGTGCAAGATGACAGGGGGGCGATCAGCCACTTCGTCATCTGCTTCGAGGATATCTCCGAGCGCAAGGAGGCGGAGCGCCGCATCCAGGATCTCGCCTACTACGACGAGCTGACCGGCCTGCCCAATCGCCGCCAGCTGCACGAGACCCTGGCCCACGCCTTTGGCGAGGCGAGCCGCGACTATCTGATCGGCGCCCTGCTGTTCATCGATCTCGACCACTTCAAGACCATCAACGACTCCCTCGGCCACGCCACCGGCGACTGGCTGCTCAAGGAGGTCGCCAGCCGGCTCAAGCGGCTGGTACGCCAGGGGGATTGTCTGGCGCGACTCGGTGGCGACGAGTTCGTGCTGTTGCTGCCCTCCCTCTCGGCCAGTCCTCCCCAGGCGGAGATGCAGGCCGATCTCATCGCCGAGCGGCTCATCAGCGAGATTGCGGCCCCCTACAACCATGCGGGCCAGGTGTTGCATATCGGCGCCAGCGTCGGCATCACCCTGTTCCCCGGCCGGGAGCAGGGGGTGGACGATCTGCTCAAGCAGGCGGACACCGCCATGTATCAGGCCAAGTCGGCCGGTCGCAAGACCCGGCGCTTCTTCGATGCCTCCATGCAGTTGCAGGCGGATCGTCGGCTGCTCATCCACAACGAGCTGCGCAGCGCCCTCAACCAGCAGGAGCTGACCCTCTACTACCAGCCTCAGCACATGGTGGAGGGGGGCGACATCATCGGCGTCGAGGCGCTGATCCGCTGGCAGCCGCCAGGCCGTGCCTTGGTGTCGCCCGCCGAGTTCATTCCCATCGCCGAGGAGACGGACCTTATCGTCGACATCGGCAACTGGGTGTTGTACGAGGCCTGCGCCCAGTACGTGCGCTGGGAGGAGAACGGCATCCACATCCCGCAGCTGTCGGTCAACGTCAGTGCCAAGCAGTTTCACGCCACCGATTTTGTCGACCGGATCCACGACGTGCTGGCTTCCACCGGCATGGATCCCGCCAGCCTTAATCTGGAGATCACCGAATCCGTGGTGCTGGGGCATGCAGAAGACACCATCAGCAAGATGAGCGAGCTCAAGGCGCTCGGCATCAGCTTTGCCATCGACGACTTCGGCGCCGGTTACTCCTCCCTGAGCTACCTCAAGCGGCTGCCGGCGGACGAGCTCAAGATCGACCGCTCCTTCATCCAGGACATACCGCGCGATGGCGACAACATGGCCATCGTCGAGGCGGTGATCGCCATGGCGCGTCACATGGGGTTCAACGTGACGGCGGAGGGGGTGGAGTCGCGCCAGCAACTGGAGTTTCTGCAGGCCCAGGGCTGCCACTTCTACCAGGGCTACCTGGCCTCCAAGCCACTGCCGGTACCCTATCTGGAGCGCTACGTGCGACGCCTTGCCCGCAGTGAGAGCCTCGCCAGCGGCGAGTAAAAATAGTCTCGCCGGCGAGCTGTAGCCCCCGGGGTTAACGGGTAGAATGAGGGAATATGACACCACCGCCAACGGGCGGTGGCATTGCCTCTCAATGGAGACGTCTCTCGTGAAAGCCGTGCAGGGAATCATTTTATCGGCGCTGTGCGTGTCGGGGCTGCTGACGCAGGTGGCGGCGCAGACCCTGGAACAATCTCTCTATCGCCAGGCTTATGACGCGGTGCGGGCCGACGATCAGGCCCGTTTTCAGCAAATTCGTGCCCGTTTGACCCATTATCCGCTGCTGCCCTATCTCGACTACTACCAGCTGGCCTTCCGGCCCGGGGCGGCGGACTATGACGACGTGACCCGCTTCATCCGCGAGCACGGCGACACCCCCCAATCCAACCGGCTGGAGCGCAGCTACCTCACTTATCTGGCCCAGAGCCAGCAGTGGTCCCAGTTCCTGCGCTTCTACCCGGCCAAGCCGAACTCCACCGATCTGCTCTGCATGCACTATCAGGCGCGCTACTACACCGGCCAGCAGAGCCAGGCGCTGCAGGAGGCGGGCAAGCTCTGGCTGAGCGGCCAGTCCCGTCCCGATGCCTGCGATCCCCTGTTCCAGCTCTGGCAGCAGGCGGGCTTGCGCACCCAGGAGAAGATCTGGACCCGCATGACCTTGGCCTTCGAGGCGGAGAACCCGAACCTCATCCGCCACCTCGGCGCCCAGCTCGGTAGCGGCATGAAGGCCTATGGGGATCAGATGATCACCCTGTTCGAGCAGCCCGCCAAGGCGATGAACACGACCTATTTCACTAACGCAGCCCCTTCCCGGAAGTTGCTGCTGCTGGGACTGGCCCGCTATGCCAACCAGCAGCCGGAGGCGGTGCTGGGGCAGCTTGGCTATCTGCGCTCGCGTTTTTCGCTGAGCGCCGCCGAGCTCAAACCGGTGGAACGGGCGGTGGCCAGACGGCTGCTGCTGGATCGCTCCACTGCCCAGCGCAGCTGGCTGGATGCAACGGTAGTGCGCCAGGCCGACCCGGATCTGCTGGAGCTGCGGGCCCGGCTCGCCATCTGGGAGCAGGACTGGAAAGGGCTCTCCGGCTGGGTCAAGCGCATGCCCATGGGCCTGCAGAAGGAGGATCGCTGGCGCTACTGGCTGGCGCGCTCGCTGGAAGTGCAGGGCCAACAGAAACCGGCGCGGGATCTCTATCTGGAGACCGCCAATCTGCGCGGTTTCTACGGCTTCATGGCGGCGCAGCGCACCGGCGTGCCCTATCGGATGAAGAACCAGAGCGTGGCGCACAAGGTGCCGGACTGGCGCACCGCCAGCCGCCGCTGGCCCTTCCTGCTGCGGGTGCGCGAGTTGCTCGATATGAACGAGATCACGGCGGCGCGGGCGGAGTGGATCCACAACATGGATCGCAACCCGGTGGCTCAGCGCCTCGAGTTTGGTCATATCGCCCTCAATCAGGGCTGGCACGAGCTGGCCATTCTGGCCAGCATCCGGGCCGAGGCCTGGGATGCCCTCGACTTGCGCTTCCCGCTGCCACTCAAGCACACCTTCTCCCAGATGGCGCAGGAGCGAACCATGAACACCAGTCTGCTCTACGCCATCTCGCGCCAGGAGAGCGCCCTCTACCCGCTGGCGCAGTCGCCAGTGGGGGCGAGGGGGCTGATGCAGCTGATGCCGACCACCGCTAAGGAGACGGCCAGCAAGCTGGGGGTGCCCTATCGCAACGAGCAGCAGCTGTTTGATCCCGCCATGAACATCCGCCTTGGCAGCGCCTATCTCAAGCGGTTGCTGGATGTGTATGACGGCAACCGGATCCTGGCGGCGGCGGCCTACAACGCCGGCCCCGGTCGGGTCAAACGCTGGCGCGATCAGAGTGCGGACAAACCGATGGATGTCTGGGTCGAGAGCATTCCCTACAAGGAGACGCGCAACTATGTGCAGAACGTGCTGTCGTTTGACCTCATCTATCAGCACAAGCTGCAGCAGCCACTGCGCTTCATGTCCGAGCGCGAGCTGAGTCACGCTTATTGAGACGGCTGCCGCCCTGGCGGCAGCCGGATTCCCATTCCTTCCCCAAAATGGTTATTATCCCATAAGGTTTTGTTACAAAAGGAAACCTGCCAGGTGATCGGGCGCCCTCTCTTGGTCTGGCAGGTTCGTTATAATCGCCCGTTCAACACAGACAGGCTTCCCCAACAAAGGAATTGATAGTGGCAACGATTAAAGACGTTTCCCGGTTGGCTAATGTGTCCATTTCAACTGTGTCGCGAGTCATCAACAACACGGCGCAGGTGGCACCAGAAAAGCGTGAGGCCGTATTGGCGGCCATGAAGGAACTCAATTTTCGTCCCAACAGTTTTGCCCAGGCGCTGGTCAGCAAGCGCTCCAACTGCATCGGCGTGCTGGTGGGGGATCTGTGTGGTGGCCCCTTCTTCGCCCAGATGATGCGCGGTATCGAGAGCGTGGTGGACAAGGCGGACAAGTTCACCATCGTCATGTCCGGCAATCACGACGAGGTGCGCGAGCGCCATGCCATCCAGGCGCTGCTGCAGCGCCAGTGCGATGCGCTGATCCTGCACAGCAAGGCGTTGCCCGATGAGGAGCTGAGCGAGCTGGTGGCGGGCAGCACCCCGGTGGTCTTCATCAACCGCCAGGTGCCGGGCGCCGAAGATCGCTGCGTCTGGCTGGACAACCAGGCCGGCATCACCACCGCCTGCCAGCACTTGCTGGATGCAGGTCATCGCAAGATTGCCTTCGTCACCTCGGACGATGAAGAGTTCGTCGATGGTCAGCAGCGGATGGCCGGATATCACCACGCCCTGCAGCGGGCCGGCATCGCTCTTGATCCTGCTCTCATCGGCCGCGCCTTTGCCGACGAGAACGGTGGCTACGTGGCGATGGGCGAGCTGCTGGATCGGGGCGTCGAGTTTACCGCCGTGCTCGGCTTCAACGACGCCATGGTAGCGGGGGCCATCTCCTGTCTGCTGGAGCGCGGTTACAAGATCCCGCAGCAGATTTCGGTGGTGGGTTTTGATGACATTCCCTATGCCCGTTACATCTATCCCAAGCTCACCACGGTGCGTTACCCCATCGAGGATATGGGCGGCCGGGCTGCCGAGCTGGCGCTGAGCCTGCTGGATCACAAGCCGGCCGAGGGGTTGGAGCTCAAGTTCGAGGCCGAGTTGGTGAGACGGGAATCCGTCGCCTGAGTGGCCGACATTGGCCCTGAACGGGCCAATGTCGCTCCCGAATTTTGCTGAAAAATTGAAAGCGTTTTCAGAAATCCTTTTCAACTGTGATCCGCTTCAAAGCTTTTTGGACTGCCTGCCACTAGCATAGGCCCCACGAATTAGGAGCCTGCGCTCCCGATTTTCCCGCTGTGGGAGGTAACTGGTTAATCCAGCTATTTCCTTCGTTACTTTCGACGGTCATCATGGATGGCCGTTTTTTTTTGCCAGGATTTTGTCATGACAACAGAGCGTGAATACCAGACCGGGATCGTGGGGGCAGGCTGGCTGGGACTGCCGCTGGCCCGGGCGCTGCAGGCCGAGGGCCGCCAGGTGGCGGTGACGGTCAGCTCGGCCGAAAAAGCCGCGCAGCTGACAGCAGAGGGGGTGAAGGCCTGGCCGCTGCAACTGGGCTCCGGGCTGGCGGCCCTGCCGTTTCGCTGCCGCGAGCAGGTGATCTGCGTGCCGCCGAGCAAGGTCGAGGATTATCCGGCCGCCATCGCTCGGGTGGCTGAATTGGCTAAGGGGGCCGGCGTGCAGCGGTTGCTGTTCGTGAGTGCTACCTCGGTCTGGGCGCCGGGACAGGGGGAGGATGAACACCCCATGCCTGCCCACGAGCGCGGGAGGCGGATGCTGGCCGCCGAGCAGGCGGCGATGGGGGCCGGCATTGCATGCTCCATGGTGCTGCGCCCGGCCGGGCTCTACGGGCCAGAGCGCCATCCCGGCCGTTTCCTGGCGGGCAAGACCCTGGAGGGGGGCGGCCAGGCGGTGAACCTGGTGCATCTGGATGATGTGGTGGCCGCCTGCCTGCTGCTGCTGAAACAGGGCAAGGATGGGGATGCCTACAACCTGAGTGCGCCAGTGCACCCGCGCCGGGAGCAGTTCTATCCCTTTGCCGCGCGCCAGCTGGGCCTGCCGGCCCCGATCTTCATCGAGCCAGCCGGCCGGTTTGCCCCCGTCGAGGGGCAGCGCATCTGCGAGCAGCGCGGGTTTGTCTATCGCTGGCCCGATCCGGCGCACTGGTTTGCCGAGCTGGCAGCCCGGGGGCTCTGAACATACTGCCCGGTGCTATGTGTGGGTATGGCGGTGAGGCACAGGCGGCTCCACTCCCTGGCCGGGCCTGCCGTTTGACGGGCAATTGAGGTTTGCCAAGGGGGAGCTCGCCCCCTATCATGCCGCCATCCATATAGAGAGAGCGGTAATGATGGTAGATACAAGACGTCACCCCGATGGGGAACTGTTGCTGAGAACCCTGGCAATGCCAGCCGATACCAACCCCAATGGCGATATCTTCGGGGGCTGGATCATGTCCCAGATGGATATAGGTGGGGGCATCATGGCCAAGGAGCTGGCAAAAGGACGTATTTGTACCGTATCCGTCGAGGGCATGACCTTTCACAGCCCGGTCAAGGTGGGCGACGTGGTGTGCTGCTACGGGCGCTGCCTGAAGATTGGCCGCAGTTCCATGCGGCTGAAGCTGGAGGTGTGGGTCAAGCCGGTACTGCGTGAAAACGAAGCCCAGCGCTATTGCGTCACCGAGGGGATCTTCACCTATGTCGCCATCGACGAACAGGGAAAATCCCGCCCGGTACCGGTCTGATCCGGGTCAGATAAGCCGGGCGTTGATGATGGATATTTCCTGCTCAAACCCGGTTTTTTGCCGTATCATGCGTTCCAGCATCTCTTCCGAGCCGACGCACTGCTGGGTGTCGAACAGGCAGAGATCGCACTGGGGATCCCGTCTGATCTGATAGACGGTGGAAAGCTCCACTTGATGACAATTTCCTTGTTGATCATAAAACGTCACGCGGTACTGGTGCTGTCTCGCCATCGTTGAATTCCTTCTGGATGAGCCGGGCCGGACACGAGTTATGAGCCTAGTCGGCAGCGATGACGTTTGGGATGGTCATGACACAATGCAGAGGCAGGTGGTTGTTAGCCAATGAAAAATAGTTATCGCATTCTGGGTACGTCGCTGCTGACGTTGGGACTGGTCGGCTGTTTCGAGGTGCCAGATCAGGATCACCTGGTCACAGCGCAGGGCATCATCCCCGGCGCCAGCTGCCAGAAGCCGCCGCTGGTGGCGCTGGCCTCCACCGCCTTGCCCCGCGAGTTTGGCATTACCGTCTGGAATCTCTACAAGGGTCAGCGCAAAAACTGGCGCGAGGGACTGGACGAGTATGCCAAGGCCCAGGATCTGGTGCTGTTGCAGGAGTCGGCGACCCGCCCCGAGATGCTGGAGTGGCTCAAGGCCGGTGATTTCCAGTGGCAGCAATTGCAAGCCTTTACTCAGGGCGGCGTCTCCTTCGGTGTCATGACGGTCGCCAAGACGCCGCAGGCGTTCGTGTGCGGCGTGCGCTCCCCCGAGCCGCTGCTGCGCATCCCCAAATCCGGTCTGGTCAGCCTCTATCCCCTGCAGGGGGATCCTGACGGCGTGCTGGTGGTCAACCTGCATGCGGTCAATTTCGAGCTGGGGATGGCCACCTTTCGCGAGCAGATCAACGATCTGACCGCCCTCATTCATCGTCACCAGGGGCCCGTCATTCTGGCCGGGGATTTCAATACCTGGAGCGACAAGCGGGAGTTCTGGCTGAAGCGGCTGGTGAGCGATCTGGGGCTGCAGGAGGCGATCCCGATGCCGGATCTGCGCCGGACTGCCTTTGGCCGGCCGCTCGATCACCTCTATTACCGCAATCTGGATCTGGTGGAAGTGAGCAGCCCGGCGACCGATGCCTCGGATCACAATCCCATCGTGGCCCGTTTCGCGGCCCAGGCCATCACCCCCTGAGCCCTGCTCCAGATAAAAAAATACCCCGCATCAGGCGGGGTATTTTTTTATGAAGTGATGAACGATCAGCTGTTGTTCTTCACGAACAGGGTCAGCTCCTGACCCGGCTTGAGGTAATCGCTCTTGCCCAGCTGATTCCAGCGCATCACGTCCATCACGGCGACCTGAAAGCGGGCTGCGATGGAGGAGAGGGAATCACCGCGGCGCACCTGATAGACCATGGACTTGTTGCCACCCTTGCCCTGCTTGGGCCAGACCACCAGCTTCATGCCCGGTTTCAGGGCCGATTTGGCGTTGAGACCGTTCCACTTGGCCAGCTCCTCATGGGTCACCCCGTGTGCCTGGCTGATACTCCACAGATTGTCACCGGCCCGAACCTTGTACTGGATCTTGCCGCTGCCACGGCTGGCGAGCTGCTGTGGCTTGCTCTGGACGCTCTGGCTGACCACCGGTTTGCTGCCGCTGGTCGGGATCATCAGGGTCTGACCACGGCGCAGGTTGTTGCTGTGCAGGTTGTTGGCCAGCTTGATCTGCTGCACGCTCACCCCGTGATTCTGGGCGATGCGGGAGAGGGTGTCGCCACTGGTAACCTGATAGGAGCGGGTGCGGATGCGCTCGCTCTGCGGCAGGTCGGCCAGGGCCAGCTCCAGGGTATCGGCATATTCAACCGGTACCAGCAGGCGATAGGGGCCCTTGGGCGAGGTCGACCAGCGGGTCAGCGCCGGATTGACCTCTTTCAGCTGGGCCGGGCGCAGGCCCGCCAGCTGGGCTGCCACGTTCAGGTCGATCTGGCCTCCCGTGTTGACCACCCGCAGTTGCGGTTTGTTGGCCAGCACCGGCAGGGTGACATTGTACTTGTCCGCATTGCGGATCATGTCAGCCATGGCCAGGATCTTGGGCACGTACATCCGGGTCTCGCGAGGCAGATCGAGCGACCAGTAGTCGGTCGGCCGGCCAGCCTTCTGATTGCGGATGATGGCGTTGCGCACCCGTCCTTCACCGGCATTGTAGGCGGCCAGCGTCTGCAGCCAGTCGCCGTCGAAGAAACGGTTCAGGTACTCCAGATAATCCAGCGCGGCATTGGTGGAGGCCAGTACATCGCGGCGGCCATCGTACCAGTTGTCGTGGCGCAGGCCGAAGTTTTTGCCGGTCGCAGGAACGAACTGCCACAGACCCACCGCATTGCTGCGGGAACGGGCGTGGGGATCGAACATGCTCTCGATCATGGGAATGGTAATAAGCTCCATTGGCAGCTCACGCCGTTCGATTTCCTCTACCATCAGATACAGGTAGGGCTCAGCCCGGCTGGCAATGGTCGCCAGATGCTTATCATTGCGCAACAACCAATCACGCTGCTGGCGGACACGGTCGTTCTCCTGCGGATCAAACTGCATATCATCACTGATACGCACCCACAGGTTATCGGTGTCATCCAGTTCGTCGATCTGTTCGTCACCGAACAGGAAGCGCGCAGAATGTTTTTTATACGCTTTTTTGTTGACTTGGGGGGACTTGATCGGCTCGATTGCCGTTAGCGCCCGGTCATCCTGATGGCTCAGGTTTTGGCAGCCGCTGAGAAACAGCGCCGCCAATAAGGCCGTTCGTACCTTCATCTCGCTCAGGTCATCTTTGGGAAAAACAGCTCGCATCATAAGGGGCAATGGCCCCCTGATCAAGGTTTGTTCAAAAAACATCCTTCCATTGGCGCAGGATCGTGAAGGTATCTACCGGATTTTCCACGCATTTCAGAGCATGTTTCTCAGCAGAAAATTTCACGGAATCCTGTTCGCAACGCAGAAAAACATTAAAGCGCTTCTCATCCCCCAGCCGTGAGGGGAGACTCGGCAGGCCCTGCTGGCGCAGCTTGCTGATCAGCCCGATCTGTTGCTGGATCGCCTGGTTGTCGGGCTCGACAGCGTGGGCGAAGCGCAGGTTGGAGAGGGTGTACTCGTGGGCACAATAAATGAGGGTGTCATCGGGCAGGGCGGCGAGGCGCTGCAACGATCCGAACATCTGGGCCGGGGTCCCTTCGAACAGGCGGCCGCAGCCGGCACTGAAGAGGGTGTCGCCACAAAACAGCATGCCGTGACCGTGGTAGGCAATGTGGCCGTGGGTGTGACCGGGCACGTGGATCACCTCGAGGCTCAGGCCGTGCCAGTTGATCTGATCCCCGTCATCGAGCCACTGGCCGTGGTGCGCCGGCATGGGGTCAAGCTTGGGGCCATAGAGGCGGGCATGGGGAAAATGTTCCAGCAACTCACCCACGCCGCCCACATGATCGTGATGGTGGTGGGTGAGCAGGATGGCATCCAGTTGCAGCTCCAGCACGGCCAGCCGTTCCAGCACGGGAGCAGCCTCGCCCGGATCGACGACCAGGCAGTGATTTTCGTGTCGGATCAACCAGATGTAGTTGTCGTTAAAGGCTGGAACTGTGATCACTGGATACATGAGTCTGCTTCTCTTTATGGAGGGTATCTTATATAACTGGATGGCGTTCGAACCCCAAGTTGAGCCCTATTATGCAGGTGGCACGTACCGAACAACAAATCGAGATCCCGACCAGCTGGTCGGCACTGCCCATGGGGGACTGGGTAGCGGCCGAGATCCAGGAGCGACTCGACAGCTGGTGCCCGCATCTGTTTGGTTATCATCTGCTGAAGGTCGGCGCGCTGAGCGCCGAGCTCTCCTGCGGTTGCTCCTCCATTCGCCACCAGATAGGGGTCGCCCCTGGAGGCCGCCTGCTGGATCTCAAGGGGGATCCGCTGGCCCTGCCGGTACGCACCGGCAGCGTGGATGCCTGCCTGCTGGCCCACTGTCTCGATTTTTCACCCGACCCGCACCAGGTGCTGCGGGAGGCGGAGCGGGTACTGACCGACGATGGCTGGCTTATCGTCAGCGGCTACAATCCGCTCAGTCTGGTCGGCATCGGCCACTGCCTGCCTTTCCTGCGTCAACATCTGCCCTGGTCCGCCCGCATGTTCACCCCGGCACGGGTCACCGACTGGTTGCAGCTGCTTGGCTGCGAGGTGATGTTTGACGAGCGCTTCGGTTATTCGTTCATGGGCAGGCAGAGCCGGATCGGCTGGTGGCGGGAGAGTGTGGGGCGGGATTACTGTCGGCCGTTTGCGTCTGTCTACGTGATAGCGGCGCGCAAACGGCGCTTCCCCCTGACACCGGTGCGCCGTCGCTGGCGTCTGCCGGGTTCCATCGCCACGCCGGGGATGGCGCGCCAGGGCGGCTAGTCGTCAGCCACCGATCAGGCTCATGTGCCAGAAGGGAAGGCGGTCAGGGTTGATAGCCGGTATCTTCGGCCAGCTGTTTGCCGCTGGCGGCCTCGCGGGCCAGCTCATCGCAGCGCTCGTTCTCCGGGTGTCCGGAGTGCCCCTTGACCCAGAGCCACTCGATCTGGTGGCGACTGACTTCCGCATCCAGCGCTTTCCAGAGATCGACGTTCTTGACCGGTTGACGGTTGGCGGTCATCCATCCCTTCTTCTTCCAGCCGATGATCCACTGGGTGATCCCCTGGCGCACATACTGGCTGTCTGTGGTGAGGCGCACCTGGCAGGGCTCGTTCAGGGTGCGCAGCCCCATGATGGCGGCCATCAGCTCCATCCGGTTATTGGTGGTGAGGCGAAAGCCGGCGGCGATCTCCTTGCGATGCTTGCCGTAGACCATGACGGCACCATAACCACCCGGGCCCGGGTTGCCGAGGCAGGAACCATCCGTATACAAATCAATCTGTTTTAACATGAGGCTTGGGGTAAACTAGCGGGTAAAGCCGAAGTTTGACATAGATTGGATCATGAGCACACCCCAACTGAATCGCCAGATCATTCTGGATACTGAAACCACTGGTATGAACACGGCCGGTGGCCCCGTCTATCTGGGACACCGGATCATCGAGATCGGCTGTGTGGAGGTGATCAACCGCAAGCTGACCGGGAACCACTTCCACGTCTACATCAAGCCGGACCGGCTGGTGGACCCGGAAGCCATCCAGGTGCACGGCATCACCGACGAGTTCTTGCGTGACAAGCCGTCGTTCAGCCAGATTGCCGACGAGTTCATCGAGTTTATTCGCGGTGCCGAGCTGATTGCCCACAACGCGCCGTTTGACGTGAGCTTCATGGACTATGAGTTCAGCAAGCTCGGCCTCAACTTCAAGACCGCCGACATCTGCGGCATCACGGATACCCTGGCGATGGCGCGGGACCTGTTCCCGGGCAAGCGCAACAACCTGGACGTGCTGTGCGATCGCTACGGTATCGACAACTCGCACCGTACCCTGCACGGGGCCTTGCTCGATGCGGAGATCCTGGCAGACGTCTACCTGTTGATGACGGGTGGCCAGACCAAACTGAACCTGGCCACCGAGAGCAACGAGAATGAAAGCAACCAGGACACCAGTATCCGGCGACTGGAGAGCAACCGTCCACCGCTCAAGGTGATCCGGGCCAGTGCCGACGTTGAGGCGGTACACGAGGCGCGGCTGGATCTGGTGCAGAAGAAGGGAGGAGCCTGCCTGTGGCGGCAATGAGCAAGCTATGGGGCGGCCTGCTGCTGCTGGCCTCGCTGACGGCCGGGGCCAACGAGGTATTTGCCCCCTCCGACATCCCCCTGCTCGATAATCGCTTTCGCATCGATTACGGGGTGAAGGAGATCACCTTCATCGTGACGCGCAAGCCGGGCACTCCGTCGGTGATCCTGGTGCGGCCCGATGGCAGCAAGCTCTATGTGAGCAAGGTGACGCCGCCCGATGTCGGCTGGTTGGCGCTCAAGGATCAGGATCTCATTACCATCCGCAATCCCATGCCGGGCCCCTGGCAGGCCATTGGCGAGGTGGACCCCGACAACCGGGTGCGCCTGCTGTCGAACATCAAGCTGGAAACCGATCTGTTGCCGACCCAGCTTTACCAGGGGGAGAAGGTCAAGCTCAAATCCTGGCTGCTGATCGACGACGCGCCGCCCAAGGATGGCTACTACCTGTCCGATCTCGGCATGACGGTACGGCTGCAGCGTTTCAATGACGCCAAGCCGGAGGGGGAGCCGGTCGTCGATGAGGTGCTCGGTCACTATCGTGACGATGGCAAGGGGCTCGACGAGGTGCCAGGCGACGGCATCATGACCGCCGAGGCGGTGCTGGATGTGCCAGCCGGGAAATACCGGGCCATGTACAGCACAGGCAATCAGGTCTTCTCCCGTGCCCGCTATCAGGATGTGCTGATCTATCCGCTACCTGTCAGTTACTCCCTCGCGCCTCCCTCGCAGGAGTTCGGGGCCAAGCTCTCCTTCCTGATTGACGTGGATGAACTGGATCCCGCTTCCGTGGTGATCCAGGGCAAGGCGACCAGCACGGTCGGGACCAGCATGCCGTTCAATGCGGTGGCCACCGAACCCAAGGTGGAGGTGGATCTCTCCGCCATCAAGGAAGTCGGCCAATATGAGGTGACGGCTACCCTGTTTGGCACGACCCGCTTGGGCCGCGAAATTCAGGTGAGCCTGCCGGTCAAATCCTTCAATATCTTCCCGGTGCTGGCAACGCCGCCATCGGCCGCCTCTGCCGCGTCAGAAGCCTCGGCAGCAATTCCGAGCCAGGTCAAGTTCGAGGAAAAGGAGAGCGGCGGCTGGTTGGTCTGGCTGCTGGGTGGCGCTGGCATATTATTGCTGCTCCTGCTCGGCGGCGTGGGCTTCATCGTGCTGCAAAAGCGGCGGGCGCTGAAAAAAGCCATGGCATCGCAAAAAGCCGAGAGCGAGAGCGCCAAGCCGGAGGCCAAGCTGGATCTCAACCTGCCCGAGCAATAGGTGAGGGGAATGCTGCAAGCAGCAAAAAGCCGCCTGTCAGGGCGGCTTTTTCTATATGGGCAGATTACTGGGGTGGTTGAACAACCCATCCAGCTCAATGTTCCCCGACGTAGATATCCTTGTGCTGTTCGCGGATCTCGAGGAATTTATCGAGGTTGGCCAGCATCAGCTCCACCAGCTGGGGGTCGAAGTGCTGGCCTTTTTCCTCCTGGATCAGCGCCAGTACCTTGTCCAGCGGCCAGGCCTTCTTGTAGCAGCGATCCGAGCCGAGTGCATCGAACACGTCGGCCAGCGCCACCACCCGCCCTTCCAGCGGAATGGCATCGCCCTTGAGGCCACGGGGATAGCCGCTGCCGTTCCACTTTTCGTGGTGGTTGCCGGCGATGGTGGCACCAATCTGGAACAACGCCAGATCGCTACCGGAGAGCATGTCCTGCCCCAGTTGGGCGTGGGTCTTCATGATCTCCCACTCCTCCGGGGTCAACTTGCCCGGTTTGTGCAGGATGGCATCCGGAATGCCCACCTTGCCGATGTCGTGCAGCGGAGAGGCGCGCTTGATGAGCTCGCTCTGTTCCTCGCTCATGCCCAGCAACTGGCAGAACAGCTCGGTATAAAGGGCGACCCGCTTGACGTGCAGGCCGGACTCCTTGGAGCGGGTCTCCACCAGTTCGCCAATGCGGTAGATGATTTCGCGCTGGTTGTCGGCGATGACCTCGTTGAGTCGGATGTTCTCCAGCGCCACTATGATGTTTTCGGTGAACAGGCTGAGCAGGCCCGTATCCATCTGGCTGAGCTGGCGAGTGGTCTCGATGTGAAACAGCAGATGATGGCGGGGGTTCTGGCAGTAGAGCACCATCTGGTTGCCGTCATAGACGTTGGCGCGATTGTTCATGGCCTGACGCAAGATGACGGGAGCATCGGCCAGACGCAGCGACGGATGGCCCGGCAGCAAGGGTTCCAGGATCTGATCCCGTACCTCGTAGGCATACTGCTTCACATCATAGATATGTGAATCTTCCAGATTGAGCAGGGCACTGAGCTGCTCCTGGGCCCCTTCGACAAACTGCCGCAGTGCCCGCTTCTCGAAGATCCCCTTGGAGGCCTCGATGACCTTCTCCAGCCCCTGGCGGTTGCTCTCGAGGGTGCGGATGTCGCGATAGGAGCGCAGGCTGGCTCGCAGCAGGGTGCGCAGCTTCTGGGAGGTGAGCTCGGTCTTGTCCTTGTAGTCGTTGATGTCGTAGTTGCTGACCACGTCATCTTCCGGGGCCTGGCCCGGTTGACCGGTACGCAGCACGATGCGCACCATCTTGTTTTGCAGATCCTCGCGCACGAATTTGACCACATCGAGACCGGCGTGATCGACCTCCATGACCACGTCCAGCAGCAACAAGGCCACGTCCGGGGTCTTGGCGAGCAGCTCCTTGGCTTGAGCGGCTGAATAAGCATGCAAAAATTCAATGGGTCTATTATCGAATTCAAACTTGCTCAGGGTGATCTTGGTTATGCGATGCACTTCGGGCTCATCGTCCACAATCATCACCTTCCATCCAGCCTGCTGGTCGTCGAGAAGGGGCAGATCGTCATCGTCAATAATCAGGATTTGGTCATCCATCATGCAATCCTGTTTGGGATCCTGTGCTTACATTAACTGCTTCACTAAGGATAGGAAACTTATTGGGAAATAAAATTTGATCTGTGAAATCTCTTTGTCGTCATCCTGATCCTGCCCCATAAAAAACGCCTCCACTTGGGAGGCGTTTGACTATCTATCGGGCGCTCAGGCGGCTCTGTGATAGGCCGATGGCTCGAACAGGGCCTTGTTGGCGACCAGCTCGATGGGATCAAAATCATCGACGTTGATGGTGCGCAGACGACTCTCTTCGGCGCGGCGCAACAGGTCCGCTTCGGTCTGGTTGAGTACCCCCAGCGTCAGGCCGGATTCTGCCACCTTGTCCAGTTGCATAAACGGACGCTTGATGCCGTCAGCCTTGCATACTTTCTCAAACAGTGGCTCGGCAGAGAGCACGTCGTCCAGCGCCTGCTCCAGCAGACCGAAGGGGTTGCCTTCTTCGCGGGTGAGATACTGCCCCTGGGCCAGTCGACTGCGGGTGTCGCTCGGGGTTTGCAGCAGGCGGGCCACCTGGTTGTCCAGCTTGTCGCTCGGACGTTTCAGGTCGCGGCCCAGTGGCAGCACGATGACGCGCAGGGCCAGCCCAATCCAGCGGTTCGGGAAGTTGCGCAGCAGCTCGTCGATCGCTTCCTGTGCCTTGAACAGGGCATCTTGCAGCGCCCAGTGCAGCAGCGGCAGGTCGGCGTGCTGACGACCCTCATCCTGATAGCGCTTGAGGGCGCTGGAGGCCAGATAGAGCTGGCTCAGCACGTCGCCAAGACGGGCGGAGACCCGCTCTTTACGCTTGAGCTCGCCACCCAGGGTGCCCATCGCCATGTCCGACAGGAACGCCAGGTTGGCAGAGAGGCGGGAGAGCTGTTGGTAGTAACCCTTGGTCTGGTCCTTGAACGGCGCGGCGGCGAAGCGGGCACCGGTCAGACCCAGCCAGAAGCTGCGCACCAGGTTGCTGATGGCAAAGCCGACGTGGCTGAATACCGCCTTGTCGAAGTCCTTGAGGGCCTGCTCCTGATCCGGGTGGCTGGCCGCCAGCATTTCGGGCAGCACGTACGGGTGGCAGCGGATGGCGCCCTGACCGTAGATGATCATGCTGCGGGTCAGGATATTGGCCCCTTCCACCGTGACGGCGATGGGTGCGCCCTGATAGCCACGGGCCAGGTAGTTGTTGGGCCCCATGCAGATGGCCTTGCCACCGTGGATGTCCATGGCATCGATGATGCACTTCTGGGCACGATCGGTGAGGTGGTACTTGACGATGGCGGAGATGACCGAGGGTTTCTCGCCCAAATCGATACCGGTCACGGTCAGCTTGGCGGCGGCGCCCATGATGTAGGCGTTGCCGCCGATGCGGGCCAGCGGCTCTTCAATGCCTTCCATCTTGCCGATGGGCAGCTTGAACTGACGGCGGATGCGGCTGTAGGCGCCGCTCGCCAGGGCCAGCATCTTGACGCCGCCGGTGCTGTTGGAGGGCAAGGTAATGCCGCGTCCGACCGACAGGCATTCGACCAGCATGCGCCAGCCCTGACCGGCCATGGCCGGGCCGCCAATGATGAAATCGAGCGGGACGAACACGTCCTTGCCACGGGTCGGGCCGTTCTGGAACGGCACGTTGAGCGGGAAGTGGCGACGGCCGATCTCGACCCCCTTGATGTGGGTCGGAATGAGGGCGCAAGTGATACCAAGTTCCTCTTCGTCACCCAGCAGGTGCTCGGGGTCACGCAGCTTGAAGGCGAGGCCCAGTACGGTGGCGATGGGGGCAAGCGTGATGTAGCGCTTGTTCCAGGTCAGGCGCATGCCGAGTACTTCTTTTCCTTCCCACTCGCCCCTGCAGACTATCCCGAAGTCGGGAATGGAGCCTGCGTCAGAGCCTGCTTCCGGGCTGGTGAGGGCGAAGCAGGGGATCTCCTTGCCGACCGCCAGACGCGGCAGGTAGTAATCCTTCTGCTCATCGGTGCCATAGTGTTGCAGCAGTTCGCCCGGGCCCAGCGAGTTGGGCACGCCGACGGTGGAAGCGAGCACGGCGCTGGCGCCGCACAGCTTTTGCAGCACGCAGGACTGGGCGTAGGCGGAGAACTCCAGGCCACCGTATTTCTTCTTGATGATCATGGCGAAGAACTTGTTGTCCTTCAGGTATTGCCACACCTCGGGGGAGAGATCGGCCCGCTCATGGGTCACTTCCCAGTCGTTGACCATGCGGCACACCTCTTCCACCGGGCCGTCCAGAAAGGCCTGCTCTTCGGCAGAGAGGGTGCTGACCGGGATGGCGTGCAGCTTTTTCCAGTCCGGGTTGCCAGCAAACAGGTCGGCTTCCCACCAAGTGGTGCCCGCCTCAATGGCCTCTTTCTCGGTGCGGGACATCTCCGGCATGATGGATTTGTAGAGCTTGAACAGCGGCTTGGTCAGTTGATTGCGACGAAAATCCACCAGATTGAGAGGTATGGCGATCACCGCAAACAGTACCCAGACCAGCAGGGGAACGTGGCCATAGAGGGCGCCGGCAATCAGGGCTGCCGCCGTGGCAAGCGTGGAGGTGAACAGAGACGCCCGGCGATAAGCCATGGCGCCGATCACCAGGATCACTCCGAGCAGAGTGAGAGTCGTCGTCATTTTTCGCTCCTTGCATGAGTTGCCGAAGTTGGGTGAACTGGGGGTTAACTGATCCAGAGGTCTGACCTGTTGGATATGGCCTCTGTTGTAATTCATACGCACAAACTTATCAAGCTGTTTACAAGCTTGTTACCTTGGCTCTGTGATCGGCATAACGTAGTGCCGGCGCCATCTTGACGGGCGGGGGGCGACTCCGGGATTGGCTTGTGCGACAATGGCGCCGCCCATATTTTGGAAGAGACATCATGTACCAAGAACTGATCCGCAATGAATTGACCGAAGCTGCCGGCGTGCTCCAGGCGTTCCTGGCAGATGAGCAAAATTTGAAGAACATCGAAGCGGCCGCCAAGTTGCTCGCTGACTCCTTCAAGCAGGAAGGCAAGGTACTCTCCTGTGGCAACGGTGGTTCCCACTGTGACGCCATGCATTTTGCCGAGGAGCTGACCGGTCGTTATCGCGAGAACCGCCCCGGCTACGCCGGCATCGCCATCTCCGATCCCAGCCACCTCTCCTGCGTTTCCAACGACTTTGGCTATGACTACGTCTTCTCCCGCTATGTGGAAGCGGTCGGCCGTCGTGGCGACGTGCTGCTCGGCATCTCCACCAGCGGCAACTCCGGCAATATCCTGAAGGCCATCGAGGCGGCCCGTGCCAAGGGCATGAAGGTGATAGCGCTGACCGGCAAGGATGGCGGCAAGATGGCCGGTCTGGCCGATGTGGAGATCCGGGTGCCGCACTTTGGCTATGCCGACCGCATTCAGGAAGTGCACATCAAGGTGATCCACATCCTGATCCAGCTGGTCGAAAAAGAGATGGCCAAGTAAGGATGTGATCCCGCGCCGGAACCGCTGAATCCTGCAGATTTATGTTCCGGCCGGCGTGATCCGGTGCAAGAGGTCGGTCGGCAAGGCTCTGCATTTCCTGCCGGGCGACCTCTTGAACGAGCAACGATCAAGTAAGCAAGGAGCCCGCAGCTTATGTGCGAACTGCTCGGCATGAGTGCCAATGTGCCGACCGATATCTGCTTCAGCTTCACCGGCCTGATGCTGCGCGGCGGCAAGACGGGACCCCACAAGGATGGCTGGGGCATTACCTTCTATGAAGGGAAGGGCTTTCGTACCTTCAAGGATCCCGAACCCAGCGCCCAGTCCCCCATCGCCAGGCTGGTACAGGCACTGCCCATCAAGAGCCGCGCCGTGGTCAGCCATATCCGCCAGGCCAACCGTGGCTGTGTGTCGCTGGAAAATACCCACCCTTTTACCCGCGAACTGTGGGGCCGTTACTGGACCTTTGCCCACAACGGCCAGTTGACCGGCTACAAGAAGCTGGCCACCGGGCGACACAGGCCGGTGGGAGATACCGACAGCGAGCACGCTTTCTGCTGGTTGCTCGAGCGGCTGGAGCAGAAATACCCCAGGCGCCCTGCCAATTTCCCCGCCATGTTCCGCTATCTGGCGACCCTGTGCGAGGAGCTGCGTAGCCTTGGGGTATTCAACATGTTGCTGTCGGATGGGGAGTTCGTGATGACCTATTGCAGCAACAACCTCTACTGGTTGACCCGGCGAGCTCCATTCGGGGAGGCACGTCTGCTGGATGAGGATGTCGCCATCGATTTTCAGAGCGAGACAACCCCGAACGATGTGGTGACCCTGATTGCCACGCGGCCGCTGACCGGCAATGAAGACTGGGTCAGGATGGCGCCTGGCGAGTTCAACCTGTTTCGGCTGGGTGAGCGGGTGTCTGCCGATCAGAAGTGATAACATCCTGATCTCAATGTAAAAAAATACCAGGGTAGAATCCTACCCTGGTTCTTCGCAGCAGCCATACAGGCAAAAGGGATGAGAGAGGTGTTGCTGAGTCGCATCATTCTCACGGCTGTCATTGTTGCTTAATTGTTAATTTATTGGCAACCATTATGTTGCAATCCGGCCATCTATTGTCTGGTTAGGCGAGCTCGATCACGTTTTTCATCCTATGCCCCGTGCGGGTCTAATTGTTGGTAGGGAAGCAGACGTGACGGTACCATGCCGGGCATCTATAGTATGGTCTGTTTGAATACCACGGGAGGATGATGAAATGGAGTGGCTGGATCAGAAGGTATTGCGACAATTGGCGGAAGATATCGGCCAGGAGATGATGCCGGTGGTGATCTCGGTGTTTATCGAGGAGGTGGGCGAGCAGCTCACTCAACTACGCCCGCTCTATGAGCGTCAGGACTGGACGGCCCTGGCCCGGCTTGCCCACAGCATGAAGTCTTCTTGCGGCAGTTACGGTGCTCAAGTCAGCTATCAGCAGGTGATGGCGCTGGAGCTCGCCTGCAAACAAGCGGATGGGGCCGAGGTCGCCCGCCTGCTCAACGAGCTGGAACAATCCCTGCCTCAGGTGCTCTCCCACCTTGCCAACTACCATTGAGTCCGGGCAGCCGGCGCATGGGCGCCGGACTTGTCAGACTCAACCTGCCCGCTAGCGTTGATTGACCAGTTGCTGGATCACCCTGTCCAGGGCCAGTTTCAGTTTCAGGCGATCATGACGATGGGGCAGCGCGGTTTCACCCAGATCGGCCTGGATCAACCTGCCAGCCAGTTCAGGTTGGTACTCTCCTGCAGGAGCAAGGATGGCATCGAGCCGTCCCGTACCGACCCGTGATTCCAGCCAGCGCCACTGATCGAGCAGGCTGAGCTGGCCAGCCGGGCCATTCTCCGCCACCAGATTGCAGATGAACACCAGCATGGCGTTGCTCTCGTTGATGGCCTGCGCCACTTCCGCCAGCAGCAGCGGGGGCATGATGGAGGTGAGAAAACTGCCAGGCCCCAGAATGATCATGTCGGCCTGCTCCAGCGCCTGTACTGCCTCGCGGGTGGCCGGAACCTCGGGGCTCAGGCTGAGTGAGAGCGGCGGGGTATCGAGCTGATCGATGGATACTTCCCCCAGGATCTGGTTGCCACAGACTGTGTGGGCACACAGGTCGGTGGGAAATTCAGACATGGGTAACAATTGTGACTCTATTTTCAGCATGTCACTGATGAGCTTGATAGCATCAAGAGGACGCACGCAGAGGTTGTCGAGTGCCAGCAGCATCAGGTTGCCGAGGTTGTGGCCGGCCAGTTCACCACGACCGGCGAAGCGATACTCGAACAGCAGGCTGCCGATGCTGGGATCTGTGACCAGTTGATTCAAACAGTTGCGCAGATCACCCCAGGCGATACACTCCTGGCTCTTGCGCAGTCGTCCGGTGGAGCCGCCATCATCCGTGGTGGTGACGATGCCGGTCAGGCGCGATCCCAGGAACGAGAGGGACGAGAGCACGCGGCCCATGCCATGGCCGCCACCGATGGCGACGACCCGGTCAAAATCATTGATGTTCTTCTGCCACATGCGGCTGTCCTGTGGTTGGTCTCGATTGAGAGCATTCTAGTCGATGAAACGGGATAATTGTTTGATTAAGGTATGATTTTTGCTTACCCCCAGCATCATGCACAACTAGGAGATGGTGTTGAACTTTCTGACGGCTCACTCTCTTGAAGAGACCTCCCTGCTGGCTGCCCGACAGATCAGTGAGCGGCTGCTCGCTCAATCACCCGATTCCCCTTCGCTGTTGTTGGTCTATTTTACTCAGGCTCATGATGCTGAGGAACTGCGTCATCACTTCAAACAGCAGTTCCCGTCGTCCCGGCTGATCGGTTGCAGCTCCTGCGGCGGGGTCATGACCCAGACCGGCCACCATGCCCGCCAGGGGCGGGGGGTGGCGGTTGCGGCCATCTACGATGACAAGGGCGCCTACGGTGTGGCGGGTCAGGCGGGGGCTGCCGTCGATGTGCGCCAACTGCTGCGCAGCGCCATTGCTGACGGGGGGCGCCCCGGCGAGTTGCCGCAACTCATCTTGTTGCATGCAAGCCCGGGCCAGGAGGAGGCGATGCTGGAGAGCATCGAAGCCGAACTGGGCACAACGGTGCCGGTGGTCGGCGGCTCAGCCGCCGACAACAGCGTGAGCGGGGAGTGGCAGTTGTGCTGGGACGAGGGCAGTACTCGCGAGGGGGTGGTGCTGGCGGTGCTCTATCCCGATTGCCAGCTGGCGTTCCAGTTCCACTCCGGCTATGTCCCCACCGAACAGCGCGGCATCATCACGGCGTTGGCAGGACGTGAGATCCTCACCATTGACGATGAAGCGGCCGCCGCCGTCTATGCCCGCTGGACCGGACGCACGACGCCCTGGCCGGTGGGGCCCATCCTGCGAGAAACCACCTTGTCTCCGCTGGCCAGGCAGGTTGGCACCCTGGATGACATGCCCTATTACAAGCTCTCCCACCCCGAAGCCGTGACAGAAGGTGGCGGATTGCGCCTCTTTACCGATACTCAGGTCGGGGAACGGTTGCTGCTGATGTACAGCAGCCAGGAGGGCCTGTTGCAACGCTGTCTGAATGCGACCCGCATCGAGCCAGAGTACGGCATGGCCACCGAGATGCAGCCGTTTGGTGCCCTCGTGATCTTTTGTGCTGGTTGCCGCTTGGCTCTTGGTGATAGCTTATGCCAATTTGTCGATCAATTTCATACCCGGCTGGGGGACATCCCCTTCATCACCCCGTTCACCTTCGGTGAGCAGGGACGTCTGCCACACGGTGAGCTGGCACACGGCAACCTGATGATATCGAGCGTGATCTTTCTCGACAGCTGACACTGCGCTGGAAACAAGATGATTGGTAATACGGAACTGGAAGCCCTTGGCGACAAGCTGCAGACCACCCTGGTGGAGCTGGTGCGCTGTCGGGAGCGAGAGGCCAAATACCGGCAGGAGTCGCAAACCCTGCTGTGCGGGGTGGCCACCTTGGCCGATGCCCAGACGCTGGAGCAGGTACTGGACAGCCTCATCCAGGTGCTGAAACCCTTCATCGGCTTCGAACACGCGGATGTGGTGGCCTGGGAGGGCGAGGGGGGGCTGACCCACCTCAGCACCCAGGAGGGGGAGGTGGGCCGTCCCTGGCAGCTGACACCCATCTTTTCCCGGGCCATCGAGGGGGAGACCCTGGTCATCTATGACCCGACCCAGTTGCCCGAGCTGGCGCCGCTGGCCGATGTGACGGGCTGGGCCAGCGTCATGATGACGGGGCTGCGGGCCCCCGGTTTCTCCGGCGTGCTCATCTGTCGCCACTCCCTGATGGGTACCTTCGATCTCAAGAGCAAGGCGGCCATGCAGCGCTGCCGGCCGCTTATCTCCCAGGCATTGGTCAACATCGCCTATCGGGCCCGCTTGCAGGAGCAGGTTGAACTCAAGACCCTGGCGTTGCAGGCGGGTGAGCAGCGTTTTCGCAGTTTTGCCGGCATGGCCTCCGACTGGTTCTGGGAGACGGATACCGAACACAGGCTGAGCTACGTCTCGGCCCCCGGTCAGCAGGAAGAGATGCTGGTGCATCAGACCGGCCAGAGTCTCTACGACTACGCCTATGACAGGCGGGATCCCGAATGGGGCAAGTACCGCCGGCTCATCGGTCTGCACCTGCCGGTACGGGCAGTGCGGGTGCAGGTCAGCCTGGCACGGGGGCCGCGCTGGATGGAGATCAACGCCGAACCCTGTTTCGACGGGGCCGGTGTTTTCATCGGCTATCGGGGCACGGCGCGGGATGTGGGCAACCAGATCCGCCGTGAGCAGGAGCTGGCCAGGGCGCGGGACGAAGCTGAGGCCGCCAACCGTGCCAAGTCGCAGTTTCTGGCCATGATGACCCATGAGATCCGTTCCCCCATGAATGCTGTGCTGGGGATGCTGGATCTGCTGCAACACGCCCAGCTCGAACCCCAGCAGCAGACGCTGCTTGGCCATGCCACCCATGCGGCGCGACTGCTGCAGACCATCATCGACGACGTACTCGATTTTTCGAAGATTGAATCCCACACCCTGGAGTTTCACTGCGAGACGTTGCAGCCGGCCCAGCTCTGCCAGTCCCTCATCGAACCACTGCTGGCACGGGCTGTCGCCAAGGGTATCGACCTGCGCTGGCAGGTCGATGAGGCCGTGCCGGCCCAGTTGCAGGGGGATCCGGTGCGCCTCTCCCAGGTGATCAGCAACCTGCTCGGCAACGCGGTAAAATTCACCAGCGTGGGCAGGGTGTTGTTACAGCTGGCGTGGCATGATCAGCAGTTGCGGGTGACGGTGACCGACACCGGGATCGGCATCTCGGCCGAGGATCAGGCGCTGCTGTTTGAGCCCTTTTCCCAGGTGGACAGCTCGGCCACCCGCCGCTTCTCCGGCACCGGACTGGGGCTGGCCATCAGCAAGCGACTGGTGGAATTGATGGGGGGCAGCATCCATCTGCGCAGCACGCCTGGCGAGGGCAGCTGCTTCTGGTTTGATTTGCCAGGCATGGCATTGCCATGCGAGTGCAGCAGCCGGCCAGAGCCGGATCAGCAGCCCATTCAGGCACTGGATGTGCTGGTGGTGGAGGACAGCCCGGTCAACCAGCTGGTGGTCTCGCTCATGCTGCAAAAGCTGGTTAGCCGGGTCAGGGTGGCCGCTAACGGATTGGAGGCACTGGCGCAGGTCGCGCAGCAGCAGCCGGATCTCATTCTGATGGACATGCGAATGCCGCAGATGGATGGACTGGAGGCGACCCGCCGCTTGCGGGAGCTGGGTTACCGCATGCCCATAGTGGCGCTGACGGCCAACGCCATGGCGGAAGACAGAGCCCGTTGCCTGGCGCAGGGCATGGATGATTTTCTGGCCAAACCCATCAGTCTGATGCGGCTGCGAGAGTGCCTGCAACGTCATTTTCATCCCGCATCACCGGATCGCAGCTAAAAAAAATGGTCAACCTGGGTGGTTGACCAATTCTTCAGCAAATACTGAAGAGAGCACGGGATAAATCGGGTTGTACGATTCTATATGAAAAAGTCGTGCCAACTTTTCAGAACCGGTTTTACAGGGCTTGCAGCGCGATTATCGGTTTTTATTGCGTCCTGCAATTTGCAAAATGCGAAAGTGACATTTTCATTATCGGAATATTTGCATTTTGCAAAGCCCAAATTGACTCACTGTGCGATCAGTCGGCGCAAGAATTGACGAGCCGCTTCACTATTTTGTTTGGCAATCAACATCTGCTTCTCATAGATCGGCATCGGCAGGATCTCGAGCCAGCGTTGGCAGAGCCAGGCTGCATCGTCAAACCGCTTGTCCGGATAGAGTTCGTCGAGCTCCGGATATTGTTCGAACACTTCCTGCAACCGGGTGACCAGCGGCTTGTCGCTGAAATTTGAGTGGGTACTCGGCCAGTTGGGCAGGGCCTCGACCTTGGCCCGGCGCAGACCCAGCTCGTCCGTCTCCATCTCGTGGATGCAGAATCGTTCCATGCCGAGCACGGTGACACCGAGCAGGCCGTCATTCAGGGTGTAAAAGTCGGTGACTTTGACCCGGGTGCCGACCGGCAGGATCCGACCCGACTTGCCCGAGGTGGTTGCCTCTTCCATCACGATGCCAAACCCCTGGTCATTGATGAATGACTCTTTGAGCATCTGCAGGTGGCGCGGCTCAAACAAACGCAGAGGAAGCTTGCCACCAGGCAGGATGTGGGAAGGCAAGGGGAACAGTGCCAAAGGTTGAAGTTTCATGTTCCATCCTCCATTCAGTTGTTACTGAACAGGACAATGCAGCGACTGTGCCAGAGGATGAAAAAAGCCACCGGACGGTGGCTTTGGCTGGGTAAAAAGGGGGCTTAGTTGCGTTGCTCCAGGTACATGACAGCCGCTTCCACGCGGCTTTGCGCCTCGAGTTTCTTGAGCAGGCTCTTGACGTGTACCTTGACCGTGCCTTCGGAAATATGGAGCACGGAGGCGACCTGTTTGTTGGAGAGGCCCTTTGCAATTTCACGCAGAATTTGCATTTCGCGACGCGTTAAGCTCTCCAGCTTCTGCTGCAGGTGATCCAGCTCGTAGATGTTCTCGAGGTAGGGGCGCAGCGGTTCGCTCAGGATCTGCTTGCCGGTCATCACGTCTGCCAGCTGGGCCAGCAGCATATCGGGTTCGGTGTCCTTGAGCAGGTAGCCGTCGGCGCCGGCCTTGAGCAGGGCCACCACATCTTGACGGGCATCGGAGACGGTCAGGATCACCACCCGGGAGGTCACCTCCTCGGCGCGCAGCGCCTTGAGGGTGTCCAGGCCCGAGAGACCTTTCATGTTGAGGTCGAGCAGGATCAGGTCCGGTTCGGACTCCTTGGCCATGGCGACGGCGTCGGTACCATTGGAAGCTTCACCGACGACCTCGATGTTCTCTTCCAGTGCCAGCAGTTGCACAATCCCTTTGCGCATGAGGGGATGGTCATCCACGACCAGAACACTATATTTCATCTCGTCCATCAGGCGTCTCTTGTTAGGCTGGTGGGAAAGGTCAGATGTACGCAGGTGCCTCTGGGCGGCCTTTCACTGATGGTCAGCAGGCCATGCAGCTTGTTGGCACGCTCGTTCATGATGCTCAGGCCGTAGTGGTTGACCGCCGAGCTTGCGATCCCTATTCCGACACCATCATCTGAAATCTGAACCTGGATGTTACCATCGGCGAGGGTCTCACAGCTAACATCAATCACTTGTGCGCTGGCATGTTTGATGGCATTGAGGACTGCCTCACGGATCAGCTGCAAAATGTGAATGTGCTGACCCGCTTCGAGGTCGGTATCGGCCAGACCGTAATGGAGCCTGATATCGGCCTGGGTCTGCGGCTTGAGTTGCTCCAGCATCACCTTGATGGCTTCGCCGAGATTGGCGTCACCAATGCTGAGGCGGAAGGTGCCGAGCAGCTCGCGCAGCTGGGTGTAGGCGCTGCCAAGCCCCTCATCGATCTGCTGCATGGCGGCTTCGGCCTTGGCGGTATCCCCCTTGGCAAACGAGCGCTTGAGCAGGGTGGCCTGGATCTTGAGATAGGAGAGCGCCTGGGCCAGGGAGTCGTGCAACTCGCGGGCGATGACGGCCCGCTCTTCCATCAGCAGCAGGCGCTGGTGTTGCAGCAGGGTCTGATCCTTGTGCAGCACCTGAGCCAGCAACATGGAGAAGTTCTTCATCAGCCGCTCGTCGATGGGGTGGCTGCTGATGACGTCGAGCCGGCCATACTCCTGCTCATCCATCTGCAGATAGAAGCTGACCACCGCCTCCAGATCGCCTGGCCAACCCTTGCGGCCGGTGATGTAGTCCGGCATGGCATTGTGCTCGAAACGGGTCAGCCGGATGTAGTCGATGTGCTGGTGGGCCGCCGCTCGCTCCAGCAGCTTGAGCAGGGTGCGCCGGCTCAGCGGCGCCGCGTGCAGCTTCTGGGCTGTGCTGTAGAGAAAGGAGAGGGTGTCGTTGGCCTGTTGCAGCTTGGCAGTCTTCTCTTCCACCTTGCTCTCCAGCTCCCGGTAGAGCTTGCCAAGCTCATCGGCCATGGTGACAAAGGCCCCCGACAGCTCCCCCAGTTCGTTTTCGCAGCGGGGGGGCAGGGTCAGATCGAACTCCTGGCGCTGGATCTGGCGGGCGCAATAGACCAGCTGGTTGAGCGGGGCCACCACCTGCTGGCGGGTAAAGCGCACCGTGAACCAGGCGATGGTGATGATGGAGAGCAGCCCCAGCCCTTCGGCCAGCGCCAGCATGCGCACCTTGAACTCCACGTGATACTGCATCTGGTTGACGAAGTCATCGATGGCGGCGACGAACTGCTCTGTGTTATCCGTATAGCGCCGCGGGGTGGCATTCTCGATGTGCTCGCGCATCACCTGCCACTGCTGCAGCACCTCGCCGTAGGTGCGACGCAGGGAGGCTGGCGTGATCCAGCGCTGGGTCTCCTGCAGCTCGGCGGCGTGCAGGGTCTGCTCGAACTGATCGAGCCGGCTCAGCACCTGCTGGCCCTGCTCAATCTCGTAGGCCATCCGGTAGGCCTGCATCCGCAGGGAGCCGGAGAGGTTGATCGCCTTGGCATCGGGCACCGAATAGAACAGGGTCACCATGGCCACCACGGCGATCAGGCTCGCCATGAACAGGATGAGCACCATGGAGCGTCCGATGGCGCTGCTGACCGAATGTACTTTGAACCACTTTCCCATGCCGGCTCTCTTCCTTCACTGCAGACAATAACCCCACAAAGTAGCATGGGAGTGTACTCCAACTTGTGCTAGCATCGAAAAACTAGATGAACTCCGAGCGGTTTTGCCTAAGTCCTCATGATAGGGGGAAACCGCCGTCAGCCGATGTTCGAGCTGTAAGGGTCAGGAAAGAAATGCCCTGGCCTCCCGTATTTGGAAAGGTGTTTATGTCGCCACTGCAAGATGGTTTTTCCCGTCGTTTTTACTATTTGCGCCTGTCGGTCACCGACGTGTGCAATTTTCGCTGTACCTACTGTTTGCCGGATGGCTATCGGCCACCGGCCGGTGGCAAGGCGGGGCGCCAGCCCTTTCTCTCTCTCGAAGAGATCCGCCGCGTCGTCGGTGGCTTTGCCGCCATGGGCACCCGCAAGGTGCGTCTGACCGGCGGGGAACCCTCCCTGCGCCGGGACTTCACCGCCATCATAGAGACGGTGGCCAATACCCCCGGCATCGAGAAGGTGGCCATGACCACCAATGGGTATCGTTTGAAAGAGCGGGCCAAAGAGTGGTTCGATGCGGGCCTGACCGCCCTCAACGTCAGCGTCGACAGCCTGGATCCGCGTCAGTTTCACCAGATCACCGGCGAGAACAAGCTGGCGGAGGTGATGGAGGGGATCGAAGCGGCGCTGGCCGCCGGCTTCAAGTCGGTCAAGATCAATGCCGTACTGCTCAAGGGTCTCAACGACCACCAGCTGGATGCCTTCCTGGCCTGGATCCGGCACCAACCCATCGAGCTGCGTTTCATCGAGCTGATGCAGACCGGCGAGATGGATACCCTGTTTCGCGATCACCACGCCAGCGGGGCGCTCATCAAACAGCGTCTGCTCGATGCCGGTTGGTTGCAGCAGCTGCGTGGCGACGACGATGGCCCCGCCCAGGTATTCATGCATCCGGAGTCGATGGGTGGGGTCGGGCTCATCATGCCCTACAGCAAGGATTTCTGTGCCGGTTGCAACCGGCTGCGAGTCTCTTCCCTCGGCAAGCTGCACCTCTGCCTGTTCGGCGATCACGGGGTGGAGCTTCGCGATCTGTTGACGGATGACGGCCAGCAGGATGAATTGCAGCAGCGGATCCGCAGCGCCCTTGCCGGCAAGGCTGCGACCCACAGGCTGCACGAAGGCAATGCCGGCATGACCCCGCATCTGGCCTCCATCGGTGGCTGAGCGACCTCGCTCGAAAAAATAGCCATCGATTAATAAGCAATCCTCAAATGGGGGTATTTTGTCTTTCCCCCGTTGTTCTTTCCTGCGCCAAGGGTTTGATCCAGCGCAAGAATCCCCCCTGTTTATCTCCCTGGTGGTATATCCCTGAACTTGTCAGGGCCGCAATATACACCCACTCTTATAATAGGTATTGAAAATACCTGTCATAGGACTCACTCGTGCGCCATCACCAGCAACAAGGAGCCGTTATGCCGGATGGGGTCAACCTGTCGCGTCGCAGTCTGTTTCGGGGTCGTCTGACATCGAATGAACCTCGGGTACAACTCCCTTGGTCCATCGCCTGGTCCGACTTTGCCGCCGACTGCACCCGCTGCGGTGACTGTCTCACGGCCTGCCCAGAGCAGATCCTGGTAAAGGGCGATGGCGGTTTCCCGACCGTGGATTTTCTGCGCGGCGAGTGCACCTTCTGCGGGGAATGTGTCGCCGCTTGCAGAGTGCCGATATTTCGTCCGACCACGGAGGCGCCCTGGCAATACATCGCCCATATTGAAGCCAGCTGTCTGGCTCAGGGTCAGGTGTTCTGCCAGCGCTGCCAGGACAGCTGCGAGCCCAGGGCAATCCATTTCTCCCCCGTGCTGGGCCGGGTGCCGACCCCCAGCATCGAGGCCGCAGTCTGCACCGGTTGCGGTGCCTGTGTGAAGGATTGTCCGGTCGGCAGCATCCGGGTGGGAGCCCCCGCCAGCGAGGAGTCCAGATGAAGCAGGATGTGTGTGAAGCAGGAGCCACAATGAAACAAGAGTTCCATGTATCGAGCCTGGTGGTGCTGACCCAGCCCTCCTTGCGTCACCGGCTCGCAGAGCAGATTGCCACCCTCGAGGGGGCCGAGATCCATGCAGTCAGTGATGAGGGCAAGCTGGTGGTGACCCTGGAAGGCCCGAGCCAGCGGCCCATCATGACGGCCATCGACGCCATCAATGCGATGCCGGGCGTGCTGTCCGCCGCCCTGATTTACCACCAGTTCGATGAGCTCGATGCCCAGTGCAAGGAGTAGTGCCATAAGGCCGAGCCTGCGTGACTCATCATGATGGCCGCCATGGATGCACAGAAAAACGACGCCAGGGTTCTAGTTCGCCGCCCTGAGCCAAAACCAGTTCGATACACTCGACAACTTACGCGATAAGCAATGTGAGGATATGCCATGAAGCTGAGTCGACGCGACTTTATGAAGGCCAACGCGGTGGCGGCAGCCGCTGCCGTGGCTGGTGTCAGTGCCCCCACGCTGGCGGCCAATCTGATCACCAGTACCGACAAGACTGCCATCACCTGGGACAAGGCGCCGTGCCGTTTCTGCGGTACCGGCTGTTCCGTGCTGGTGGGTTCCCAGGATGGGCGTGTCGTGGCGACCCAGGGCGATCCCGATGCACCGGTCAACCGCGGTCTTAACTGCATCAAGGGTTACTTCCTGTCCAAGATCATGTATGGCCAGGACAGGCTGACCCAGCCCATGCTGCGCATGACCAACGGCAAGTTCGACAAGAACGGCAACTTCGCCCCCATCAGCTGGGATCAGGCCTTCGACATCATGGCCGAGAAGTTCAAGGCCACCCTGAAAGAGAAGGGCCCGACCGCCGTCGGCATGTTCGGCTCCGGCCAGTGGACCGTGTGGGAAGGCTATGCCGCCGCCAAGCTGATGAAGGCCGGTCTGCGTACCAACAACCTAGATCCCAATGCCCGTCACTGCATGGCGTCCGCGGTAGTGGGCTTCATGCGTACCTTCGGCATGGATGAACCCATGGGCTGCTACGACGATATCGAGCAGGCCGACGCCTTCGTGCTGTGGGGCTCCAACATGGCCGAGATGCACCCCATCCTCTGGTCGCGCATCTCCGATCGCCGCCTGTCCCACCAGGACGTGCAGGTGCACGTGCTCTCCACCTTCGAGCATCGCAGCTTCGAGCTGGCGGACAACGGCATGGTGTTCACCCCGCAGACCGACTTGGCGATCCTCAACTACATCGCCAACTACATCATCCAGAATGACAAGGTGAACTGGGAGTTCGTCAACAAGCACACCCAGTTCCGCAAGGGCACCACGGACATCGGCTACGGCCTGCGCCCCACCAACCCGCTGCAGCAGAAGGCCAAGAACCCGGACAACGGCGATTCCACCCCGATGAGCTTCGACGACTTCGCCAAGTTCGTGGCGGATTACGATCTGGAGTCCGTCTCCAAGCTCTCCGGCGTCTCCAAGGACAAGCTCGAGAAGCTGGCTCAGCTCTATGCCGATCCGAGCAAGAAGGTGGTCTCCTACTGGACCATGGGGTTCAACCAGCACACCCGCGGTGTCTGGGCCAACAACCTCTGCTACAACATTCACCTGCTGACCGGCAAGATCTCCCAGCCGGGTTCCGGTCCCTTCTCCCTGACCGGTCAGCCCTCCGCCTGCGGTACTGCCCGTGAGGTGGGCACCTTCGCTCACCGTCTGCCGGCCGACATGGTGGTGACCGAACCCAAGCACCGCGCCATCGCCGAGAAGATCTGGAAGCTGCCGGAAGGCACCATCCCGGAGCAGGTGGGCTACCACGCCGTACTGCAAAACCGCATGCTCAAGGACGGCAAGCTCAACGCCTACTGGGTGATGTGCAACAACAACATGCAGGCCGGCCCGAACATGAACGAAGAGGGGCTGCCCGGTTATCGCAACCCGGCCAACTTCATCGTGGTCTCCGATCCTTATCCGACCGTGACCGCCCAGGCGGCCGACCTCATCCTGCCGACCGCCATGTGGGTGGAGAAAGAGGGGGCTTACGGCAACGCCGAGCGTCGCACCCAGTTCTGGCACCAGCAGGTGAAGGCACCGGAAGGGGCCAAGTCCGACCTGTGGCAGCTGATGGAGTTCTCCAAGCGCTTCACCGTGGAAGAGGTGTGGCCGGCGGAGCTTATCGCCAAGATGCCGGAAGTGAAGGGCAAGACCCTGTTCGACGTGCTCTATGCCAACGGCCAGGTCAACCAGTTCCCGAAAGAGCAGAGCAAGGGGGCGCTGAACGACGAGGCAGAGCACTTTGGTTTCTACGTCCAGAAGGGGCTGTTCGAAGAGTACGCTACCTTCGGGCGCGGCCATGGCCACGATCTGGCGCCGTTTGATCAGTATCACGAAGCCCGTGGCCTGCGCTGGCCTGTGGTGGATGGCAAAGAGACCCTGTGGCGCTATCGCGAAGGGTTCGACCCTTACGTGAAAGCGGGCGAGGGGGTGCGTTTCTACGGCAAGCCCGACGGCAAGGCGGTGATCTTCGCGCTGCCCTATGAGCCGGCCGCCGAGGCACCGGACAAAGAGTACGACATGTGGCTCTCCACCGGTCGCGTGCTGGAGCACTGGCACACCGGCACCATGACCCGCCGGGTCCCCGAGCTTTATCGCGCCTTCCCGGATGCGGTACTGTTCATGCACCCGGAAGATGCCAAGGCTCGCGGCGTGCGCCGTGGTGAAGAGGTGATCGTCTCCTCCCGCCGTGGCGAGGTGAAAACCCGGGTCGAGACCCGCGGTCGCAACCGTCCGCCCAAGGGACTGGTGTTCATGCCCTTCTTCGACGCGAGTCAGCTGGTCAACAAGCTGACCCTGGACGCCACCGATCCGCTCTCCAAAGAGACGGATTACAAGAAGTGCGCCGTCAAGGTCGTCAAGGCATAAGGCGGGGAGCGCGAGATGAGTCGTAGTCGGCGCCAGTTTCTGGCCGACATGGCCAAGGGGGCCTGCGGTGTGGGCCTGCTTGGCGTGGGGCTCGGCGGCATGGCGCGCCAGCAGGTGCAGGCGGTGCCTGCCCAGGCGCTGCGTCCGCCTGCCGCCCTCGACGAGGCCGAGTTTCTCGGCGCCTGCGTGCGCTGCGGGCTCTGCGTCGAGGCTTGTCCCTACGACACCCTCAAGCTCGCCCGGCTGTTTGAACCCGTGACCACCGGCACCCCCTACTTCAAGGCGCGTGCCGTGCCGTGCGAGATGTGTGACGACATCCCTTGCGTGGCGGCTTGCCCGAGCGGGGCGCTGGATCAGGCCATGACCGACATCGATCAGGCGCGGATGGGGGTGGCGGTGCTCATCGATCACGAGACCTGCCTCAACTACCTGGGGCTGCGTTGCGACGTCTGCTACCGGGTCTGCCCGCTGATTGACAAGGCGATCACCCTGGAGCTGCAGCACAACCAGCGCACCGGCAAGCACGCCATGTTCCTGCCCACGGTGCACAGCGATGTCTGCACCGGCTGCGGCAAGTGCGAGCACGCCTGCGTGCTGGAAGAGGCAGCCATCAAGGTGGTGCCTCGTCAGCTCGCCAAGGGGGAGCTGGGCCACCACTACCGGCTCGGCTGGGAAGAGAAGGCAAAGGCGGGCAAATCGCTCATCGGCGACAGGCTCACCCTGCCAACCCGCAAACCGGAGGGGCTATGAGTCGTTATCCGGGAGCCGAAGCCACGGCCAGGCTGGGTTGGTGGCGCGCCCATCGCTTCCTGCTGTTGCGCCGGCTCAGCCAGTTTGGCGTGCTGGGGTTGTTCCTGCTGGGACCGCTGGCGGGCATCTGGATCCTCGAGGGCAACCTCTCCAGCTCGCTGTTGCTGGAGACGGTGCCGCTCACGGATCCGCTGACCCTGCTGCAGTCGGTGGCGGCGGGCCATTGGCCCATCCCCACCCTCTGGCTGGGGGCTGTCATCGTGCTGGCTGGTTACTGGCTGGTCGGGGGGCGGGTGTTCTGCTCCTGGGTCTGTCCGGTCAACCTCATCACGGATGCCGCCGCCTGGCTGCGAGCCCGGCTCGGTCTCAAGGGCAATGGCCAGTTCAGCCGCAATACCCGTTACTGGCTGCTGGCCATGGTGCTGGTGGCGCCGGCCATCACCGGTGTGCTGGTGTGGGAGCTGGTCAATCCGGTGTCGCTCACCCTGCGCGGTCTGCTGTTTGGCATGGGGGCGGGCTGGGCCTTGCTGGCGGTGCTGTTCCTGTTCGACCTCTTCGTGGTGGAGCGGGGCTGGTGCGGTCACCTCTGTCCGGTGGGGGCCTTCTATGCCCTGGTCAACCGGGTCGGGTTCATCAAGATTTCTGCCAAGGGGCGCGAGCGGTGCAGCAACTGCATGGATTGTTATGCGGTCTGCCCGGAACGCCCCATCCTGCGCGGCCCCGTTCACGGTGCCAAGCGTGGTCACGGGCCCTTGATTGTGGCTCAGGAGTGTACCAACTGCGGCCGTTGCATCGATGTCTGCGCGGAGCAAGTTTTTGAAATCACTGTAGGTTTTGCCGTCAAGGCAGAGAAAACGTCGGAGAACAAATAATGAAGAAGCTGATTGGAGCAATGCTGGCCTGTCTGATGGCAGGTTCCTTGATGGCGGCAGTCCCCGAGATCACCAACAGCACGGGGGGCATCAAGTCGGAGCGAGGAAGCACGGATCTGGTGACGGATGCCGATGCGGCCCCCATGAAGAACTTTCGCAAGGATGGTGATCTCTACGATCGCCAGTACATGCATCAGCCCCCGCTGATCCCCCACGACACCCGCAACTATGAAGTGGACAACAAGGTCAACAAGTGCCTGGCCTGTCACAGCTTCAAGAACGCCAGCGCCATGAAGGCCCCCAAGATCAGCCCGACTCACTTCGAGACCCGTGACGGCATGACGTTGGGAGAGGTGTCCCCCCGCCGCTACTTCTGCCTGCAGTGCCACGTGCCGCAAGCGGATGCCAAGCCGCTGGTGGAAAATACATTTAAACCAGTTGAAGCCTTGAACTGAGGAACCCATAGATGAAATTACCCGGCTTTATCCAGCGTCTGTGGACCACCTTCAAGTCCCCCTCGAAGGCAGCCCTCTGGGTACTGCTGCTGATGGGCTTCTTCGGCGGGGTCATCTTCTGGGGCGGTTTCAACACCGCCATGGAAGCCTCCAACACCGAAAAGTTCTGCACCAGCTGCCACGAGATGAAGGACAACGTGTTCGTGGAGTACCGCGACACCATCCACTATGCCAACCGTTCCGGCGTGCGGGCCAGCTGCCCGGATTGCCACGTGCCGCACGAGTGGACCTACAAGATCATCCGTAAGGTGCAGGCCTCCAAGGAGCTGTGGGGCATGATCACCGGCAAGGTGGACACCCGCGAGAAGTTCGAGTCGCACCGGCGGGAGATGGCCGAGCGGGAGTGGAAGCGGATGAAGGACACGGATTCGAGGGAGTGTCGCAACTGCCACAACTTCGAATATATGGACTTCTCCCTGCAAGGCAAGCGGGGTGCCCAGATGCACTCCACCAGCCTGGCCAGCGGCGAGAGCACCTGTATCGACTGCCACAAGGGCATTGCTCACCAGCTGCCCGACATGACAGGGGTGAAGGGCTTCTAAGCCTGCACCAGCAACGAGGCCGGGTTCACCCGGCCTCGTTCATATTTCGCCCGGCCAGGGCAAAAGCACCACTGTGCCTCCTTTAAATCCCCCCTCTGGCGGGAGTTTTGATAGAATCGGCCCGCCGTGAGTCGCAGCGCATGACAGCAAGGTCAAAGGTTCAGCCCGGGTGGGTATGAACCGTGCCACCAGCGAGCGCTGTCAGCCGGGATCTTGGCCGCTTTTCTTCTTCTCTTTGCTCACGGTCCTTTGCCATCAGGAGCTGCCCATGGGACAGAAACACAACGCATTCATTCCCCTCAAGATCGCCGTGCTGACGGTCTCCGACAGCCGCACCGCTGCCGATGACAGCTCGGGCGACTATCTGGTTTCCGCCCTCGCTGAATCGGGCCATCAGCTGGCCGACCGGGCGCTCTGCCCCGACAATCTGTTTCGTATTCGCGCCCAAGTGAGCGACTGGATCGCCGATGAGGGGGTGCAGGTGGTGCTCATCAACGGCGGCACCGGCTTCAACGAACAGAACCGGGTGCCCGAGGCGGTCGGGGTACTGTTCGAGCGCACCGTGCAGGGCTTTGGCGAACTGTTTCGCCAGCTCTCCTTCGCCGACATCAAGGGCGCCGCCATGCAGAGCCGCGCGCTGGCGGGTCTCGCCAATCGCACCCTGATCTGCTGCCTGCCGGGCTCTACCGGTGCTTGCCAGCTGGGGTGGGAGAAGCTTATCCGCGATCAGCTCGATGCCCGCACCAAGCCGTGCAACTTCGTCTCCCATCTTTGAGGGCCTCTGATGAACCCGACCGAATCCAAGCAGCCTCAGCCCGGCCTGACCCATCTCAACCAGAGCGGCGAAGCCCACATGGTGGATGTGACCGACAAGCAGGTGACCGAGCGTGAAGCCCGCGCCGAGGCGTTTGTCGCCATGGCTCCCGACACCCTGGCCCTGATCCTGAGCGGTCAGCACCACAAGGGGGATGTGTTCGCCACCGCCCGCATCGCCGGCATCATGGCGGCCAAGAAGACCTCGGATCTCATTCCCCTCTGCCATCCGCTGGCATTGACCCGGGTGGAGGTAGAGATAGAACCCCAGGCGGCGCAAAATAGGGTCCATATTCGCACCCTCTGCAAGCTCTCGGGCAAAACAGGGGTGGAAATGGAAGCGCTGACCGCCGCGTCGGTGGCGGCACTGACCATCTACGACATGTGCAAGGCGGTGCAAAAGGACATGGTGATCGAGCAGGTGCGGCTGGTGGAGAAAAAGGGCGGCAAGTCCGGTCACTTCCAGTTGAATGCCGGTGCAGGAGAAAACGCATGATCAAGGTACTCTTTTTTGCGCAAGTCAGAGAGCTGGTGGCCTGCGACGAGCTGAGCCTGCCCTGTGACTACGTCAGTGCCGAGGCGCTTCGCGCCGCCTTGTGCGAGCGCGGCGACAAGTGGGCGCTGGCGCTGGAAGCGGGCAAACTGCTGGTGGCGGTCAACCAGACCCTGGTGCCGCTGGATACGCCCCTTCATGATGGCGATGAGGTCGCCTTTTTCCCGCCGGTGACCGGAGGTTGATGATGAGCGAGGCAACCATGATCGATCGCATCCTGGTACAGCGGGAAGACTTCTCGCTGGCTGACGAATATGCCCGTCTCGCCGCCCGGCAGGACACCGGCGCCGTGGTCAGTTTTGTCGGCAAGGTGCGCGACTTCAATCAGGGGGAGCACGTGAAGGGGCTGGCCCTCGAGCACTACCCCGGCATGACAGAGAAGGCGCTGACGGACATAGTGGCCGAGGCCCGCAGCCGTTGGCCCCTGCAGGAGTGCACCCTGATCCACCGCATCGGCGAGCTGCTGCTCGGCGATCAGATCGTGCTGGTGGTGGTGAGCAGTGCCCACCGCGAGGCCGCCTTCGAGGCCTGCCACTTCATCATGGATTTCTTGAAAACCCGGGCGCCGTTCTGGAAAAAAGAGCTGACCGCCGAAGGAGTACAACGCTGGGTCGAGGCCAAGGAGAGCGACAACACTGCCGCCGCCCGCTGGCAAGCTTGACCTGTTCAAGGGGGCTGGCTCATCGGGAGCCGCGGCCCCTGTTTTCGGGGCCGCCCCCTTGGCTGGGGAGCGATAGAAGCGGCCCCACTCAGGAGGTAAAGGAATGAAACCGCTGTTATCCGTTGTCATCGCCGGGGTCTGCGCCAGTGCGCTGCAGGCTGGTGCCGTGCAGGCCGACGAGGTCAAGGTGGCCGTGGCCGCCAACTTCAAGGGCACCATAGAGCGCATCGGCAAGGCGTTCACCGCCAAGACCGGCCATACCCTGGCCATCTCCTCTGCCGCGACCGGGGTGCTCTACACCCAGATAAGCCACGGCGCCCCGTTCGATCTCTTCCTCTCCGCCGACGTGAAAACCCCGCAGAAGCTGGAGCAGGAGGGCAAGGGCAGCGAACGTTTCACCTACGCCATCGGCCAGCTGGGTCTGTGGCAGAAGGGGGGGCCGGCTCCTGACGAGGCAACCCTGCGCGGCTGGAAGGGCAACCTCGCCATCGCCAACCCGAAAACCGCTCCCTACGGCACTGCCGCCATGGCGACCCTCGACCATCTCAAGATCGATCCCAAGCAGTACCGTCTGCTGACCGGCACCAACATCGGCCAGACCTGGCAGTTCGTCGACACCGGCAACGCCGAGCTGGGCTTCGTCGCCTGGGCCAACCTGGTGGAGGCGGGCAAGACCAGTGAAGCCTGGGCCGTGCCGGCCGACTTCTATCCGCCCATTGAACAGCAGGGGCTGGTATTGAAGAAAGGGGCGGCGGTCGAGGCGCTGGTGGCCTGGCTCAAGGGGCCGGGTCAGGCAGAGATCAAGGCGGCGGGTTATGCGCTGCCCCAGTGATGGCGCAACCATACACCTGACTGATGAGTGGCCGGCCCTCGGGTCGGCCCACTCTTGCGATAAGGATGCACACCATGCCGTTGCCTGAATTCATCTGGGAATGCGGCTCAATCGATGTGTCTGGTTCTGGCGTTGGGAGTGCGTCCGATGAGTGAAGGGGATCTGCTGGCGGTCTGGCTCACCCTGAGGCTGGCAGCCAGCACCACCGCCATCCTGCTGCTGCTCTCGCCGCCGCTGGCCTGGTGGCTGTCGCGCAGCCAGCACAGGCTCAGACCCGTGGTGGAGGCCTTGGTGGCGCTGCCGCTGGTACTGCCGCCCACGGTGCTCGGCTTCTATCTGCTGCTGGCCTTCTCCCCCTCCTATGGCCTGGGCGCCTGGTGGCGCGACACCTTCGGGGCGCCGCTCGCCTTCAGTTTTACTGGCCTGCTGCTCGCCTCCATCCTCTATTCGCTCCCCTTCGTGGTGCAGCCGCTCACCTCCGCCTTCGTCAACATGGGCAACAAGGAGCTGGAGGCCGCCGCCACCCTGGGGTTTGGCCCGCTGGAGCGCTTCTTTCACATCATCTTGCCGATGACGCTGCCCAGCTTCGTGATGGCGGCGGCGCTCGGCTTTGCCCACACCCTGGGGGAGTTCGGGGTGGTGCTGATGATTGGCGGCAACATCCCGGGCGAAACCCAGGTGCTCTCCATCGCCCTGTTTGATCACGTGGAGACGATGGACTATCAAAACGCCCACCTGCTGGCGGGCGGCCTGATGGGCTTCTCGCTGGTGATGCTGGTGCTGGTGTACGGGGTGCTGCAGCGCCGGCAACGGAGGCTGTTCGGATGAACGACACCGGCAAGGTGAAACCGCTGCAACTCAAGGCGAGGCGGGCGTTCGGCGCCTTTAGCCTCGATTGTGAACTGGCCCTGGAGCTTGGGGGGATCCTCGGTCTGTTCGGCCCCTCAGGTTGCGGTAAGAGCAGCCTGCTGCGCATCATCGCCGGGCTGGATCGTGCGCCGGGTGACACGTTGAACTGGCAGGGCAGGGGGCTGAGCGATCTGCTGCCCGAGGCGCGCCGCATCGGCCTGGTGTTTCAGGATTCGCGTCTCTTCCCCCATCTGAGCGTGCTCGGCAACCTGCAACTGGCTGCCCGCAAGGGGCGGGGGCGCTGGCAACCCGAGGCGCTGGCGACCCGGCTCGGTTTTGCCGAACTGCTGCCCCAGCCGGCCCACGGCCTCTCCGGCGGCCAGCGCCAGCGGGTGGCACTGGCCCGGGCCTTGTTGGCCGAGCCCGATCTGCTGCTGCTCGATGAACCTTTCTCTGCGCTGGACAGACGCAGCCGCATCCATCAGGCCCACGTGCTCAAGGGTTTGCAGCAGGAGAGCGGTATCCCGATGATCTTCGTCAGCCACGCCATGGAGGAGGTGAGCCTGCTCTGCGATCAGCTGGTGCTGCTGGCGGATGGCCGGGTGGAGGCACAAGGTCGGCCGAGCGATATCTTTGCACGCACCGATCTCTCGCTTGCCAGTCGCGACGACGCCGGGGTGATGCTGGCGGCGAGCCTCTCTCACTACGATGAAGAGGAGCAGATGGCGACCCTGCAGCTCGGCGAGCAGCAGTTGCGAGTCACCATGACCCAGGTGCCGGACGACGGCGGCCCCCTGCAGATCAAGGTGGCCGGGCGGGACGTGGTGATTGCCACCGCCCCCATCGAGCACTCCAGCCTATCCAACTGCCTCACCACCCGATTGCTGGCCGAACGCGAGGTGCGCCCCGGCCAGACCCTGTTGCAGTTGGCGCTGGGTCAGCAGATACTGCTGGCCCGGATCACCAGCCGCTCCGCCAGACGGCTGGCGCTCGCCCCGAACCAGCAGATCTACGCCTACATCAAGGCGGTGAGTCTGGTCAGCGAGGGTTGAGCGGATTGCAGAAGAGGCAGAAAATCAGAATGGTTCAGCGGATGAGTCGAGAGGCAATGAACTGATGCGCCGCAATCAGGTGATGAAATCCAACGGTCTTGCCCTGCGCAGCGCGGGGGAGGGCCCCTTGCTGTTGCTGCTGCACGGGCTGGGCTCCTCCAGCCTCGACTGGCAGGCGCAGATCGAACGCTTTTCCGAACACTACCGGGTGGTGGCGCTGGATCTGCGCGGCCACGGCCAGAGCATGCAGGAGGGGCCGTTCGATGTGGCGACCCTGGCGGCTGACGTGGTGAACTGGCTCGACGAACAGCCTGAGCCCGCCTGGGTGGTGGGGCTCTCCTTGGGGGCCATGGTGGCGCTGGAGCTGGCGTTGCAGTTGCCGCACAAGGTGCAGGGGCTGGTGCTGGTCAACGGCTTCAGCGAATTTCTGTTGGAAACGCCAAAAGAGCAGGAGCGCTTTGCCCAGCGCCTCAAGTGGCTGCGCTGGTTCGGCTTGCGGCCGCTCGCCTGGTGGCTTGGCCGCGAGCTCTTTCCCGGCCCCGACCTTGCCCAGGTGCGTCACACCTTCCGGCTGCGTTTCGTGCGCAACAAGAAGAAAACCTACAAGGCGCTGCTGGAGGCGCTGCCCGGCTGGTCGGTGCGCGCCCGGCTTGGCAACATCTGGCAGCCGGTGGCCATCATCTCCACCAGCCACGACTATCTGCCGCTCGCCAAACGGGTGGAGCAGTTCGCCTCTCTGCCCAACGCCACCATCCACACCCCCAATGGCCACCACGCCTGGCCGGCGGAAGATCCCTCCGGCTTCAATCATTTGCTTCACCGGATTTTAGAAACTCATTAAACTAGTCGCCCTTTTATTCCGTGTATGTATTGGTCCGATCGCCTTGCCACGCAAAAAGGCAAGGCAATCGGACCCATTTTGCTCTATCAACAGGTATTTCCTCATGTCTGAAGTAATGAAAATGGCCATCGATGATGGTTCAACCAACGTCAAGGTGAGCTGGATTGAGAACAAGGTGCTCAAGACCATCATCTCTCCCAACTCCTTTCGCAAGGACTGGAAGAGCGCCGCCTTGCGCAAGGACAAGAAGATCTACAACTACGAGATAGGCAACACCAAGTACACCTATGACGCCACGTCCGACAAGTCGCTGGCGACCACCCACGTGGAGTATCAGTACGATGATCTGAACCTGCTCTCCGTGCATCACGCCCTGCTGCAGACCGGCGTGACCCCCTGTGATGTGGCCATCACCGTGACCCTGCCCATCACCGAGTTCTACAACCCGGACGATTGTCAGCGCAACGAGGATAAGATCGAGAAGAAGCGCCGCAACCTGATGCGGGCCATCTCCCTCAACAAGGGGGAACTGTTCAACATCGTCAGCGTGGAAGTGATGCCGGAGAGCCTGCCTGCGGCGCTCTCCCGTCTGATCGGTTCGGGCTGCAACGAGTTTACCAAGACCCTGGTGATCGATTGTGGCGGTACCACCCTCGATATGGGGATCATCGTCGGCGAGTTTGACGATGTCTCCGATGTCTATGGCAACAACGAGATTGGTGTCTCCATGGTGACCGATGCCGTGCGCAAGGCACTGGCGGCGGCGGACAGCGATTCCAGTTATCTGGTGGCCAACGAGTTCATCAAGCGTCGCCACGACATGAGCTTCGTGCGCGATGTGGTGAACGACGAGAGCCAGATCCCCAAGATCCTCGAGAAGATGCAGAACAAGATCGACGAACTGGGCTCCCAGGTAGCGCATGAAGCGAAGAAGTTTGCCAAGAACCCGAACCGTGTTTACCTGGTCGGGGGCGGGGCGTCGCTTATCCACGAAGCAATCAAGAACGCCTACCCGACTCTGGGTGACAGGGTCGAACTGCTGGACGATGCCCAGTCAGCCCTGGCTCGCGAGATCTGCCTCTACACCACCGAAGAAGAGGAAGTGTACCGCGAAGCAGCCGTGATGGCCGAGGTTGGCGATGAGTAGTCAACTCAAGCGCATGACCTTCTCCATCTATATGGATCCGGGTGCGCTGGAGTCTGATCGCTACGCAGTCGGGGTATTGCAGAACTGGTACCAACGGGCCCGCAAGATCCAGGATGGCAGCGAGGAGTTCGACTTCTCCAAGAGTCGTTTCCACAAGGATATCTATCTCTCCGGCATGTTCATGTATGTGCTGGCGCCCAACCTCTGCAAGGCCATTGCCAATGCGCTGGGTCCCGAGCAGGTAAGCATGACCACCTTGCGTCATGCCTTTGCCAGTTGTGGCTTCAACCTGGGAGAGGAGAGTGCATCGGCGCAACCTGCTGCCGATCTCATGATCGAGCAGATAGTGGCCAGATTATCCCCCCGGCTTGGCCAGGGTGATACCGGCGGGCTGGTGGATGAAATCGTTCAGCGTCTGGGTCAGCAAGCCGCCGTGTCCTCTTCGGACAGTCTGGTGGAAGAGATCATCAGCCGACTTGGAGAGCAGCAACCAACCGAGCTGTGGGATGAGTTGCGGCAGGGAATGCCGGCTCCTCTTGATCATGAACAGCTGGCCGAGGCGATCGCGGGCAAGTTGCCATCAGCGACTGGTGAGCAGGACCTGGCGCCGCTGCAGAGCAGCATTCAACAGCTCTCTCGCCAACTGGAAGAGCAGTCGCGGCTTATTCGTGAGCAGCATCGGTTGATCCAGCGTCTGGCCAGTGCCCCTGGTCGCCAAATGACGGCAGCGGGGGAGGCCGAGCCGCTGGTGGAAGATCTCTCCAACCAGGTGGCCAACATGAAAAAGGTCAAGGCCAAAGGGATCTTCTAAGGCTTTCTACCGACCATCGCCAGAGTAAGAGAGATGAAAAAAATAGTATGGATGGCGTGCGGCGCTTTACTGTTGTCAGGGTGTGCCCAGCAAACCTTCTTCGTACACGAAGGTAACCCGGGTCAGCCAACCCGAGAAGTGAGCCATGATTTCGTACTGGCGGGGGTTGGCCAGAGTGAGATGGTCGATGCTGCCCTGGCCTGCCATGGTGACTCGAAAAAAGTGGTGCGGTTGGAAATGCAACAGAGCCCGCAGGATACCTTGATGACCGTCTTGACGTTGGGAATATATACCCCGAGGACGGCCCGGGTTTATTGCAGTCTGTGATTTTTGGGTTGACATTATAAAGTCTCAAATAAAGCCTTGTTGCCCTCTCTGGATTTTGATAGTGTGCGCGCACCTAGGAACACCCCTTTATTTATATTGTTGATAACTAAAGGGAATGCTTCTTTGCGTGGCACCGGCATAGCCGGAAAAATAATATTGTCAGGGATAATAAAATGAAAAAAATGGTATTGACTGCAGCCGTTGCAATGATGATGGCGGGCTGTGCTCAGCAAGGTTTTACCGTGCATTCCGGTAATGCAGTGAAACCCACCAAAGAAGTGACCCACCACTTCTTCATCTCCGGCCTGGGCCAGAGCAAAACCATCGATGCTGCTGCCGTTTGCAACGGTGCTGACAAGGTAGTGCGTGTCGAAGCGCAGCATACCTTCATCAATGGTTTGCTGGGCGCTGTGACCTTTGGGGTCTACACCCCGCGCGAGGCGCGTGTTTACTGCGCCGGTTAATTTCCGCCGTACGCATGCTGCAAAAAGCCGACCCATGGGTCGGCTTTTTTGTTGGAGCAAAGGCTCGTTGAGGTGATTCACCCGTGCGAGCAGACCGGGCAGTCGGGGCGCTTGGGCAGCTTCATCTCGCGAAAGGTGCCGCCAAGGCCGTCGATCATCAGCAGGCGGCCGCTGTAACTGCGGCCCATCCCTGCCAAGAGTTTGATGGCTTCGAGCGCCTGCAGGCTGCCCACCAGTCCCACCACAGGTGCCAGCACCCCAGCTTCGACGCAGGTGAGCGCCTGCTCGCCGAACAGGGCGCTGAGGCAGGCGTAGCAGGGTTCCCCCTCCTGCCAGGTGAAGCTGCAGACTTGTCCCTCCAGCCGGATGGCGGCGCCGCTGACCAGCGGCACGCCGTGCTGGCGGGCCTTTTGGTTGAGCAGGTTGCGAATGGCCAGGTTGTCGGTGCAATCCAATACCAGCTGGTGGTGTGGCAACAGGGCATCGAGCAGCGCCTCGTCGGCCACGGCGGCATGGGTCTCCACCTCAAGCCAGGGGTTGAGGGCGCGCAGGGAGTGGGCGGCGGAGTCCACCTTGTCGTGGCCGATGCGCTCATCGGTGTGCAGCACCTGGCGCTGCAGGTTGGAGAGCTCCACCTTGTCGAAATCGACCAGGGTGAGCCGGCCGACCCCGGCCACCGCCAGATACTGGCTGGCAGCGCAGCCAAGGCCGCCGGCGCCGATCACCAGCACGTGAGCCTGCTTGAGCGCCTCCTGCCCCTCGAAATCGAAAGATTTGAGGATGATCTGGCGGTTGTAGCGCAAGAGCTCGGCGTCGCTCAGGATCTCGTTCACAGCAGCAATCCCCCGAACGGTTCGACGGTAACGGTTTCCCCTGCGACGACCCGGCCCCGCTCGCGCTCCAGGACGATGTAGCAGTTGGCCCGCGACAGGGAGCTGAACACGGCGGAGTCTTGCGAGCCGGTGCTGCGTACCTCCAGGCCGTTTGGCCCCTGAGTCAGGATGCCGCGCTGGAAGTCGAGCCGGCCCGGCGCCTTCTTGAGCGGCTCAGCGGCAATGGCGTGCAGCTGGAGCGGGCGCTCGAAACGCTGACCCGCCAGCTTGGCCAGCGCCGGTTGCACCAGCTGATCGAAGGTGACCATGGCCGAGACCGGGTTGCCCGGCAGGCCGAAAAACCAGGCGTGGGGCAGGCGACCGAAGGCAAACGGCTTGCCTGGCTTGATGGCCAGCTTCCAGAAGCCGATTTCGCCAAGCTCCTCCAGCAACTGCTTGGTGAAGTCTGCTTCCCCCACCGAGACGCCACCGGTGGTGATGAGGGCGTCGGCCTCGCGGTCGGCTTTCAGGAAGGCGGCGCGCAGCTGGGCCGGATCGTCTGGGATGATGCCAAGGTCGAGGCAATCGCAGCCCATGCGATCCAGCATGGCCCGCACGCCGTAGCGGTTGGAGTCGTAGATGTCGCCGTGGGTGAGGGGAGTGCCGACCGGCTTGAGCTCATCGCCGGTACTGAAGATGGCCACTTTCAGCGGTCGGTGCACCGACACGGTGGCAATGCCTAGGGAGGCCAGCAGCGGCATCTCCCGGGCGGTGAGGCGAGTACCGGCAGCGAGCACGCTGGCGCCCTCGCGGATGTCTTCGCCGCGGCGGCGAATGTTCTGGCCGGGCACCGGCGTGGTCAGAAAGGTGATCCTGTCGCCGTCGGCCTGCGTTTCTTCCTGCATCACCACCGCATCCGTCCCGGCCGGCACCGGGGCGCCGGTCATGATGCGCACGCAGTGGCCGGCGAGCCACTCACCCTGGTAGGGCTGACCGGCGAAGGCTTTGCCCGCCATGATGAGGGGCGCGCCGCTGGCGAGATCGGCCAGCCGCACCGCATAACCGTCCATGGCGGAGTTGTCGAACGGGGGCACGTTGAGGGGGGAGGCGATATCCGCGGCGAGTACCCGGCCAAGGGCCTGCGGCAAGGGCAACTGTTCGCTGTCGCAGCAGCCGTCAAGCTGTGCCAGCATGCCCTGCAGGGCGTCGCTCAGGGGGAGTAGTCCGCTGGTATCAAATCCCATGTCATGACCTCATTGTGTGATGGAGGGGGTGTGAAGGGCGGATTATCCCAAAAATCCATGCCGATGGGCAGGTTGCAGCAGGATAAAACCGTTTGGCTGTACAGATAGGCAGCGACCGGGCAGCGCGCCTCCCCCCGTATGGGTAGCGCCGGCGAAGTAAAAGCCGCCAGATTGGCATAAAGTCAGGGAACGGGCTTGAGTTAGCTTGAATTATGACAATAATCGCCGTCTACTATTGCGCCACAACCGAGTGCCGTCATAGCGAGGCGGCCATCATAGTCCCTGAGCGTGGGAGAGGAACAAGATGACGAGCTTAAGTCGGGAAGCCCTGTTGGTCAGGGCCGCCCTCGAGGCCGAGGGCCTCGAAACACCTCTGGTGGCCAATACCCTGGACGGCCAGCAGAAGCGGGAGAAGATCGAGGGCCACATGCGCGCCATCATGGAGACGCTGGGGCTGGATCTGGCCGATGACAGTCTGGCAGAGACACCGCACCGCATCGCCAAGATGTACGTGAACGAAATCTTCTCCGGCCTCGATTACGCCACCTTCCCCAAGGTGACGGTGATCGAGAACAAGATGAAGGTGGACGAGATGATCATGGTGCGGGACATCAGCCTCACCAGCACCTGCGAGCACCACTTCGTCACCATCGACGGGCTGGCCCACGTGGCCTATATCCCCCGCGGCAAGGTGATCGGGCTCTCCAAGATCAACCGCATCGTGCAGTTCTTTGCCCGCCGCCCCCAGGTACAGGAGCGCCTGACCCAGCAGATCCTGCTGGCGCTGCAGACCCTGCTCGGCACCAAGGACGTGGCCATCAGCATCAAGGCGACCCACTTCTGCGTGAAGGCTCGCGGCGTGATGGACTCCACCTCCTACACCACCACGACTTCCCTGGGTGGCGTCTTCAAGACCCAGCCCGATACCCGTGCCGAGTTTCTGGCCGGTCTGAAAGGCTGATCTGCCAGGAGATGTGTCGCCACTGCGGCATGTCTCCTCGCTTTCCCCTCTTTTTCACTTCCCTTGACGGCCCGCTGTCTGCCGGATGGTCGCACCGACAATTTTCCTCAAGGGATGGACATCCCCGGTCGATATATCCCGTTATGGCTTGTGCGCATCTTTCGGGAGTGTGTTCAAGTCTTCAAGGTGCCAGGCTTTGGCTGCTCTCTTGGCCGGGTGGGTCTGTCGATAAGAGACCTGCGCTCAGCCGGGCATCTTGTAAAAAATGTCGCCTCGTTCATGCAAGGACATATATTCATCAAGGCTGGATGAGCCGCCATGGAGGCGGTGACAGCGGGCCGTATGCGTACGGTTCAGACGAGCGTTATCTGTTCACTCATATCCAGGACATGCCATGAATACCAGTACCATGACCATCGGCAAGAAACTCACCGCGGGTTTTGCCATGCTCGGCCTGATGATGGCCTTCATCGGCGGCTTCTCGCTGCTGCAGTTTGGCAACATGAACCGGGCCGCCATCGGCTTTACCGACAGCATCTTGCCCGCCGTGGTGCGCACCAGCACCCTGGGCGAGACCATCAATACCCTGCGCCGCTATGAACTGGATGTGTTTCTGGTGGCGGCCGATCCGCAGCAGAAAGCCCACTATCGCGACCTTGGCGAGCAGACCCTGCAAGAGGTCGCCCGGCAGGTCAAGGCGCACGATGCCACCATCTGGGCGGAGGACGTGGAAGAGCGGCGCACCTTCGACATCGTCAAGCAGGACTGGGACAAGTACGTGGCCCTGCACCAGCGCATCCGGCAGATGCAGGATGGCGGCCAGCTGGCCGAAGCCCAGCAGCTGTTCATGAGCGAGGGGATCACCCTCTACACCAACCTGGCCAAGTCGGTGGGGGATCTGATCCGCATCAACCACGGCTACTCAGTGGGCTCCCGTGCCCAGGTGGTGGCTGCATTTGACAGCGCCAAGCTGAGCATCATAGTGGCGCTGGTACTGGGTCTGGTGCTGGCGGGGGTGCTCTCCACCGTGCTGACCCGCCAGATCCGCGATCCGCTGGTGATGCTGGCCCGCCAGGCCCAGCGCATCGCGAGCGGTGATCTGGGCAAGAGCGAGTTGCAGGAGTGGATCCGCGGCAATCGCTTCAAGCGTGACGAGCTGGGTCAGCTCGGCGCCGCCATCGACCGCATGCAGGGTTCGCTTGCTGATCTGGTGAGTGAGATCGCCGGCTCGGTGAGCCAGCTCAGCAGCGCGGTGGAGGAGGTGAGTGCCATCTCCGAGCAGTCCGCCACCGGCATGGCTCGTCAGCAGAGCGAGGTCTCCCAAGTTGCCACCGCCATGAACGAGATGCAGTCCACCGTCAATGAGGTAGCTCGCAACACCACGGACGCCATGAGCGCCGCCAAGGATGCCTCCCGCACCTCGACCCAGGGCAATCAGGTGGTGCGCAGCGCCATCAGCAGCATCGAGGAGGTGTCGGTCAAGATTGAGCAGGCGGGCGCCGTGGTGCAGCAGCTGGAGCAGGACAGCACCAACATCAGCATGGTGCTTGACGTGATTCGCGGCATTGCCGAGCAGACCAACCTGCTGGCCCTCAACGCTGCCATCGAGGCGGCGCGCGCCGGTGAACAGGGCCGCGGCTTTGCGGTCGTGGCCGATGAAGTGCGCTCCCTGGCCCAGCGTACCCAGAACTCCACCGCCGAGATCAGCAAGATGATCGAAGTGTTGCAGGAGCGCACCGCCGAGGCGGGCAGCGCCATGCAGCTGAGCCGCCAGCAGATGCAGGAGAGCGTGGGGCTGGCACGGGAAGCGGGCAACAGCATCGACACCATCAACGGTGCCGTCACCCAGATCACCGACATGAACACCCTGATCGCCACCGCCACCGAGGAGCAGAATGCGGTGACCGAGGAGCTAAATCGCAGCATCGTCAATATCCACAATGCGGCGGACGAGAACGCCCTGGGGGCCCAGCAGACCGCCCAGGCCTGTGTCGAGCTGAGCAAGCTGGCCAATACCCTGCACCATATGACCCAGCGCTTTACCCTCTAAGAGCGTTTGGCAGATAGCAAAAGGCCCCGTCCAGTGACGGGGCCTTGTTGTTTCTGGCAGGCGTTTTGATCGCAGGGTCGATTAGCGCAGCGTCATCGGCCGGCGCCAGACCCTTTATCCGACCATTTAGCTCAGGCCGACGATATCGCCGTGCTCGTCGATATCGATATGACGGTAACCGGTGGCAGGCTGTCGAGGCGGTGGCTTTGCCTGCAGCTGGCACTCACCATCAACCATCAGCTTAGTCCGACTATTTCGCCGTTATCATCGATATCGATATGACGGTAGGCCGGCAGGCTGCCAAGGCCCGGCATGGTCATGATGGGGCCCGCCAGGGCATAGACGAAGCCGGCGCCGGCGCAGAGCTTCACCTCCTCGATGGGCACCTTGAAGTCGGTCGGCACCCCCTTGAGGGCCGGATCATGGCTGATGGAGAGCGGCGTCTTGGCCACGCAGACCGGCAAGTGGCCCCACCCCTCGGCAGAGAGTTGCGCCAGCTGGCGGCGCGCCTTGTCCGAGAGTCGTACGCCACGCCCGCCATAGCCGCACTCCACCAGGGTCGCCAGCTTGGCGTCCAGGCTCGCCTCGTCCGGGTAGAGCAGTTTGACCTTGCCCGGTTGCTCACAGGCGGCCACCACCGCCCGGGCCAGCTCGCTGGCGCCAGCTCCGCCCTGGGTAAAGGCGTGGGAGATGGCGCAGCCAGAGGCGCCGGCTTGCACCGCTTCGCGGGCCAGCAAGGCCAGCTCCGCCTCGCTGTCGGTGGGGAAGCGGTTGATGGCGACCACCACCGGCACGCCGTAACGGCGGGCATTGGCGATGTGCCAGCCGAGGTTGGCGCAGCCCTGCGTCAGGGTCGGCAGATCCTCGCCCAGCAGGCTTCGGGGCAGCGGCTGACCCGGGCGGATGTCGAGCAGGCCGCTGTTGGCCTTGAGGCCGCGCACCGTCGCCACCAGCACCACGCAGGCCGGTACGATGCCGGATTGGCGGCTCTTGATGTTGAAGAACTTCTCCAGCCCCATGTCGGAGCCAAAGCCTGCCTCGGTCACCACGTAGTCGGTGAGGCCGAGGGCCATGCGATCGGCGATCACCGAGGAGTTGCCGTGGGCGATGTTGGCAAAGGGGCCGGCGTGCACCAGCACCGGGGTCTGCTCCGTGGTCTGCATCAGGGTCGGCTGCAGGGCGTCTTTCAGCAGCACCGTCATGGCGCCCGCCACTTCCAGCTGCTCGGCGGTGATGGGGTTGCCGTGCAGATCGCGGGCCAGCTGGATGCGGCCGATGCGCGCACGAAGATCGTTCAGATCGCTCGCCAGCGCCAGAATGGCCATCAGCTCGGAGGCGGCGGTGATGACGAAGCGATCGCTGCGCTCCACCCCGTCGGCGGCGCCCCCCTGGCCGATGGTGAGGTGGCGCAGGGCGCGGTCGTTCATGTCGAGGGTGCGCGGCCAGAGGATGTTGTCTGCATCGATATCGAGCCGAGGCAGGCCGGTTCTGGCGCTGAACTGGTCACCGAGTTTGCGCTCATGGAACAGGCGGGCATCGAGGGCCGCCGCCGCCAGATTGTGGGCGGCGGTGAGGGCGTGAAAGTCACCGGTGAGGTGCAGGTTCATCTCCTCCATCGGCACCACCTGGGCGTGACCACCACCGGCGGCGCCCCCCTTGACCCCGAATACGGGCCCGAGGCTCGGCTGGCGGATGGTGGCGATGCTGGGCTGGCCGATGTGGTTGAGTCCCATGGAGAGGCCTAGCGTGGTCACCGTCTTGCCCTCGCCAAGCGGGGTGGGGGTGATGGCGCTCACCAGCACCAGCTTGCCCGCCGGTTTGGGGAGCGACTTGAGCAGGTCGAGGCTGAGTTTGCCCTTGTAGTGGCCGTATGGGCTCAGCTGGTGCGAAGGGATGGCGAGGCGCTCGGCCAGCGCATGAATGGAGAGACGGGGGGACTGGCGGGAGATCTCGATATCGCTTAGCATCAGCACCTCGTTGGCATGTCAGGTCAAATATGCGGCGAAGTCTAGTGGAATCAAGAGGGTTATCCAATGAGTAATAATATTTTGTCCGGCAATCGTGAGCTGCATCTAACGCCCATCGAGCTGGATCTCAACGCCCTCTATCACCCGCCCAAGCAGCCGCTCACCGCCCTTGGCATCGTGAGCGCCTTCATTCCGCTGTTTGGCTACGGCTGGCAGGCGATGACCCAGGATCCGGAGACCCACTTTCGCCACGAACTGGCCAAGCGCATCAACAAGCACAAGACCGACGAGGCCAACCTCATCCTGATCCTGCAACTGGCCGGCATGCTCGATTGCCACTGCCTGCACATCAGGCTGCCCTATGCCCTCGGCGATGAGCAGCTGGCGACCCTGCGCCAGCGCCTGCCGCGCTGGCAGCTGAACCTGCACGACGTACTGCTGGTGGCCGAGTTGCCGCTGCCTGCCGATACCGCCGCCTCATAGCCATCCCGTCACCGCTGCAAAGGTGTTAAGCCTTGCGATCCCAGTAGTGGGGGGCGAGATAGCGCTCCTGCACGAACTCGATGAAACAGCGCACCTTGGCCGAGACGAAACGGCGGTGCGGATAGAGGGCATAGAGCCCCACCTGCCCTTTCTCCCACTCCGGCAGCAGTGACACCAGGGCGCCGGAGCGTAGCGCATCGCCGACGATGAAGGTGGGCTGCAAGATGATGCCCTGATCGTCGCAGGCCGCCCGGGTCAGGGCCACCCCGTTGTTGGCCCGCAGCGGCCCCTGCGGGCGCACGCTCAGCTGCTCGCCATCCCGTTTGAACACCCAGTCCGGCTGGGTCAGGGTATAGAGCAGGCAGTCGTGCTGCTTGAGATCCTCCGGGCTGCTCGGCGTGCCCCGACGGGCCAGGTAGCCCGGGCTGGCGCACACCTCCAGCCGCATCATGGCCAGCGGTTTGGCCACCAGGGAGGAGTCCGGCAGGTTGCCGATGCGCAGCGCCAGATCGAACCCCTCTTCCACCAGTGCCACCCGCCGGTCGCTGTACTCTATCTCCAGCTTCAGATCCGGGTAGCGTTCGCGAAACAGCGGCAGGGCGGGGGAGAGGTGCAGGTAGCCAAAATCCATCGGCACCGACAGCTTGAGAGTACCCTGGGGCTGCTGGTTGTTGCGGGTCAGCTGGCTGTGGGTCTCTTCGAGCTCCGCCAGCAGTGCCTGGGAGCGCTGATAGTAGAATTGGCCCGCCTCGGTGGGGTTGACCTGGCGGGTGGTGCGCGACAGCAGCCGGGTGGAGAGGGACTCCTCCAGCTGCTGCATCAGCTTGGAGGTCATGGCGACCGAGATGCCGAGCTGATTGGCGGCCTTGGTAAAACTCTGACACTCCACCACCTTGATGAAGGTGCGCATGGCGGCAATCTGGTCCATCTTTCACTCTCAGTTGATAATTATTTTAATAAATCGCTGATTATCTATGTCCGGTATGGAGGTTAGCATCTTGGCTGTTGTTGTGAACCCCCAATATGAAGGAACGAACGGATGAAGATGACCAAGGCCCTGCTGGCCTCCTGCCTGTTTATGGCGGCGCCCCTGATGGCAGCCGATTACGATGTGGATGTGGCGCATACCACGGTGCAATTCAAGGTGGGACACCTCGGCTTCTCCGAGCTGGTGGGTCGTTTCAACACCTTCAGCGGCACCTTCAGCATGGACGATGCCAACCCGGCAGCGGCCAAGGCGAGCTTCGAGATCGATGCCGCCAGCGTGGACTCCAACCACGAGCCACGCGACAAACACCTGCGCAGCCCCGATTTCCTGGATGTGAAGCAGTATCCCAAGATGACTTTCGTCAGCTCTGGCTACGAGGGCACCAAGGATAAGGGCGTGCTGAAAGGCACCCTGACCCTGCACGGCGTGTCCAAGGAAGTGGCCTTCGATCTGGTTCACATCGGTGAAGGCAAGGATCCCTGGGGCGGCTACCGCAGCGGCTTCAACGCCACCACCACCATCAAGCGCAGCGACTTTGGCGTGAACTACATGGTGCCGAACATTCCGGACGAGATGACCATCAATCTGTTCGTTGAAGGTGTGCGCAAGTAATGGGCGCGGCACTCCTGCTTCAAACCCTGGCGGCTCCTTTGGGGGCCGCTTTGCTGTCGTGGCGCTGGCCGCGGCTGGGGTACCTGTGGGGCGCCCTGGCGCTCTGGCTGGTGGGCTGCCTGCTGGGCGGAGCCTACGGGCTGCCGGTCAAGGCATGGCAATGGCTGCCGCTGACCCTGCTGGTGCCCGCCCTGGCGGTGCAGCTGGCCGATCAGCGGGCCGCGCTTGTGCTGTTTGCTGCGCTCGGGGCACTGGTGTGGTGGCAGGGGCTGGCCTCTGTGCTGGCAAGCGAGCCCGCCATCTGGCTGGCGCTGTTGCCCTCCATTGGCTGGCAGGGGTGGACTGGACTGCGCGGTGACAGCCGCGAGGGGCTCGGCTTTGCCCTCGGCTTCATCTGGCTGGCACTGGTGATCGGCATCGACGGCAGCCTGCTGATTGCCCAGCTGGCCGGTGCGCTGGCGGCCTTCGCCGGTTTCCGTGCCCTGCTCGGGGCCTTTGCCGGCAGCCAGGTGGCGCCCGCGGCGCTCGGGTTGGCGCTGGCCTTCATGCAGATGCTCGCCTGGCAATACGTGGAGGTGCCGTTGCTGGTGTTGCTACCGGTCTGGCTGCTGCCGCTGCTGGAGTGGGCACTGCGCAACAAACCCTGGTTCCAGCGCTGGGCCCTGCTGATCCTGCTGGCGGGCGTCGGGGCGGGTCTGAGTCTGTGGAAGGTGTGGCCAGAGGCCTCTCTTTACTGATTTTTAGCATAAAAAACAGGCAATTACCCCAAAAGTTGCCGACTTCGTCATAGTCTGTACAGATAAAGATTGAGCCCCATAGTGGTTTCAGATAAAAAGGTTTTTCAATTATCTGGATACACACAGAACCCGGTCTGACCGGGTTCTGTTTGCCTGCTTGTTTGCGGCGCGCTAAGGAGGCCACAGTTGCGCAGTCAAGGATCTGAGCATCTGTTTTTTCGCCATTTCACCGAGCAGGGACGTCTCGACGGTCTCTGCATCCTGCTGGTTACCCATCTGCTTCCCGATCGCCCCCAGTTTATCCAGGCCCTCGATCAGATCGGGCGGATCGGCGCCATCCTGCCCAAACCCAAGTCAGTTCACGGACCGACCCTGACCTGGGCCCAACAGCACTATCCGGTGCTGCCCCTCAACCGCCAGTGGACCAATACCCCGCAGGGGGTGATCGAGCACATAGCCCCGCTGGTGGCGCCCCATGAACGGCTGATCATTCTCGATATCGGCGGTTATTTCGCCAGAACCCAGGCCACCCTCAGCGAGTATTTCGGCCCGCGTTTCCTCGGGGTGGTGGAGATGACCGAGAACGGCCATCAGCGCTATGAGCAGGAGGTGCTGTCCACTCCGGTCATCTCGGTGGCGCGCAGCCCTCTCAAGCAGGCCGAGGATATCCAGATCGGCCTGAGCGTGGTCTACTCCGCCGAATCCCTGGCCCGCACCCTCAACCGCACCTTCAATGTCTGCCAGGCCGCCCTGTTCGGCTACGGCAAGGTGGGGCGCAGCATCGCCCGCGAGCTCAGGTGCCGCAACCTGCATCTGGAGCTGGTGGAGACCGACGTGCTGCGCCAGGTGGAGGCGCTCTCCCACGGCTTCAAGCTGGTGGGCAAGGCCGAGGCCCTCAGCCGGGCCGAGCTGGTGATCTGCTCCACCGGCAACGGCGCGCTGGACTTGGCGGATCTGCAGCGGTTGCGCCCCGGCACCATGGTTGCCTCGGTCACCTCGGCGGACGACGAGTTTGCGTTCTGTCTCTCCCAACTGCCCTGGCCGAGCGAAGAGGTGTGCCCCCACGTACTGGCGCTGACCCGTCCCGACGGCAGCACCATCTTTCTGCTCAACCGGGGCGAGGCGGTCAACTTCGTCCACGGCGCCGTCATCGGCGAATATGTCTACCTGGTACTGGCGGAGATCATCGAAGGGGTGCGCCAGCTGGCATTGCAGCCGCTGGCCCCCGGTCTGTTCGACCTGCCGCAGTCGACCATGTGCACCATTGCCCGCCACTGGCTGGCCGACTTCCACGGGGTTGCCCAGTGAGTGCCTTTTTCTTAGCCGCCATTGATGGAGTGACCACATGAGCGACACGACGCTGCCCACCCCCAAACCTCGCATCGAGATCCGCTACTGCACTCTCTGCCGCTGGATGCTGCGCGCCGCCTGGCTGGCCCAGGAGCTGCTCTCCACCTTCGACAGCGATCTGGGTGAGGTGGCACTGGTGCCGGCCAGCAAGGGGGAATTTCGCATCCTGGTGGACGGGGTGCTGGTGTGGGATCGGGTGGCGGACGAGGGCTTCCCCGAGGCCAAGGAGATCAAGCAGCGGGTGCGTGATGTCATTGCCCCCGAGCGTGACCTAGGTCATGCCGATCGCAAGCCGGCCGCCGAGTAGGCCACATCATCAATGACAAAGAGAGGGAGGCACAGGCCTCCCTCTCTCGTTGTTGCGTCCGCTCAACGGTCGGCAGCTGTGCCCGGCTTATCTTCGGCGGGGAGGCCGATATAGCGGGCCCGCTTGTGGGGCTTGAGGCGGCTCACATCCACCCACACCAGGCCGTCGATGCAGTGGTTGAAGTCGGGGTCGATGCCAAAATCCATGAACTGCACGCCGCCCGGCTCGCACAGCTCGGAGTACTGCTTGTAGAGGGTGGGAATGGCGCAGCCCAGGTTGTCGAGGCGAGCCTTGAGCTCCTTGAGATCGGCGCCGTAATCCAGCCCTGCAAACAGCGGCGGCGTGGCGGGGTAGGGGCGGCGCGAGGGGGCGAGCGCGAGCTCGGGGGCAAAGTGCTGGCGATAGAAGCTCACCAGCAGATCCTTGGCCGCCGCCGGCAGGCTGCCGGAGAGCGACACCGGGCCGAACAGGTAGCGGTAGTCGGGATAGCGGGCCAGATAGGCGCCGATGCCAAACCAGAGGTAATCGAGCCCCCGTTTGCCCCAGTAGGCGGGCTGGATGAAGCTGCGACCAAGCTCGATGGCAAGCTCCAGCCTGGGCAGCAATTTCTCTTCAAAGCCAAACAGGGTGTGGCTGTAGAGGCCGTCGAGCCCCTTGCTGGCCAGCAACTCGGCCACCGGCGCGAAACGGTAGGCGCCGATGATCTCGAGCCGGGCCGGATCCCAGAGAATGAGGTGGTGATAGTCATCGTCGAAGGTGTCGAGATCCCGCCGTCTGCCGGAGCCTTCCCCCACCGCCCGAAAGGCAATTTCCCGCAGGCGCCCCAGCTCGCGCAGGATCACCGAGTGACTCAGCTCGTGGCGTCGGTAGAGATAGATACCTTGGCCGTCCGGGGTGTGGCCGAGGGCCTCGCAGGATTCGATGGCCTGCTTGAGCTGACGGCGCTCCTCCGGCAAGGCGATGGGGGCTTCGGTGGCCAGCAAGCCCCGCTTGCCACGCCCGATCCGGTAGAGGTGGCTGCGCACCAGCCGGGCCGCGCTCTTGGCGGGCAGCTCCTGCACCCCGCTGGCCGGGATGCGGGCACCTATGGTGATGGCGATGCGTTTCCCCTGCTGGCGAAACAGCTGCTTGACCAGCAACAGCCCGGCCCAGTCGTTGTTGAGCCAGGCGGCGAGATAGAAGGAGAGACCGTTGCGCCCGTCCAGATGGATCGGCACCAGCGGGGTGCGGGTGCGTTGGGCCAGCTTGATGAAGCCTGATTGCCAGGGGCCGTCCTTGACCCCCTTGGGGCCGAGGCGCGACACCTCGCCGGCGGGAAAGATCACCAAGGCCCCTTCTCCCGCCAGGTGTTCCCCCATCGCCAGGATGGCGCGCCTGTCGGTCTTGCCCCCCAGGTTGTCCACCGGCAGCAGCAGGGGTCGCAGTGGCGTCAGCTGGGCCAGCAACTGGTTGGCCACTATCTTGACGTCCGGCCGGATGTGGCCGAGCAGGCGCAGCAGGGCCAGCCCGTCGAGGGAGCCGATGGGGTGGTTAGCGACTATGATGACCCGGCCGCTGGCCGGAATGTGCTCGAGCTGGGCCTCGCTCACCCGGTAGTCGAAGTCGAGCTCGGTCAGTGCCTGCTCGACGAAGTCGAGTCCGCGCAGATGGGGGTGGCATGCGGCGAAGCGTTGAAACGCCTGCTCGTGCAGCAGCCAGCGCAGCCCTTGTCGAAGCAGGGGGCGCAGCAGGTCGTTGGCCGACAGGCGGGGCAGGTGTTGTTGTAGCAGGGCATCGACACTGAACATGGGCTGGGCTCCGATGAGTCGTTGCCCTAGCGTGACGTCCTTTTGTTCCCGCCCCATGGCAGCGGGATGACAGTTTGATGGCAAAGAGGGGAGCCGGTTAACCGGCTCCCCTCTTTGGTCATGCTTTGGTCATGGCGGTGACGATGGCCGGTTTAGTCGCGCCAGGCCGAAGTCAGGCGCACCAGCTCCACCAGGGTGGCGACCGCTTTTTCCATGGATTGCAGCGGGATGAACTCGTGCTTACCGTGGAAGTTGTGGCCACCGGTAAAGATGTTGGGACAAGGCAGACCCATGAAGGAGAGCCGCGCGCCGTCGGTGCCGCCGCGAATGGGTTTTATCTTTGGCGCCACGTCGGCGGCCAGCATGGCGGCCTTGGCCAGCTCGACTATGTGCATGTGCGGCTCGATCTGGCTGCGCATGTTGCGATAGCTGTCGGTCAGGGTGAGCTCGATGCGCGCTTTTGGCGCCTCCAACTGCAAGGAGGCGACCCGCTCCTTGAGCTGGGCCTTGCGGGCGGCGAAGCCCTCGTCGTCGAAGTCGCGAATGATGTAGTGCAGGCAGGTCTCCTCCACTGTGCCGTTCATCTGGGCCAGGTGGAAGAAGCCCTGATAGCCGTCGGTCGTCTCCGGGGTCTGCTCGGTGGGCATGGCGGCGTGGAAGCGGGCGGCCAGGGTCTGGCTGTTGATCATGCTGCCCTTGGCGGTGCCAGGGTGCACGTTGTTGCCGATAAAGCGTACCGTGGCGCTGGCGGCGTTGAAGTTCTCGTATTCGAGCTCACCGAGCTCGCCGCCGTCCACCGTGTAGGCCCAGCGGGCCGGGAAGCGGTCCAGCGGGAAGCGGTCGGCGCCGCGGCCTATCTCCTCGTCCGGGGTAAAGCCGACCCAGACATCACCGCGGGGGATCTCGGGGTGGGCCAGCAGGTGGTCGATGGCGGTGAGGATCTCGGCGATGCCCGCCTTGTCGTCGGCCCCCAGCAGGGTAGTGCCGTCGGTGGTGATGAGATCCTGGCCCAGGTAGTTTTTCAGGAAACGGTAGTCGCGAATGGCCAGCACCTCGTCACCCTTGCCCAGGCAGATGTCACCCCCCTGATAGTTCTCGATGATCTGGGGCACCACCTGCTCGGCCTCGTAGTCAGCGGTATCCATGTGGGCGATGAGGCCGATGGCTGGCGCGTCCGGCTGGTTGCCCGGCAGGCAGGCGGTGAGGTAGCCGTGCTCGTCCAGGGTGACCCGGCTCAGCCCCATCTGCGTCATTTCGTCACAGAGGGCGCGGGCGAAGACCAGCTGTCCCTCGCTGCTGGGACAGACGGGATTGGTCGCATCGGAGCGGGTATGAAAAGTCACGTAACGCAGAAAACGCTCAAGCAAGGTATCCATTGGCAAGCCTCAAACCTGTGGTGGAGGGTCATTGTGGCCAATCTGGCGGCGGGGCTTTTTGCGTCAGCTCAGTTTTTGCCACATTTTTTGGCGAAGATCGGGTTGGAAAGGTGTAAGGTGGTTGAGGCTGTGGTTGTTGATATCAATGACAGCATAAAATGGTCCATCAACCGCATTTTTAAGCGGCTTGTGATGGGACTCATTTTTCCGTCAATGCCCTTGGTGGCGGGGGAGGGGCGAGGACGGGCCAGACGGGGTTATTTTCAGGGTGAAAAAGGGCGCGTGGCGAGACTTCTTCCCCCGCTTGCCAGGCCTGCTGGCAGCAAGATTTGATCGCCTTATGAAAAGCTGTTTTTGAACACTATTTTTTATTGTCACCGCTGGCGGTAAGTGTGTACACTCCGCGCCGATCCAAGGGCAACCCTGAGCAGGCAGAGGCCGCCAGACTCCCGCAGGATCATACGCCTATAGGGCGAGGCACGCAGAAACGACAGACACTGCTAGGGTATGGTTTCTTTAATACCGGTTAGGCTCCGGTATCAGGGAGAACAACGGACTCTCATTTTCCGGCTGACCGAGTGAGCCATCGGCTCATCATCTTCCCTTGTCATGGGCGGTCACTGGCGGTGAGCTGGCTGTGGTTGTTGTCGTCTATCAACACGCTTGCGTGCTGACGCCTTCGCATCTCTTCCTTGAAACCCTCCCCTGCTGTCGTGACGGCTGCCGAATGATGAACGAACGACGTGGCTGATGTCGTTTGTCATCAAAGTACCGCGGTGCTGGTTGCAGCACCGCATACCGTTGAGCTTGATGTAAAGCCACCAGCCCCACATCAAGACTCGTTACTTCCCCAAGATCCACCAGGCAGCCTAGGCTTGCCGCGATGAACCAGGGAGGTGGCGACAGGTGAACGTTCAGGTCAACCCGCGGCGTCAGCGCCCGGTGCTGGACGTCTTGCCTTGCTCGCCCGCAGGCCGCTTCGGCGCGCCACACCTGCTCATCGATGGTCTGGATGTGATTGAGGGTAACGAAGGCGGCCACCGGCCGCTCATTTGCGAGGCATAGCCCATGACTAACTGGTCCAGCAAGGACTCCTTGAAGGTCTACAACGTTCCCTACTGGGGTGCGGGTTTTTTCAACATCAATGACGCCGGTCATGTGACCGTCGCTCCCGACAAGTCACGCCCTGACGCACAGATCGTGCTCTCCGATGCCATCGAACAACTGCGTCAATCCGGGCTGACCACTCCGGTACTGCTGCGTTTCCCCGACATCCTCAAGAGCCGGGTCGATGCGCTGTTCAACGCCTTCGGTCAGGCCATCGAGAAGTCAGGCTATGAAGGGGACTACCTGTGCGTTTACCCGATCAAGGTAAACCAGCAGCGTCGCGTCATCGAGACCATCAGCCAGTCCTACAGCGACAAGCCCCGGCTTGGCCTGGAAGCTGGTTCCAAACCGGAACTGCTGGCCGTGCTGTCCCATCACCATGAGCAAGGCTCGGTGATCGTCTGCAACGGTTACAAAGACCGCGAATATATCCGCCACGCCCTCTTGGGCAACCTGATGGGCCACAAGGTCTACATCGTGGTGGAGAAGCCCTCCGAGCTGGAAATGGTGCTGGACGAGTCAGCTCGCCTCAACATCAAGCCCAACATCGGGGTGCGTGCCAAGCTTGCCTCCACCGGATCCGGCATGTGGGAATCGAGCGGCGGCTCCATGTCCAAATTCGGTCTGTCCGCCTCCCAGATCCTGGCGCTGATCGAGCGTCTGCGTGGCCTGGGCAAGCTGGACTGCCTGCAGCTGCTGCACTTCCATCTGGGTTCCCAGATCGCCAACATCCGCGACATCCAGGGCGGTATCCGCGAGTGCGGCCGTTTCTACGCCGAACTGCGTCGCCTCGGTGCCAACATCGAAGTGGTTGACGTGGGTGGCGGCCTGGGGGTGGACTACGAGGGGACCCGTTCCCAGAGCCACTGCTCCGCCAACTACAGCCTCTCCGAGTACGCCAACAACGTGGTGTGGGGCATCGGCGATGTCTGCCGCGAGTTCGACCTGCCGCACCCGACCATCATCAGCGAGTCCGGCCGTGCCCTGACCGCTCACCACGCCGTGCTGGTCACCAACATCATTGGTGCCGAAGGGGTGGAGATGAACGACATCAGCGCGCCGGACGAAGATGCGCCCACCATTCTGCAGAACATGTGGAAAGGCTGGCTGGACCTGCGCGGCGAAGATCCCTCCCTGCTGGAGATCTTCCATGACTCGGTGGCTGACCTCGGTGACGTCAATACCCAGTACACCATGGGTCTGCTCAACCTCGAGCAACGCGCCTGGGCCGAGATGCTGCACCAGAACACCTGTCTGGCGCTCAAAGAGATGCTCAACCCGGTCAACCGCAACCACCGCGCGCTGGCTGACGAGCTCTCCGAGAAACTGGCTGACAAGTGCTTTGCCAACTTCTCCCTGTTCCAGTCCCTGCCGGATGCCTGGGGTATCGGTCAGGTGTTCCCGGTGATGCCGCTTTCCGGCCTCGAGCGCCCGCTCACCCGCCGCGGTATCCTGATGGACATCACCTGTGACTCCGACGGTCAGGTCGAGCACTACGTCGACGGTCTGGGTGTGGAAAGCACCCTGCCGATGCCGGTGTATGGCGAGAACGAAGAGTGCCACGTCGGCTTCTTCCTGGTGGGTGCCTATCAGGAGATCCTCGGCGATCTGCACAACCTGTTCGGTGACACCCACTGCGCGGAAGTGTGGCTGGACGAGGAAGGCAAGATGGACATTCGCAACGTGGTGCGCGGCGACACCGTCGACCAGCTGCTGCGTTACGTCAACATCGACCCGTCCGTCATTCGCGAGAACTATCAGCGGATCGTCTCCCACCCGGCGCTGGACGACGCGGCTCGCAAGGCCCTGCTCGAAGAGCTGGAGCTGGGTCTGCAAGGCTACGCCTACCTGGAAGACGAATAAGCGCCCGCGCTGGTTCGTTGCCCCGATGGCAGCAAAGAAAAGGGAGGCAGATGCCTCCCTTTTTTCATGTCTGGGCACTCATGAGCCCAGGGCCAGGTGCAAGTCGTGCTGCAACTGCCGGCCCTCCTCGCCCGGCATGGCAACCACTCCCAGCTGCAGCGCCTCCTCTATGGTGAGGGTGCCGGCCAGCAGGGCGTCGAGGGCCGCCTCGCTTAGCAGCATCATCCGATCCTTGGGGTGCGGGCCGGCAGTATGGAGCTGGAGCAGCAGTGACTCCTTGCCACGCAGCCTCGACCAGAGCCCGGAATCGACCAGCAGGATGGAGACGCCGCCCCTGACTCCGGCCTGCTGGAAGCGGCTCTTCAGGGTCTGCAGCCAGGCCTGGCTGCGGGCAAACCCCGCCTCGCCGGTGAGGCTAGGCAGACGGGCCACCCTCTCATCATTGACCGCTGCCGCGGTCGCCATGGCAACGTCGAGTGCGCCGGGCCAGCTCTGTTCAAACGGATTGGGGTAGAGTGCGTCATAACCGCAGGTCTGCCCCATCCCGGGGATGAGGCAGAGCAGGGTCATGCACACGCGCAGGGTGCGTCGCATCATGGGGTCACTATGTTGAACCAGAAGTTGAACTTGTCGAGCAGGCCGACGAAGTCGCTGAAGGTCTGCTGGTTCCCTTGAACCTTGATCTCGCCGCTGGCGATCTTCTGCTCCAGCGTGCCCTGGCCCAGCTGGATGTCGTCCAGGGTCTGCTTGCTCAGGGTGAGGGTGACATCCGGCTTGGCGGCATAGTGGGTGGTGTGATTGAGTACGGCGTTCTCCAGGCTCAGGGTGTGTTGCTCCCCGATGTCGGTGAAGTTCATGTTGATGACCATCTTCTTACCGGCCGCTTTCTCCGGATTGATCCGCACCGCCAGATAGTCGAACAGCATGCTGGGACTCATGGCGCGAATGGTGTCCGGCGAGGCGGTGACGGTACCGCCAGCGGTGGGCACGCCGTTGCGCAGCTCATAGGCCCCCTGCAGATAGACGGAGCGCCATGGGCCGGACTCGGCCTGATAGCCCAGCTGCTCGAGCGCATCGGCCAGCAGCAGCTTGCCCTCCTGATTGTTCGGGTTGGCGAACACCAGGTGCTTGAGCACTTCCGCGACCCAGCGATATTCCCCCTTGTCGAAGGACGCCTTGGCTTTCTTCAGGAGCGCCTGCTCACCGCCCATGAACTCGACGTATTTGGGGCCGACCATCTCGGGTGGCAGGTTGTCCAGATCGGAGGGGTTGCCGGAGTACCAGCCCATGTAGCGCTGATAGACGGCCCGGCTGTTGTGGCGCAGGGTGCCGTAGTAACCGCGGTTCGGCCAGAAGTCGTTGAGCTCGGGGGGCAGGGCAATCTTCTCCGAAATCTCCTCACCCGTGTAGCCCATGTTCATCAGCCGCACCGACTGGTCGTGGATGTACTTGTAGAGATCCCGCTGCTTCTTGAAGTAGTCGACGATGCTGGCATTGCCCCAGCGCGGCCAGTGGTGGCTCTGGAACTTGACCTGGGCCTGGTCGCCCCAGGTCTCGATGGTCTCGTTGAGGTAGCTAGACCACTTGAGCGCATCGCGCACCTGGGCGCCGCGCAGGGTGAGGATGTTGTGCATGGTGTTGGTGGTGTTCTCAGCCATCCAGAGCGCCTTGCTGTCCGGGAACCAGGTGTTCATCTCGGCCGGTGCTTCGGTGCCCGGGGTCATCTGGAAGATCATCCGTACGCCGTCCAGAGTAACCTCTTCCCCGCTCTTGGTGATGAAGCGGGTCGGCAGCAGCAGGGAGGGCACGCCGGCGGAGACGGTCTGCCCCAGGCCGCCATTCACGCTGCCCTGGGCATTGCGCGGCAGCAGGGCGCCATACATGTAGACGGCGCGGCGGGCCATGGCGTTGCCGGCGATGACGTTTTCCGAGACAGCATGTTCGGTGAACCCTTCGGGGGCGATGATCTGAACCCCGTTCTTTTTCACCTCGTCCGGCGAGTTGAAGAGGCCGGCGGCCCCGCCGTAGTGATCCACGTGGGAGTGGCTGTAGACCACGGCAGTGACCGGTCGCTCGCCCAGGGTCTGGTTGATGAAGGCGAGGGCCGCCTTGGCGGTCTGCGGCGAGATCAGCGGGTCGAAGACGATCCACCCCTTGTCGCCCTGGATGAAGGTGATGTTGGAGAGATCGAAGCCGCGGATCTGGTAAATCTTGTCGGTCACCTTGAACAGCCCGTACTCCATGTTCAGCTGGGCATTGCGCCACAGGCTCGGGTTGACGGTATCCGGCGCCGTCTTGTCCAGGCCGATGTAGGTCTTGTATTGCTCCAGATCCCACACCACGTTGCCCTTGTCATCCTTGATAGTGAGGGTATCCGGTTTGGCGATAAAGCCGCGCCGGGCGTCCTCGAAATCCTGCTTGTCGTTGAATGGCAGGGTGTGCAGCACATTCTGGTTGGCCTGGATGGTAAATTCGCTGGCGGGCTTGGGGTTGATGACGGCCCAGGCCGGCTGCAACAGCAGGGAGCCGGAGAGCCATAGGGTGACAATGGTGTGCGTCGAGAACTTGAGCTTCATCTGTTTTCTCCAGATTGTGGTGGGCAGGCCGGACCAAGTGTAGTCAGACTCTGATGCCTCCCAGTAATAAACAGGGTGAGTGACGGGTAACCGAGATAGCGCCTGACGACATATCCCATGAACATGGTCAGCATCGCTCTGTTAGTCGGGCGTTGCGGCATTGCGCCGAGGGCACGGCAACGGGGTCGGCACCAGAGTAGTCAAGCCGGCCGCAACAATCATGGCAGCCGGCAATAAACGACAGTTAAGCGGTGGTTAAATGAGGGGGTCAGCTTGCGGCAATCAGGTGCAGTTGGCGGATAAACCACTGGAGGGCGGGATCCCGGCCCTGCGCCTGGTGCCAGCTGATGTAGACGGGACAGTGGCTGGAGGCCCAGGGCAGCGGAAAATCCTTGAGCCGCAGGGTGTCGCGCACCTGTGCGACATGCCACTGGCTGACCACGCAGAGCCACTCGGTCTGGCTGACCAGGGAGAGGGCGGTGAGCAGGGCGTTGCTCTCATAGGCAATCTTGCGGGGAGGCAGGGCCTGGTCACTGAGGCTGCGGATGACCCAGTCGTCCTTGCGGCGCACATCCCAGACCACGTGCTCCTCGGCAAAGAAGGTCTCGAAGTCGAGGCTCTCCCCGATGCGCGGATGATCGGCGTGACAGGCCACCCTGAGCTCCAGGGTCAGCAGGGATTCGTTGCAAAAGCCGGTCTCTTCCAGCGCCGTGCTGGCCAGCACCAGGTCGATGTTGCGAAGGCGCAGCGCCTGCTGACGCAGGTGCTCTTCAAACATGCCGGGCACCGACTCCACCCGACAGTGGGGCGCCACCCTGGCCAGATGGGCGAGCAGCGCCGGCAACAGCAGGAGATCGAGGTCCGGGTGGCTGGCGATGCGAAAGATACGCTGGCTGGTGAGGGGATCGAACGCCTGATTGAGCAGCAGGGAGCGTTCCATGGTATGCAGGGCGGTGCGGATCTCCCGGTGCAGGGCGAGGGCACGGCTGGTGGGGATGATCCCGCGGCCATCGCGGCGAAACAGGGGCTCGCCGATGAGGTCGCTGAGCCTGCGAATGGCCTGACTGATGGCGGCCGGGGTCATCTCCAGGCTGGCGGCCGCGGCCGATACCCCCTTCTCGGTCATGACGCGATCGAAGATGCGAAACAGGTTCAGATCTATGTGGGAGTGGCTCATCTATACCTCCTCTGCGGGCCTGGTCGTGTGGCGCCAGGCGCTGGCTGTCGCCGGGCCCCGCCATGGGGTGAAGGGCGCCTGAGGGGCTGCGCAGGATCCGCTGCCCCAGCTCACATTGTGGCGGGCGTGGCTGACTGAGAACTTAACGAGCAGCATATGACCATCGCTGAGGCAGAAGAAGCGCCTTTCGGGGCTCTTTTACCGAGAAATGGTGGCGTCGGCAACCTGGCTTGATCTGCATCAAGTTTGTAACGCTCTGGTTACTTTACGGTCGAAAAAGGATGTGGGTAGTAGGTAACAGAAGGATGGATGTATGGAACTTGAAAGGGACCCGAGATGTTATACCGACGTCTGTATCGACGGTAAGTGGTATCACTATGACCACTGCAGCACGCACGTTTACATGCTGATGGGAGGGGCGGCACCGAGCATGACGCTGGCTTATGAGCCCAGCAGCGAGGAGGAGTTGATCGAGATGCTCCGCCAGCTCGCCTGCGGTTGAACCATATTGCTGCGGCCATCGGCAGCTTGCCGATGGCCGCATTTCGTCTATCTGCTCAATTTACTCAACTTTCTTGGCGCTGTCCCCGCAGTGCCTTGCCGAGCGCCTGCACGGCGACGGCCGCGGCGTAACCGGCGTCTGACTTGCCCATCTCATCGGCCACGTAGAGGAAGTTGGAGCCATACTTCTCCACCGCCTCGCGCGGGTTGGCCGCGTCGATGAAATCCTCTTCTATCTCGAACCCCTGCGCCAGCAGCGCGGCTTTCTCAATCAGAAAGGTGGGGGAGGCCATGTCGATAAAGGTGTACTGCTGCCGGTTGGAGGCCGGGATAGAGAAAAACTGGTACTTCGCCATTTGCGATACCTCGCCTGAACTTGTGTGTCGTGATGCGAGCTTCCTCTCGCCAAACTTTCGTCGAACTGTTTCTCGGGCGTCGAACTGATCCCCGGGCCTGTTGCAGGCAATAAAGGTAACGTTCGAATCTTGTTGTGGCTGCAGATTACCCCGCTTTCATCTCATCGCACAATGGGTAGTCGATACTTTTTTCGCCAAGAAAAACAATGCAGCCTGACGGCCTGAATTTGCAAAAAAACCAGCCCGGCAAGGGGCTGGCGTGGGTGACGGGCGCCGGCTCAGAGCACGAAGCTTTGCACCATGGCACGCAGCTGCTCGGTGAGCTGGTGGATCTGGCGGGCGGCGTCGCGGGCGGCGTTGGCTACCTGCAGCGCCTCGTCACTGCCATCGGAGATGCGCACCACGTTGCGCTCTATCTCGTTGACCACGGCCCCCTGCTGCTCGATGGCGCTGGCAATGACCGAGTTGGTGTCGACCATACTGCCCACCCGCTCGGTGATGGCGCCAAAGGCCTGCTGGGCCTCCTGGGCCAGACCGACCCCCTCCTGCGCCTCGCGGCTGGCGGCGGACATGGCGCTGACCGAGGCGCGGGCGCCAGTTTGCAGCTGCTCGATCATCTGCTGGATCTCGACCGTGGCCCCCTGGGTCCGGCTGGCTAGGGAGCGTACCTCGTCGGCCACCACCGCGAAGCCGCGCCCCTGCTCGCCGGCACGGGCCGCCTCGATGGCGGCGTTGAGGGCCAGCAGGTTGGTCTGCTCGGCGATGCCGCGGATCACCCCGATGACGCCACCAATCTGGCTGCACTGCTGCTCCAGCTGGCCGATGGCCTCGGCGGTGCGCAGCACCTCGCGGTTGATGTGGTCGATGGCGATGATGGTGCGCTCGACCACCGCCTCGCCCTGGCCCACCACGGTCTGCGCCTCCTGGGTCATGCGGGCGGCCTGCTGGGCGTTGCCCGCCATGTCGTGGGAGGTGGCGGCCAGCTCCTTGATGGCGGTGGCCACCTGATGGGTCTCCCCTTGCTGATCGGCGATCACCTCCTGGGAGCGGCAGGTCCGCGCTTCGATTTCGGTGGCGCTCTCCACCACGCTGACGCCGTTCTCCCGCACCCGCAGCATCAGGGTGCGCAGGGTCTGCAGGGTCACGTTGTAATCCCGGCTGATGGCGGCCAGCTCATCCTGGCCGACGATTTCGATCTGCTGGCCGAGATCCTGGGCGTTGACCCGGGCGGCGATCTCCCGCACCCGGCCCACGGTGGCGCGCAAGGAGAGATAGGCGCCGATCATCAGGTAGAGATAGACCAGCAGGATAGCGGTCAGCGGCCCGGTCACCCACCAGAAGTGGCGCTGGTTGGCGGCCATGCGCTGGTGCAGATCCGCCTCCAGCCGCTGGCGCACCTGGCCCGCCAGCGCCGTGATGGCGGCATCCAGCCCATCCCCCAGCGCCAGCACCTCCTGGCTGGAGAGCTGCACCTGCTGATCCTTCATCATCTTGTTTTCCAGGGTGTCGACCCCCTGATGGGCCTGCTGCAACAGGGTGTCGGTCTGCTGGCCCAGCTCGCTGCGATAGGTGGGCGCCATCTCGTAGAGCAGGGTCAGGTCGGCCTCCAACTCCTGCAGGGTGGCGTTGATGAGGTCGAGGCGAAAGCGCAGCGCGCTATACCCTTGCGCCTGAAACAGGCCGAAGTCGGCGATGGTGGCGGCGCGATCCCGTACCTGGGCCAGCAGATCGCGCAGCTGCGGCAACCGCTCGCTGGCGAGCACCACCATGTAGTAGGTGCCGAGCGCGGGATCCTGCACCAGGCTGCTGGCGGCGGTAATGCTCTTGTAGAGGTGGCGCACCTCGGTCAGCAGCTTGTCGTGGCGCAGGTTGCTCTGATCCACCTCGAGCCCCAGCGCCTCGTTTTGCAGGCCGGCCCAGCCCTGGGCGAGGGCATCAAAGGTGGGGTTTTGCTGTCCACTGGCGGCAAAGGCGGCCAGGCTCGCATCGACGGCCCGGGCCGCGGCCTTGACCTCCTCCTCGCCGACCGGGTTCTGCTCATAGCCGTGCCGGGTAACCAGGTTGCGATGGCTCAGCAGGGCCTGTTCGATGGCGGGCAGCGGTGCCAGCTTGACCACGCCGGCCAGCTCCTTGCGGGCCTGGGCATTGTCGTCCTGCAGCCGGCCCAGCAGGTTGGTCATGCTGTAGGCGAGCGGCAGCAGCATCAGGCATGACCAGAGCAAAAACTTGTACTTGAAGGAGAGCTGATTGCCGAGCCGGATGGCGGGCATGAATATCCATTTCATATGAAGCCTCGGGCCCCGAGGGGGGCATGTAGCGGGATGGCTGGATATTACTCCTCGCCGGGGAGGCTCGGTTGGAAGGGCGGTGGAAGTTGTGATCCTCTTGGCTTTTTCACTCTGGAAGGGGGCTGAATGGGTCAAACAGACGGGCCACCCTCAGGGTGGCCCGTCGCCGATGACACAGGGTGCCGGCAGATCAGTTGAAGGCGAGGAAGGGCGAGACGCAGAGCAGCAGACCGGTGACGATGATGATGTAGAGGGAGACCCCCTTGTACTTGTGCAGCGCCGGCACCTGATAGACCAGGTAGGCCGGGATGAGGCAACCCACCATGCCGAAGATGGGGCTGCAGATGGAGGTGAAGCTCAGCACCGGGGCGTTGAGCACGATGGCTCCCCAGGAGAGCAGCACGGTGAACACCATGATGCCCTTGCCCACCAGCCCCTTGTTGATGCGATCTTCTGGCATCACCCGGCGCAGCAGGTTCATCGCCAGCCCCTGGCAGGCCTCGCGAAAGCCCAGATAGACGCCGAAGTAGGCGGTCATCACCGCGAAGATGTTGAGAGTGAGGCTGAGCAGCTTGAGGGTCTGGCCCGGCATGCCCTGGGCCACCATGGCCAGCGCCGAGATGTTCTCCTCGGAAGCCTTGACCGCCTGCTCGTGGCCCATGGCCAGGGTGAAGGAGACGGCGTAGAAGAACACCACCACGAACAGGATGCCGAAGGCGATGTTCATGGCGCGCATCGCCTTGAAACGGGCCACTTCCAGGGATTTTTCCCGCGAGCGGTAGGAGATCACCATGGGGCTCAGGCTCTGGATGAAGAGAATGGAGGTGAGGGTGAAGGGGAGCATGACGATGGCATCCTTCAGCCAGTCACCGCTGGCCGGCATGGCGGTGATGTTGGCGACATCCCATTTGCCCACCATCATCAGGCCGAGCACTGCCACCACGCTGATCTTGGTCAGCACCATGAAGGTGGAGATCTTGAACAGCAGGTTCTCGCCGCGCGATGCCAGCGCCACCAGGGCGCAGATCAGCACCAGCCCGTAGAAGGGATTCTCGGAGAGCAGTTGCTGGGTGACCCCGAAGCTTTGCAGGAAGGAGGCGCTGTCATTGGTGATGGCGGTGGAGTAGACGAATACCCAGATCACCAGCATCACGAAGTAGAGGGCGCCAAGCAGCACGCCCCAGTTCTTGCCGAGGTAGCCGCTGATGACGCTGGGGTAGTCCTTGCATTCGGGCGAGGTGGCCAGGGTATTGATGAAGAGGCGCTGGAACATGTACATGGCCGGGTAGCCGATCACCGCCGACAGCAGAAACACCCACAGCCCCATCAATCCTACCTGCACCGGCAGGAAGACGATCCCCGCCCCGATGGCCATGCCGATGCTCATGATGACCCAGCCCCAGTCGGTGCTGTCAAAACGAACCGCTTCTTTCCATTCCAGCGTGCCCATCACGGGCCGGGTGAGTGTCGTACTGTGCGCGTCCATAAAATACCTTGTTTTTGTAGGGGTAAAATCAAGTGCAAATATAGTTGAATGAAAAGTGGCAAAACAATGCCTTTTATCGCTCTTGTACCCAAAAAGGGAGGCTGATCACGCTTTCCATTTGCACTATTACCGAATTTATCGCTGTTTTTGCAGGTTTTTGTTGAATGAAATGATTAATGAGCAAATAATGTTGAACGAGACAAGACTGTTGATTACAAATGATTGCAAAAATAATTGCATTTTAAGGAGTGGCGATATGAAAAAGATCATAGTGGCGGATGCCGCACCCGATGCCATCGGTCCCTACAGCCATGGCACAGCCTATGGCGACCTCATCTTTACCTCTGGCCAGCTGCCGGTGTGCAAACAGCAGGGCGGTGTGGTGGAAGGGGGCATCGAGGCCCAGAGCCGTCAGGCGCTGGAGAACCTCAAGCATGTGTTGGAGGCCGCCGGCGGCAACCTGGATACCGTGCTCAAGACCACCTGCTATCTCGCCGAGATCAGTGATTTTGCCGCGTTCAACGAGGTTTATAAACGCTATTTCCTGAAAGATTGTCCGGCCCGCAGCTGCTTTGCCGTGAAGGATCTGCCGATGGGTGTCAGGGTGGAAGTGGAAGCGATCGCTCACATCGCTGGTTAATGTTGATAGAAAGGGTGTTCTGATGAAGCAAGCGTGGCAGCAGTATCTGCAGATTATTCAACAGGTTGTCAAACCGGCGCTGGGCTGTACCGAGCCCATCGCCGCCGCTTATGCCGCCGCCGTCGCCGCCCGGCAACTGGGCTGCAAGCCCGTCCGGCTGGAGGTGGTGGTGTCGGACAACCTCTACAAGAACTCCATGGGGGTCTATGTGCCGGGCACCGGCAAGATCGGGCTGGCCATCGCGGCGGCTGCCGGCGCCATCGGCGGCAACGCCGAGGCCGGGCTGGAGGTGCTGGCCGCCATCACGCCGGCCCAGGTCGCAGAGGCGCAGGCGCTGATCGATGCAGGCCAGGTGCAGGTGAGCCGCACCTCGGCCCCCGAGTTCATCTATTGCCGGGTCCGCTTGCTGGGCCTTGATGCAGAGGGCACCGAGCACAGCGCCGAGGTGACCCTGTGCGGCGGCCATACCCGCATCGTCGAGCAGCGCCGCAATGATGAAGTGACCTTCACGGCCGAGCAGGGCCAGGGCGGCGCCACCGGCGCCATCTGCGACGGGGTCGACATCAGCATCGCCGCCATTCATGAATTCGCCACCCAGGTGGAGTTCGAGCAGATCCGCTTTATCCTGCAGGCCTCCGAGCTCAACGGCAAACTCTCCGACGAGGGGATGAACAACCCTTATGGCCTCGAAATTGGCCGCACCATGCAGCAGAACATCCAGGCCGGCCTCATCGGCGAGGACGTGATGAACCGCATCGTGATGCGCACCGCGGCGGCCTCCGATGCCCGCATGGGGGGCGCCAGCCTGCCGGCCATGAGCAACTTTGGCAGCGGCAACCAGGGCATCGCCGCCACCATCCCGGTGGTGGTCATCGCCGAGCGCTTTGGCGCCAGCGAAGAGCAGCTGGCCCGCGCCCTCATCATGAGCCACCTGGGGGCCATCTACATCAAGTCCCACTATCCGCCGCTGTCGGCCTTTTGCGGCAACACGGTCACCAGCGCGGCGGCCGCCATGGCCATGGTCTATCTGGCGGGCGGCAGTTTCGAACAATCCTGCCACGCCATCCAGAACGTGCTGAGCGACAGCGCCGGCATGGTGTGCGACGGCGCCAAGGCCTCCTGCGCCATGAAGGTGAGCACCTCCTCCGGGGCGGCGGTGCGCGGCTTCCTGATGGCGCTCAACAGCCATGCAGTGTCGGGGCAGGGGATAGTGGCGGGCAACGTGGAGCAGACCATTCGCAACGTGGGCCAGATGGTCAAAGACGGCATGTCTGCCACAGACAGCACCATTATTGATATCATGTCCGCCTGAGTGTCCCTGTCGGCTGCCGCCCTTGCCCGGGTCGGCGGCCCTTTTATAAGGTTTCAATGTGAAGCTGCAAGAGCTGAGTCAGACCGATTTCGAGATCCTCAAGGCGATGGAGATCATCGTGGACGGCATCGCCGCCATGTATGGTCAGCACACCGAGGTGCTGCTGCACAGCCTGGATGCGCGCAATCCGTCGATCATCAAGATTGCCAACGGCCATATCACCGGGCGCAGCGTCGGAGCCCCCATCACCAACCTGGCGATGATGAAGCTCAAGAGCGGGCAGGATATCTCCAGCCCCTACATGACCAAGTGCGCCACCGGCAAGACGCTGCGCTCGCTCACCACCGTCATTCGCAATGGCGAGGGGCAGGCCATCGGTCTGCTCTGCATCAACACCGACATGGACGCCCCGCTGCAATCCGTGCTGCGCACCATGATGCCGGAGTGCCTGCACGGCCACGATGGTCACGCCACCCCGGAGGTGTTTGCCCGCAACATCGACGAGGCCCTCAACAGCACCATCGACACCGTCAGTGCCGAGGTGCGCGGCAACGAGGCGGTGCCCCCGTCCCAGAAGACCCGGGTCATGGTCAACCAGCTGCACGAGCTCGGCATCTTCGAACTCAAGGACAGCGCCCAGATAGCGGCTCGCCAGCTCGGCATCTCGGTTCACTCCATCTACCGCTATCTGCGGGAGATCAAGAAGGGCTGAGCACGGAGCCTGCCGGCATAAACGGGTCACCATTGACCCGTTTTGTTTTTTTCTTTCCCCCGTCTGCGCCTTGGCTGCCCCGGCACATCTGCTACCATGCCTCTCTTGTTTTTGTTATCTCGTTGAACCTGCTGGAGAAACCATGTCCCGTACCCTCTATCTGCTGCGCCACGGCCAGACCCGTTACAACGCCGAACTGCGACTGCAGGGGCGCTGCAACTCCGAACTGACCGCCAAGGGCGAAGCCCAAGCCCTCGCCATGGGGGCCCGTCTGGCCAAGCTGCTGGCCGAGCCCGCCGACTGGACCATTTACGCCAGCCCCCTCGGCCGGGCGCGCCAGACCGCGGAGCGGGTGTGCCAGCAGCTTGGCTTGGACCAAGCGCGTATCGTCTGGGACGAGCGGCTGGTGGAGTTGGGGATGGGAGAGTGGGAGAGTCGCCGGGTACCCGAGCTGCTGGCGGCCCACCCCGAGCTCGATCTGGAACAGCCAGACTGGTATCTGCAGGCCCCAGAGGGGGAGAGTTTTCAGAGCATTCAGGGCAGGGCGCTGAGCTGGTTGCAGGATGAGCGCATCGCCGAGCGCGCCATCGTGGTCTCTCACGGCCTGTTCGGCGCTATGTTGCGCGGCGCCTATGCGGACTTGGATTACACCACCACCTGGCTGCAGGAGCTGCCGCAGGATGCCTTCTTCAAACTGAGCGGTGGCCGCATCGAGCGGATCCCCTGCTGACCCCAATCAAAACGGCTCGCCAATGGTGAGCCGTTTTTTTATGAGCGAAGAAGGCGCGTTATTCTCGCACCAGCCTTGGTAGCGCCTGATAAAGGGCCTCACGCTTTTGTGCCTGGTTGACGCCATAGTGCAGCTCACGGTGGCAATTAGGGCAGAGCGCCACCGTGTTGCTGATGGTATCCGAGCCCCCTTCGGCGAGTGTGCGCAGATGATGCACCTCTAAGAAGGCGTCCCCCGTGGTGGCATGAAAAGGGGCCGGTTGTGCGCAGCTCTCGCAATGGCCTGCCGCCGTCATCAATACCCAAGCCTTCACCTTTGGATCTCGACCATAGCCAGGACTGGCTCCATAACGCCGCTCTGGTTCTTGAATGCCTGTGGGCATGGGGAGTGTTGGCTTGGCCTGGTAGCGGCTCACGTGATGCTCAAAAGTAGCCTTGCCGGTATAGGGTTGGCCATCGAGTTCACAGAGCAGGCGCTCTATGATGGGGGCATTGTGGGGGCCCACGTTCTTAGCCGGCTTGAGACCTGATACCCAGGTTCGTCCTAGCAGAGCGCAGATATAGGAGATGTTCTGCATTCGATATTCGAATGCCTTCTCGGTGCGGCCAAACTGGTTAGCGAGTTCGGTGTAATAGCGCTTTTTGACGAAGGGGATGCCATTTTGCTCCATGGTGCGCATCGCCAGATAGGCGCTGACCGTCGCCCTTAGTTCCTCTTCTGTCCATGACTCGCGCAAAACTGGCTCCTCAGCCCTGTTTCTCGGTCGCTCTGAGCCCCGACATGATCGGGATGGCCCCATCCGAGTTACCTGATATGGCGCGAATCATAATCCAATTGAAACCTTATTTCAGCTGTGTCGGTACAATAATGTGTTCATCATCAAGCCATTAGCTGATAGTAAGCGGTAGGCTAGAGCGGGTCTTTTCATTAGGGGCTTAGCGCAGGACGAGTCACAAACGTCAGTTCACCCAGGTCAACCACAAGGAGGTGGTGATGGATCCGGTTTCTTATCTTTTCTCGGCTTATCTCAATCTGGTACAGCAGCAGGTATCGGATATTTATGGCACTGAGCTTAAGTCGCTGGTGGTGGAGTATGAGGGGGAACAAATCCCCTTTGCCTTTCAGTTTTGGCAGCTGCAGCCGAAAAGCGTCTGCCGCAGCTACGAGCAGGATGCACGGCGCTTCAGCCAATGCACTGTCAAGGCGGCGGCGCTATTTGGCAAGCTGTGCGATCAGTTGTCCCGCCAGGACGACAGCCACTCGCAGCAGCCCCAGTATCGCGCTATGTACTGTGCCGCTTCAGTCAACTACCGCCCCATGATCGCCGACATTCGCGAGAGCAAACCGGATGCGGCCCGGCAGGCTGAGCGCGCCTGCAATCAGGCCATTCTGGCCGCGATGGACAGTGATGATGAAACCCTGCTGGCCCAGCGTGATCAGGCGTGTGGTACCCAACAGTGAAAGCCAACGCCGCCTTCACTCAGCTAGCGGCTTTGCTCGGCCATCTTTGCGCCATTCGGCACAGATGCTGGGTGTGCAATTGGGTATGATGAGGGGGCCCACATGCCAGTCTGTCGGGCCAGCACTATCGACACACATCAGCCAGGAGGGGACATGATCAGCCATATCGACCATCTGGTATTGACGGTCAGTGACATCGAGCGGGCCGTCGCGTTTTACAGCTCAGTGCTCAACATGGAAGCCATCACCTTCGGGGCGGGGCGCCGGGCCCTGCGCTTTGGCAACCAGAAGATCAATCTGCAACTGCTCGGGCAGGAGCCGCGCAACCGGGCGCAGGTGGGCTCGGGAGATCTCTGCCTCATCACCCGCTGGCCGCTGGAACAGGTCATCGCCCAGCTCCATTGCCACGGGGTGGAGATAGTAGAGGGGCCGGTGACTAAGAGCGGTGCCTGCGGCCCTATCGAGTCGGTCTACTGCCTGGATCCGGACCAGAACCTGATTGAGATCAGTCGTTATCCCTGATGGTGCTTGGCATCGGGTGACGGCCATTGATGCCGCCCTGCCTGAGCAAGTACTGAGGGGGCCTACGTCAGCACCATACTGACGCACAGCCTCAACGGGCCCTGGCAAGGGCCCTAGAAGGGAGCCTCGCTCTCCTGCCCATCGTTTAGAAACGCTTCCCGCTCCGCCTGATAGGCGGCCTCGTCTTCGCTGTCCCAGACCGGGGCTGGCTGCTTGCCGGCCGGCGGTTGGGCAGGCGCTGTCAGCGTCTCTATCACCTTCTGCTGCAAATAGGGGTAGAAGGGGTTGGAGGAGGTGCGGGTGAGGGCGCCGGGGTTGACGATCAGCACCCCGCGCTCACCGCGCAGGGCCAACCCCCCCAAATTGATGCCGTATTGCTCGTGCTGCTCGGGCCGTGGCGCCATGCCGTAGAGGGGGTCATCCATCGGGAAGGGCAGGGCCACGTGGGAGAGGGAGTAGATCTCCCTGGGGTAGTCGATGTCGAGAGGCTGGATCTGCTCAGGCCCGCCGCCGGCCGGCAAACTGCTGGCCTGGGTGCGGGTGCTGGCGGGGGCCTGGTTACCCACCACCGTCAGCCGGTAGGAGAGCGGCGGGCGCGGCAACAGGTGGCTCAGCGCCAGCTCGGAGGCGCTGCTCAGCAGCGGGCCGAACAGGGTGCCGCGGTTGATGTCGAACAGCACCAGCTCGCTGCCGTTGGCAGGCAGGAAGTGGTAGAGATCGGCGATGATGGAGCGGGTACTGACGGTGTAGTCCATCACCGACTGGAAGGTGAGGGTGGGCGGGAAGGCCGCGAGTGCGCCGCTGGCAGCCTGCTCACGCACCTGCTGCTGGATGGCGTGGGTCAGCCGGTAGGACTGGCGCGCGCCGTTGACCGGAAACGAGTTGTACTTGAAGGGGTTGAACTCCGGCATGGTGTCGAGCCAGGCGGCACTGGCAAAGGCGGGCAGCAGGGCGGGCACCGCCTTGAGGCCGGCGAAGCGGGCAAAGCGGGTCACCCCTATCATGGGGGAGATAAGCACCAGCCGATCGGGCCTTGCCAGCGTGCCGGTCTTGTCACCTTCCGCATCGAGCGCATATTTCACCGCCAGTGCGCCGCCGTTGGAAAACCCCACCAGATGCAGCGGCAGCGGGCTTGGCGCCAGCACTCTGGCCTCGCGCACCGCCAGCCGGGTGGCGGCCAGCCAGGTCTCCCAGTCGATGTCGACCAACCCTGCCGGCACAGTACCATGACCCGGAATGCGCAGCCCCAGGGCGATGAAGCCCTGCTCGCGGTAGCGCTGGGCCAGGTGGCGCAGGCTGTAGGGGGAGTCGGTCAAACCGTGCAGGAACACCGCCACCCCTTTCACCTCGCCGCTCGGGCGCAGCAGATAGGAGCGGTTCCAGTCGGTCTCAAAATGAGCCGGATTGATGGGGGCATCCTGATAGTAGCGATTGCTGTCGAGCTGCTGCTCCGGCGGTGTTCTGGCGACTACCTCCTTGGTCACCAGCTCGAACAGCTGCTGCTCGTGGGCCAGATAGGCCTGCCAGTCGCTGTCATCGAGCTGTTCGGCGCTGAGCTCGGGCGGCACCAGGGTGTGCCAGGGTTGCAGCGGTTCGGCCTGCCAGGCGAAGTAGGCTACCAGGGCCCAGCCGAGCAGCAGCAAACCCAGCAGGCTGAGAAGAAGGCGGCGAACGAGGCGGCGGGTGCGAGCCAGCATGGGAGAGTCCTTGGCACTGATAAAAGAGGGGCGGCCCCGCATCCACGGCGGCCGTACTAAAGCTCGAAAGCTGGCTTAAAGCCTAATGGAAACAAGATGATAAGTACAGGCAGCAGGCCGGGATGAGGTAGATGAGGGGCACCAGGAGGTGAGGCTTTGGGCATTGTCCGGGCTGGGGATAAGGCGCTTTCATGGCGGCACTTGCCGCCTGCGGCGCCGTTATATGGGGACGCATTGCGCACCGTTTTGGCGTGACGCGGCGCGCATTTTACGGGGCGCTGTGCCGGCCTGCTGCAACTATCCTGCGTGTACGGCAGAGCAATGTGCTAATGTGCCGGCGTTTTTTGCTGACAAGGCCGACCTCGGCCGGTTTTAAAGATGGAGTGATATGCACAATTTTGACCTGGTGAGCCGGCCATCCCGCGCTCTGATGAGACATGAGCAGGCCGTGGGCCGCTGGCAGGTGACCCATGCTGGCTGATGAATCCATGCGTCTGAACAAATACATCAGCGAGAGCGGCATCTGCTCGCGTCGCGAGGCCGATCGCTTCATCGAGCAGGGCAGTGTCTTCATCAACGGCAAGCGGGCCGGGGTGGGGGATCAGGTGTTTGCCGGGGATCTGGTCAAGGTCAACGGCCAGGTGATCGAGCCGCGTGAGGCGGACAGCCTGGTCTTTATCGCCCTCAACAAGCCGGTGGGCATAGTCTCCACCACGGAAGCGGGGGAGAAGGACAACATCGTCGACTTCGTCAACCATAGCACCCGCATCTTCCCCATCGGCCGGCTTGACAAGGACTCCCAGGGGCTCATCTTCCTGACCAACCACGGCGATCTGGTCAACAAGATCCTGCGGGCGGGCAACGATCACGAGAAAGAGTATCTGGTGACCGTCGACAAGCCGGTGACCGACGACTTTATCAAAGGGATGGCGGCCGGGGTGCCGATCCTCGGCACCGTCACCAAGAAGTGCAAGGTGAAGAAAGAGGCGCCGTTCGTGTTTCGCATCACGCTGGTGCAGGGGCTGAACCGCCAGATCCGCCGCATGTGCGAGCACTTCGGCTTCGAGGTGACCAAGCTCGAGCGTATCCGCATCATGAACGTCAGCCTCAAGGGGCTGCCGGTAGGCGAGTGGCGCGATCTCGACGGTGACGAGCTGATCGAGCTGTTCAAGCTGATTGAAGACTCCTCCTCCGAGGTGAAACCGGCCAAGGGGGCGCAACCGGCCAATGCCCAGGGTGGCAAACCCAAGGTGCCTGCGGTGCAAGGCAGCAAGCCGGCACCGGGCAAGAAGCCACGGCGCGACGACGATCACGAGATTGGTGGCCGCCCCAACGTGCCGGGCCCGGAGGCGTTCGAGAAACGGACCCCGGCAGGCAAGGGGGCTGCGGGCAAAGGCGGCTCGGCTAAAGGGAGCGCAGGCAAAGGCGCCCCGAACAAGGGGGCCAAACCGGCCGCCGGCAAGCCGCGCGCCGGTCAGGGTGGGCGACAGAAGAAGGGGCGCTAGGCGCCCTCTCACTCCCCGCGTTGACAGTAAAAAACACCGGCCACAGGCCGGTGTTTTTGTATCGATGAACCGCGATTCAGAGGTCTTCGCGGGGCTGAGTGGTGTAATCAGGCAAGCTGCTGATGGCGCTCTCTTCCTGCGGCACGCTGGCAGGGTCAAGATCGCCGCCGACATTGCGTGGATCGGTCGGTATGGTGGAGGGGATCACCACCGCCTGCTCCGCTAGCCGCCAACCCAGAATGGTTTCCAGGCGTCCGCCCTCCTCTTCCGGTCCTGTGATGGCCTCCAGCTGCAGCGGCAGGGGGTGACCAATCAGGCGGCCGACCCCATCGACGGCGCCGGGATCGGCCAGAGTCTGCTGGGTCGCGTAGAGGCGGGGCAGTGCGGCGCGCGGCACATACACCCGCAGCAGCACGCCATTGCGGATGCGGCCACGGGCATCCGCTTCCTGATCCTGGGCGTAACCGTAGGCGAGGGCCGGATCGCCGGCGACATAGAAGCCTTGCCAGGGGGCGATGGAGGATTGATCCCGTTCATGCACCCCCTCAAACACTATGCTGTGGGCGGCTTCGAGGAAGGTGCCGTGATAACCGACGAAGAGATAACCGCGCGCCAGCAGCTGGCGATGGGCCTGCTCCAGGCGGGTCACCGACCAGTTGCGAGTACCGGCCGTGCTGAAGCTGACCTCGTCCCCGTCACCCAGGAAGCTGGCACCATTCGGATAGTCCCGCTCCTGCAGGGCATCGGCGCTGTCGGCTGGCGCCAGGCAGTTGAGATCGGCGGCGGGGCAGGTGAGATTGACCACGTCGGCGCTGGCGGCCTGCTCTTGGCTATTGCCCGCCTGCTGGTGGCTGAAGGCATCGCTCTGGGCGGCCGCCATGCTCAGGGCCAGCCGTGCCTGGGCCGGGTTTTCCCGAATGGCTTGCGCCAGCTGCCCTCGTGGCGTTGAGCCATCCTCTGGCGTAGTGTTGGCCAGCGCCTGGGTGATCACGGTATCAAGCTGGGACCATGGCAGGCGGGTCAGCAGATAGAGGGTGACGAGATTGTGGACCGGATAGCCGCACTGGCTGAGCTCTTCCCAGCCTCTGGGTTGACGGCTTCTGGCCAGGGATTCAAGGGGGATGGCGCAAACCTGATGGGTGGTGAGGGCCGCCAGACCGTCTCCCTTGGCAAAGTGCAGACGATGACTGATGGCGGTCGGCACGATATGGGTGTCGTGAGAGGCGGGGGCCCCGGCCAATACCCGGTAGACCTTGCCTTCCCAGGTATCACCCAGGTTGCAGGTGCGCTGCGACAGATAGTTGTAGACCGCATCCAGCGGATCCAGCAGGCACAGCACCTTGCCGGTATGCCACTCGCTCCAGCGCTTCTGACGGCTGTGCTGGGTGGGCGCCGCCACGAAGCCGACACCAGCCGCACTGAGGGTAAGGCTGCGATTGATCTCGTTGTTTTCCACGTGCCTGACGAAGAGTGTCGAGTTGCTGGCCATGGTGCGCAGCAGGTCGTCGCTCACTTCGATGCTGTAGATGGGGGAGATATGGCTCACCTCGGATCCTGCATCCAGCTCATGGAAGAAGACCTTGATGCTGGCGGGCGCATCGTCGCCGACGGGAACCAGCCAGTGCAGCGACCAGTTGCCGCGTCCCTGGCGGGTATAGCTGTAGGTGCGTGGGCCCTTGCCCGCGGTGGCGCTGGTCAGGGTGATGGTGGTGCCATCCGTACGCAGGGTCAGCGCATTGCCGAGGGCCAGCTTGAGGCTGTCTCCACCTTCTTCCAATACCATGGAGTAGTGCAGTACCCCGGAATCGGTCTGTCCGCCCAGCAGGCTGGCGACATCGAGCTGGCTGGCGCGCACTCCCTGGGCCAGATCCAGGGTGCAGCGGGTGGCGCACTCCTGCCACAGGTTGAATGACTCGTCGGCCATGACAGGTGAGATGGCACCGCCTAGCATGGCCAAGCCACCGAGTAGAGAAGCCCATTTTGTGTTTGTCTGCATGTGATTTCCTTTGTGTGATAGCAAAGCCACTGGCGCGTGGCGCTCTCCTCCCTGATGAATACAGCCTCTTCCCTGTCAGACGAAACGAGATTAATTCTCGTCTGAGTGCCTTACCTTAATGGGCTCATATGGCGGCACAACCCTCCATATGGGAAGATTTAATGTGTTACAAATCAAATGGATATGAAGTGCTTTGCTGATGATTTGCTCATCTGGCCCGATGCCGGAAAGCGAGCAAAGGATGGGAAGGCATAGCAGGGGGGTGAGCTTGCCTCCTCATCTGGAAAAGAGGAGGCAAGCACAGATCAGTTGATGGGGGCGGGGGCAGGAGAGGCCGTGGCCAGCTTCATGGCGCGCGGGTAGCGGCGCGGGTCGAGGCGCAACACCAGCAGGCTCATCAGCACCAGGCCGGCCAGCTGCCACTGCCAGGCGGCGGCGAAGTCACCGCTCAGGTGATGCAGGCGGGCCGCCACCCAGGGGCCGGTGGCCGCCAGCATGAAGCCGAATCCCTGCATCAGGGCGCTGAGGGTGCCGGCGCGGCGCGGATCTGGCAGGTGATCGAGCGCGATGACCATGATGAGGGAGAAGCTGCCGCCAAGCCCGGCGCCGCACAGCATGCACCAGAGGATGGGGGCGGCCGTCGGCGCCAGCCAGAGGCCGCCAAAGCCCGCCAGTTGCATGGCGATGGCCAATCCCATCCAGGGCCGCCGGTCGAGCCGGCGGGCGGCCAGCAGCGGCAGGCCGAGGCCGCTCACGGTCTGGGCCAGTGCCAGCCAGGCCACCAGCTCGCCCCCCTGTTGGGGGCTCCAGCCCTGTGCCATGTAGGCCGGCGCCAGCCAGGCCACCACGATGCCGTAACCGCTGTTGATGATGCCAAAGCAGCTTATCAGCAGCCAGCTGCGGGGCAGGCTGATGAGGCGCTGCTCGCCGCCGCCGGACATTGCCACTGGCGTCGCGGGCAGCCGTACCCGCCAGCCGAGCCAGCCCATGGCCAGCAGCACCGGCAGGCTCCACAGCGCCAGCGCCTGGGACCAGTCGAGCCGGGCGGCGAGCTGCGGGGTGAGGCTGGCACCCAGGGCCCCGCCCCCCATCATGCAGGCGGAGAAGATGCCCATCACCAGCGGTACCTTCTGGGCAAATGCCTGCTTGATGAGGCCGGGCAGTACCCCCTGCACCAGGGCCGAGCCTAGCCCGCAGAGGGCGGCGCTGGCGATGAGCAGGGCGCCGTTGGCCGCCTCGAAGCGCATGGCGCTGCCCATTCCCAGCAGCAGCAGAGCCGCCCCCAGCAACTGACGCGGCCCGCTGCGACTGCGCAGGGCCGGGGTGAGCAGCACGCCGCCGCCGATGAGCCAGAGCGGCAGCAGGGTCAGCCAGGCCAGGGTATCCATGCCGAGCCCGAGCGCCTCGGCAATGTCGCGGCTCAGGGGGCCGACGGCGGTGAGAAACGGCCGCAGGTTGAGCCCGATCAGGATCACCAGTATCAGCAGGGCCTGCTGCTGGCGCGTATCGATGCGGGCCTCAAGCATGGTCTTGTGCACCATAGAGCTCGGCGGCGGCCAGCGGGCTCGGCAGCTTGATGAGTGGCAGGGGGGGCGGCGCGAGGGGCAGGCCCAGCTTGTGGTAGGCGGCCGTGCTGTCAAAGCCGAACGGGGTCGCATCCTCGTTATCGAAGGCGTAATAGACGGCGGCGATACCGTTCATCACCAGGGCGCTCAGGCACATGGGGCAGGGGTGACCGCTGGCGTAGACGATGGCGCCCGCCAGCGGCCCGACCTGGCTGGCCTGGCGCAGGGCTTCCAGCTCGGCGTGGCGGGTCGGGTCGCCATCCTGGTGCATGCCGTTGACGGCGCTGGTCACCAGCTGGTTGCCTTGCACCAGCAAGGCGGCAAAGGGTCTGCCCCCCTGCTGGCGGTTATGGAGGGCCAGTTGCAGCGCCTGCTCCAGCCACTCCTGATGAGTGGGGTTGGTGGTGAGCGAGGCGATCAGGCGTGAGCCGGCGGGTTCGACAAGGGAGTGGGGCATGGCGGATCCTCGAGGCAAGGGAATGGGAGGAGACCAGCCTAGCGGGGAAGCCAGCCATGGGGAAATTAAATGATAGAATGATATCCAGTGGTTTTGTAAATGGAGTCACCATGCTGGATCCCCTCTTGCTGCGCAGCTTTGTCGCCATCGTCGACAGCGGCAGTTTTACCCGCGCCGGTGAGCGGGTGCACCTAACCCAATCCACCATCAGCCAGCAGATGCGGCGCCTCGAACAACAGCTCGGCTGCCCGCTGCTGGATCGCTCCGGTCGCCAGGTGGTGACCACGGCAGAGGGGGAGAAGCTGCTGGGGCTGGCCCGCAGCATCCTGGCCCTGCTGGCCCGGGCCGAGGAGCAGGTGGCCGAGGCCAGCCTGCAGCTGAGTCTGGGGGTACCGGAGGATTTTGCCGCCGGCGCCATCGCCCCTGTGCTGGCGGCCTTTGCCCGCGATTACCCGCAGGTGCGGCTGGAGGTGCACAGCGGCCTCAGCCACGAGATCTGGCAGCGCTTCGAGGCCGGCGAGCTTGATTTGGCGCTGGTCAAACAGGCGCGGGGACAGGGGATGCCGCGCGCCTGCTGGCGCGAACCGCTGGCCTGGGTCGACAGCCGTGCCTGGCCCGCCAGCGAGCGGGATCCCCTGCCGCTGGTGGTGTTCCCGAGCGAAGGGCTCTATCGGCGGCAGCTGACCGAGGTACTCGACGCTCTGGGGCGGCGCTGGCGCATCGCCTACGTCAGCGCCAGTCTGGCCAGCCTGCAGGGGGCGGTGAGCGCCGGGATCGGGGTCAGCCTGCTGCCCCGGCGCCTGCTGCAGCCGGATCAGCAGGAGCTGACCCACTGGCCGGCGGTGGCGCCGGTGGAGCTGGCGCTGCACCTGGGGGCGGAGCGCGGCGAGCCGCTCACGCGCCTTAGCGAGGCCCTCATCAGCCTGTGTGATCGGGTGATGGGGCCCGCTGAGCGGTGAGGGGACGCAGGCAGGTGCCTGCTTAGCGCACCCTGGTGCGCACGATGAGCAGGGTGACGAGCGCCAGGGTGAAGACGAGCGGAGCCCAGGCGCCGTGATGGCTCACCAGAGTGGCGCCGGCGGCGGCCACCCCGGCCACCCCCTGCTGCAGGAAGCCGCACAGAGCCATGGCGTAGGCGCCGTGCTCGCGGCCATCGCTCACCGCCAGCGCCATGCTGTTGGGAAAGAGCACCGCCTGCCCGAAGATGATGAGGCAGTAGCAGGTCATCATGGCCACCAGTCCACCGCTGCCCTGCAGGGCGCCCAGTGCCCAGAGCAGCAGCATGCCGCCGGCCGCCAGCAGAATGAGCGCGGCCCCCTGGCGCATCAGCTGGCGGCCTCCCACCCGGGCGACCCGCCAGTTGACCATCATGGCGCCGGCGAAGTAGGCGACCCCGATCAGCAACCCCAGGCTGCCGAAGGTGGTGACCTCGAGGGCAAACCCCTGCTGCAGCACGAAGGGGCTCACCTCCTGCAGAGTCACCGTGATGGCAAAGCCGATGCCACCGGCGCAGGCCGGCCAGAAAAAGCCGGGGCGGCGCAGCAGGCTGGCGTAACGGGCCCACATGCCGCCGCTCGCCGCCGCCGGATTGGGCCCCTGCAGCGGCAGGCTGCTCATCAAGAGCAGCGCCAGCACGCCAACCCCGGCCATCAGCACGAATCCCAGCTGCCAATGGGCATAACGGCTGATGAGGCCACCTATCCATTGACCGCCGCCAAGGGCGGTGATGAAGGCGATGGAGAGCACCGAGAGGCGGCGCGCCAGCTCATCGCCGTGCCAGTGATCCCGTACCAGGATGCGGGCGATGATGGCCGCCCCGCCGGCCGCCACCCCTTGCAGGGTGCGCAGGATCAAGAGCAGCGGCCCCTGGCTGGTGGTGGCCAGCAGCAGGCTGAGGCCGACAAACAGCAAGAGTGACAGGGCGAGGGGCAGCCGGCGACCGTAGCGATCGGCGGCGGCGCCCCAGAACAGCACCGGCAGGGCGGCGCCGATGACGAACAGCGAGATGGAGATTTCGGCCCCTTGCCGGGTCATGGCGAGATCCGTCATCACCACGGGCAGGGAGGGGAGGTAAACGGTGGTGGCCATCTGGGCCATGAAGACGATGAGGCAGGCCAGCGTCATGATGCGGGCGGAGCGACTCCAAAGACCAGCCTGGTCGAGACATTCCTGGTTATCCATAACAACTCTCGGGCAGTAGGGGAGCCATATCCTTGCACCGCCCGTGCACCGAGTCAGCCCCTCGTCTGGGTTAAACCTGGCCGGTTTACCAGGGCAGAGCGCGGGATGCTCAGGCGATGGCCTGGCGCGGCAGCACGGCGAGCCAGAGTTCGACCTCGCCGCTGCCGATGTCCGGGTCAAAGGCGGCGCCATAGCGCTCGAAATCGGGCTGGTGGGCCGACTGGTAAGCGGACTGCGCCAGCCACTCCAGCGCCAGCTGCCAGGTGTGCGGCATGGTCGAGACATGCCCCTGATGCAGGAAGACGGCATAGGTCTGGGGCTCGATGCGCATCCGCCCCAGCGTCTTGGGCAGCACCTCCAGCGCGGCGACCTCTACCGCACACATGTATTCGCACTCGGTGGCGGTCACGCCGCAGATGACGCCGTAGGCATGCTCGCCCAGCTGGCCCGGCAACGGACTCAGGGCGCTGAAATCGCGCCATTGGCCGCCGAAGTCGGCGTGGGCGAAGGCATGGTGACGGCGCAGGCCGGCAAGCTGCATGGGACGGCCGGTTTCAAAACGGATGGGGTCAGCCATGACACCTCCTGTACGCGATGGATGGCAAGGCAACCTTGCTCAGCACTCCTTGCCTTCGTTGAGCTTGCGCTGATAGTCCGCGGAGACGATGGCCAGCGCCGCTAGGGCGAGGGCCGGCTCAATCCGGTTGGTCTCCAGCAGTTCGATGAGATCCACCGCGAGCTGGACCTCGGGCGGGGCAGTTTCCAATGACATGACAGACTCCGTAACGGGGAAAACGCCATTATACAGGGCCGCTCCCGGATGGGGACCTGTCTGCTGTCGCGGGCGACCCGGCTTATAGGTGCTGGCGCATCTCCTGATCGATCTGCTCGCGCAGGGCCATCAATTTGAGGGCGTACTGCTGCAGCTGCCGATCGCTCTCGTTTTGCGGTTGCCACTGGGGCACCGGGGTCGGTTTGCCGTGCTCGTCCATGGCCACGAAGATGATGATGCAGTGGGTGGTCTTGTGACGCTCCCGCTGGGTCGGGTGGCGGCTGTAGACATCCACCGCCAGGTGCATGCTGGTGGTGCCGGTGTGGATCACCTGAGCGTGCACCTCCACCAGCTGGCCTATCTGGATGGGGCGCAGAAAGCGGATCCCCCCCACATAGACGGTCACCGCGTAGCCGCCGCACCAGCCGGCGGCGCAGGCGTAACCCGCCTGATCGATCCATTTCATCACCATGCCGCCGTGCACCTTGCCGCCGAAATTCACATCGGCGGGCTCGGCCAGAAATTGCAGGGTCAGCTCGCGGGGTGGGGTCATGGGGTCTCCTTGATTGAGGGTCATTGCCGGTAGCTTTTGCGATAGGCGTCAGCCTGTTGGCAGGGGGGCAGGTTGTTGAGATCGGGCCGTTTGTTGCCCTCGCGCTGGCCGAAGCTGGCGAACTCCTGCTGGCACTTGGCGGCCTTGCCGCCCGCCTTGATGCAGGCGTCGATCCGCTGTTGCTTGCCCTGTTCGACCAGCTGTTGCTGGGCCTGCTGGCAGGCGGCATCCAGCTTGGCCTGTTTGGCATCTCTGTCCTCCACTGCGGCCAGCAGGGGGAGCGAGAGGGCACAACCGAGCAGCAATACGAGCATCTTCATGATGATTTTTCTCCTGATGGGGGGCGTCCGGCGATGACCAGGGCAATCCCCCCCAGGATGCCCAGGGTCGACAATACCAAGCGCAACGACCAGGACTCATCCAACCAGATGAGCCCGGCCAGGGCGGCGAGCAGGGGCACCAGCAGCTGGACGCTGGCGGCCAGGGTGCGGCCAAGGTGGGGCAGCACCAGATACCAGAGCGCATAGCCAAGGCCGGAGGCCAGCGCCCCCGAGGCCAGGGCATAGCCGATGGCGGCGGGGCTGGTCTGCAGCTGCCCGAATAGCAGATAGAGCAGGGCGGCCGGCAGGCTGGCGCGCAGAAAGTGGCCGGCGTTGGCGGCGACCGGGTCGGCAAAGCGCGAGGCCCGTAGGGTATAGCCGGCCCAGGCGATGCCGGCCACTATCATCAGGGCCGCCCCCAGCGGATCCGGCGCACTGAGGCCGGGCAGCAGCAACACCACCAGGCCAGCTATGGCGAGCAGCAGGCCGAGCCACTGGCGGCGGGGCTGAGCCTCCCCGCGCAACAGGGGCGGCGCCAGCATGCTGAGCTGGACGGCGGCAAACAGCAGCAGGGCGCCGGTGCCCGCGGTCAGGGTGAGGTAGGAGAACGAGAACGCCGCGCCATAGGTGATGAGAGCCAGGGCGCCGCCCCAGTCCCCCTGGCAGGGGGATTTTTGGCGCGCGCCGCACAGCAACACCAGCACCAGGGCGCCGCTGGTCAGACGCAGCAGGGTGAAGAGGGCGGGATCCATCCGCTCTTCGAACAGGGCGAGCCGGCAGAGCACCGAGTTGGCAGCGAACGCCATCAGGGTCAGCAGGGTCAGCGACAGCAGGCGGGGCAGTGGCATCCATTCACCTTGAGTTCAGTGGGGCAGGTTCAGCATGGTTCACCATCCAACGAGGAGGTCCCATGAAACAAATGCTGGAGCAATTGATGGGAGCTGGCAAGGGCTGGCTCAACGAAGGTGGCGACAGCCGCAAGGCGCAGATGAAGGGGATGGCGCAAGGGGGCCTCGCCGCCGGTGCCATGGCCCTGCTGCTTGGCAACAAGAAGGTGCGCAAATATGGCGGCAAGGTGGCGGCGGTGGGCGGTGCGGCGGCCCTCGGCGGCCTGGCCTACAAGCTCTATCAGGACTGGCAGGCTCAGCAGTCTGCCCCGGCCCAGCCGACCCAACCCCTCGATACCCTGCAGGGCAATGCGCTGGATGCCAGAGCCGCGCTTCTGGTGCGCGCCATGGTGGCGGCGGCCCGGGCCGACGGCCATATCGACAACGACGAGCGTCAGAAGATCCAGCAGTACCTGACCGAGCAGGGCCAGAGCGATGCAGCCCGCTGGATTGATGCCGAGCTGGCCCGCCCCCTGGATCCCCACGCTCTGGCGCGGGAAGTGACCGACATGGAGCTGGCCACCGAGGTCTATCTCGCCTCCCTGCTTGCCATCGACGTGGATCACTTCATGGAGCGCGGTTATCTGGACGAGCTGGCGCGCGCCCTTAAGCTCGATGAAAACCTCAAAGGCAGCATTGAGCGCCAGGTGGCCCAGCTGGATGCCCCCGCCTGACCCCCGCTCAGTACATGGATTGTCGATAAGGCCCCGTGACGGGGCCTTGTTGTTTTCAGATGCCTGCCAAAGGCTGTTGCGGCACTTCTTGTCTGGCTTGTCTGGCTTGTCTGGCTCGGCAGCCACTATGATGGAACCCAGGTCAAAGGGAGCAGATGAGACCGTCTCATCGCCAGGACACATCATCGTCAGGACACTGAGGCAAGGAGCATTCATTGGAAATACGCAAGGCACGTGAGCAGGACATCGACGCCATCCTCGAGCTGAACCGGCAGATAGGGGAGATCCACTTCGCGCAGGCGCCGCAGGTATTCTGCCCGCCATCCCCCGAGGAGCGGGCCTTTTTGCTGGCAGCCATCGCCGCCGAAGGGCGCCTGTTTTGCGTAGCCGAGCAGGATGGAGCCGTGGCGGGCTTTCTGACCGCCCGCATCGACATCAACGAGACCATCCCGTTTCTGAGCAAGGAGCCCATCTGCCGCATCGGCACCCTGGTGGTCGATGAGGGGCAGCGCTCCCGGGGGATCGGCAAGGCGCTGATCGCCCATTGCGATGAGTGGGGCAAGGCGCAGGGCGCCAGCCAGTTGCGGCTGGAGGTGATGGCATTCAACGAGCGCGCCAAGGCGCTCTACGAGAGGTTGGGGTTCAAGATACTGTCACAGACCATGGCCAGATAAGCCAGGTTATCTCCCAAACAGAGGCCCGTTACGGGCCTCTGTTGTTTGCTCTTGGCGCCGCATTATTTTCTGTCGCTCTTTGGCCATCGGTTGCCAATATTGAGTGAAACAATATTATTTTGCTGCGTTGTCATTGATAGAAAATGACGTTGCAAGTCAGGCTTGTCATATTTCGCAACAACTTGTGCAATTGTAAGTAAATGTAATTACACCCTTTACTCAGGGTGGGTGAAGATCATATTTTGAAAATGTACTTAACCCGACATGTTCACGATTTAATAAAGTCAATCATGGTGCCAAGTAATATTTACTGATGACCTTTCTGTTTTTTATAAGGCGGGTCTATTTGCATTTTTTATCAGGAGATTGAGATGAGAAACTCTATTGTTGCGGCCGCTCTGGTACTGGCTGGTTCCGGTTTCGCCGCCAATGCAGCAACGGTTGGGGATATCGCCGTGTATGCCACAGAAAAATCGCACGGTTCGATATCGATAGGAACCAATAACGCCTACACAAAAACCTTTGATATTGCCTTGGCCAAACTATCAGGTGGTGATATTGATTTATCAAAGATGTGTTTGAAAGCATACGGCAGAAATAATCAGGTGTTCAACGCTGACACGGTTGATGAAGCCCTGCTGTCAGGCGTTCTCAAGCAGGGGGGAATGGTCAAGGGAATTGCTGTCTTTGCCGATAGTAATGATGCTGTCCTTGACGCCACGCTGGTGAAAATATCTGACAACTGCCATTAAATGGCACTCCTTGTTGGTGGCTGGGTAAATGCCTGTTCCCATATGCAGGGGGCAAGCGCACTTCCCATCCGGGTCATGTGTTATTGAGTCAGACCTCTATTCACATGACGTGCCCTGTTTGAGGGTGGCGTCGATAAGCCCGGCCAGTTTGATCAGGGCCGCCTCCAGCTGCTCGCTCCAGGGATGGGAGCTGTTGAGTCGCAGGCAGTGGTTGTGCAGTCCCTTGCTGGAGAAGAGGGCGCCGGGGGCCAGCGAGAAACCGCTGGCCAGCGCCCGGGCGTGCAGGGCTCGGCTGTCGAGGCGCGGGTCAAACTCGAGCCAGAGAAAATAGCCGCCATCGGGGGAGGAGATGCTCACTTCCCCCGGCAGCAGGCGCAGCAGGGCGGCCCGCATCTGCTGCTGGCGCTGGGCCAGGGTGTGGCGCAGCCGGCGAAAGTGGGCATCCACCCCGCCCTGACGCAGCATCTCGGCCAGCGCCAGCTGGCTGGGCACATTGGTGGAGAGGGTCGACATCAGCTGCAGCCGCTGCACCCGCTCGGCGTGGCGACCCGCCACCACCCAGCCGACCCGAAAGCCCGGTGCCAGGCACTTTGAGAAGGAGCTGCACAGCAGGCTCTCGCCCCGGGTATCCCAGTATTTGATGGGCCTTGGCCGCTCACGGCCAAAATAGACCTCGGCATAGACGTCATCCTCCACCAGCGCCACCCCGCGTCGGTTGAGCAGCGCCATCAGCGCCTGCTTGTGCTCATCCGGCATGGTGTGACCGAGCGGGTGCTGAACATTGCCCATCAGCCAGCACGCCTTGATGGGGCGCTGGGCGAGGGCCTCCTCCAGCAGGGCGAGATCGATGCCCACCCCGGGGATCACCGGGATCTCCACCGCATTGAGCTTGAGCCGCTCGATGGCTTGCAGGGCGCCATAGAAGGTGGGGGACTCCACCACCACCCAGTCACCGGGCTCGGTCAGCACCTGCAGACTGAGGGAGAGCGCCTCCATGGCGCCGGTGGTGATGATGATCTGCTGGGGGTCCACCGCCAGTCCCTCGCTGGCGTAACGCTGGGCGATGGCCCGGCGCAGCGCCTCGTTGCCGGGGGGCAGGTCTGCCACCGTGCTGAAGGGGTCGAGCCGGCGCATGCAGCTGGCCAGCGCCCGCCCGAGCTGGGGATGAGGGAACAGGGTGGGGTCGGCCACCGACATGCCAAGGGGCACCAGCCCCCGTGACTTGCTCGCCTGCAACACCTCGAACACCAGATCGTTGATGTCCACCGAGCCGCTGTAGTGAGCCTGCTGGGGCAGGCTGGCGGCAGGACGGGAAGGTGCCGCCTTGACGTAGTAGCCGGACTGGGGGCGGGCGAGGATCCGCCCCTGGCTCTCCAGCAGCTGATAGGCCTGCAACACCGTCATGGGGCTCAGGCCATGGGTCTTGCAGCTCTGGCGGATGGAGGGGATGCGCTCGCCGGGTTGCCACACCCCGGCTTCAATCTGCTGTTGCAGGCGGTCGGCCAGCTGACGGTAAAGGGACATGTGATGCAGCAACTGTTATAGGTGTAATTCAATATAACTGCATCTGTTATAGGTGTCATGCTCCGTGGTGTACTTGTCTCGCACAAAACGTGCAAGGTAAATACAACAAAAGAGAGTGACGCATGATCAATCCGGATGACGTGGTCAGCCTGTCGCGCCTGCAATTTGGCGCCACGGCCATGTTCCACTTCCTGTTTGTGCCCCTCACGCTGGGGCTGTCCTGGATCCTGGTGATCGCAGAGTCGGCCTATGTGATGACCGGCAAGGTGATCTACAAGGACATCACCCGTTTCTGGGGCAAGCTGTTTGGCATTAACTTCGTGATGGGGGTGACCACAGGCATCACCCTGGAGTTCCAGTTCGGCACCAACTGGGCCTACTACTCCCAGTATGTGGGGGACATTTTCGGCACCCCGCTGGCGGTGGAGGGGTTGATGGCCTTCTTCCTCGAGTCGACCCTGGTGGGGCTCTTCTTCTTCGGCTGGGACAAGCTCTCCCGCGGTCAGCATCTGTTGGTGACCATGCTGGTGGCGCTCGGCTCCAACCTCTCCGCGCTCTGGATCCTGATCGGCAACGGCTGGATGCAGAACCCGGTGGGCGCCGAGTTCAACCTGGTGACCCAGCGCATGGAGCTGGTGGACGTGGCCGCGGTGATCTTCAACCCGGTGGCCCAGGTCAAGTTCGTGCACACGGTGGCGGCGGGCTACGTGGCTGCCTCCCTGTTCGTGATGGGGGTGAGCAGCTGGTATCTGCTGCGCCGCATGGAGGTGCGCTTCGCCCTGCGCTCCTTCGCCATCGCCTCGGGCTTTGGGCTGGCCGCCATTCTCTCGGTCATCGTGCTGGGTGACGAGTCGGGCTATCGCACCGGCGAGGTGCAGAAGGTCAAGCTGGCCGCTATCGAGGCGGAGTGGGAGACGGAGCCTGCGCCGGCCGCCTTCACCCTGTTCGGCTTCCCGGATCAGGGGGCCGAGACCACCCACGCTGCGGTCAAAATCCCCTATCTGATGGGCATCATCGCCACCCGCTCCCTCGATGAGGCGGTGACCGGCATCAAGGATCTCAAGGCCCAGCACGAGACCCGCATTCGCAGCGGCATGGTGGCCGCCGGGGCGCTCGAGCAGATCCGCGCCGGCAACGACTCGGCCGAGAACCGTGCGCTGTTCGACAAGCACGGCCAGGATCTCGGCTACGGGCTGCTGCTCACCCCCTATGCCAGCAACATCGCCAAGGCCGGTGAGGCCGAGATCGCCAGGGCGGTGGAAGACTCGGTGCCGCAGGTGGCGCCGCTGTTTTGGGGCTTTCGGATCATGGTCGGGTTGGGGGTAGTGATGCTCGGGCTGTTCGTGGCGGGTTTCGTCCAGCTCTGCCGCAACCGGCTGCTCGCCTCGCCCCGCCTGCTCAAGGCGCTGCTGTGGAGCATTCCGCTGCCCTGGATTGCCATCGAGGCGGGCTGGTTCGTGGCCGAATTCGGTCGCCAGCCCTGGACCATCAGCGACGTGCTGCCGGTGTCGGCCTCGGTGTCGCTGCTGCAGCCGGGCCAGCTCTGGTTCAGCCTGATCTCCATCTGTCTCATTTACTCCTGCCTGCTGGTGGTGGAGCTGTTCCTGCTGCGCCGCGTGATCCGCCAGGGGCCCGCCGTGCTGCATACCGGCCGCTACAGCGGTGAACAACCCGAACTTGCGAGGATCGCCTGATGGATTATGAAACCCTGAAACTCATCTGGTGGGGGCTGGTGCTGTTCATGCTGGTCGGCTTCATCGTGATGGATGGCTTCGATCTGGGCATCGCCATGCTGCTGCCGGTGGTCTCGAAAGAGGATGAAGACCGCCGACTGGTGATCAACAGCGTGGGGCCGGTGTGGGAGGGCAACCAGGTGTGGCTCATCGCCGGCGCCGGCGCCCTGTTCGCCGCCTGGCCGCTGGTCTACGCCGCCGCCTTCTCGGCGCTCTATGTGCCCATGATAGTGCTGCTGCTTGGCCTCTTCCTGCGCCCGGTGGGCTTTGACTATCGCAGCAAGCTGGCCGATCCCCTCTGGCGCCGCTGGTGGGATCGCGCCCTGGTGGCCGGGGGGCTGGTGCCGACCCTGGTGCTCTCTGCCGCCATCGCGCTGGTGATGCAGGGCCTGCCGTTTCGCTTCGATAGCGCACTGCGCCTGCACTACGGGGCCTTCGATTTCCACTGGAGCTGGATTGTCAGCGTGGTGGCGACCGGGGTGAGCCTGCTGCTGCTGCACGGCGCCAGCTTCCTGCAGGCCAAGGTAACGGGGACCCCAGCACTGCGGGCCCGTGGCCTCGCCATCCTGCTGGCACCGCTGGTGACCCTCTGCTATCTGCTGGCCGGCTGGCATCTGCTGGGGTTGCCGGGTTATCAGCTGACCGGCCTGGCGGGCCAGCCCTTTGACCCCAATGCCGCCATCAGCCCGCTGATGAAGGGGGTGATCCCCCACGCCTGCGGCTGGCTTGGCAACTACTTTGACTACCCGCTGCTGTGGCTGGTGCCCCTCATCGGCGCCCTGGCACCGCTGGCCAGCGGCATCGCCGCCTGGCAGGAGAAGGGACGGCTGGCGCTGCTGGCCAGCGGCCTGGCCTGCGCCGCCATGCTCTGCTCGGTGGCCATCGCCCTGTTCCCCTTCGTGCTGCCCTCGTCGCTGGATCCGGCCAGCAGCCTGACCCTGTGGGACGGCACCTCCAGCTTCAAGACCCTGACCATCATGTTCGGGATCGTGCTGGTGCTGATGCCCATCAACCTCGGCTACACCGGCTGGGTCTACCGGGTGGTGCGCGGCAAGCTGGATCGTGCCGGCATCAAGCGCGACAGCCATCAACTCTACTGACCCCAAGGGAGCCGCTATGTGGTACTTCACCTGGATTTTGGGCCTGGGTTTCGCCCTGTTGCTGGGCCTGTGCAACCTGCTCTGGCTGGAAGCACGCTGGGAAGCCGATGAACGGGATGAGCCCCGCTCTCAACCCTGATCCCCCTCGGTCGGGGAGGGCAGACACTGCCTCGCCCCGACCCCTTTCTCTTGTCATCCAACCGACAGGTAATCCGTTATGAAACAGACAATCAAAGCGGTGACGCTGGCCATCGGCTGCGCGCTCGCCACCGCGCCGGCCTGGGCCGAGCCCGTACAACTGACGCCACTGGACAAGGCATTCACCCTGCAGGTGCTCGGCAGCGGCGGCCCCATCTCCGACGATCTGCGCGCTTCCTCCAGCGAGGTGATCTGGTGGAAGGGCAAATCGCGCATCCTGATCGATGCCGGTGGCGGCGTCTATCTGCGCTTCGGCCAGGCGGGCGCCAAGCTCGAAGAGGTCGACTTCATCGGTATCACTCACTTTCACACCGACCATGTGACCGACCTGCCTGCGCTGCTCAAGGGGGCCTACTTCTTCAAGCGCAGCGATCCCCTCGATCTGGCGGGGCCGCAGGCCGGCTCGGCCTTCCCCAGCATGAGCGGCTACTTTGACGCCCTGTTTAACCCGAGCAAGGGGGCCTATGCCTACCTCGGCGGCTTCAAGGATGGCACCGATGGTCTCTTCCCCATCAATGTGCACGATGTGCCCTTCCAGACACCCCAGCCCCATCAGGTCTATCAGCAGGATGGCCTGACCATCACGGCGCTCGGCATCCCCCACGGGGACGTGCCCTGTCTGGCCTATCGCATCGAGAGCGCCGAGGGGACCATCGTCATCTCGGCGGATCAGAACGGCAGCAACCCGGCCTTTGTGCCGTTTGCCAAGGGGGCCGATATCCTGGTGATGCCGCTCGCCATCCACGAGGGCGCCGATCCCGTCTCCGCCTCGCTCCATGCCAAGCCCTCGGTGGTCGCCAACATTGCCGCCGAAGTGAACCCCAAGCTGCTGGTGCTGAACCACTGGATGGGGGTCGGCCTCAATCACAAGAAGGAGGCGATGGCCATCGTCAAGCAGCGGTTCCACGGCCAGGTGGTGGCCGCCCGCGATCTCTCCAGTTACCCCGTTTCATCCGTCAAGGAGTCCAGCCATGAGTAACGCACACAGCAACAAGAGCTCCCGCAAACTGAGCCTCTCCATCGCCATGACCGGCCTGATCGCGCTGACCCCCGGGCTTGCGCTGGCGGCCACCCCGAGCGAGGCACCGGTGAAGGCGGCGCCGAGCGAGCAGCACGGCGGCAAGTGTGCGGCCGGCAAGTGCGGCACCGAGAAGCGCTTCGAGAAGCAGGCCCTCGACAGCGATCCACAGGGCCGGCTGGTGCGCGCCCGCGATGGCAAGTGTGGTCTGGCGGAGCAGGGGATCAACGGCGAGACCCAGCGCCAGGAGAGCAAGATAACGGAGGGGGTATGCGGCCAATAAGCGCCAGCAGCCGTGGCGTGGGGCTGCGCCAGGAGCATCTGGCCCAGCTCTGTGCGGCGCCTGCCCACCCCGGCATCGACTTTCTCGAGCTGGCACCGGAGAACTGGATGGCCATTGGCGGCGCCAGGCGGGAGCAACTGCAGCAGATCGCCGCGCGCTATCCGCTGGTGGCCCACGGGCTCAGCCTCTCCCTCGGCGATTGCCAGCCGCTCAATATGACCCTGCTCGGCCAGATCCGCGCCTTTCTAGACGAGTTTGCCATCGACATCTACAGCGAGCACCTGAGCTTTTCCCGCGATGCCCGGGGCTATCTCTACGAGCTGCTGCCGGTGCCGCGCCAGTGGGAGAACCTCCCCTACCTGGCGGATCGGATCCGGCAGGTACAGGATGCGCTGGCCCGCCCGCTGGTGCTGGAGAACATCTCCTACTACCACGGCTATGAGCACGAGATGGCGGAGGAGGCGTTTCTGACCGAGCTGGTGGCGCGCAGCGGTTGCGAGCTGCTGCTCGACATCAACAACGTTTTTGTGAACAGCCGCAACCACGGCTACAGCCCCGAGCGGATGATTGCCGGGCTGCCGAGCCAGGCGATCCGCTACTTCCATATCGCCGGCCATCTGGAAGAGGCGGACGGCACCCTGCTGGATACCCATGGCCGTCCGGTCTGCGAGGAGGTGGTGGCGCTGGCCCGCTATACGGTGCAGACCCACGGCCTGCGCGCCCTGCTGCTGGAGCGGGATCACCATCTGCCCCCCTTGCCCATGCTGGAGGCCGAGCTGGCCCGGGTCCATCAGGCCTGCTGCGAGGCGACGGCGCATCCGGCGGGTCGGGAGGTGTGTCATGACTAGGCGAGAGCAAGCGGCATGGCCTGCCGCAGCGGTCCCGCCCCGGTTGTGGCAGCAGACCGAGTGGCTGGCCGGTTGCATACGGGAGTCGGCAGCCGAGCTAGCCCCCCACTATGTGCGCAGCGTGCGGGCCAATGTCGAGGCGGTGCTGGAGAGTACCTTCGCGCTCACCTTGCACCACCTGACGCCGGTTGAGCGCGATGCGCTGGTGAATGGTTTCGTCGCCCACCATGGCGCGATCGAGCCCGCCTTTCACCAGATTGCCACCGAGCTGGTGCGCCATGTGCAGCTTGGCCAGGGGGAGGGTTGGCTCAACTGGCCCGGGCTGCGGCTGGCGCTGCTGGAGTATGAGTGGGCCTGCCTGTGCGTCGAGATTGACGAGGCGCAGGTGCCGCGTCCGCTCGCGGGGGAAGAGGTGGAGATGGGCAGCCCGCTCTGGCTCAACCCCACCCTGCAGTTGCTGACGCTGCCCTTTGTGATCGAGCAGGGGCGGGTGGTGGCGGCCGGTCAGGCTCCCCAGCTTTGCGCCCTGTTTCGCTGCCCTGCCCATCAGCTGGTCAGCCAGGCGCTGCGCGAATTCGATGTGGCCCTGCTGCAGCTGCTTGGGCGGCAGCAAGGGGTCAGTGTGGTCGGGTTGGCCGCCCAGGTGCACATCTATCGCAGCGGTTTTGATCTGCTGGGGTGGGCCCGCCATTTTCACCGGCTCGGCCTGCTGGCCACTCAACCGCCATCCACAGAATCCCCATCCATTGAACGTCAGGTACCCCCTTTCCAAGGAGACATCCCATGAACAACACCCTTATCCATTGGTACGAGCGGGCCGTGGCCCAGTGCAAGCGGCTCGACTTTCTGGCCCTGCTGGCCATTCGCCTCTACCTCATCCCGGTCATCTATGTGGGGGCCCACTCCAAGGTGGTGGGGTTTGCCGGCACGGTTGCCTGGTTTGGCGCGCCAGCCTCGGAAGGGGGGCTCAACCTGCCGTTCCCGACCCTGCTCGCCTTTCTGGCGGTGGGCACCGAGGTGCTGGGCTGCATCTGCATCGCCCTTGGTCTCTTTACCCGGGTCATGGCCATTCCGACCATCTTCCTGATGAGCGTGGCGAGCGCCATGGTGCACTGGAAGCACGGCTGGGATGCCATCGCCACCGGCAGCATGGAGGCTACATTGCGCCTCAACGGCTTTATCGAGTGGCTGGCCGCCAACTTCCCCGGTCGTTACAACTACATCACCGAGCTTGGGGATCCCGTGATGCTCAACAACGGGATGGAGTTTGCCGCCACCTACTTCGTGATGCTGCTGGTACTGCTGGTGTACGGCGGCGGTCGCTACGTCAGCCTCGACTACTGGCTGGCTCGCGCCGTGACAGGCAAGGCCGGGCCGCAAGCGGCATAACAAAAATAAACAGAGCGTGAAAGCGAGACGAGCGGCATCAGCCGCTCGTTTTTATTTTGCAGAGGAAAGCCTGCGTTTTCAGTACTGGGGGCAGGCCTGTGTCATCCGGGCGGCTTGCCGCTCGCTGACATGGGTGAGGCCGTAGGCCAGCAGCACGATCAGCGCCCCGATCCAGGGGGTGTGCATCAGACCCAAGTGTTCCACCACCAGGCCACCGACCACGGATCCCAGCGCGATGCCGACGTTGAAGGCGGCGATATTGAGGCCGGAGGCCACATCCACCGCCCTCGGCGTGTGCTGCTCGGCCTGTTTCACCACCAGCACCTGCAGGCCCGGCACGTTGCCAAAGGCAAAGGCGCCCCACACCAACACGGTCAGCACCGCCAGCACCGGGTGGGGCGCGGTGAAGGTGAGCACCAGCAGCACCATGGCGAGACCAGCAAACAGCAGCTTCAACGCAGGCAGGGGGCCCATCTTGTCGGCCAGCTTGCCGCCCCAGATATTGCCGACGGCGACCGATACCCCGTACACCAGCAGGATGAGGCTCACTGCGCCGGCGCTAAAGCCGCTCACCTGCTGCAGGATGGGGGCGAGGAAGGTAAAGGCGGTGAAGGCGCCGCCGTAACCGAGCGCTGTCTTGGCGTAGACCAGCAGCAGCGGCTTTTTGGTGAGCACCGAGAGCTGCTCGCGGATGGTCGAGGCCGCCCCCTTGGGCAGGTTATTGGGGATCAGCAGCAGGCTGCCCACCATGGCGACCAGGCCCAGCAGGCTCACCACCAGAAAGGTGTCGCGCCAGCCGAAGACCTGACCAATCCAGGTGCCGAGCGGGACGCCGGTCACCAGGGCTATGGTGAGGCCGCTGAACATGATGGCGATGGCGCTGGCCGCTTTCTCTTTGGCCACAAGACCCGTGGCGATGGTGCTGCCCACCGAGAAGAAGACCCCGTGGGCCAGTCCGGTCAGGATGCGGGCCAGGATCAGGCTCTCGTAACCGGGGGCCTGCCAGGCCAGCAGGTTGCCGGCGGTAAAGAGCGCCATCAGCCCTACCAGCAGCCACTTGCGCGGCACCTTGCCGGTAAGCGCCGTCAGCACGGGGGCGCCGATGGCCACCCCAAGGGCATAGAGGCTGACCAACAGGCCCGCCGAGGGGAGCGAGACATTGAGCTGCTCGGCGATGGTGGGGATGAGCCCCACGATCACGAATTCGGTGGTGCCGATCGCAAAGGCACTTAAGGTAAGGGCAAACAACGCCAGTGGCATAACAACTCCTTGGATAGGGACTCCCGACGGGAGAATGGCGCCAGTATGCCGAGGTGGTTTGTTGGCAAAAATGACGGCGACATCAAATTACTTTTGCCAAATCAGCAGCAATGCGCCGTGAAATGGGGTTGCTGGAGTGGCTGAGGCAACGCGGCAAGTACAACTGGTAGCGCACGAGGTGGAGGTAGAGACAACGCGCACGGCAGCAATCCGTGCATAGCGAGCCAGGACAACGAGAAAAGAGGAAAGAGTTAAGAGGAAAGAGTTAAGAAACAAAGGGTTGAGGGAAGGCGCTGGGAGATCGGCACGGGCGGCTGTGGTGCTGTGTTGGAGACAAAAAAGCGGGAGGCATGATGCCTCCCGCTCAGGTTCTCGTCGATGTTGTCGGGTTTTCTTTGCTCCCTTCTCCCCTTGCGGGAGAAGGGTTGGGGATGAGGGGGCTATCTGGTTGAAGGCCTGATGACCTAAAAAGAGGAGCTTGCCCTCACCCTGACCCTCTCCCACAGGGAGAGGGGATAGCCCGTGGTTGCAATAGGCTCGTGCGGGTTGCCGCTATCCGCCGCCGAAGCGAGAGGGACCATGCATCCCCCCGTTTAATCCCAATCTGGCGCAAAGTCCGGGTTGGCGCAGCGCTCGCCCCGCTCCAGGGTCGCGATGGCGGCCATCTCCTCGGCTGTGAGCGTGACCTTCAGCGCCACCAGGTTGGCGGCCAGGTTCTCCCGCTTGGTGGAGCTCGGGATCACCGTCATGCCCTGGGCCAGCAGCCAGGCCAGCGACACCTGGGCCGCCGAAACGCCGTGGCGCTGGCCGATCTCCATCAGCAGCGGCTCGGTGAGCACCTTGCCATAGGCCAGCGGCATATAGGCGGTGATGGCGATGCCGTGATCCTTGCAGAACTCCACCACCTTGCGGTTTTGCAGCAGCGGGTGGATCTCCACCTGCTGGTGGGCGATGGCGCCCGGCCCCAGAATGTCGATGGCCTGTTTGAGCTGGGCCACGGTAAAGTTGGATACCCCGATCTCGCGGGTCAGCCCCCGGGCCTTGGCCTCGGCCAGCTGCTCCAGATAGACCGCCATCGGCACCTCATCCCTGGGGGAGGGCCAGTGAATGAGCGCCAGATCCAGATAGTCGGTGCCCAGTTTTTCCAGGCTCACCTCCAGGCTCGGGATCACCTTGCCCGGGCCGAACTCGCTGGTCCACACCTTGGTGGTCAGGTAGATATCCTGGCGGGGCACGCCGCTCTCGCTCATCAGCTGGCCCACTTCGGCCTCGTTGGCGTAGATCTGGGCGGTATCGATATGGCGGTAGCCAAGCTCGAGCCCCAGCAGCAGGGAGTCGCGCAGGGGTTGGCCGGTCAGGCGAAAGGTACCAAGACCCAGGTTGGGCATCTTCATTATGTATTCCTCGAATGGGTTGTAAAAATGTGCTCGGCGGCGCGGCATATCAGGCGTCCAGCGGTTGATAGCGGCGAATGGTGCTGCCGGCAAACCAGGGCTCGGCCGTGGTGACAAATTCGGTGAAATGGGGTTGGCCCTGATGGGCGGTAAGGGCGGCATCGCTCTCCCACACCTCGTAGAGCATCCAGCAGTGGGGATTGTCCAAATCCTGATGCAACTGGTAGCGCAGGCAGCCAGCCTCCTGCAAGGTGGCCGCGATCAAGGGATCCAGAGCGGCGCGAAACTGGGGGGCGAATTCGGGTTTGGCTTCAAGCTGGGCAATCACAATCACGGGGGATGACATCTGAACCTCCTTGCAAAAACGAAGGGTCAGTATGCCCGCCGTCTATTGCAGGAAACAGGGCAGCAGTCGCAAAACAGTATTGAGAATAGAGCAGCAATAGAAAACTATATAAATATGAAAGAGTTATATTGCAAGTAATAAAGCCCTTATAAAGAATTTGTAGTTTTTTCTAAATTACGTCCAATGTTCACTGCTAGCACGAGTATTTCAAGTGTCTCTTTATAGCCATCAATAGTTGGAGCTTTACTGAAGGTGCCTCCATATTTTATGTCCTGAACGACTGCATCGATCAAGTGGTAAAAATGAATTATTTGTTGCGCAAATTGCTTATCAACAGCACCTAAGTGCCTACAGTTCTCTTGATAGACGAGAGAATAATGAAGAGGTATTTCTGATGCAATTATGTATGTGTCATTTGGATTGTTTTTTAAGTGGGATATGGCATCCTCAATATTATCTATAATTCTTCTGACTTCGATTAATCTCATCAAAGCTGATATTTCAGCAAGAAGACATTTTGTTATCTGCTGTGAGAATACCTTTTCTCTTTTACTTTCAATGAAAATGGTAGGTACTAATGAAGATAATGCACCTATTACTGCCCCTCCAATGGCTGCAATCACAGGAATCCATTCGTTAGGCTCTTTAATTGTCATTGCCTTTATTGCTTCTGTAAGTAGTGCAGTTTCTTCTATGTACATATAGTTACCTTAATAAGGTCATTGTGAGCGTTGAAAATTATAATATTCTCACATAAGAGCTATTATCATAGCTAGTAAATTACTTTTATAAGGGGGCTGTGTCTAGCTAGGATATTAATTGGGACAGAGAGATTATATCTCTTGCCCCATATAATCAGGTATTGGCCGGCTCCGACCAGACCGCAAATTCATTGCCGCTGGGCTCGACGAAGTGAAAGCGGCGGCCACCGGGAAAGTCGAACAGGGGCCGAACTATGGTGCCCCCTGCGCTGGTCACCTTGGTCTGGGTTGCGACAATATCGGCGCTGTAGAACACCAGCAGGGCGCCGCCTTGCGCACTCTGGCTGTAGAGATCTGCGCGATAGAAGCCGCCATCCAGCCCTTCTCCCTCGAAGGCGCAGTAATCGGGGCCATAATCGGCAAATTGCCAGCCGAAAGCGGCCTGAAAGAAGGCTTTGGTGGCGGCAAGATCCCTGGCCGCAAACTCCACATAGTTCAGTTTTTCATGGGCCCTGGTCATGAGGATCTCCTTGTCGGTGATTATTTCGGTTGCCAGCGTTTTTGCGTGCGGATCGTGGAGTGGGGCAAGGCGTCCCAAGGGGTCAGCTTGAGCTGCTTGCGCCGAAACCAGAGCCAGGTTGCCATCAGCAGACCGACCCCTATGCCAAACAGCAGGCTCTGGCGCAGGGCAAATGCCGGGCTCACCTCATGTTGCCAGCCGAAGAACCACATCAACACCCCCCAGATAGCGCCAGTGGGGATCCCCAGAGCAAGGACATTGACCAGAAAGCGTTCGTAGTGGGGCGGCCTGATGGTGAACCCCGCCTTTCGCAGCAGCCAGGTGATCGGCGGGTTGTAGTTGAGCGTCTGCACGCCCTTCTCTGCCAGCTCCCGGTGGGCAGCCGCCAGTCTACGTTCGAAGTCCATGATGTTTTTCCTTGAGGTGTTTGGTGCCATACGATGCCGGCTTGCCGCATTCTACTGGCAAACCCCGAGTGGCATGTGAGCGTGCCGTCACGTTATCTCCTTGTCGTGACGGCCTGACCATCTCAGGCTGTGGTTACCCATCACGCCAGGGCCGCCATGATGGCTGGATGAAGCCTTCTAGCGACCACCATGCCAAGTAAAATGGAGATGAAGAGAGGGAGAGGATCCCGGCTGTGTCGATAGCTGCGCCAGTTGCCGTTGTGGTGGCGGAAAAGCCGGTAGGTGAGAACCAACAAGCCAATAGCCATTGGAATGACGCAGTAAACTGAAAAACTGATAATGAATTCAACGAAATCGGGCAAGGTGGGGGTCCGTGTCTGTAGCCTGTATTACATCTGGTGCCAATTTGCAGCGGGGTTTCAGCCTTTTCCTGCCGCGCTTTCACGGATGGGTTGGCGTGCTAGCTGTTCCCATGGGGTCAAATCAAGCTGCCTGCGCCTTTGCCAGAGCCTGATTAAGGTAACGAGACCAAACAGACCAGCGAATAGAGCTGTGCTGAACAACGATGATACGAAGGATCTTCCCTCTGGGTGCCAAACGAACGTCCACATAATCAGACCCCAGATCGGTGCGATACTGAGGCTGGCATAAAGAAAATTGACCAGCCAGCCCGCGTAATAAGGTGGCTTGACGGTGCAGCCGAGTTTGCGCAGCAGCTTGAACCCCCATGGGTTGTAGTCGGATTCCTTGATGCCTTGGTCAGCCAGAGTCTGATGGGCTATGGTCAGCCGTTCTTCAAATGTCATTGATTTGCCTTATATCGTAGCGGCGTCATATGGTGCTTTTTTGCGGCATTCTACGGATTAAGCAGGTTGAGGGATAGCGCTCATATCTGGATTTTTCTCCCTGAAATACCGGCACGGCTGCCAGAGCGCCCTTGCCAACCCAAGGACATTGCGCCTATAAAGGCCCATTACTCTTGTCTGGATTGCAGCAATGAAGACCCATTCTGATGAACTGACCCTGTTTGTGGCTGTGGTGGAGGCGGGCAGCTTTCGCCAGGCGGCGGAGAACCTCGGCATGGACAACTCGGTGGTGAGCCGTGGCATCAAGCGGCTGGAAGAAAAGCTTGCCACCGTGCTGCTCAATCGCACCACCAGGCGGGTCAGCCTGACCGAGGAGGGGGGCTGGTTCTATCAGCGGGCGGTGAAGATCCTGACCGAGATGAGCGAGGCGGAGGGGCTGCTGCTGATGCGCCGCGAGCAGCCGGAGGGGGTATTGCGGGTCGATGCCGCCACCCCCTTCATCCTGCACCGGCTGGTGCCCATCATCGGCGAGTTTCGCCGCCGTTATCCCGCCATCGAGCTGCAACTGCACAGCTCCGAGGGCTTTATCAACCTGATGGAGCGGCGGGTGGACATGGCCATTCGCATCGGCGAACTGACCGACTCCTCCCTGCGGGCGCTGCCGCTGGGCCGCTCGCGACTGCGGCTGCTGGCGTCCCCCGACTATTTGCGCGAGCACGGCACCCCGCGTCAGCCGGCGGATCTGCTGAGCGGGCACGAGCTGCTCGGCTTTTTGCACCCCGATCACCTCAACCACTGGCCGCTCTTGAGCCAGGAGCAGGGGGATCGCTTTCCCATCACCCCGACCCTGCGGGCCAGCAGCGGTGAAACCCTGCGTCAGCTGGCGCTGCGAGGGCAGGGGATCGTCTGTCTGTCGGATTTCATGACCGGGCCGGATCGGACGAGCGGGGCCCTGGTGGAGGTGCTGGCCCGCAGCAACAGCGGCGCCTCGCGCCCCATCAATGCGGTTTTCTACTCCGATGCCCAGCGCGACATCCGGCTGCGGGTCTGGCTCGATTTTCTCAAGGAGCAGCTGGGAAGCCATGCCCTGTGATCCAGCGGTCGGGTGAAGGGGGTAGGGGCTTCAGCGAATAAGCAGACGGCCGCCTCAAGGGGCGGCCGTCTGCCTGGGAAGGTGGGGAGGGCTTAGCGGGGCAATCTGCCCCATACCCGGCTGAGCAGAGCGCCACCCATGGCAGGCGGCACGGCCAGCAGCAACGTCCCATACCAGGGGAGCTCAGCCAGGGTGGCGGCCAGGACGATGCAGGTGAGCACCAGCAACTGGGCAACCATCATCAGCAAGGTGCCTTCACGGGGGGTCAGCGCCGCCTTGTGGGTGACACAGGTTTGGGCGGTGGGGGTGTGAGTGGTGGTCGGCTTCATGGCGATGTCCCTGGGTTGCGTCTGATATGACTCAACGATGACTAGCAATGGCCGTTCCAAATTTTTTCGTGTTACTTATCAATCAGTTGTGTATGTGCGTGCCATTCCCGTTTCGGGAGTGATGCAAAATCGTTAGCAAAATGAAAACGCCACCCCAGGGTGGCGTCTTGTCTGACCGACGGCGGCTCAGCCGATCCGGTATTGGCGGATCTGCTCGTCTATCGCCTTGGCCAGTTCGAACAGCTCGCGACTGGCGGCATTGCTCTCCTCTGCATGTTCGCGCTGGTGCTCGGCCACCATGGCCAGCTCGTCCAGCGCCGCTCTGGCTTGTCCCATCTGCTGATCCTGCGCCTGGGCCAGCGCGCTGATCTCGTTTATCTCGAGGGCGGTCTGCTTGATCTGGCGGCTGGCATCCATCAACACCGCCCTGGCCTGATGCATGCGGTCATGGCTCTCTTCACTCAGGGTGCGGGAGTCAGCCATGGAGCCGCTGGCCTGGCGGGTACCCTCCTGCAGGCGCAGGATGAGATCCTGCACATCCTTGGTGGCGGTCTGGGTGCGCACCGCCAGCTGGCGCACCTCGTCGGCCACCACGGCAAAGCCGCGCCCCATCTCGCCCGCCCGCGCCGCCTCGATGGCGGCGTTGAGCGCCAGCAGGTTGGTCTGGTTCGAGACGTCACGGATGAGGTTCATGATCTGGGTGATGTTGTTGCTGTCCTTGACCACCTCTTCGAGCAGGGCGGAGGAGCTGCCGATGCTGCTGCGCAGGGTGTCGAGCTGCTGGGCGCTCTGACTGACGTCCCGCTCGATGGCGAGCATGTGATCGGCGATGCGGTGGGTCACCTCGTTGACCCCCTCCGAGCGACCGGCAATCTGCTCGGCATTGTCGCCGATGAGAGCGACCACGCTGCTCAGCTCCTGGATGCTCTGGGCCTGCTGGCAGGCCTCTCCTGCCAGGGCCTGAGCCTGATGCAGGGATTGGGAGGACTGGGCCGAGAGGGCGCTGCCTGACTGCTGGAAGCGGGAGAAACTCTGGTTCAGGCTCTGGATCAAGCGGTTGAAGCTCTGCGCCATCTGGCCCAGCTCCGACTGATCCGAGAAGTCCAGGCGGGTCGCCAGATCCCGATCGGCGGTGATGTGGTGCATGCCGTCGGCAGCCTGGCGAATGGGGCGGCTGATGGAGTGGGCGAGCCAGGCGGAGGCCAGCATGGCGAGCCCGCCGATAGCCAGCGACACCATGATGATGAGCCGGCGGGATTCGCTGCGTCCCTCCTCCAGTTCGGCTGCATTGATCTCGCCTATCAGCAGGCGATTGAGTGCCGGAATGTAGCGCACGGCGATCAGATAGGTCTCTTTCCCAAGCGTCAGGGCCTTTACCGCGACCTGTTCTCTGGCTGCCGGGATCAGCGCCCTGACGGTGTCGAGGAAGGTGCTCTGATGGTGGGCAGCCTCTTTGAGTTCCTGCTCTGGGTGGATCTCGATATGACCCTCCATGTCGGCCAGATAGACCTGCCCGCTCTTGCCTATCCGGTAGCTGCTGATGAGTTTGCGCAGTGCGCTCATGTCGATGGAGGTGCCGGCCACCGCCAGAGTCTTGCCCTCTGCCGTGACGGCGGTATTGATATAGAGGGAGGCACGCTTGTCAAAGTCGGAGATGTCGAGGTTCAGCTCGTAGGGCTTGCCCCGTTTCAGAAAGCCGTAAAACCACTCGTCTTTGGGATCCGATGCGCTCAGTCTCTTCTGGGCCGTGGTGCCGTTGCTGAAGTTGAGCAGGGTGGCGCTCTGGCGTGGCGCGATAAACACATTGCCCCCGATGCGTTGCTGCAGTGCCAGAAAGTAGCGCTCCATGATCGGCCACTGCTCGGCGGGCATCTCCTGGCTCAGCCAGTCGATGACAAAGCTGTTGCCGGCCAGTGCCTCGGCTTCGGTCAGGTGCTGGGTCAGCTCGGCGGTCAGCTGGTTGGCGATGCGCTCCACGCTGCTTGGCAGCTCATAGCGTTCCACCCGCTGCTGTGCCTGGTCGTGGGAGATCTGCTCCAGGATCAGGGTGATGCAGCTGATGGCAATGATCATCAGGATGGCTACTCCGATCAGGATCCGGCTGCGGATCCCGAGCCCCGACCAGAGTGATTGCAATCTAACAAGGTGTATCGCCCGCTCCATAACGCTCTCCTGTATTAAATAAGGTCGCATATGCGACCCAAGAGATGATTATAGATAGATAACTCAATTGAGAATGTCTGACATGAAATCGTCATCAAGGCAGGGGCGGCTGGCAGGGGACCGGCAGGCCATAAAACAAGGGGCCGACATTGCTGTCGGCCCCTTCAGTTTTTATTTCAAGGATATCGGTTGCCCGATCACTCCTCTTCGGCCCAGCGGCGTGAACGCTCGACCGCCTTCTTCCAGCCGTTGTAGCGCTTGGCGCGATCATCGCGGTCCATCTGCGGGATGAACTCACGGTCCACGCTGAACTTGTCTTCCAGCTCTTCCGAGCTCTTCCAGAAGCCGACGGCCAGACCAGCCAGGAAGGCGGCACCCATGGCGGTGGTCTCGATCCGGGTCGGACGCACTACCGGGGTGTGCATCATGTCGGCCTGGAACTGCATCAGGAAGTCGTTGGCAACCGCGCCACCGTCCACCTTCAGGGCTGCCAGCTTGATGCCGGAGTCCTGCTGCATGGCGTCCAGCACATCGCGGCTCTGATAGGCGATGGATTCCAGCGCGGCACGGATGATGTGGTTGCGGTTGGCGCCGCGGGTCAGGCCGACCATGGTGCCGCGAGCATACGGATCCCAGTAGGGGGCGCCCAGACCAACGAAGGCCGGTACCAGGTAGACGCCGTTGGTGTCGCCCACCTTGGAGGCGAAGTAGTCGGTGTCGCGGGCATCGTGAATGATCTTGAGCTCATCACGCAGCCACTGGATGGTGGCGCCGCCCATAAATACTGCACCTTCCAGCGCGTAGTTCACTTCCCCTTTCGGGCCGATGGCGACCGTGGTCAGCAGGCCGTTGCTGGAGCGAACCGGCTCGGTGCCGGTGTTCATCAGCATGAAGCAGCCGGTGCCATAGGTGTTCTTGGCCATCCCTTTCTCGAAGCAGAGCTGGCCGAACAGGGCAGACTGCTGGTCACCGGCGATACCGGCGATGGGGATGCGGGAGCCGCCGCCACGGGTGGTGTAGCCATACACCTCGGAAGAGGGTTTCACTTCCGGCAGCATGGAGGCGGGGATGCCCAGCTCGTCCAGCATGCGCTGATCCCACTTCAGGTCGCGGATGTTGTAGAGCATGGTACGGGAGGCGTTGGTCGGGTCGGTGACGTGCACTTCACCGTTGGTCATCTTCCACACCAGCCAGGTGTCGATGGTGCCGAACAGCAGCTCGCCGTTCATCGCCTTCTCGCGGGCTCCTTCGACGTTGTCGAGGATCCACTTCACCTTGGTGCCGGAGAAGTAGGCATCCAGCACCAGACCGGTGTTTTCACGGACGTACTCTTCGAGGCCACGGGCCTTGAGCTCTTCACAGATGGCCGCGGTACGGCGGCACTGCCAGACGATGGCGTTGTAGATGGGTTTGCCGGTGGCCTTTTCCCATACCACTGTGGTTTCACGCTGGTTGGTGATGCCGATGGCGGCGATCTCTTCGCTGCGAAGGCCAGTCTTGGCCAGCACTTCGGTGAAGACGGAGGACTGGGTCGCCCAGATCTCCATCGGGTCGTGCTCCACCCAGCCCGCTTTCGGGTAGTGCTGGGTGAATTCGCGCTGGGAGGTACCGACGATGTTGGCGTCCTGGTCAAACACGATGGCGCGGGAGGAGGTGGTACCCTGGTCCAGAGCGACGACATATTTCTTTTCAGCAGACATGATGTTCTCCACGTTTTTATTTTCCACGTTTTTACACGTTGGGGAGGGCCGCTCTTAGGCGGCGGCCTCTTCTTTAGCGGTTTGGGCAGCTTGCTCGGTGGCGGCAACACGGTTGCCCGGCACACAGGGAGCCAACACTTTCACATAGAGGGCGGTACCAATCTGGGCGCCGACGATGGGGCCAAGGATGGGGACCCAGAAGTAGGGGTTGTCACGACCACCGGTCAGGGCCACGTCACCCCAGCCGGCCAGGAAGGCGAACAGTTTGGGGCCGAAGTCACGAGCCGGGTTCATGGCAAAACCGGTTAACGGGCCAAGGGAGGCGCCGATCACCGCGATCAGGATACCGATCAGCAGGGCGGCGGCGAAGCCTTTGGGGGCGCCGTTGTTGTTGTCACCCAGTGCCATGATGCCCAGCATCAGCACGGCGGTGATCACCAGCTCGACGGTGAAGGCCTGCATGTTGGAGAGCAGGGCATTCGGGTAGGTAGAGAAGATGCCGGCGGTGCCGAGGCTCTCGACGCTGCCGCGCACCACGTTGTGGGTCACTTCCCACTGGCTGAAAAGGTTACCATAGAGGAAGTAGACCAGCGCCGCGAAGCAGAAGGCGCCAGCCACCTGGGCGATGATGTAGGGCACCACCTTGCGCTTGTCGAAACCGCAGAAGGTCATCAAGGCCAGGGTGACCGCAGGGTTGAGGTGGGCACCTGAGATGCCGCCGGTCACATAGATGGCGATGGCGACGCCCAGACCCCAGGTAATGGAGATTTCCCATTGCCCGAAGTTGGCACCGGCTAGCACCAGTGCGGCCACGCAACCGACGCCGAAGAAGATCAGCAGGCCGGTTCCGATAAACTCGGCGATGCACTCGCCAAGCAGGGTATTGGGTCTTTGTATGCTCATACCGTTATTCCTTATATCCACCCAGAGTAGGTTTGATGTTCCGTTTTGTTGTTTTTCATTCCCATTGTTGCGCCCGAAAACGTTTCTTCTTGTTTTTTGAGCTGACGCAAACGTTATGCTCGTTTGCGCTCGTTCTCGGACGAGAGAGAAAATAAACCGAAATCGACCATTCACCACTCCCTCCCCGCAGGAAATGTGGACAAGATCCCACTCATTGCTAAGAAAATGTGACGGAAAGCAAGTTGATACCGTGCTTATACCACTTAGTGGGTATCCAAAAGCCTTGCTACACAAGGGATTGCGGCTGATGAGTGATTACTCATCTGACACTTTCTTTTGTAATAAAACTGCAATATTTCCGACTACATCACAGATTAAATGTTCACATATGAGCACAATAGGCTCGCTTTCGAATCGGGACTCCTCTGATTGGTCAGCATGGACAGGGCACCCTCAACCGCCCACAACAACAATAAGGAAGCAGAACATGCTTAGTCTCTTCAGGCCTGCACCACACATAGACAGGCTCCCGGCCGACAAGGTCGACCCCTTCTACAAACGCATGCGTTGGCAGGTGTTCTTCGGGATCTTCTTTGGTTATGCCGGTTACTACCTGGTACGGAAAAACTTCAGTCTGGCGATGCCTTATCTCATCGAGCAGGGCTTCTCCCGCGGTGATCTGGGCCTGGCCCTGTCCGGCGTTTCCATCGCCTACGGTCTCTCTAAGTTCCTGATGGGGAACGTGTCGGACCGCTCCAACGCCCGTTACTTCCTCTCCGCCGGTCTGCTGCTGTCGGCCGGTATCATGTTCATGATGGGGACCATGCACTGGGCCACCTCCAGCATCGCCATCATGTTCGTGCTGCTGTTCCTGAACGGCTGGGCACAGGGCATGGGCTGGCCGCCCTGCGGTCGCACCATGGTGCACTGGTGGTCGCAAAAAGAGCGGGGCGAAATCGTCTCGGTCTGGAACGTGGCCCACAACGTGGGTGGCGGCATGATAGGCCCGCTGTTCATTCTGGGGATGGGCTGGTTCAATGACTGGCGCAGTGCCTTCTACGTGCCGGCCGCCGCGGCTGCCGCCATCGCGGTGATCGCCTTCTTCGTGATGCGTGACACCCCGCAATCCGTGGGCCTGCCGCCCATCGAAGAGTTCAAGAACGACTATCCGAAGGATTACAACGAGAGCCACGAGCAGGAGTTTTCCGCCAAGGAAATCTTCATGAAGTACGTGCTGCACAACAAACTGCTGTGGTACATCGCGATCGCCAACGCCTTTGTCTACCTCATTCGCTACGGTGTGCTGGACTGGGCGCCGACCTACCTGAAAGAGGCCAAGGACTTCAGCGTCGACAAGTCCTCCTGGGCCTACTTCCTCTATGAGTGGGCCGGTATTCCGGGCACCCTGCTGTGCGGCTGGATCTCTGACAAGATGTTCCAGGGCCGCCGCGCCCCGGCCGGTATCCTGTTCATGGTGCTGGTGACCATTTCCGTGCTGGTTTACTGGTTCAACCCGGCCGGCAACCCGACCATCGACATGATGGCTCTGGTCGCCATCGGCTTCCTCATCTACGGCCCCGTCATGCTGATCGGCCTCTATGCTCTGGAGCTGGCACCGAAGAAGGCGGCCGGTACCGCGGCGGGCTTCACGGGTCTGTTCGGTTACCTGGGTGGCGCGGTTGCGGCCAACGCCATGCTGGGCTACACCGTTGACCACTTCGGCTGGGACGGCGGCTTCATGGTGCTGACTGCCTCCTGCTTGCTCTCCATCGTGCTGCTGGCGATGACCCTCAAGCACGAGAACGAGTCGATTGCCGCCAAGGCTGCTGTTCATAAGGCATAAAACGTGATCCTGCCCTTATCGATTGGAAAAGGGATCAGGTAAACTGCCCAAGGCCCCGCATCTGCCGGGGCCTTTTTTCGTCTCATCATCGGAGTTCAAGCGTGAAGCAAACCCAACGACATCTGGAGATCCTGGACGTCCTGACGCGGCAGGGCTTTGTCTCGACCGAGGATCTGGTGACCCATTTTGACGTCAGCCCCCAGACCATTCGCCGGGATCTCAACGATCTTGCCGAGCAGAACAAGATCCGGCGCCACCATGGCGGGGCCTCCCTGCATTCGAGTACCGTCAACACCGCCTACAGCGCCCGCAAGGTGATGCAGCTCAAGGAGAAAGAGCGCATCGCCCGGGAAGTGGCCGCCAATATTCCCGACGGCTCGTCGCTCTTTATCGACATCGGCACCACCACCGAAGCCATCGCCCGCGCCCTGCTCGATCACCGCGAGCTGCGCATCGTCACCAACAACCTCAACGTGGCCAGCATCCTCACCGCCAAGGATGACTTCACCGTCATCATCGCCGGCGGCGAAATTCGCAACCGGGACGGCGGCATCGTGGGGGAGGCGACCCGCGACTTCATCGGTCAGTTTCGGATGGACTACGGCGTCATCGGCATCTCTGGCATCGACAGCGACGGCTCACTGCTCGATTTTGACTACCACGAGGTGAAGATCGCCCAGGCCATCATCGCCCACTCCCGCCAGGTGTTCCTGGCCGCCGACCACACCAAGTTCGGCCGCAACGCCATGGTCAACCTCGGCAATCTCAGCCAGATCCACGCCCTGTTCACCGATCAGGAGCCGCCGGAGAAGCTGATGCGGCTGATGTCCCAGCATCAGATCGAGTGTCACATCTGCTGAGTCGCCGTTAATCCGCTCCAGCATCAGGCCGCCATCGGGCGGCCGCTTCGTTTTCAGCCTCCCGCCTTTCTACTTGCCCTCATTCCACTGCCGATGCCGGGCTGATCACCCCAAAAAGCGCGAACTCGCTCACAGCCTCGCCCCCGTTTTCCCCATGCCCTGCCGCTTTATCACCGACCGGCAGCATTTTTAGCATTGCCAAAACAATCGCGATCACATTTTCTCCATAAAATGTTCGTTTATCATTTTTTTATGCTCTAATATGAGCGAAATCAAACATTGCGACGGTTTCGCAAGATCAAAATAAGAAAGTAGGTGAACATGAGCGAACATTATGATCTGGTCGTCGTCGGCGGCGGCATCAATGGGGTAGGCATTGCGGCTGATGCGGCAGGGCGGGGTCTGAAGGTTGCCCTGTTCGAGGCGCGCGATCTCGCCTCTGCCACCTCCTCCAACTCCAGCAAGCTGATCCACGGTGGCCTGCGCTATCTCGAACACTACGAATTCCGGCTGGTGAAAGAGGCGCTGGCAGAGCGGGAAGTGCTGCTCGGCATGGCTCCTCACATCGCTCGCCCCATGCGTTTTCGCCTGCCCCATCGCCCGCACCTGCGTCCGGCCTGGATGATCCGCGCCGGCCTCTTCCTCTATGACAACCTGGCCAAGCGCGACAAGCTCAAGGGCAGCTGCGGCGTGCGCTTCCTGCCGCAGGACGGCCTCACCGCCGGCATCAGCAAGGGGTTCGAGTACTCGGACGCCTGGGTCGACGACGCCCGGCTGGTGGTGCTCAACGCCATGATGGCGCGCGACAAGGGCGCCGATGTGCAGACCCGCACCCGCTGCGTCAAGGCGGTGCGCGGCTCCAAACACTGGACTCTGACGCTGGAGCGGGAAGGGGGCGAGCAGTTCAACGTCACCTGCCGCGGCCTGGTCAATGCGGCTGGCCCCTGGGTCAAGACCTTCTATGACGAGAGCCTGCACGAGAAATCCCCACGCGGCATTCGCCTCATCAAGGGCAGCCACATGATAGTGCCGCGCATCCATGAGCGCGAAGAGGCTTATATCCTGCAAAACGAGGACAACCGCATCGTCTTCGTCATCCCTTATCAGCAGGACTATTCGCTGATCGGCACCACGGACGTGGAGCACAAGGGCAGCCCGCGCGAAGCCAAGATCAGCGACGCCGAGATCAACTACCTGTGCAAGGTGGTCAACGCCCACTTCACCCGTCAGATCGCCCCCAAAGACGTGATCTGGACCTACGCCGGGGTGCGTCCGCTGTGCGATGACGAATCCGACTCGCCGCAGGCGGTGACCCGCGACTACACGCTGGAGCTCAGTGGCGAATCCGATGGCGCGCCGCTGTTGTCGGTGTTCGGCGGCAAGCTCACCACTTACCGCAAGCTGGCCCAGGCAGCCTGCAACAAGCTCAAGCCCTGGTTCAGCCAGATGGGGGATGACTGGACCGCCAGCAGCCGCTTGCCCGGTGGCGAGTTCGACTGCTCGGTGCGCGAACTGGCGCGCGCCTTTGCGCTGGAGTTCGACTGGCTCGATGATCGCAACGCCCTGCGCATTGCCGAGGCCTATGGCGCCCATGCCCGCCTCTGGCTCAAGGAGCCCCGTGGTCAGCACTTTGGTGCCGGTCTGTACGAAGCCGAGGTGCGCTACCTTATCGAGCGGGAGTGGGCCTGCACCCTGGAAGACATTCTGTGGCGCCGCAGCAAGCTGGGACTGCGCCTCTCCGACGCCGAGCAGCAGCAACTGGCTGCCTGGCTGAGCGAACACCACCACGCCCTGCCAAAAGCGAGCTGAACCCCTGCGGGCGGCCTCGGCAGCCCGCCGTAAAACTGCAATAAACCTCTGTTATAACAATAACCTACATCCCATAAACAATAACAAAGAGCACCGCGCATGAAAAAACATACTCGCTCCCTGATTGCCCTTGGTCTGGGTGCTGCCCTGGCATTGCCCGCGCTGGCCGCCGATGAAGGCAAAATCGTGATCGCTCACCGGGGCGCCTCCGGCTACCTGCCCGAGCACACCCTGGAGTCCAAGGCATTGGCCTACGGCATGGGGGCCGACTATCTGGAGCAGGATCTGGTGATGACCAAGGATGACCAGCTGGTGGTGATGCACGATCACTTCCTCGATGGCATCACGGACGTGGCTGAGCGCTTCCCCGGCCGGGCTCGCCCGGATGGTCGCTACTATGTGGTGGATTTCACCCTGGACGAGGTGCGCTCCCTGCGCATGACCGAGCCGTTCCAGCTGGTGGACGGCAAGCAGGTGCCCGTCTATCCGGCCCGCTTCCCGCTGTGGAAGTCCAGCTTCAAGATCCACACCTTCCAGGAAGAGATCGAGATGATCCAGGGGCTCAACAAGAGCACCGGCAAGAACATCGGCATCTACCCGGAGATAAAAGCCCCCTGGCTGTTCCGCCACGAAGGCAAGGACATCTCCAAGGCGGTGCTCAAGGTGCTGAAGGAGTACGGCTACACCAGCAAGAACGACAAGGTCTATCTGCAGTGTTTCGATACCAACGAGCTCAAGCGCATCAACAGCGAGCTGATGCCTGCCATGGGGATGGATCTCAAGCTGGTGCAGCTGATGGCCGAGACCGACTGGAACGAGACCATGGTCTACGATGCCAAGGGCAAGGCGACCCCCTACAACTATGACTGGATGTTCAAGCCGGGCGCCATGAAGGAGATCGCCGCTTACGCCGAGGGGATCGGCCCCTGGAAGCCGATGATAGTGCCGGAGCCGGGTACCCTGGGCAAGCCGACCTTCACCGGCATGGTGAAAGAGGCCCATGCGGCCGGTCTCAAGGTGCATCCCTATACCTTCCGTCAGGATGAGGGCCAGATCCCGGCCTATGCGAAAGACTTCACCGATCTGCTGAACATCTTCCTCTATCAGGCCGATGTGGATGGCGTGTTCAGCGACTTCCCCGACAAGGCGGTCGAGGTGATCAAGGCGCACGGCAAATAATAAAAGAAGAGCAACACGGGAATGCAAGCGGGGCCAGGTGCCCCGCTTTTTTATGTCTGCTGGCAAGGGAAATCAGCAAGGGTGTAACCATAAATTTACGATTTTGGTGTTTTGAGCATGTGGCGAGCACTACTTTCTGGCCGAAAGGGTCTCTTTTGTGGTCATTTATCCATCTGTCAGCGAATAAGTCCGCTAGTTTCACTTGATTGTTTGTTTTTAATTGGTAAGGTGGGGGCGGTTGCGTAACAAAGTGCTGACTTGTGTAAACAAAATTGAACGGTCGGCGCAGTTGGCTTGAAACAGTAGAGAGAATGAGAACATGCAAAGAGATCCCCTGAACAACATCCATATCCAGTCCGAACAAGTGATGATCACGCCTGCCCAGCTCAAGGAGAAACTGCCCATCTCCGATCGCGCGCTGGCATTCGTGCAAGGGGCCCGCAATACCATCGCCGACATCATCCACCGTCGTGATCACCGTCTGCTGGTGATCTGTGGTCCCTGCTCCATCCACGACATGGACGCCGCCAAAGAGTACGCAACCAGACTCAAAGCGCTGCATGACGCCTATCAGGACACTCTCTACATTGTCATGCGGGTCTACTTTGAGAAGCCACGCACCACGGTCGGCTGGAAGGGCTTCATCAACGACCCGAACCTGGATGGCACCTTCGACGTGGAGCTGGGGCTGCACCGGGCCCGCGAGCTGCTCTGCTGGCTGGCCGAGCTGGAGCTGCCGCTGGCCACCGAGGCGCTCGACCCCATCAGCCCGCAATACCTGGCGGAGCTCTTCTCCTGGTCGGCTATCGGTGCCCGCACCACGGAATCCCAGACCCACAGGGAGATGGCGTCCGGTCTCTCCATGCCGGTTGGCTTCAAGAACGGCACCGACGGCAACCTGGGCACCGCCATCAATGCGCTGCAGGCGGCCTCCAGCCCTCATGCCTTCATGGGGATCAACCAGCAAGGCCAGGTCGCACTGCTGCAGACCCAGGGCAACCCGGATGGTCACGTGATCCTGCGCGGCGGCAAGCACCCGAACTACGATTCGGTCAATGTGTCGCTGGCGGAAGAGGCGCTGGAAAAAGCGGGCCTGCTGCCCGGCCTGGTGGTGGATTGCAGCCACGGCAACTCCAGCAAGGATCACCGCCTGCAGCCCAAGGTGGCTGACAACGTGATCCATCAGATTGAGGAGGGCAACCGCTCCATCATAGGGGTGATGCTCGAATCCAACCTGTTCGAGGGCAACCAGTCCAGCGAGCAACCCAAGTGCGAGATGCGCTACGGCGTCTCCATCACCGATGCCTGCATCGACTGGGAGACCACGGACGCACTGCTGGCCCGTTGCCACAGCCAGCTGGCGGCACCACTTTTGGCCAGAACCAAGGCATAAGCCGTGGTATCTTGTCATCACTGATTGAACAATCGAGGTGTCACCGGCCGAGGCGGTGGCACCTCGTTGCCTCTTGAATCACAGGGTGTCGCTGCGGGCGGCGCCGCAGGGACCGGATATGGCTGAAGAGTTGAATGCCCTCAGGGACAAAATCGATGCGGTGGACAAGCAGCTGATTGATCTGCTGGCCGCCCGTCTCGCCCTGGTGGGGGAAGTGGGGGAAGTGAAGAGCCGGCACGGCCTGCCCATCTACGCACCGGATCGGGAGGCGAGCATGCTGGCCCGCCGCCGCGCGGAGGCAGAACTCCTGGGAGTGCCGGGGGATCTCATTGAAGACGTGCTGCGCCGGGTGATGCGCGAGTCCTATATTCTGGAATCCGCCAGCGACAAGGAGCACCACTTCAAGTGCATGAAGCCGGACCTTGGCAAGGTGGTCATCATCGGTGGTCAGGGGCAGCTTGGCCGCCTGTTCGGCAATCTGTTCAGTCTCTCTGGCTACCGGGTCGAGACCCTGGGTCAGGCCGACTGGCCGCGCGCCGACGAGATCCTGCAGGGCGCCGGGTTGGTGATGGTGGCGGTGCCCATCGACGTCACCTGCCAGGTGATCGACCGGCTCGGCAACCTGCCCGAGAACTGCCTGCTGGTGGATGTGACCAGCGTGAAGGCGGCGCCGCTCGAGCATATGCTGGCGGTGCACAAGGGGCCGGTGCTGGGGCTGCACCCCATGTTCGGGCCGGACGTGGCGAGCCTTGCCAAGCAGGTGATCGTCTGCTGTCAGGGGCGCGACGCTGCCGCAAGCCAGTGGCTGCTGGAGCAGATGACCATCTGGGGCGCGCGTTTGCAGCAGGTGGAGGCCAGGGCCCACGACGAGGCGATGACCTTCATCCAGGCGCTGCGCCACTTTGCCACCTTCGCCTATGGCTGGCACCTCTCCCGCGAGCAGGCCAACCTCGACCGGCTGCTTGCCTTAAGCTCCCCCATCTACCGGCTGGAGCTGGCCATGGTGGGACGGCTGTTCGCCCAGGATCCGCACCTCTATGCCGACATCATACTGTCGTCACCGCAGAATCTGGCGATGATCCGCCGCTACTACCAGAACTTCGGCGAGGCGCTGGGGCTGCTGGAGCGGGGGGACAGAGAGGGCTTCATCGAGGCCTTCAGCCAGGTTTCGGGCTTCTTTGGCGAGCGGGCGGACGAGTTCCTGCGCGAGAGTCGCACCTTGCTGGCCCAGGCCAACGATCGTCGCCATCACGGCTGACGATAACTAAATGCAAAAGGGGCCGACAGGCCCCTTTTGCTTTCTAGCGTGTGCTGCGCCGCCTCTATTCCGGTTGCGGCAAGCGCAGATCGGCGCCATCCCAGCCCAGCGGCAGGGTCAGCAGCTGATCGATCAGCTCCCGGCGATCGGACTTTTCCAGATAGGCAAGGTAGAGCGGACGGCTCAGGGCCTGGGCGCCTTCCACCAGGTGCAGACGCCCCTGCTCGAGGAAAGGGCTTACCATGCGCCTTGGCAGGTAGGCGGCGCCGCCGTTGGCCAGCACGAACTGCAGCGCCATGTTGGCGGAGCTCGAGTGCAGCACCGGGGTCTTTTGCAGGCTCTGCAGCCGGCTGGGCTGGGGCTCAAAGCTGGTGCCCCAATCCAGATGAATGTGCGGCATCTGCATCAGGCTGTCGGCGTTGGCCGCGCCATCCCGGCTCACCAGCTCGAACACCAGCTCACCGATGGGGTGCAGGGCAATCTCGTCGATCTTGGTCGGCTCGGAGAGCAGGGCGAGGTCGAGGGAGCGCTCCAGCAGCTGGCGGCACAGGTGCTCGCGGGAGGCGGTCTCGAGCCGCACCGCAAGACCGGGGGCCAGGGCATAGACATGGTTGAGCCAGTCGTTGAAGTCGAGCTCCCAGAACACCGCGGGGGCGCCGATGGCGAGCTGCTGGCTGAAACCGGGGGAGAGGGCCACATCCTGCTTGGCGCGGCCCAGGGTATGCAAGATGGCGTCTGCGTAGGGCAGCAGACGCTCACCGGAGGCGGTCAGGCGGATGTTGTTGCGATGGCGGGCAAACAGACTGACCCCGAGTTGCTGTTCGAGCTGGCGGATCCGAAAGCTCACCGCCGACTGGGTCAGGTAGAGATTTTCAGCAGCCCGGCCGAAGTGCCGGGTCTTGCTGACCTCGATAAAGGTCCGAAGCAGTTCGGTATCCATTAATCGATGGACTCGTCGCTACCGCTGCCACCCTCAAAACCGCCGCCACTCGCTTCCTCGTTGGCACCGCCGGCGACGGTGCACAGACGGTGCACGCGCTTGGGACCGATCACCTTCAGATACTTGAACCACACCTTGGCGTGGGGGTTGTTGCCGGCGGCGCCGGACTTGACCTGCTCGATGAAGGCGCTTTCCACGTCATCGCGTGCGGCCAGGTTGCCCTGATAGAGCGCGAGCATGGCGGTACCGTATTTTTCCAGACTGTCCGCTTCGGCCACAGTGAATTCGCCACTGCGACGCAGGCCACGGGGAAAATGTTTGAAGTCGTTGAAACGCTTGTCTGATTCGAAGCTCATAGTGCTCTTTTTCTGGTTAGTTTGACCTTTGCGGGCAAGTATCATCAGGCCGTCGCAGAGTGCAAAATCAATTTTTTCACTATATTGATAAATCTCTTTCATCGAAAGTGATTTGCCGCGGATCCATGGGCTCGGGTCGGCTGAAAAGGGCAAAAAAGTGAGAAAAAAAGCGGAGTTATGTCAGGTTCTGTAAAGGTTGGCGGGGTGGAAAACAGCACAATTTGTTACAAATAAAGCGCCATTCGGCGCTCTATTTGATGTCATTCATGAACCAAAGCGGGAGGTTTGGTCTCGGTAGAGACTCACTCGATCATGGCTGGCTGAGCCAGGGTATCGGCACGCCACAGACGGTAGCGCACTTCATACTCCTGCGGTACGTAGAGCACGAACGGCAGCTTGGAGTTGTAGTTCACGAAGAAGCCCTGGCCGTAGATCTGGACGAAGGTCTCTTTCTTCTGGCCATCCGGGCAGGCCATCAGGGTGCTGATGGGATCGGACACCTTGCCGAGCATCAGGTAGTTGTAGCCCCAGCCTTTGACGCTGTGCTGTTCCAGGTTGCCGGCAAAGCGCGGCACATTGCAATCGACCATCATTTTCTTGCCGACCTGCAGCTCGACCATCATGTCGGCTTCGTTCTCGACTTCCGGCAGGCGGATCACCACACGTTCCTGGTTCACTTCGGCGGCCGGGAACATGCTGATATCAAATTTTTTCGGTTCGGCGGCGAAGGCATGGCCGCCCAGCAACAAGGCGCCCAGCAGGCTAAAACGCAATACGGTTTTCATCTGTACCTCATGGGGTTGGTTCAACGCCGCTAGACTAACCGCTCTGCCCGTTTCATGCCAGCGATCTGCTACGTAAAAACTGCGTAAAATGATGCAGATCCGGCACACAATGACGTGTTCTGGCTATTTTCTGACAGGGCGCAGATCCGCCGAGCGACAGGCCGGGCCGCAAAGGCGGGTGGCCAGCCGGGATCCTGTGTTCATCGGGATCCCCTGGCCACCCGACTCCATCAGCGCACCAGCAGCACCTGCTTGGCCCAGGCGCCGGGGGCCCGCATGCCGACGGCGCCGCTGGTGATATCCAGATAGGCGACCCCCTTGCTGGCCGGCACCGGGGTGGAGGACCAGAGGTAGACGTAGCCGTCGTTCACCTCTTTGCCGTCACCGGCCATGGCGCGGGGGAAGATGGTTTCGTTGAGCGCCGGCTTGTAGCAGGCGGACTCCAGCACGCTGGCCAGCTCCTTGATGGTGGGCAGGCGCCAGCCGCCGTGGCCGCCGAAGTTGTAGAGGGCATGGCTTGGCTCGGTACGGATCCGCTCGGCGGTCAGCAGGGCCTGCTGCCAGTAAAGCCGGGTCGGCTCGCCTTGGCAGCTCTGGTTGCGCCAGGTCTGGCCGAGCTGACAGCGCATCCAGGTCAGGCCGGTGGAGCGATCCGTGACGGTGCCGTTGCCGCGGTCGATGAAGCGGGCGGTGGGGCTGGTTCTGGGCATGTTGTCATCACAGATGGCGGTGGCCAGGGCGAGGGGACTGCCAAGGGTCAGCAGCAGGGTCAACATCAAGCGGTTCATCGGGTTACCTCCGCCACCAGTCGCAGTTGCAGACCGTTGGCATCATCGCTGTTTTGAACTGTGGTGGCGTAGTCGGTGCCGGCGTCATCGCCAAGGAAAATGTGGGCGATGGCGCTGATGGGGGCGCTCTCCAGCCGGCGCGAAGGGGTCAAGGTCTGGCTCCAGTAGTAGCCGCTGAAATCCTTGCTGGTGGTGCCAACATCGGGGAAGTAGCGCACGTCCATGCTCACCGGCTGGTCGTCCTGGCGGGCGAGGGAGCCGTAGTGCTGCAGGCTCATCAGCTCGCGCGAGTGGGGCATGCGCCAGTGAGTGATGCCGCACAGCTGCTGGGCGTTGAGCCACTGGCGGTACTGCTCCGTGGTGCAGATGGCCTCGCCATCCGGGCAGGCGTAGTCCAGCTCCTGCTGGGTGGGGTGATAGTCGTCAAGCTCCCAGGCGAAGGTGCGGTGCAGATCCCGCGGGCTGGCGGGATCATCGAGCTTCTTCTCCCAGACCAGGCCGGTGTTGAGATCCTCCACGCACTCCCAGGCGGGGGCGTCATCGGCCAGCGGCTGCCCCTTGCCGTCGAGCTTGCGATAGCGCAGCGGCGCCTTGTTGAGGCTGGCCTCCTGCCCCGGGTGGTCGGCGGGTTCCTGGGTGAGCAGGTAGTCGACCCCGTCCGTGTAGGTGGTGACGCCACTGCCGGTGATCAGTGGATGGGAGTGCTGTTGCAGCAGCCGGGCGCGGACGTTTGCCTGCTGGCTGGCCAGCTCGCCATGCAGGGCAAAGTGGCTGGCCAGCTCGGGCAGCAGGCTGCCGATGGCAGGCCACACCAGCATATGCAGGGTGGCGGTGGAGAAGTCCTCCTGGGCCTGTAGATCGGTCTCGACGACCGCCTGCAGCAGCTGGCCCAGCGCCAGGTTGAAGTCGCTCAGCCGGGAGAGGGCGGCCAGATCCTGGCCCGGTTGCAGCGGTGCCAACGCACTGAGCAGCTCGCCGAGGGCTTGCCTCGGGGGCTGCCCCTCGGCGATGCGGTATTGCAGCAGGGTGCTGAGCGGGCTGGGGGTAAGGTGCTGATCATCGAGCCGGGCGGCGGGATGCAGCAGCACGGGGGCGGCCGGGTTGCCTGGCAAGAACAGCAAGGTGCTGGTCAACAGGGCCGGGGCGCTGCCGCTCAGCCGGTGAGTACCGGCCGCGCCGCTGACACTGGGCTCCCCCGGATCACAAGATGCATTTTGGTTGAGGTTGACGCACAGGGTGCCGGCTTCGGGCAGGGTCACGGTCAGGCTGTAGTCGGGAACCGCCAGCGGCGCCTCGTCCGAGCCACCACCGCCACAGGCGGTGAGCAGGGGGGCCAGCAGGCAGGCCAGGCGGGAGTAATGTGGTGTCATCTCTAGTCCTTGGGGAGGGGGCCTTGGCCCCCTCTTCTTATATATGGATGGGGTGGATTCAGGTGCGCTGGCGCAGGCGGCGCCAGAGGGCCAGCGGCAGCAACCAGAGCAGGTTGGCTGCCCCGCCACCGCTGCTGTCGTCCACCTGGAAGTGGATGATGCCGTCATCGGGCGGGGTGACCGGCTTGCTGCACTGGGCGCCGGTGCGCTGGCTGATGCTCCAGCCGTTGATGCGGCCCCGATTGCCGGGCTTGCTGTCCACTATCTCCAGCGTCCAGCGACCGGCCAGCGGCTCGCCTTCCAGTGCGCTGAAGGGCTGCAGGGGCAGCAGCTCGGTGGGGAACACCCCCTTGAGGCGTGGCAGCGGGCTGTAGCCCTTGTCCCAGATCTGGATGCGGGTGCCGGAGGGGGAGTTGAGCCAGATCTCCAGCTCATCGAGCGCCGGGTGTTGCAGATCCAGGTTCAGTTGCAGCCGGTCGCTCACCCTGGCCTCGCTGCTCTCTATCAGCAGGCTGGTTTCGCTGAGGCCACGCACCTCGTCGCTGATGGCATCGCTCAAAGTGAGCGGCTGACCGTTGGCGCGGCTGACGATGGGGGCGCCGATGGGCAGGGTCAGCGACTGCTGCCACTGGCGCTCGGTCGGGCTGGTGCCGCTCATGGCGAGGCTTACCGGCAGCGCCACCTCGTCGCCACAGGCGAGCGGGCTCTGGGCCAGCAGGCGCAGGGTGGTGGTCATGCTGGCACCCGCCGCGAGGGTCGCCGGTTGCCAGCTGTAAGGATCGGCCTGCAGCCCGCTTGGCAGCTGGAGGGCCAGCTCGTTCAGGGTCACCGGCGCCTTGCTCTGGTTGGTGAGGGTCAGCTGTACCGACTGGCGCTGCCCCAGCTCGATGACGCTACCATCACCCAGGCCCACATTGACCGGTGCCTGCAGCAGACCGTGTTGGCGAAACGCCTGCTCCAGCAGCCTGGCATAGGGGCGCGCCGGGTAGAGCCGGGCGGCTGTATCCACCGTGATGCGGGCCAGCTGCGGCATGCGGATGGCCGGGCCGAGACCGAAGTGGGACTCGATGATCAGGCGATCAAACTCGTCCCGCGCCCCTTCGCCCTGCTCGGCGACCGCGGCCAGCAGCGCCTGGAACAGCGGGGTGCCCCACAGCTGGTCGCCATTGCTGCCGTTGATGGTGCGGTGTGCCGGGTAGTTGTAATCCGGGTGGTAGCGGGCACGCAGATCATCCAGCTGACGCGGGGTGCGGTCGGTGAAGCGGGCATCCCAGTTGAACACCATGGCGGGTTCAAACTGGCGGCCGGCTTCGCTGCGCTGGCGGTGGCTGGCGGCCAGGTAGTCGCTGAAACCCTCGCCGATGGCGCCCCAGTCCGCCTCGTCCCCGAGATCCGGCACTATGTGATGCTGCACCGCGTGGCCGAACTCGTGCCAGATCACCATGGGATCCTCGGCATCGGGCACGCCGCTGCGGCCCAGCTCCAGCCGGCGCTCGAACGGATCATAGAGGGAGTTGTCCTGATAGCCGGCCTCGGTGTCGATGTCGAGCGCCCCCGGGATAAGGTCGCTAAAGCCGAGGCGCTTGAGGTGACGCTGGGCCAGATCCAGGTGGTAGTAGGCGTTGATGTCGGCAAAGCCGCGATCATCGCGGGTCAGGCGAAACGCCTGCGGGTTGTCGGCGCTGAAGGGGGCTGTGGCGGGCTCCATGGCATCCACCACCCGGGCGTGGGGGCCGCTCAGCAGATAGCGTCCGCCCGCCAGGGTGACCGGCAGCGGTACCTTGTCCTGATAGGCGGCGTCCGCCAGTTGCAGGGCTTCGTGCCAGACCAGGCTGGCGTCGCGCAGCTGGGTACGGGGATCCGGATCGAATACCCGAGCCTCCAGCTGGGTGTCGCCGGCGTCGGCGACGCGGCTGGCCTGGGTGGTGGCCGCATCCATCCAGCGACCGAGCTCGCGGCTGCCGTCACAGCTGGCGAAGAGCTGCACATAACTGGCCTTGGCGTTGCCCGCCTGATGCTCGCGTACCCGCTGGCGCAGGGCTGGCACCAGGGTGTCACCGTCGCGCCAGTACCAGGCTTCGACCGGACCAAGGGTGTCGATCTCGCTGCCGCCATCGCGCAGCTGATCCAGCAAGGGATCCAGAGTGCCGGTTGCGTCGCAGCCGGGTTCGCTGCTCTGCAGCGGCCGGCTGTTGTGATAGATGCGCCAGGGCTTGCCAGCAGTATCGATGCTGACGGCGGCCTGGATGGTTGCCACCGGCAGGCCGTTGACCAACTGACGGAAGCTGTAGTGATGGCCGAGCAGGCTGGCCCGCTCGTAGTCGGGGGCCAGGCTCACGCCCAGGCGCTGTTCGAGCCAGAGCTTCGGCGTGGTGGTCAGCGGTTGTTCATCGACAAACAGCAGCTCGGCCGCCAGCAGCGGCTGGGAGAGCAGGGTTGCCGCCAGCCAGAGGGCCAGGGAAGAGGGTTTCATGGTTTACTCCAACACAAAAATGAGAAAAGGGATCACCGGCGGGCGCCCGCCAGGGTGAGCAGGAAGGCGTACTCGCGGGCCGCCTGCTGGCGCGCATTGGCAGGGCTTATGCGGTGGCCGCCGTCGAGGGCCGTGCTGAGCAGATAGGGGCCCGCTCCCGTGCTGTGTTCCCGCAGGCGGGCCACCCACTTGAGCGGCTCCCAGTAGGGCACCTGACTGTCGTGCAGCCCGGCCGTCACATAGACGGGGGGATAGGGGGCCGCATGCAGGTTGTCGTAAGGGCTCAGGCGGCTCATGGCGGCGTAATCGGCGGCAATGGCCGGGTTGCCCCACTCGGCGTACTCCTGGCGGGTAAGCGGCAGTTCGGGATCGCTCATGGTGCCGATGAGATCGACGAAGGGCACCTGCAACACGGCCCCGGCGAAACGGGTCGGTGCCTGGTTGAGGGCCGCCGCCACCAGCAGGCCGCCGGCGCTGCCGCCCATGGCGAACAGCCGGGCGGGATCGATGGCGGGATCCCGGGCCAGCGCAGCGGCCACGGTCAGGAAGTCGTCCACGCTGTGCTGCTTGTGGCGACCGCGCCCCGCCAGATACCACTCATCCCCCAGCATGCCGCCGCCGCGCACGTGGGCGATGGCGTAGACGAAGCCGCGATCCAGCAGGCTCAGCACCTGCGGCTGGTAGTAGGGGCGCATGGGGGTACCGTAGGCGCCATAGCCGTAGAGCAGCAGTGCCTTGGGGGTGTGGATGTCCTTGCGCCACACCAGGGAGACCGGCACCTTGACGCCATCCTTACCCACCACCCAGCGGCGCTCGCTCTGGTAGGGGGAGGGGAGGGCGGTCCGGGAATCCGGCAGCCAGCGGCCGCTGGCGAGATCGAGCAGGCGCTGGTGCGGCGGCTCGGCCATGCCCTGGCGGCGGATCAGGATCTGCCCGCTGGCGGGGTCGTGGGCACCCTGGATCCAGGCCGTGCCGGCCCCCTCGGTCAGCAGCAGACGATGGATGAGCCGGCCGCGGTCATCCAGCACGTCGAGCCAGTCATCCCCTTTGTGGCGATATTGCAGCACCGTGTAGTCGACAAACAGGCGCCACTTCTCGAGGCTCCTCTGCTCGCCAGACCAGAGCGGCTGCCACTCACCCTTGGCCACCTGGCTCAGGTCGGCCACCTGATAGAGGCCGAGGGCACCGTCCCGGTTGCTCTTGAGCAGCACCCGCTCCCCCTGGGTATCCAGGTAGTACTCGAGGCCAGCCTGACGGGCCTTGAGCAGAGCAGGTTTGCCCTCGTCCAGCAGGTACTGCTCGGCGCTGTCGTGGTTGTTGCTCTGCAGCAGCAGGTGGCGCCGATCCGTGGTGCGATAGAGGCTGAGCAGCCAGGCAGGATCCGCCTCCTGGTGGATCTGCTGCTCCTTGCCATCGCGCCAGGCCCACAGCTGCCAGGGGCGCAGGGTGCGAGGTTCGTTGGCGATGGTGTAGAGGGTCTTGCCATCCAGGCTCCAGAGCAGATCGCTGGCCCGGTGCGCCAGGGTGGCCAGGGGCTGGCCGTCGGCCAAGTTGAGCAGGGTGATGCGGTAATCCCGATCGCCCTGCAGATCTTCGGCCAGGGCCAGCCAGCGCCCGTTCGGGTGCAGGGCCCAGCTGGCGAGCTCGTAGTAGCCGCTGGCCGGCTGGCGGGCCGCCAGCCGTTGGCGGGGCTCAGCCTGCTCGCCGTCTCGCTGCCACAGGCGGCCGTCGGCTTCCATCCGCCACTGGCTGCCCGCCTCGCTCAGCCACTCTTGCGGCATGGGCTCGCCGCGTGCTTGCGCCTGCCACTCGGCCTGCAGAGCATGCTCCAGCGGCCGCTGCGCGGCGAGCTGCTGCTCGGTCCAGCGGTTCTGCTCGCCCAGCAGGGTCAGCAGGGCGGGATCCTGGCGGCTGTCGTCGCGCCAGCCGCCATAGGGATCGAGCCGGGCCCGCTCCCCCTGCATCGGCAACGGGCGGTGAGGGATAAGCGGGGCCACGAGCGGCGCCGCTGTGGCGGCGGCCTGGCTCGGGGCGCCGGCTGGTGCAATGGCGGCAGGCTGGGCAGCCGCCGGAGTGGCCAGCAGGCTGGCCAGCATCAGGAGTGCGTGCATCAGAGCCCCACGAAGGTGTAGCGCAGGCTGGCGCTCAGGGAGCGGCCCGTCTGGGTGTAGAGGCCCGCATCCGTGCCTGCTTCCAGCCCGGCGACATCCTGATAGCGGGTGTAGCGGGTGTCGAGCAGGTTGTCGAGCTTGAGGTTGGCCTTGAGGGCGTCGGTGATCTGCCAGTCGGCGGTCAGGGCGAAGCTGAGCCAGCCGGCAGTTTTCAGACACTCGCCCTGCTGCTGGGTCAGGCTGTTGCCACAGCTGGGCACCCGGCTCATGGCGGCGGCGTAGTCGGCCTGCAGCCCCAGGCTCCAGTCGTTGGCCTGATAGCTGAGGCGGGTGTTGCCCTCGAGCGGAGTGAGGTTGCGCGGCGATTCGCCCTGGCTGGTCTTGCCGTCGACCCAGCCCAGCTTGGTGGCCAGCTCCCATTGCGGGGTCAGCCAGTAGCTGGCGGCGACTTCGGCGCCCCAGGTCTCGGACTTGGCGACGTTGCGATATTGACGCAGCATGACCCCGTCGCTCAGGCGGAAGCCCACCTGACGCCAGTCGACGAAGTTGTAGTAGCGGTTGTAGAAGAGGGCGGGCTTGATGCTCCACTCGTCCCCTTCGCCGCTCACCCCCCACTCGAAGCTGTGGCTGGTCTCCTCCTTGAGATCCGGGTTGGCGATGATCTCGAACGGCGGCAGGGCAAAGTAGTGGGGGATGTTGCCGTACACCTTGTCGTAGGAGGGGGCGCTGAAACCGTTGGCGTAGCTCAGCCAGCTGCGCCACTGCTCGTTGAAGCGATAGCTGGTGGCCAGGCTCGGCGAGAGGTGCCAGCTGTGGTTGCTGTCGCCCCGGCCATCCTGCGGGCTCAGCCACTGCTGATCCATGCGCAGGGTCGGGGTGAACTGCCACTGGCCCAGGGTCGCCACGTCCCCCAACCAGATGCCGGCCCGATCGGTGCGGGCGCTGCTGAAGGGGGCTGACTGGGTGGGTTGGGGGATACCGGCTTCCAGCATCAGCTTCTCCACCGGTCGCTCGTGCCGGGTGCGCGCCAGCTCGATGCCGTAGCTCAGCTTGTGCTCGACGGCACCGGTGACCAGATCGCGGCGGATATCCAGCTCGCTGCCGATCAGGTGCTCGGTGAAGGTGGCCAGCTCCCGCTCGCTGCGATAGCGGGGGTAGCCGCTCAGCTCGTCATTTTGCAGCAGGCTGCGCTTGTTGGCGGTGTTCTTGGCATAGTTGCCGTGCAGGTTCCAGGTAAAGCGGTCGGCCAGCGGGTGGCCCAGATCCTGCGCCTCCCAGCTCAGCTTGCCGCCCTGGGAGCGCTGGCTGCCATTCTCGCGATACTGGCGCACCTGCCACTTGCCGTCGGGCTGGGGAATTTCGCGCGGCCCCTGATCCCGCTTGGCGTTGTCCTCGAAGTAGTCGAACTCGAGGCGCAGCAGATGGTGCTGATTGAGGGTCAGGCTGGAGCTGGTGGAGGCGCTGAGGCCATCGAGATCCGCCGGAATGCGGCTCTGGTCGTAGTTGGCAGTCTCGTGCCCCTGCCAGCCGGAGAGGCGCAGCAGGTGAGCGCTCTCGCCCCAGCGGGCGGCGCCGGTGGCGCTCAGTTTCTGCTTGTCGCTGCTGCCGTCGTGCAGCACCTTGCTGCTGAGGTAGCCATCCTGCCCCTGCAGGTAATCTTCCGGCTGCTTGGTGGTGATGACCACGGTGCCGCCGATGGCGTCCGAGCCGTGCAGGGCGGAGCCTGCTCCCTTGGCCACTTCGATCTGCTTGACGTCATCGAGATCGAAGCTGAAGCGGCCCACCTTGTCGTTGAGATCGTCGGCACCGAAGCCGTCGCTGACCCGGACCCCATCCTTGACGATCAGCACCCGGTTGCCACCGATGCCGCGGATGCTGATGTTTTGCGGCCGGCCCGCCGAGCCGGTCACCGAGACGCCGGGTTCGTTCTTGAACACGTCGGTGAGCTCGGTGGCTATCTGGCGCTCCAGATCCTCTTCGGTGATGACGGTGATGGAGCCCGAGATGTCGGACAGTTTCTGCTCGACCCGCTGACCCTTGACGATTATGGTCTCGCGCGCCTTGGGCGGGGTGGTACCGGAGGTGTCTATCCCTGCGGGATCGCCGGCGGCCAGCGCTGTACCGGACAGCAGCATGGGCCAGTAGTGAAGTAGTGTTTTCATTTTGAGAATAATTATTATTTAAGCCTGAAGGCCGCGGATTATTGCAGAGAGGTCCAATCAGATCAACGATTGATAATCATTATCATTTTGTTTTTATGATCCTGATCAGGCTGCATTTTATGATGAAGACATCAGTAGCAAAGTGGGCCAACGTTTACGCCTGCAGGACGCAGGGCAGGCAGACGGGGGGATGAAATGGGGGAGGGTGGCAAGGTGTTGGCTGAGGATTTGGCAGCTCATGCCAAGGTTATGTCGGCAATAAAAAACCCGCTCGAGGAGCGGGTTTTCAAGGGATACAGGACGGGTCTCAGGGGGCGCGGTAGAAGCGGTTCAGCTCGTTCATCACCTGGATCATGACCCCCATGTCCGGGGTGCCGTGCTTGATGGGACGGTAGCTGTTGCGCTCCAGCAGCTCGAAGTCACCCTGCTTGTTGAAGTGGGTGATGGTGTTGCCCTGATAGATGGCAAAGTCGCGCTGATCCCCCGCCAGCAGCCAGTTGCGCGGGCTGTTGTCGAACAGGTTGCGGCCTATGCTGTAGTCCCGCGGCGGGTTGCGCACCCCCAGCATCCCCTGCATCAGGGTGGGCACCAGATCCAGGTGGCTGCTCACCGGGCTCGTCGGCAGGGTCTCGTTACCCGGCCAGGCCAGCACGAAGGGCACCTGCACCTGATAGGGCGAGTAGTTGGTGCCATAACCCCAGCTGTTGCTCTGGGTATCGTTGAACTCCTGGCCATGGTTGGCGGTGACCACGACGATGGTCTGCTCGCCAATGCCCTGCTGCTGCAACTGGGTCAGCATCTGCTCCAGCAGCTGATCGGTGTAGAAGACCGAGTTCTTGTAGCGGTTCTCCAGCTTTTGCAGGTTTTCAGCCTGATAGGCGGTGGCCGGGTTGAACTTGGTGAGCTCCGGCTGGAAGGGGCCCTTGATGCCGGCCGGCAGCTGGTAGTCGCCCGGGCTCGACAGATAGACCAGCGAGAACCAGGGGCGGTCAGGGGAGCGCTTGGCGAGCCACTGCTGCCAGTCGCCGACAAGCTGGGTATCGTCGGTCTGCTCGGAGACGAACACCTGCTTGCGCAGGCCGGAGAGGATGCTCTGGCGATACTGCTGGGCATCTTCCAGCGCGCCGAACAGGCCGAACTGGTAGTCCTGGCGCAGCATCTCGTCGAACAGCACCGGCGGGGTCTTGTCGTTGCGAATTTCGTCGTAGTAGTGGCCAGGCAGGCCGTAGAACAGGCTGAACATCCCCATGGCGTCATCGTTGCCGCCACTCATGTGGTTGGCAAAGTTGAGGTGCTGATCCGCATAGCGCTGCAGATTGGGCATGTTGATGTTGTTGAGCATGTCGGCCCGCAGGGAGTCGACCACCACGATCAGCAGGTTCTTGTGGGTCAGCGGGGCGTTGACGCTGAGCGGGCGCAGCGGGTAGCGCAACCGGCTCGCACTGTCGCCATCCTGGGACTCGGCCTTCTTCTCGTACTGATCCAGATCCAGCCAGCCGTGCTTGGCGAGGAAGCTCTTGGCGGTCATGGGGTAGGAGAGCGGGAAGTTGGCGCGCTGCATGGTGATGGGCTGATACAGGGTGGCATCGGCCCAGCTGTTGACCACGTGGGTCAGGATGAAGCAGACCAGCAGGGCCAGCCCCACCTGATTGCCGTACTGGCGGCGCTTGCGCTTGTTGATCTTGCGCCACACATAGGCCGACAGCAGCAGTTGCACCAGGAAGATGGTGGGCACCGCCACGAAGATGATGCTCCAGATCGAGCCCTCCTCGGTCTGGGCCTGATCCAGCAGCAGCTGCCACACCTGACCGTTGAGGTGGAACTTGAACAGCTGGAACACCTGGGTGTCGATAAGCAGCAGCACCAGCGCCAGGGTGGCGATGATGGCGGAGATGAAGCGCAATGGTTTCTCCCTGGGCAGCACGAAGCTCAGGGGGAAGATCGTCAACAGGTAAGTGACAAAGCTCAGAAACGAGAAGTGACCGATCCAGCTGATGATGAGATAGGTCACGCCGAGCGTGGTCGACGGCCAGCTGATCGCCCCCAGATAACGGGTGGCGATCAGCATGGCCAGAATGATGTTGAAGAAGGAGAACCAATGCCCCCAGGTGATCAGGCGAGAGACATTATCACGATAGGGGTTGCCGGTTTCGACCATAGTGATCCATCTGCTTGAAAAACATCAAAGAATGCGAAGAGACTCAATGAGCATCGTGGCGATGATCGACCGAGGCGGTGAGCGCCTGGATGAATTTCTCGGTGATCGCCTGACGCTGGGCCGGGGCCATGCCATTGATGATGTTGGTGGTCAGGTTGCCGAGCACCATCAGACTGAGGTCCACCGGCGCCTTGTGCTTCTCCAGGGCGGTGATCAGGTCGTTCATCAGGGCGTCAAACTGCTCGTTATTGTACTTTGATACGATGGGCATAATCTTGGGTTCATCTCGGTTCAAAGCGCCTTATAATACTTCACCCTTTCGGCTAACACTATGGCTTTGTGACATGAGTCTCGATATCGACAAGATCATTCTTCACTCCCTGCGCCAGGGCGGCGATGGTCAACCTCACGCCGACACCCGCAGCCAGCTTCTGCCTGCCGATGAGGCGGTACAGGGGCTGATGGCGGAGCTGCACCGCATTTACAACGGCAAGGGGGGCAAGGGCTTCGGCTTCTTCGCCGACCCCGAGGCCGCCGTCGCCGAGCTGGCGGAGGGGGAGGATGCCCCCAAGCAGCCCTCTCCCCTGTTTCGCATCGCGCTGGAAAAGCTGCTGGACGAGCAGCTCGAATTCGTTCCCTTCTCGGTGGAGATGACCCAGCTGCTGGTCAAGCAGCTGGTGGAGCACGCCCTCGACGAGCAGGGCGTACTGCTGTTTGCCAAGTACAACTACGTGGGTGTGGATTATCTGATGATCGCCCTGCTGGAGGGCAAGGAGAGCGTCACCGTCAGCGAGGCGCTGGAACTGCGCCACATCCAGTATCTGGATATCGGCAAATTGAACCTGGTGGCCCGCATCGATCTCACCGAATGGAAAACCCAGGCTGATTCGCGCCGTTACATCACCTTCAGCAAGGGCCGGGTCGGTCGCAAGCTGGGGGATTTCTTCATGGATCTGCTGGGTGCCCGCGAGGGAATGGATGCCAAGATCCAGAACAAGGGGCTGCTGCAGGCGGTGGATGACTATTGCGACAGCCGCCAGCTCGAACCGGCCGAGCGCAACGACTACAAGAAACAGGTCTTCAAATATTGCACCGAGCAGGCCAGCGCCGGTGAAGAGATCGAGATCAGGGAGCTGTCGGCAGAGCTCTCGTCAAAAGAGGCGGGAGAGGGCGACCTCGATTTTTACAGCTTCATCGGTCAGGAGTACGAGCTGGAAGAGCGCTTCCCGGCGGACCGCTCCACCCTGCGCGGGCTGACCAAGTTCGTCGGCTCCGGTGGCGGGCTGACGTTGAGCTTCGAGCAGAAGCTGCTCAACAGCCGGATTTTCTACGATTCCCAGACCGATACCCTGACCATCAAGGGGGTGCCGCCCAACCTCAAGGATCAGCTGTTGCGCCAGTCGTAATGTGATCTGCTTTCCACTTTTGGCAAAAAGACACCGCGGCCTGCTGCGGTGTCTTTTTATTTAACGGGGTAGGTGGCAGCGAAACCAACTCGGTGATTTGTTAACAAATTAAACAGAATAATCCCTGTGAAAGGGTTTTCAATGAGGTGAAAACCCTTTCATTCATGTTTATTTATTTCTCTTTGGTAATTTAATTTCTTAATTTGGCGATAAATATGCCAATAAATGGCGTTAACCCCCTGAAATAAGAAAATGTTTTCAGAACTTTCCGGAAGAAAATACGTAATTGCGTTTCAAAAATGCGAGTTGCGTCATGTGAGGCGGTAACGGCTTGGGATAATATTCATCTCGCACACAATGCTCTTGCAGCGCGGAACTAATACAAGGAAAGGCTCATGAAAAAGAAATTGCTGTCATCCCTGATCGGTCTGGCTACTCTGGGTGTGGCTTGCTCTGCCACTGCCGCCATTGACGAAGGCCAACTGACCATCTGGATCAACGGTGACAAGGGATACAATGGTCTGGCCGAAGTAGGTAAGAAATTTGAAGCCGAAACCGGCATCAAGGTGACGGTTGCTCACCCTGATCAGGTGGAAGTGAAATTCCAGCAAGCCGCTGCCACCGGCAACGGCCCGGACATCTTCTTCTGGGCTCACGACCGTTACGGTGAGTGGGTCAAGGCCGGTCTGCTGGTCCCCGTGACCCCGAATGCCGCCACCAAAGCCAAGTTTGAACAGTTCGCCTGGGATGCCATGACCGTTGATGGCAAGACCTACGGTTATCCGGTTGCCGTCGAAGCCGTCAGCCTGATCTACAACAAGGATCTGCTGCCGGAGCCGCCGAAGACCTTCGAAGAGATCGCCAAGATTGACGAGACCCTGAAGAAGAGCGGCAAGCGCGCCATCATGTGGGCCTATGACACCCCCTACTTCAGCTACCCGCTGGTAGCTGCCAACGGTGGCTACGCCTTCAAGAAGACCGCTACCGGTTATGACGTGAAAGACACCGGCGTGAACAACGCGGGTGCCAAGGCCGGTGTCGGCTACATCTCCGAGATGATCAAGTCCGGTCACCTGGAAAAAGGCATCGACTACGGTGTGATGGACGCCAAGTTCAACAAGGGCGAAGTGGCCATGATGATCAACGGTCCCTGGGCCTGGAGCAACCTGGACAAGAGCGGCATCAAGTACGGCGTTGCCTCCCTGCCGACCCTGAAGGGTAAACCGGCCAAGGCCTTCGTTGGCGTGCTGGGTGCCACCATCAACGCCGCCAGCCCGAACAAGGATCTGGCCATCGAGTTCCTGGAAAACTACCTGCTGACCGATGCCGGTCTGGCGCCGGTCAACGCCGACAAGCCGCTGGGCGCCGTGGCGCTGAAGTCCTTCCAGAAGACCCTGGAAGCGGATCCGCACATCAAGGCCACCATGGTGAACGCCCAGAATGGCGAGCCGATGCCGTCCGTGCCTGAAATGAGCCGTTTCTGGTCCTCCTTCGAAACTGCCCTCAAGAACGTGACCTCCGGCCGTCAGAGCGTTGACGAAGCCCTGGATACCGCTGCCAAGCGTATCGTTCAGTAAGCACGCACTACCCGGGAGGCCGCAACGGCCTCCCACTCTCTCAAATCTCTCTTGGCGTTATAAAGGTTAATTGGCATGGAAGTAGTACCTTCTATCGAATCCTATGCCGGTCCGAAGGATAAGCACACCTGGCTTAAGTGGACCATTGCTGCCCTGGTAGCCATCCTCAACGGTTATGCAGCCGTGATGATGTACGCCAGCGGTGAGTGGGTATTCGCTCTGCTTGATCTGGTGGTGGTCTCCGTCGGTCTGTATGTCTTCATGAACAAGAAGACCTATGCCCACCGCTATATCTTCCCCGGTGTGGCTGGCATGGTTGTTTTTATCATCTTCCCTCTTGCCTACACGATCGGCATCGCCTTCACCAACTATTCGGGATCCAACCTGCTCTCCATCGAGCAGGCGCGGGATTACCATCTGAAAAAAACCTATAAGGTGGCGGGCGGTGAATTCGATTTCACCCTCCTGGGTGGTGAGAACAATCAGTTTCAGCTGCTGCTGAAACAGGACGACCAATCCTTTATCAGTCAACCCGTTACCCTGATGAACAACAAGGCCCGTGAACTGGCTGTCCGCGAGGGCAGGGTTCATGACAAGGTACAGGTTGTTCAGCTGCAACCCCTGGCCGGTGAGGCCGTGGATCAGGTTGCGCCCATCCGGGCCATCGTCGACCACCGCACCCACCTGAGCGCACTCGATCTGGTGCTGCCGGATGGCGGAACCCACCTGACCCTGAGCAGCCTGCGCAAGTTCGCCGCCCAGAAACAGCAGTACACCCGTCTGCTGGACGGTGCCGTGCTCAAGTCCGGGGTGGTGATCAAAGACAGCAACCTGCTGCGTGACAACCAGAGCGGCGAGCTGATGCTGCCCAACGGCGACACCGGCTTCTATCAATACATCGACGAACAGGGCCAGTTTGTCGGCAAGAGCGTGGCGCCCGGTTTCGTGGTGAGCGTGGGCTGGAAGAACTTCGCCCGCATCGTCACCGACCCGGGCATCCAGGCGCCGTTCCTGCAGATCTTCGTCTGGACCGTGATCTTCTCCGCCTGCTCGGTGGGCTTCACCCTGGCCATCGGCATGGTGCTGGCCTGTCTGGTGCAGTGGGAGTCCCTCAAGGGGCGCGGCTTCTACCGGGTCATGCTGATCCTGCCCTATGCCATCCCGGCGTTCATCTCCATCCTGGTGTTCAAGGGCTTGTTCAACCAGAACTTCGGCGAGATCAACCTGTTCCTGGAAGCGGCGTTCGGCATCAAGCCGGACTGGTACACCAACCCCTTCCTGGCCAAGGTGATGATCCTCATCGTCAACACCTGGCTTGGCTACCCCTACATGATGATCCTCTGCATGGGCCTGCTCAAGGCCATTCCGGAAGATCTCTATGAAGCGTCCGCCATGGACGGTGCCGGTCCGGTGCAGAACTTCTTCAAGATCACAGTGCCGCTCTTGATGAAGCCGCTGACGCCGCTGTTGATTGCCTCGTTTGCGTTCAACTTCAACAACTTCGTGCTCATCCAGTTGTTGACCAACGGCGCGCCGGACATCATAGGCGCCAGCACCCCGGCCGGTACCACCGACCTGCTGGTGAGCTACACCTACCGGATCGCGTTCCAGGGCTCGGGTGGTCAGGACTACGGTCTGGCCAGTGCCATCGCCACCGCCATCTTCCTCATTGTGGGTGCGCTGGCCTTGCTCAACCTGAAATTGTCCAAAGCCGACAAGCAACTGTAAGGAGGCTTCAACATGGCAATCGTACAACCCAAATCAGTCAAATACCGGGTGTGGGCAACCCACCTGGTGATGTGGGGCTTCCTGGCACTGATCATCTTCCCGCTGATCATGGTCATCGCCATCTCGTTCAGAAACGGCAACTTCGCGGTAGGGGAGATCATCCCCTCCAATCCGACCCTGGATCACTGGAAGCTGGCGCTGGGCATGTCCATCACCAACGCCGACGGCAGCATCACGCCGCCGCCGTTCCCGGTGCTGACCTGGTTGTGGAACTCCATCAAGATCGCGGGCATCACCGCCCTGATGATAGTGGTGCTCTCCACCACCTGTGCCTACGCCTTCGCCCGCCTGCGTTTTCGTGGCAAGTCCACCATCCTGCAGGGCATGCTGATCTTCCAGATGTTCCCGGCGGTGCTGGCACTGGTGGCCATCTATGCGCTCTTTAACAAGATTGGTGACTACATCCCCTGGCTGGGTCTCAACACCCACGGCGGCCTGATCCTGGCCTACATGGGGGGTATCGCCCTGCACGTCTGGACCATCAAGGGCTACTTCGAGACCATCGACTCCTCCCTGGAAGAGGCGGCGGCCATCGATGGTGCCACCCCGTGGCAGGCGTTCCGGTTGATCCTGCTGCCCCTGTCGGTGCCCATTCTGGCGGTGGTGTTCATCCTGGCCTTCATCGGTTCCATCACCGAGGTGCCCATGGCCTCCATCCTGCTGCAGGATGTGAACAACCTAACCCTGGCGGTCGGGGCCCAGCAGTACCTCTATCCGCAGAACTACCTGTGGGGTGACTTCGCCGCGGCCGCCGTGCTGTCGGGCTTCCCCATCACGGTCGTCTTCCTGCTCGCCCAGCGCTGGCTGGTGGGTGGTCTCACTGCCGGCGGCGTGAAAGGTTAACGGTTCATGGCCGGGGGAGCTGACTCCCCCCGCCATCACGATTTGCAAAGATTCAAGAGCGGAGCTCGACATGGCTGAAGTAGTACTCAACAACGTTCGCAAAAATTACGACCCGGCTGTCCACAAGGACACCCTGCGCAATATCAACCTGGCCATCAAGGAAGGGGAGTTCATCGTCTTCGTCGGTCCGTCCGGTTGCGGCAAGTCCACCTTGCTGCGGATGATCGCCGGTCTGGAAGACATCACCAGCGGCGAGCTGACCATCGGCGGGCGCTACATGAACGACGTGCCGCCAGTGGAGCGCAACGTGGGCATGGTGTTCCAGTCCTACGCCCTCTATCCGCACATGAACATCTACGAGAACATGGCCTTCGGCCTCAAGCTCAAGAAGATGGACAAGGAGAACATCCACAAGCGGGTGATGCGCGCCGCCGAGATCCTGGGTCTCGAGCCGCTGCTGGACCGCAAGCCCAAGGCCCTCTCCGGCGGTCAGCGCCAGCGGGTCGCCATCGGCCGCTCCATCGTGCAGCAGCCGCAGGTGTTCCTGTTTGACGAACCCCTGTCAAACCTAGATGCCGCCCTGCGGGTCAAGATGCGCATCGAGATTGCCAAGCTGCACAAGGAGCTCAACTCCACCATCATCTACGTGACCCACGACCAGGTGGAGGCCATGACCCTGGCCAACCGCATCGTGGTACTGAGCCCGCTCAAGGCGGACGCGACCACCAACCTGGAACAGTTCGGCACCCCGCTCGAGCTCTACCACAACCCGGACAACAAGTTCGTGGCGGGCTTCATCGGCTCTCCCAAGATGAACTTCCTGGCCGGCGAGTTGGTGGAGATTGGCGAGCAGGAGTGCCTGGTCAAGCTGACCACGGGCGACAGCGTGCGGGTGCGGGTCGATGCCCGCCGCGGCGCGGTTGGCGACAAGGTGGAGCTGGGCATTCGTCCCGAGCACCTGGTGCCGCTCGATCACGCCCATGCCGACAGCCGCGTGAGCGGGGTGGTGCAGGTGGCCGAACACCTAGGGGCCGAATCCTTCGTCTACATGGACGTGGCTGGGCATGACTTCACCGTCAAGGCCAGCTCCGACGTGGACGTGGCCACCGGCCAGCAGTACAGCGTCGGCATTCCGGCCGAGGCGTGTTACCTGTTCGATGCCAAGGAGCAAGCCTTCCCGCGCACGGCCAAATACATCCGCACCTGACAAGGGGCGGCTGCCGAGGTTTCCTTTTCTTTATATTCAATGCCTTTTTGCCGGTCGCAAGACCGGCTTTTTATTGCCTGCCGTTTGGCGAGAACGGCAGGCGAGGTGGCAGTGCTCAGGCCTCGAGCGCGGCTGTGATGTCCGGCACAAAGTGCTGGCTGGTGAGCGGCGGGCGCTCGTAGCCTTCGGTGTTGATGGGGGGCAGGGTGATGGGCTCGTAGTGGATCGCCTCGTAGGGCACCTTGCCCAGCAGGTGAGAGATGCAGTTGAGGCGGGCACGGCGCTTGTCGTCCGCCTCCACCACGAACCAGGGGCAATCCTCGGTGTCGGTGTAGGTGAACATGTCGTCCTTGGCGCGGGAGTACTCCACCCAGCGCGAGCGGGACTGCAGGTCCATCGGGCTGAACTTCCAGCGCTTGATGGGGGTGTTGATCCGCTCCTTGAAGCGCTTCTCCTGCTCCTCATCGCTGACCGAGAACCAGTACTTGATGAGGGTGATGCCGGAGCGAGTCAGCATCCGCTCGAACTCGGGGCAGGCGCGCAGGAACTCGCGATACTCGTTGTCGCTGCAAAAACCCATCACCCGCTCGACCCCGGCCCGGTTGTACCAGGAGCGGTCGAACAGCACCATCTCGCCGGCGGCGGGCAGGTGGGTCACGTAGCGCTGAAAGTACCACTGGGAGCGCTCCCGGTCAGAGGGAGCTGGCAGGGCGGTGACCCGGCAGACCCGGGGGTTGAGGGGCTCGGTGATCGCCTTGATGACGCCCCCCTTGCCGGCGGCGTCGCGGCCCTCGAACAGCACCACCACCTTCAGCCCCTCCTGCTTGACCCACTCCTGCAGCTTGACCAGCTCCTCCTGCAGATGGGCCAGGTGGTGCTCGTAGGTCTTCTTGTCCAGGCGCGGGCGCTTCTTGCTCTTGTCCTTCGGCATGATTGTCTCCTTATTGAGTCCTTTCCAGATTGCACCAGGCGGGCGTCACTGCCAAGGGGGTCGTGTTACACTGCCGCCTCACGAGCCGCCGGCAGGCAATAGAAAAAACATGACGCCAGTGATGGCGATGTGCACTGCCGTCTCATCACCGGCTGTTGGCAACAGGAGAAAACATGAAGCAAGTTATGGAGATAGCGGGCCGCCAGATGGCCTATCTGGACGAGGGGCAGGGCCCGGTCGTGCTGTTTGGTCACAGCTACCTGTGGGACAGCGCCATGTGGGCGCCCCAGGTGGAGGCCCTCAAGGGGCAGTACCGTTGCATCGTGCCCGAACTGTGGGGCCACGGTGATTCCGATGCGCTGCCCGAGGGGGGCTGCACCCTGGCGACCCTGGCCCGCGATCACCTGGCCCTGCTCGATGTGCTCGGCATCGACGAGTTCGTACTGGTGGGTCTCTCCATCGGCGGCATGTGGGGCGTGGAGCTGGCGCGCATGGCGCCTGCGCGCCTCAAGGGTCTGGTGCTGATGGACAGCTTCGTCGGCCTCGAGCCCCAGATCACCTGCGAGCGCTATCTCGGTATGCTGGCCATGATCGAGCAGCTTGGCACCATCCCGGCTCCCATCGTCGAGCAGGTGGCGCCGCTGTTCTTTGCCGACCAGCCGGATGTCGCCCTGATGAGCGGTTTCAAGGCGCGTCTCGCCGCCTGGCCGGCCGACAAGGTGGCCGCCATGGTGGCGGTGGGCCGCAGCTTCGTGACCCGCGAAGATCGCATCGAGTGGCTGGAAGAGATGAGGCTGCCCGCGCTGGTGATGACGGGTTGCCAGGACAAGGCCCGCCCAGTGCTGGAAGGCTACCTGATGGCCGAGGTGCTGGGCTGCCCGTTCAAGGAGATCCCGGCGGCCGGCCACATCGCCTCGCTGGAGAACCCTGCCTTCGTCAACGACGCGCTGGCCGAGTTTCTGGCCCGCCTGTGACAATGTTCTCTGCCGGATAACAAGAAAAGGAGCCATGGGCTCCTTTTCTCTTTGGTGCGGGTGTGGTCTGGGCGTTACCAGATATAGCCGAGCCCCAGCCCGGCATAGAGTTCCCCCTGATGCTGGACGAGGGGGCTGTCCGCGATGTCACCGTCATAGCGCTCGTAGTTGATGCCAAAGCCGCCGATCCAGTTGGCGTTGAAGCGATAGCTGCCGATGAGGGAGACCATGGGGGAGAGGGTGGTGCCGGTGTTCCACGCCGGCCTGTCCGCCCTCGCTTCATCTTGCGAGACACCGCCGAAGTAGTAGTTGGCGAGGTTGTGGCTGCGCAGCATGACGCCGGCCCCCGGCATCAGCAGCAGCGGGCCGCGGATGATGGGGAAGTTGGCCCACAGCATCAGCTCCTGGCCATTGCTGGTGCCGGTCACGTCGCTGGTGGCCCGCACGCTCCAGAGGGCATAGGGGGTGATGAGATCGGCCCCGATCCCGGCCTCGAACTCGCCCTTGCGCTTGTCGAGGCCGTGCAGGAAGGGATCATCGTCCGGATCCAGATTGCCAAAGCGCATCCGGCCGAAGGCGTAGGTGGAGAGGCCGCCATTGCGGCTCAGGTAGTAGCGGGCCCGATCCCCCAGGTACATGAGGTTGTCGCCAAAGTAGAGGGCACCCGGGATCGGCAGCAGGGTGTCATCCTGGTGCTGGTAGCGGGCCTGACCGCCGATGACGGCCCCGCCCAGCACCAACCCCTTGGGGATGGGGCTGTCGGGGCTGTCGCTGGAGAAGGCGCTGAGCGCCCCGATATCGAGATCGGCCCGGGCCGGCAGGGTGGTCAGGAGCAGGGCAGCCAGCCCCGTCCGTGTGAGCATTTGCAATATCTTCATGGACACTCCGTTGTCATCGATGGCCAGGCACGACTATCGCATTATTTGGGCACGGCGGGCAGCTCTTCGCGCTTGGGCCAGGCATTGAGCACCGCCTTGACCAGGGTGGCGAGGGGAATGGCGAAGAAGACCCCCCAGAAGCCCCACAGGCCGCCAAACACCAGCACGGCAACGATGATGGCCACCGGATGCAGGTTGACCGCCTCGGAGAAGAGCAGAGGTACCAGCAGATTGCCGTCGAGGGCCTGGATCACCAGATAGGCCACCATCAGCCAGGTGAACTCGGGGGTCAGCCCCCACTGGAACAGGGCCACCATGGCCACCGGCACCGTCACCGCGGCGGCACCTATGTAGGGGATCAGCACCGAGAAGCCCACCGCCACCGCCAGCAGCGCCGAGTAGCGCAGCCCCATCAGGGCGAATGGGATATAGGTCGCCACCCCGACGATGAGGATCTCGATCACCTTGCCGCGGATGTAGTTGAGGATCTGCTCGTTCATCTCCACCCAGACCCGGTTGACCAGGGTGCGGTTGCGCGGCAGGAAGCGGCGCAGCCCCCCCATCAATATCTCTTTGTCCTTGAGCATGAAGAACACCATCAAGGGCACCAGGATGGCGTAGATGAGGATGGCCACCACGTTGATGAGGGAGCCGAGGGAGGCGGTCACCAGCTGCTCGCCCCCGCTCAGGATACGCTGGCGCATGTTGTCGATGACGGTCTCCACCAGGCTGACATCGACCAGCTCGGGGTACTGTTCCGGCAGGGTGCGCACATAGTCCTGGGCATGGGAGAGCATGGCCGGGGACTCCTTGGCCAGGTTCAGCCCCTGGCTTGCCAGGGTCGGGATGAGGCCGAGAAACGCCATGGCGGTGAGGGCGATGAACAGCAGCAGGATGAGGCTGGTGGCCAGGGTGCGGGAGAGTCCGGCCCGCTGCAGCCGGCTCACCGGCCACTCCAGCAGGTAGGCCATCACCAGCGCGACCAACAGTGGCGCCAGCAGATCGCCAAACAGCCAGAGCACGGCGAAACAGGCCGCCAGCAGCAGAAACAGGGTGACGGCATCGGGATCGGAGAAGCGGGTCTGATACCAGCGCTTGATGACTTCTAACATGGCGACATCCTTTACGTTACTGGGGCTGGCTGTGGTGCCTGGCCCCGACCACCAACTGCAAAGAGAGGGTATTGTCCGGCGCTTCCTGCAAGGTGAAGGGGTGACCCTGGCGCTGCAGATAGGCGGGAATGTCCTGCCGGGAGCCGGCATCGGCCAGCCGGATGGCGAGGGCTTGACCGGTTTTGGCCTGGCGCAACCAGAGCTTGAGCCGGATCAGCGGCTCGGGGCAACGCCAGGGGGTCAGGTCGAGGTATTCCATGGAGGCTCCATCGCGCGTGATGGCGGCTATTATGGCCGTGATGAGAGCGCGAAACAACGCTTGTAGCCCTTGATGGGCAAGGGTATTCTGCCGGTGTCCCGGTAGGGTCTGATTGGAGATAGAGATAACGTGGCACGCTTTTCCCCCCTGATGGCATCGCTCCCCCTGCTGGCTTCCCTGATGGGCGCCACTTTCCATGCCCAGGCCAGCAACCAGCTTCCCGATATCGGCACCGCCGGGGTGGCCGCCCTGCCCATCGAGCAGGAGGTGCGCTACGGCAACGCCTTCATGCGCTTTGCCCGGGCCGGTTTGCCGATCATAGATGATCCCGTGTTGAGCCAGTACATCGACGATCTGGGCCAGCGGCTGCTCTCCAACGCCGACGGGGTGCGCTTTCCGTTCACCTTCTTCCTCATCAACGACCCCAGCATCAACGCGGCCGCCTTCCTCGGCGGGCGGGTCAAGGTGCACACCGGCCTGTTTCTCTATGCCGACAGCGAGAGCGAGCTCGCCTCGGTACTGGCCCACGAAATCACCCACGTGACCCAGCGCCACATCGCCCGCTATATGGAAGCGCAGGCGAGCAGCTCCGCCATGACCCTGGCCGGCCTGGTGGGCTCCATCGCGCTGGCGGTGATCAACCCCACCGCAGGGATCGCCGCGTTGCAGACCACGCTGGGTCTCTCCATGCAGTCGGCCATCAACTACACCCGCGACAACGAATACGAAGCGGACCGGATCGGTATGAAGACCCTCTACGACGCCGGTTTCGATCCCATGGGCATGGCCAACTTCTTCCAGAAACTGGCGGCCGAGTATCGCTACGCCAGCAAGCCGCCTGAGATGCTACTGACTCACCCGCTGCCGGAGACACGGATCAGCGAGGCGCGCGCCCGGGCGGGCAGTTATGGCCGTCGCAATCTGCCACCCAGCCTCGACTTCTGGCTGGCCAAGGTGCGCATCCAGGTGCGTTTCGGCACCGAGAGCCCGCAGGCCCTGCTCACCTATTTCGACAACCGGTTGCAGAAGGGGGACTACCCGCTCAAGGATGCGGCCATCTACGGCAAGGCGCTGGCGCTGCTGCAGCTCAAGCGCACCGACGAGGCCGACGCCCTGATGCAGGAGCTGGTGACTCGCCACCCGGAAGATCTGTTCGTGGTGGACGCCCTCACCGACATCGACTTGGCCAAGGGGCGCAGCGCCCAGGCCATCGCCCGGCTCGAGAAGTTCCGCACCCGCATGCCGGACAACGAGGTGGTGGTGGTGAACCTCGGCAACGCCTATCTGGAAGGGGGCAACTACAAGAAGTCCATCGCCATTCTCGACCCCTATGCCCGTGAGCACGAAGAGAACAACCTGGCCTGGAGCCTGCTCTCCGATGCCTATCGCAAGGCGGGCAGGATGACCGAGTTGCACATGGCACGGGCCGAGATGCTCTCCCTGCGCGGTGACTACCAGGCGGCCATCGACGAGCTGATCGTGGCGCGTGGCACCACCAACGACAAGTTGACCCTGGCCAGACTGGAGGCACGGATCACCGAGCTGGAGCGGGCCAAGAAGGATCTCGACAGCCTCAAGGGCTGACGGGCCAGCGGTTCTCACGCACGACAAGGGCGCACCAGGGTGCGCCCTTGTCGTTGATGCAGGTGGCCGATGGGCAACAACAGGGGGGAAGGGCGGGGAAACAGAGCGGCCGGCGGCAAGGGGTCAGGCTCAGTGGCCAGCCGGCTTGACGGAAGCCCTGAGGGCGTCGAGCTGCGATGGGGTGAGCTCCCCCACCAGGCTCTGCAGGAGGTTCCCTTTGCCATCGAGCAGATAGCTGGTGGGCAGCCCGGCGGGGCGAGGGAAGGGGAGGCTCGCCTCCTGCCGGGGGATGAGCAGCGGCACCCTGATGTGGTACTGCCCGGCCAGTTTGCGAAGCTCGGCTGGTGTGGTCGGGTCATAGTTGATCATCACCACGGTGATCTCTCCCTCCCGCGCCAGCGCCTCCAGCAGCGGCAGCTCCCGCAGGCAGGGGGCGCACCAGGGGGCGAAGTAGTTGACCAACAGCGGCTTGCCGGCAAAGTTGGCCAGGGCCACCGGCAGGTTCTCGCTGTCGGTGAACTGGGGCGCCGGGCTGCAGGCCGTCAGCAGACCGGCCACAATCAGCCAACAAATTCGTTTCAATTCCTGCACTCTCGCGCTTACCCTGACCATCAGTTTCCCCTACAATAGCGCCGTTTCTTGTCCCATCTTGCGATTAATCAGGGAGTTATCATGAGCGAGACCCAAATCTACCACAATCCGCGCTGCTCCAAGAGCCGTGAAACCCTGGCCTTGCTGGAACAACACGGGATCGCCCCGGCTGTGGTGCTCTATCTGGAGCAGGCCCCGAGCGAGGAAGAGATCCGCACCCTGCTGAGCCAGCTGGGATTCAGCGATCCGCGCCAGCTGATGCGCACCAAGGAAGATCTCTACAAGGAGCTGGGGCTTGGCGAGGTGAGCGGCGACGCCCTCATTCGCGCCATGCATCAGCATCCCAAGCTCATCGAGCGCCCCATCGTCATCAAGAACGGTCAGGCCCGCATCGGCCGCCCCCCCGAGCAGGTGCTGGAGATCCTCAAGTGAGCACCCGCTTCGCCCGTCTGCTGACCCTGGTCGGCTTCTTCGGCCTGCTGGGCTGGGTGCTGCTGTGGCACCTGTGGCTCTCGCCCCACCCGGACCTCAACCCCTGGCTGTTGCCGGTGATCTGGACGGTGCCGCTGCTGTTCCCGCTCAAGGGCATAGTGCAGGGCAATCCCTACACCCACGCCTGGGGCAACTTCGTGCTGATGCCCTACTTCCTGCACGCCCTGACACTGATCACCACGGATGAGGGGGAGCGGTGGCTGGCGGTGGTGGAGCTGGTGTTCACCGTGCTCGCCTTCATCGGCACCATCTATTACGCCCGCCTGCGCGGCCGCGAGCTGGGGCTGAGCATTCGTAAGAAAAAGGATGCCGACAGCTGACCCGCTGGGTTTCTACCCTGGCTTGCAGGGGAAAACGGGCTGTCGCTGCGACCACAGTGCGAGCGCGCATCCAAATGAAAAGTCCCTGCCAAGGCAGGGACTTTTTTATGGCCAAAGTGGCCTTGGCTACGCTTGCCGTTCGCTTAGAAATGAATGGTCAGCTGGGGCGCTTTGGCCGGGGTTGCCTCCGAGGTATAGACATATTTATCGTAGAAACTGGCATAACCAGGATCGAGCGTGAAGCTCAATCTTGGTTGTTCATAGGTATTGCCACTCCCCGTTTTTGCCCTGTCCAGGGCGGCATTGAACAAGTCAGTGACATCAACCCAGGCCACCTGTTCACTGGAGTAGGTGATTTGGTCGCTGAACTTGGGCCGGTACTCTTTCCAGCTGTTTTGTCGCATCGCCCAGGTTGAGGCGTTGGCGCTGAAGAAGTAGTAACTCCAGTAACTGGAAATATATACGGTGCCGGGATCGTTCTGTTCAATTCTCAATGAAACCGAGCTCGGTTTTCTGTTGCCATATTTGGCGACGTATTCACCCAGGTTGAATGAGAGAAATCCCCAGGTCATGGCAGGATTGTAAGCACCATCGGCGCCGAGAGTCAGGTAGTTGTTTTGAGACTGACTGACTTGTTTGGGATCATAGGTATAATAGGCCATGTCTTCATCGGCATAGATGGCATAGGTACCATCGCTTCTGACCTCATGCGGCTTGTTATATTCCCCTTCTGCCGCGCAATAGTTCTTTATGGTGACCTGACTTGATGGTGCACCGAGACGAATATCAAGACCTTGCTTGGGAGTCAGCGTCACATTGCCCAGTTGTCCTGAATTTATCAGGCGCTTGGCATCGCTATCCGGATCCAGCGTGTCCTTGGTATAACTCAAGGTGGCGGGATACTCTTTCATGGTTAAATAATAGGGAACGATTTTCCCCTCGGCGTCCGTTTTATTCACCATGGTGATGTCTTTATTCAAGATATTGTCATGTAGGGTGGCGGAATTATTCTTCGCCGTGACGATCAGGGAGATGCTATCCACAACCCCTTTTCCCCCCTGGAATGAAATGCTCGGGCGCTTGCTGTTCAAGCGGTCGTACAAATACATCAAGGGCACATCATCGGTGACTACCGTATACAGCTTGGAACTGCTGCCATTGGTAGACATAGCGGCATAGGAGAAGCTGTCATTATTGCCGTCTATATCGTGAAGGTTGGTGAACTGCGGGGTGACATCAGCACTGACCAGATATTTGATCTTCAATCTCCCGGTGAGATTGACGCCGGTATTCTCGGTCGTGTTCCAGCCACTCATGGTCAAGCCCGACTTGGCATTGCTTGCCAGCACGACGTTGGAGGGGATGAAGGTGGTGACCAGCTTGTATCCCTGGGAGCTGGAGCGATCACTATAGGTCTTGTCGACACGGACCTTCGGGGTGGTCAACAGGGTGAACAAGCCCATGGGCTCATCATAGAGCGGGAACGAGATATCACTGGCACCATTTTCGCCAAAATCTTGCCAGGCGGTGGACAAACTGCCCGGCATTTTCAGTTTGACCGTGATGCCAGGATCTGAGGAGGTCGTTTCACCCCGCAAATACACCTCCGAGAAGGAGATTTGTGGAATGATTGGGCTGTAGCCGGGCACGGCCGCCGCCTGTGTTCCGAAGATGGATCCCACGCCAGACAGGGTGCCGGCCAGTGCCTTGAAGCCTGCCGTTACACTGCTTCCCCCTGGGGCCAGCTCCATCATGCCGCCCAGAAAGTCGCCTGCGGCACCCAGGGCATCGCTGGCCACGGCATTGGAGGTGGCGGAGTCGTTGATGCCGCCGAAGACATTCTGCAGGTCGGAGAGATTGCTGACGGTATAATTGCCGGCCTGTTCCAGGTTGTCGCTCAAGCTACCCGAGACATCCATCAGATAGGCCGCCGGATCGCCGATATCCTCGTCGGTGATATTCTGCGAGATACCGGTGGCATGCCCATACAGTTCAACATTGGCGATCGCTTTTGGACTGATTTTGATGTTCAAGTCAATTTCATCTGAACTGGCGGAACAGGGATCCAGATTCACCTGGAAGTCGGTCACCCCCCAGCCACCATCCTGCGCGTTATTGATGGCGCCAAAGCCGGTCTTGCTGCTGGAGTAGAATCGGGCATCCGCGCTCTGGTTGCTGTCAAAGTGCTTGGATTTGCCAGTGGTGGAGAGCGTCACCGCAACGCCGGTGCCTATGGTGTAACCGGGGAAATATCCCATCACCCGCAGTTTTGCCGTCATCCGGTTGTAGAGGATGAGGTAGGGATATTGATTGGTTGAAAATGCATCATCTCCATCGGCTGACCAAGCGGACTTCGCATTGGCATAATGCTGCATCTTGTAGCCAAGATTGAATTTGAGGAGCTCCCAACCGCTATTTGGGTCCATGTCGGGTATTTTATCTGCGATGGTTCTGGCTACCCGCCTGGTGCAGCTTGTGGCGGGCGGAAGCTGATTACCCGGGCCCATGATATCCGAGGTAATGGCTGCGCCACCCGGAATATTGTAGAGCGATTCTATTTCGCAGATATAGAATGGGCTGGTCATCAGCTCATCTTCTCCGCTTATCGAAGACATGCCAACTTGCAGATGTTGGGTGCGCCAGTCAAAAATATTTTTGCGCTGTTGTTGAATTGCCGCTGCCGTATTTGGGTAGCGCGCATGATCCGGGTGGGTAATGACGGCTTCCTGTTTCCAGCGAGCATCTATATCCAGCGGGGTGGCTGCATGCGCCATCAATGGAAGCATGGCACTGACGGCCATCCATAATGTTGAATGCCTGATCTCCATTATCATAATTCTCCAGGTTTTAATCGCTATTGTAAAATCTTACAATTGACAGATATCGAGAATGTTATTCTCGCAATGAATATGTCAGCGGGCTTTAAATGAAGCATCTCCATTACCGTGAGAGTAATAATTAATGCTGGCTAGTCAATGACTTTCTTATTATTCTGGAGGCCGTGGATAATAGCAGCGGTATTCGACAGGCGTTTTTATATGAAAATAATGTCAGTCAGAGCTGGTGTGGCCCCATTTATGTGGGGCCTTCATTGGCGTTGATTTTTTTTGCAGCCAGAGCGATATATGAAAATATATATTCAATGAATGAAATCTTTTCCATCAAGGGTCACTGCCAAGCAAATATTCCTTACCCCAGCTCAACCGGAGTTATGCTCTCGTGAAGTACGGGGAGCGAAAGAGAGTGTGTTTGCCGTCATTTCGCGGGGTACTCATGGCTGCGGCCGTTCATCCCCGCCACGATAGTGGACCAGCTGCTGCACGCTGAACTGCATCAGCTGAGGATAGAAGCGCAGAAAGCCCTCTTCGCACTGCTGCCAGCGGGCCGCGTCCAGAGTTGTGAGTGCATCTCCCAGAGGCTGCGGGCGGCGCAGCCGGCGACCTATGCCGTTGAGGGCCTGCGCCAGTCCCTCTTTGCGCTGATAGGAGGCGATCCAGTCCTGCTCTGCCATCCGCTTGAGGGGTAGGGGCAGACCCTCCGGCAGCTGGGTTGCATCTGCCAGAAGGTGCCGGTAACTCTGCTGCAGGAAGCGGGGCAGGGCCTCGTCATGAAACTGCGGCCAGTGCAGGCTGAGCCAGTGGTCGTAGAGCATGTCCACCAGGATGCCGCCAAAGCGGCGCCAGGGTGCCTCGAAGCAGGCCACCGCCGCCCTGTGTTCGGGGTGGCCATCGGTGAAGGCGTCTATCTTGCGGTGCAGCCAGATCCCCTCGTCAAATTGCGCAGCGAGGCCGGTGGGCAGGGCACCCTTGACGAAATCCCCAAGCAGGTTGCCGGTGAGGGAGCTGTGGGTATGGGCTGCCAGATGCAGGTGAGCCAGATAGTTCATGAGAGGGGGAACCAGCCAAAGGGATTGCCGCTGAGCCTAGCGGATCCGGCGGCCCTTGCCTATGAAAACGGCCGCCTGGCCGTGAGGAAGTGCTTCCCTCCCTGACCGTCGGCTGGGTAGAGTGCAGCATGGCTGCCGCTTGACGGCGCACATCAACCTCACGAGGAGCATGCCGCATGTTGACCCTGATCGAAGGGGCCGAACTCTATGGTCCGACCCCGCTTGGCCGCCAGGATCTGCTGATGGCCGATGGCCGCATCGCCTGGCTCGGGCAGGGATTGTCTGTTCCCGCCGACTGGCCGCTGACGCGGGTGGACGGTCGCGGCCGCTATCTGGTGCCCGGACTGGTGGATCCGCTGGCCCACATCACCGGCGGTGGCGGCGAGGGGGGCTTTGGTTTTCGCACGCCGGAGCTCTCGGCAAGGGAGGCGCTGAGCGCCGGGGTCACTACCCTGGTGGCGGCGCTTGGTACCGACAGCTTGACCCGCAGCCCGGCCCAGGTGCTCGGCAAGGTGCGCGAGTTTCGCGCCGCCGGGGTGAGCGCCTTCATGTATACCGGCTCCTACCATCTGCCGGTCAAGACCCTCACCGGCACGGTGGAGTCCGACATCATGCTCATCCCCGAGGTGCTGGGGGTGGGGGAGGTGGCCATCAGCGATCACAGATCCAGCGCGCCGACCCACGACGAGCTGGCCCGCCTGGTGAGCGAGGCGCGGGTGGCCGGGCTGCTTGCCGGCAAGAGCGGGGTCAGCTTCTTTCATCTGGGGGACGGGCGCGGGGCGCTGGCACCGCTGCGGGCCCTGCGCGATGGCACCGACATCCCGCTGCGCCAGCTCTATCCCACCCACTGCAACCGCAATCCCTGGCTGTTTGCCGAGGTCATCGAGTGGGGCCGGGCCGGCGGCTGGGTCGATCTCACCACCTCGAGCTTCCCGGATCTGCTGGACGATGGTGAGTTGCTGGCGGCCGACGCCCTGGTGGCGCTGCTGGCGGCCGGGGTACCTGCCGAACGTATCAGCTTCAGTTCGGACGCCAACGCCAGCCTGCCGCGCTTCGACAGCGAGGGGCGTCTCATCGAGCTGCGCTGCGGCCAGATAGGCAGCTTGTGGCAGGCGCTGGTGGAGAGTTGCGGCAAGGGGATCGCGCTGGAGGTGGCGCTGGCGGTGGTGACGGCCAATCCGGCCAGGGCGTTGGGGTTGGCGGCCAAGGGCACGCTGGCGGTGGGGCAGGATGCGGATCTGCTGCTGATCGACCCCGACACGCTCACCATCGAGCGGGTGATGAGCGGCGGCCGCTGGCGCAGCTGAATATCGGAATTGATGGGGAATCTGTGCTATTAGGCCACCCCTCTTTTAAACAACAAGCTCGGCAGCAGTGCCGGGCTTGTTGTTGTTGACCGTGGGCCAGTCAGCGAGTCGAGATCAGATGGCCAGGAAGCCCAGGATCAGGATGGGGCCGAGCAGGCTCAGGATAAAGCCGGAGACGATGGCCACCGGCACCACCTGGATGCCGCCAGATTTCTGGATCACCGGCAGAGTGAAGTCGAGGGCGGTGGCGCCGCCATAACCGATGGCGGCGGAGGGGTGGCGGCGCATCAGCACCGGAATGATCAGGATGGCGATGAGCTCGCGCCCCAGATCGTTGATGAAGGCGGCAGAGCCCAGTACAGGGCCCAGCTTGTCGGCCACCAGGATGCCGGATAGCGAATACCAGCCGAAGCTGGAGCTGAGGGCCAGGCCGTGGGCCAGCGGCATGCCGAGCAACTGGGCGGCCAGCAGGCTGCCGAGCCAGCTGCTGACGATGACGGTGGCGGCGATCTTCATGCCCCAGGGGTTGAGCAGGATCTGGCGCAGCCGCATGCCGGAGTTGCGCATCTGCACCCCGATGAGAAACAGCAGCAGCATCAGCGCCCACTCGCTCCACTTGTCGATGGGCAGGGCGCGCAGGTCCACCAGCAACCCCAGCAAGACGCCACCGAGCACCACGAAGCAGAGCTGCAGCGATTCCCACAACAGGTGCAGCTTGCTCGGCATCTGGCCGTCGCTGGCTTCATGCGTAGGGGGGGAGCGCCGGTCCAGCCACCAGAGGGCCAGCAGGTTGCACAGGGTAATGGCGGCGAGCATGACGCCGGCCACCTTGAAGATCACCGCCAGGTTGCTGCCCAGGTTCTCCACGTAGGCGAGCCCCAGCCCCATCAGGAACAAGATGAGATAGACCATCTTGCCCAGCGATTGATTGACCAGCTTGATCAAACGGGCGGAGGAGAGGGGTACCAGATAGCCGATCACAAGCGGCAGCAGGATCAGCAACACATTGAGCAACATCGGGGCCTCGATCACAAAAACTGACAAAAATGACACCTTATCATCACTTATTGGCCCTGTGTCACATATTTGTGTGTTTGCCTGCCTCATCCGGAACTTTTTTATCGATTTGTTATGTTTCTGGTATGAAATGAGGCCCCGTTTCGGGGCATCTACCCACCCTGGTGCAATCCAAAAACGGCGCGAGTCGGCGATTTTCAACGGGATGCGAGGGCGGGGAAGGTGAATAAAGCCACTTCGGCTGCCTTATGGCATGATGGGCGGAATTTTCTTGCCAGTAGTGCGCTGCGGGTATAAAAAGGCGGTGTCGTCGAACCAGGGTGATTAGCATTTTATGCAGACAAAGTGCTGAAAAATACCTGTTTGGCCAATAAAAATACAGACAAAACACCAAAGACCTCGGTTCTGTATTGTTTTTTGACTATCCGAGTGATATTTTCGCTGAAGGTTGCCATCGGTTAACTTTTTGTTAAATGAGCGATGGCGTGAGTCACGCCCCAGCGGCGTCTAGGGACAGACAAGGTTGTAATGGATGAGCGACGTTGCCGCACTGGAAGTTCGTGATCTGCACAAGTATTTCGGCACCCACGAAGTGCTCAAGGGCATCGATATGACCGCCCACAAGGGGGATGTCATCTCCCTTATCGGCTCCTCCGGCTCGGGGAAGTCGACCTTTCTTCGCTGTATCAATCTGCTGGAAACACCCTCTTCCGGCACGGTTTCCCTCCATGGCGAGCTTATTCGCATGAAAACCAACCGCACCGGTGAACGCCTGCCGGAAGACATGCGGCAGGTGGAGCGCATTCGCAGCCGGCTGGCCATGGTGTTTCAAAGCTTCAACCTCTGGTCCCACATGACCATCATGCAGAACATCATCGAGGTGCCGATCCAGGTGCTCAAGGTGCCCCGCGCCGAGGCCATTGCCAAGGCGGAACACCTGCTCAACCGGGTTGGATTGTGGGAGCGGCGCGACTACTACCCGGGTCACCTCTCCGGCGGCCAGCAGCAGCGGGCGGCCATCGCCCGGGCGCTGGCGGTGGAACCCGAGGTGATGCTGTTTGATGAACCCACCTCGGCGCTCGACCCCGAGCTGGTGGGCGAAGTACTCGGCCTGATGCGCGAACTGGCCGAAGAGGGGCGCACCATGCTGGTGGTGACCCATGAGATGTCGTTTGCCCGCGATGTGTCGAACAAGGTAATGTTTTTGCACCAGGGCCGCGTGGAGGAGGAGGGCAATCCCAAGGAGATCTTCGCCCATCCCAAGTCCGAACGGTTCAAGCAATTCATCTCCTCCATCTATTGATGGACGGAGCTGAGCCCAACAATCTGCAATTGCAACAGTCGATGACTTTATCAAGGAGAGATACATGAACAAGCTGATGCTGGCGACTGCCATGGTTACTGCCCTGTCCTCCGGCAGCCTGATGGCCAAGGAGTGGAAAGAGGTGCGGATCGGTGTCGAAGGTGCCTACCCCCCCTTCTCCTGGACCGAGCCGAGCGGCGAGGTGAAAGGCTTTGACATCGACATCGCCAACGCCCTGTGCGAGGAGATGAAGGTGAAGTGCACCCTGGTCAAGCAGGACTGGGACGGCATCATTCCAGCGCTGCTGTCGCGCAAATATGACGCCATCATCGCCACCATGGACATCACCGAAGAGCGCAAGAAGAAGGTGGACTTCACCCAGAAGTACCAGCACATTCCGGCCCGCTTCGCCGCCAAGAAAGGCACCGAGGTGAAACTGGAGAAGGCCTTCATGGATGGCAAGACAGTGGCCGTGCAGCGTGCCACCTCCATGGACACCTTTATTACCGACAACTTCCCGAACGCCACCATCAAGCGTTACGGTACCGCCGATGAGGCCTATCTCGACCTGAAATCCGGCCGCGTCGACTACGTGCTGGCCGACTCCGCCGCCATCAGCGACGGTTTGCTCAAGAAAGAGGGTGGCGATGCGTTCGAGTTCGTGGGCCCGAAACTGACCGATCCCAAGTGGTTTGGTGAAGGCGCCGGTATCGCGGTGCGCAAGGCCGACAAGGATCTGAAAGAGAAATTCAACGCCGCCATCCTGGCGCTGCGTGCCAACGGCAAGTACAAGGCGATCAACGACAAGTACTTCGACTTCGACGTCTACGGCGAGTAACTTCCAAGGCTCGCTGCCAGAGGCAGGAGCCAGGGCGTGACACGCACAATAGCGACAGGTTGACCCTCGTCTGTAGTCATCGGGCCCGTCGTCTCTCGCCAGGGAGTGATGGGCCCGCTTAGTTGCGATGGAACTGCATATGTTTGATTTGAAAGGATACGAAACCTCCCTGCTGGAGGGGGCCTGGGTCACCCTGGAGGTGGCGCTGGCCTCCCTGCTGCTGGCGCTGGTGCTCGGCATGCTGGGGGCGCTGGCCAAGCTCTCCCCTTATAAATGGGCCCGCGGTTTTGCCACCGCCTACACCACCGTCATTCGCGGCATCCCCGATCTGGTGCTGATGATGCTGCTGTTCTTCGGCGGTCAGGTGCTCATCAACAACCTCTGCACCTGGGTCAACGAGAGCTACAACAACTACCTGCTGGCGAGCAATCCCAACCAGGAGTGGGTCTCCCTGCTGCCCGATTACATCGACATCAGCCCGTTTGCGGCCGGGGTGGCCACCATCGGTTTCATCTTCGGTGCCTACATGACCGAGACCTTCCGTGGCGCCATCCTTGCAGTGGACAAGGGCGAGCTGGAAGCGGCCCGTGCCTTCGGCATGCGGGCAACCCAGGTGTTTCGTCGCATCCTGTTTCCCCAGATGATGCGCCACGCCCTGCCGGGGTTTGGCAACAACTGGCTGGTCTTGCTGAAAACCACGGCGCTAGTCTCCATCATCGGGCTCGATGACATGGTGCGCAAAGCATCCCTGGCGGCGGGCTCGACCCAGCTGCCCTTCACTTTCTACATGGCGGTGGCCCTGATCTTCCTGATCTTCACTGCGGTCTCCACCTCGGCACTGAAATGGGCCGAGCGTCACTATGCGATAAAGACGAGGTAAGCCATGGATTTCTCAATCATTCTCAGCGAATGGCCCACCTACTGGCAGGGCCTCTACACCACAGTACTGCTGGTGGCCGCCTCCCTGATCCTCGGGCTGATGCTGGCGGTGCCGCTCGGTATCCTGCGCAACAGCCGCAACTGGCTGATCAAGGGGCCGATCTGGGCCTACATCTACTTCTTTCGCGGCACTCCGCTCTTGGTGCAGCTGTTCATCATCTACTACGGCGCCGCCCAGTGGGAGTGGCTGAAAAACAGCGTCGCCTGGGATCTGTTTGCCGAAGCCTGGTTCTGCGCCCTGCTGGCGTTCACCCTGAACACCGGAGCCTACACCGCCGAGATCGTGCGCGGGGCCGTGCTCAACATGCCCAAGGGGCAGATTGAAGCGGCCAACGCCTTCGGCATGACCCGCTGGCAGACCCTCACTCGCATCATTCTGCCCAACTCGTTTCGCCGGGCACTGCCGGCCTACAGCAACGAGGTGATCTTCATGCTGCAGGGCTCGGCGGTGGCGGGCATCATCACCATCGTCGATCTGACCGGTGCCGCGCGGATCATCAACTCCCGCTACTACAGCCCGTTCGAGGCGTTCCTGACTGCCGGCCTGCTCTACATGCTGCTGACCTTCGTCATCGTCTGGCTGTTCAAGAAGTGGGAAGCCCGCTGGCACGCCCACCTGCGCCCCCGCACCGTGTAACGCCCATAAAAAAAGCCCGCAATTTGCGGGCTTTTTTGTCGCTGCGTGTCCCTCAGCGGCCCAGGTATTCCCGGTCGAAGAAGGTGTTGACCCAGTGAGGGCGGTAGATGGCGAGCAGGGTCATGGTCATGCCGTTGAGCAGGGCTTCGGGGAAGAGCAGCAGCGGCCAGATGGAGAGGTAGTCGGCGCTGATGGTGTACCAGGGGTAGGTGTCGCTAAGGCCCATCAGCAGGGCGCTGGCCACCACCTTGACCGAGATGGAGAGGGCGCCGCCAAGAAAGGCCACCACGAACAGGTAGACGAACAGGTGGCGCGGCAGCCAGGCCCAGCTGGCCAGAAACAGCAGCCAGGTGGTGGCGACCGGCAGGGCCACGCCAATGAGGGCCTGCAAGCCGATGTCGGCCAGCGGGATGACCCCGAAGTAAGAGAGGACCAGCAGGGTGAGGCAGGGGGCGAGCAGGGCGAGGCGCCAGCCCAGCAGCAGGGTCAGGCTGGTAAGGCCGAGAAAGTGCACCTCCAGCCCGTCGTGCAGGCCGGCCCGCAGGGTCCAGAGCGGCACCAGCACGATGGCGCCGCCAAGGCAGAGGTGCTGGTAGAGCGGATGGTCGTGGAGGGTGCGCAGCATGGTGCCACGCAGGCTGAATGTGAGCAGCAGTACCCAGAGCAGCAGGGCGGCGGCTTGTCCTTCACTCATGGCAGATCCTTGTCCGGTGACGGCATGCAGGTGGGCGAGGCCCGATGTGAAAGGGGCCGGCGTTTTCCCGGCCAGCCCCTGATCTATCAGTATTTGACGTTGTTGTGGTACTTGGCGAGGATGCCCTGGACACGGTCCATGGTCTCCTTGCTGGGCGGCTTGATCCCGGTGAGATCATAGGTGTCGCCCAGTACGTCCCACTTGTGCTTGCCGAGTTCGTGATAGGGCAGCAGTTCCACCTTCTCGACGCACTCTCCCAGCTCGGCGATGAACTGGCCGAGCCCTTCGGCGCTCTCGTCATCGTCCGACCAGGTCGGCACTACCACGTAGCGGATCCACATGGTCTTGCCCTTGGCGGCCAGATAACGGGCAAACTCCAGGGTGTACTTGTTGCTGACGTGGGTCAGCGGAATGTGCTTGTCGTCGTTGATCTGCTTGATGTCGAGCAGCACCAGATCGGTATTGTCGAGCACCTTGTCGAGCTGTTCGTCGTAGTGACGGACGAAGCCGTTGGTATCGAGGCAGGTGTGGATGCCCTTCTCCTTGCAGGCGGCGAACAGTTCGGCGATGAAATTTTGCTGCAGCATGGCTTCGCCACCGGAGGCGGTGACGCCGCCACCCGAGGCATTCATGAAGTGGCGATAGCTGGTGATGTCGCTCATCAACTCCGGCACTGTCACCTCGCGGCCGCCCTGGGTATCCCAGGTGTCGCGGTTGTGGCAGTACTTGCAGCGCATCAGGCAACCCTGCATGAACACGATGAAGCGTATTCCGGGGCCATCGACGGTGCCGCAGGTTTCAACGGAATGGATCCGGCCAATGACCCCGGATGTATCGGTGGTCACACTGGTTTCAGCGGCGGTGCCGCTGACTTCGACAGCAGGGATCCGATTAATGACAGACATAGACGACTCCAATGGTTCGAGCAGGCCGTTATTTTATTACATAAAGCCCTATAAATCCTACATGTTTAGCCCGGAGCCGGGGCACCCAGCAAGCTCTCGAGGGCTTTGGCGGTGAGCGGTCTGCTGGTCAGGAAGCCTTGATAATGCTGGCAGCCGAGGGCTTTGAGGATGGCGAGCTGTTCTTCGTCCTCCACCCCTTCGGCGGTGACGGTAAAACGAAAAACCTTGGCCAGTTCCAGGATCGCCTTGACGATGGCCTTGTCCTGTTCGCTGTGCACCAGGGTCTGGATGAAGCTTCTGTCGAGCTTCACCTCGTCCGCCGGCAGATCACGCAGATAGGCGAGCGACGAGTAGCCGGTGCCGAAATCATCGATGGAGAGCAGGATGCCGAGCTCCTTGAGCTGGCGCATCCTGGCGATGCTCTCCAGCCGGTTCTCCAGCACCACAGATTCGGTCACCTCCAGCAGCAGGCGGGAGGGGGGCACCCCGGTATCGCGCAATATGTATTCCACCTGCTGCACGAAGCCTGCGGTGTGGAACTGGCGGGCGCTGACGTTGACCGACAAATGGGGAATGGCCAGCCCGCGGTTGAGCCAGAAGCTGTATTGGGCGCAGGCGGTCTTCATCACCCAGTAGCCGATGTCCTGGATGAGGCTGGTCTCTTCGGCGATGGGGATGAACTCTGCCGGCGGCACCATGCTGCCGTCGCTGCGCTGCCAGCGCAGCAGCGCCTCGATGCCGGAGAGCGCGCCGTTGTCGACCCGGTATTGCGGCTGATAGTGCAGTTGCAGCTCGTGGTGGCGCAGGGCATCGCGCAGCTGGTTGTTGAGCGCCAGCTTGCTCTTCTCTTTCTCCGCCATGGCCTCGCTGAAGAACACATAGTTGCCCTGGCCGGATCGCTTGGCCATGTGGGTGGCGGTGTCGGCCTGCTGCATCAGCACCAGGTGATCCTTGTCCTCGCTGGAGAAGAGGCTGATCCCCACCGAGGCGCTGCAGTGCAGCTTGTGATCCTCGATGTCGAACGGGATGCGAAACAGCCCCATCAGCTCGCGGGCGAAGTGTTCTGCCAGGATCTTGGCGGTGACATAACCCTGGCCCAGGGCGCTGAACAGCAGGGCGAACTCGTCCCCCGAGATGCGGGCCAGCACCAGGTTGTCCTGGGGCAGGGTCTTGAGGCGCTCCACCACCGCCTGCAGCAGCAGATCGCCGCAGGCATGGCCGAGGGAGTCGTTGATCGACTTGAAGTTGTCCAGATCCACCAGCAGCAGGGCGCCCCACTGGCCGCTGGCCTCCTGCAGGGTGCGCTGCATGATGTCGTTGAGGCTGCGGCGGTTGTAGAGGCCGCACAGATCGTCGTAGTAGGCGAGCTGCTCGATGTGGCGCGCCGCCTCCTTTTCCTGGGTGATGTCGTAGAAGCTGCAGACATAGTGGCTGATCTCGCCGTGCTCATCCTGCACCCCGCTCACCATCAACCGGACCGGGAAGAGGTGGCCATCCTTGTGCAGGCAGCGCTCTTCGCCCATCCAGAACTCCTGGGCCGCCACCGCCTCGCGCACATCCTGCGCCAGGTGATCGCCATAGTAGGTGGGCCTGAGCCGGACGATATGCTGGCCGATCATCTCATCGTCGGCAAAGCCGGTGATGCGGCCAAAGGAGCGGTTGACCTTGAGGATGATCCCCTTGTGATCCATCACCAGCAGACCGTCGTGGGTGTTGAAGGCCACCTCGGCCAGCCGCAGCGCATCGTCTGCGGCCAATCGTTGCAGCTCGACGGCGGCCCGCTCGTGCTGGCTACTGAGGGCGTCGAGCAGCGGCATGGGGTCGGCCAGTGGCGCATCGAGCAGCAGGGTGAGTTGGCCGATGGGGGCGCCCTGCGAGCCGTGCAGCGGAATGCCGACATAGACGGGGGCATTGAGTGCCAGCAACTGGCTGGCCTGGGGATAGCGCAGGGGCAGGTCTTCCACATAGACAGCCTGGCCGTGCTGGAACAGCTCTTGGCCAGGACCCGGGTCCATCTGGATGGGCTTGAGCACCGAGAAGGTCTCCCCCTCCAGCACGCAGCGCGGGATCATCCAGAGATCCTGGCCGCGGGGCTGGTACTCGCCAATCCAGCCGATGCGTGCGCAGCTAATGCCCATGGCCCAGCTCACCAGGGCGCGGCAGTAAGCGATGCCGGTCAGCAGGGTGAGCTCGGCAGGCAGCGTCAGCACGGCGGGCTGGACCGGTTCCGGCACCGGTTGCCAGTGGCCGAGCAACTGGGCACTGTGCCGCACCAGTTGCAACATCTCTTCGCTGAGCGGGGTGGCGTTGAGGTATTCGAGGCTCAGCACGCCGATGAGTTTTTCCTGCTCAAGCAAGGCACCGTCCAGACGCGAGCTCACGCCGGCATTGGCCAGATAGTAGTGCTGACTCAGCATGGGCTGGTGCGCGGCTTCCGAAAAGCTCAGGGACTTGCGGGTGCGCAGGGCGCGGATGTAGCGACTGTCGCCGCGAATGGCGGCTACCTCGTCGGCCCCTAGGTTAAAGACCGGGGTCAGCTGCTCGCTGCCGAGGGGGCCGTTGGCCTGATAGTGCCAGAGGATTAGGCGATCGGCCCCCAGGCTCTCCTTGAGGGCCTCCAGCATGGCGGCAAACTGCTGCTGGCTCGCCATCTGGCTCAGGCGCGGCAGTTGCAGCGCCAAGTCGGCCACCGGCTCCTGGCGCAGGGTCTGCAGGCAGATGAGCCAGAAGGCGTCCTGTTCGTGGGAGAGGGCAATGTGCCACTGCTGGCCGGCAAAGCGCAGCACCAGCTTGCCGCCATGGCCGTTGCTGAGGGCTTGTTCGATGGGCAGGCGCAGTGCATCCGGCAGCTGGGCCGGCCAGGGGCCCCTTGGCTCATCGAGCCAGTAGAGTGGGGTTTGCATCACATCGGTCAACGCGACCAGCCGTTGGCTGCGCACGTCCAGACGAAAGAACAGCGGTGTCTGGTTGGCAGAAGAGAGATGACTGAGCGCGGTTGACGACATGAACTGATAACATCCTGTTGAACGACTGTCGGGTGGCAAGAATACTGCAAAATCGGTGCAAACAAAATTTCATTGAAATCTAAATTAGAAAATACTAATTTAATGTCAATTTGTCGTTGACTGGAGTCTTGCTGATGAAACGGATCCTGATTGTAGGCGGGGTAGCGGGGGGCGCGTCTGCTGCTGCCAGAGCCCGCCGTCTGAGCGAAGAGGCGGAAATTGTGATGTTCGAGCGGGGCGAGTTCGTCAGCTTCGCCAACTGCGGGCTGCCTTATCACATCGGTGGTGACATCCCCAACCGGGATGCCCTGTTGTTGCAGACCCCCCAGAGCTTCAAGCGCCGCTTCAACGTGGATGTGCGGGTTTTTCACGATGTCATCGAGATAGACAAGGCCGGCAAGAGCCTGCTGGTGCGCAACCTGCTGACCGGTGAAGAGCGGCGCGAAGCCTACGACGTGCTGCTGCTGAGCCCGGGCGCGGCCCCCATCCGGCCTCCCTTCCCCGGCATCGACAGCCCGGGTGTGCACACCCTGCGCAATATTCCCGACATGGATCGCATTCTGGCAGCGCTGGCGCACGATCAGCCGCACCATGTCACCGTCGTGGGGGGCGGTTTCATCGGACTGGAGATGATGGAGGCGCTGCACCAGCGCAAGCTGGACGTTACTTTGCTGGAGCTCTCCGATCAGGTGATGGCACCGGTGGATAAGGAGATGGCCAACATGCTCCATGCCCGCATCCGGGAGGAGGGGATCGACCTGCGCCTGCGCACCGGCCTCTCCACCATCGAGAGTCTGGATGTGCTAGCGGAAAAAACTGCTGCCGTGGCCACTGAACAACGGGGCGGGCTGCGACTGACCCTGAGCGATGGCACCCGGCTCGATACCGGCTTGCTGATCCTGGCCATCGGCGTCAAGCCCGAGACCCTGCTCGCCGCCAAGGTGGGGCTGGAGCTGGGGCCCCGCGGCGGCATCAAGGTGGATGCCGCCATGCGCACCTCGGATCCCTTCATCTATGCGGTGGGGGATGCGGTGGAGGAGACCGACTTCGTCACCGGCGAGTCAGTGCTGATCCCCCTGGCGGGGCCTGCCAACCGGCAGGGGCGCATCGCCGCCGACAACATGCTGGGCCGCGCCGAAACCTACAAGAAGACCCAGGGTACCGCCATCTGCAAGCTGTTCGATCTGGCAGTGGCCAGCACCGGGCTGAACGAGAAGCGGCTGCTGCAGCTGGGGCTGCCGTTCGAGAAGGCCTATGTTCACCCGGGCAGCCACGCCGGTTACTACCCCGGCGCCCACCCGGTCAGCCTCAAGCTGCTGTTTGCCCCCGATGGCAAGATTTACGGTGCCCAGGCCATCGGCAAGGACGGGGTCGACAAGCGCATCGACGTGCTGGCGGTGGCCCAGCGCGCCGGTCTCACCGTGTTTGATCTGCAGGATCTGGAGCTCACTTACGCGCCGCCCTTCGGCTCGGCCAAGGACGTGATCAACATGGCCGGCTTTGTGGCCAGCAACCACTTGAAAGGGGATACCCTGCTCTGCCACGCAGCCGAGGTAGAGGCCCGTCACCCCTATCAGCTGGTGCTGGATGTGCGCAATGGCCCCGAGCTCGACAAGCTGGGTCGCATTCCGGGGGCGGTGCACATTCCGCTGGATGAGCTGCGCAGCCGCCTTCATGAACTGCCCAGGGACAAAGAGCTGCTCATCAGCTGCCAGGTGGGCTTGCGCGGTCATGTGGCCTGTCGCCTGCTGAGCCAACACGGCTTCAAGGTCAAGAACCTCTCCGGCGGTTTCAAGACCTGGCAGATGGCGGTGATGGAGTAACCCGCCACAGCCGCAAGCGAGCGCCGACCCCTGGGTCGGCGCTGTTGCATCTGGCGGGGGCCGGAGGCGTTTTAATGCAATGAGTTTTGTGTCAAGCGAGCCTGATCCCTTATCCTGTTGGCTATTGCGCTGCACTGGCAGCGAGCCAATCAGGGATGACATTTATGCGCCGCGTCGACTCTCACCCTCGCTTCTCTCGTTCCTCACCGCAACAGACGGCCGCTCCCGAGCGCCGCTGGCCGGCCCTGCTGCTGGCGGGGCTCACTGCGTTGCTGCTGAGCGGCTGTGGCCCCGACAAGCCTGTTGCCAATGAGCCGACCACACAGCCAGTTGCCCAGCAGGAGGTAGGGGCGCCGAGTTCAGTTGTGCAGGCCAATGCCCGTCAATATCGGGATGCCCCGGCGCTGGCGCTGGTCTTTTCCGGCCCCTTGGTGCCCAAGGCGAACTGGCAGAGCTGGCTTGCCGTGAGTGAGGGAGGCAAGCAGGTGCAGGGGGAGTGGATCCTGGCCGATGATGGCCGCACCCTCTACTTCCCAAACGTGCAGCCCGATAAAAGTTATGAGGTGAGCCTCAAGGCAGGACTGGGCCCATCCCCTCAGCGCTGGACCCTCAAGACCCGGCCGCTGGAGGCGGGAGCCTCCTTTACCGCCAGCGGGATGGTATTGCCGCTGCGCGACGAGCTGCGCCTGCCCATCAGCGCGGTCAACGTGGACGAGGTCAATATCGACTTCTTCCGGGTCGATGCGGAATATCTACCCCGTTTTCTGGCCGAGTATCGCCCCGGTGCCGGCATGGGCAACTGGGAGCTTGAGCAGATCACCAAGCGGGCCAAGCGGGTGTTCAGCGGCCGTTACGCGCTGGAGCTCGATGCCAACCGGCGCGAGACCCGCCTTATCAATGTGAAGGAGCCGCAGCTGGCCGAGGCCGGCGTCTACTTTGCGGTGATGTCACCCCTTGGCAACTACGACTGGCGCAAGGAGACCACCTATTTCGCGGTGAGCGACATGGGGCTCAGTGCCCGTCGTTACCGCGATGAGTTGGAGGTGTTCGTCAGCTCCCTGGCCAGCGCCGACCCCCTCAAGGATGTGCAGCTCTCCCTGCTCGACCAGAAGGGCAACCGGCTGCAGGTGCAAACCACCGACCCCCAAGGTCATCGCCGCTTCGATCAGGTGCAAGGGGCTCGCCTGCTGCTGGCCGAGCAGGGCAACCATCTGGCGGTGCTGCGCCTCGATGGGGCGGCGCTCGATCTCTCCACCTTCGATCTCGGCACCCAGCCCTGGCAGGCCCAGCAGCTCTATCTGTTCAGCGGGCGAGATCTCTATCGCCCCGGCGAGCGGCTCGACAGCGAGATCCTGCTCAAGGGGCAGGATGGCCAGTTGCTGCCGGGGATGGCGGTTGAGCTGGAAGTGAAACAACCGGACGGCCAGCTGCTCGAACAAAAACGGCTGTTGCCCGATCCTCTGGGCGCCGCCCACTACGGCCTGCGGCTGCCGGAGGATGCCCCGCTCGGGCGCTGGAGCATCAACCTCAAGACCGCCGCCGGCAGTCGCTTCGAGTGGCCCTTTCTGGTGGAGGAGTTCTTGCCGGAGCGGCTGAAACTGCAGCTTGGCAAGGGGCCGGATGGGGACGTCACGGATCTGGACGCTGCCCTGACGCTGCCGCTGCAGGGGGACTATCTCTACGGCGCGCCAGCCAGTGCCACCAAGGCCAAGGCGGAGGTAAAAATCAGCCGCGCCACCATGCCCTTTACCCAGTGGCAGGAGTTCACTCTGGGTGACGTGCTGCTCGCCGAGCAGGCCAAGGATCTCGAGCCCCTCAACATCACCCTCGATGCGCAGGGGCAGGGGACTTTTTCGCTGGCTGATGAGCTCGATGGTGTGCGCGCCCTCGGGCCGCTGGAGGTGGCCTATCGGGTGTCGCTTTCCGAACCCGGTGGCCGCGCCGTCAATCGCAGCCGCACCCAGTATGGCTGGCCAGCGGGCAGCCAGTGGCCGGCGCTCAAGGCCGACTTTGTGGCGGATCGGGTGGAAGGGGGCAAGCCGCTCCCCTTCCAGATCCTCAACCTCGATGCGCAAGGTCAACCGGTGGCGGGAGCGGTGAAGGTGCGCCTTATCAACGAGTACCGCGATTACTACTGGCACTACGCTGATGGCGAGGGGTGGAAGTACGAGTTCAACAGTCAGCCCTATCTGGAGCAGGAGCAGACCCTGCAGCTGGATGGCAAGGGGCCGACCCCGCTCACGCTGCAACTGGCGGCGGGCTGGTATCGCTTGGAGGTGGAGAACAGCCAGGGCCATCAATCGAGCCTGCGGGTGGAAATAGGCAGTTACGCCTGGGGCGGTGGTGGCGAGCAGGCACGGCCCGATAAGATTGCCATCACCCTCGACAAGCGCGCCTATCAGGCGGGTGACAAGGCCAAAGTGACCCTGGTGGCGCCGCGACCCGGCAAGGGGCTCTTGTTGGTGGAAGATGGCGACGGCCTGCGCTGGTGGCAGCGTATCGAGCTAAAAGGCACCGGCAGCGATGCCAAGGATGCCCGCGGCGAGTTCGAGATCCCGGTCAGCCCCGAGTGGCTGCGCCATGACCTGCATATCTCGGCCCAGATCGCCGCGCCAGACAGCGCCTCCAAACCGGCTGGCAAGCAGCAGGGGCAGAGCCTGCGCTCGGTCGGTCTGGTGCCGCTCACCCTAGATCGGGAAGCGCGCCGTCTGCCGCTTACCCTGAGCGCGCCGGATAAAGCGGTGCCGCTTACCCGACTGGAGGTGACAGCCACCTCCACCCCCAACAGTCAGGGGCGGGTGGTGCTGGCGGCGGTGGATCGGGGTGTGCTTAATATCAGCGATTATCAACCCCTCGACCCGTTCGAGATCTTCTTTGGCCGCAAGCGCTTCGCCCAGGATTTGTTCGACAACTACGGCCAGGTGATCCCGCCGCAGGATGGCAAGCTGGCCCGCCTCAACTACGGGGGTGATAGGGCGCCGCTGAAAAAGGGCGGCGCGCTGGAGAGCAGGGTCGAGATCGCCGCACTGTGGAGCGGCGAGGTGAGTTTTGACGAGCAGGGTAAGGCGGTGATCCCGCTCGATCTGCCCAACTTCAATGGCGAGCTGGCGCTGATGGCGCTGGCCTGGAACGAACAGCAAGTCGGCGAGGCCGAGCGCGCCGTCAGGGTAGTAGCGCCCTTGGTGGCCGAGATCGGCTGGCCGCGCTTTGGCGCCAGAGGGGATGAGACCCGGGCGCTGGTACAGCTGCGCAACATGAGCGGCGAGGATCAGACCCTCTCCCTGGCCTGGACCCTCAATGGCGGGCTCAAGACAAACGGCGAGCTGCCTAGCATGCTGTCCCTCAAAAACGGCGAGGAGCAGTGGCTGACCCTGCCGCTCACCGTGACCGGGGCAAGCGGCGTGGCAAGCCTGCAGTTAGCGGCCAGCGGCAAGGATTTTGCCATCAGTCGCGACTGGTATCTGCCGCTACGCTCCCCCTGGCCGGCCGAGACTCGCCAGCGCTACCAGATGCTGGCTCCCGGTCAGCAGATGAGTTTTGCGCCAGCTGAGCTGGCTGGGCTGGATCGCGCTAACCTGCAGGGGCTGCTCAGCCTCTCCGGCACTCCGCCCTGGGATCCGGCTGCCCAGTGGCAGGCGCTGGCCGACTACCCCTACGCCTGTCTGGAGCAGACCTTGTCGCGGGCCTGGCCTTACTTGCTGACCACGGCGGATGAGCGGGCCACCTGGAGCAAACCCTCAGAGGGCAAGCAAGCAGCGAGCGAGGCGGATGTGCAACGCGCTCTGCTGCAGCGGCTGCAGCGGTTGCAACTGCCCAGCGGCGGCTTTGGCCTCTGGGATGGCCGCTCCGACGAGGAGCAGTGGCTCACCGCCTATGCCGCCGACTACCTGCTGGCGCGCAAGGAAGCGGGCGACGCAGTGCCGGAGGCAATGCTCAATCAGGCGCTGAACCGGTTGCAAAGCTATCTCACCGACAGTCAGTACGGCGAGCGCTGGAGCAGTGCTCCCGAGCACAGCCGGCTGGCCTATCAGGCCTACAGCGCCTATGTGCTGGCCCGGGTGGGCAAGGCGCCACTCGCTACCCTGCGCCTTGTCTGGGAGCAGCAGGCCGATCACGCTCGCTCCGGTTTGCCGCTCTTGCACCTCTCGCTGGCGCTCTCGGCCATGGGGGATGAGCAAAACGCCGCCAAGGCCCTCAGTCGGGCATTGGCGACCGAGCGTGGTGACGACTATCTGGGGGATTACGGTTCGCAGTTACGCGATGGAGCTCTTGAGCTCTCCTTGCTGCGCCAGCACAAGCTGGCGATGGATCGCTGGCCCGCCCTCAGCGCCAAGGTGGCCGATACCCTGGCTCACCGTCAGTGGTTAAGCACCCTGGAGCGGCTCGCCCTGCTGCGACTCGCCCGCGTCGATCCGGCCGTCGACTGGCAGGCCAGGGTGACTTCCTCTCTTGGCAGTGGATCCCTGAGCGGTTCGGCCCCGTTGCAGCTGGGGGCCCCCGAGGCGCTGGCGGCGAGTACCGTCACCAACGAGGGCAAGGGGTCCCTCTATGTGCAGCGCACCCTGATCGGCTACCCCGAGCAGGCGCCTGCGCGCGTCAGTCAGGGGATAAGCGTGACCCGCAGCTGGTTCAACAGCGATGGTCAGCGTTTTGATCCCGCCAAGGTGAAGGTGGGGGATCTGGTGGTTGTGCGGCTCAACGTCAGCAGCGAATCGGCGGTGCCCGATGCCCTGCTGGTGGAGATGGTGCCTGCCGGCTTCGAGCTGGAGAACCCGGCTCTTGGCAACAGCATCAAGCTCGAAGAGCTCTCCATTGAGGGGAAACCGGCGTGGCAGAGCGAGTGGAACGACTATCTCAAGCATCAGGAGTTTCGCGATGACCGCTACACGGCAGCGCTGGATCTGAGCGAGGGGAGCAACCAGCAGCTGGTCTACCTGATGCGGGCGGTGACGCCGGGCCGCTATCAGGTGCCGCCGACCCAGGTGGAGGATATGTACCGGCCCGAGCTGCGGGCCGTGGGTGAGGACATCCACGAGGTAACTATCTCTGAGTAGCTGGCGCTTGATGGGTCGCAGTGGTCGCGACTGTCGGCGCTGGCTTGGCCGTCTGCCGCGCTGGCTGCGCTTCTCGGGGCTGGGCGTTGTAGCACTGCTCCTGTCATTGCTGGCGCTGGATCGTATCTTTCCGCCGCCGCCACTCGACCCGGCCTATGCGCGGGTGGTGCTCGACATGAAGGGGCGACCGCTGCGCGCCTTTGCCGATACCAGCGGGGTGTGGCGCTACCCCGTGACCCTGGAGCAGGTCTCCCCCCGCTATATCGAGGCATTGCTTGGCTACGAGGATCGCTACTTCTGGCGTCATCCCGGGGTCAATCCGGTGGCCATGATACGCGGGGTCTGGCAGTGGCTGCGCAACGGACGCGCCGTGTCGGGCGGCTCGACCCTCACCATGCAGGTTGCCCGCCTCATCGAGCCCTATCACAGGAGCGTGCCTGGCAAGTTGCGCCAGATGGCCCGAGCGCTGCAACTGGAGTGGCACTACGACAAGCGCACCCTGCTCACCGTCTACCTCAACCGGGCGCCGTTTGGCGGCAACCTGGAGGGGGTGCAGGCGGCAAGTTTTGCCTATCTCGGCAAGAGCGCCGCCAAGCTGACCCATGCCGAAGCGGCGCTGTTGGCGGTGCTGCCGCAGGCCCCCAGCCGCAACCGGCCGGACCGGCATCCCGAGCGGGCCCGCGTCGCCCGCGACAAGGTAATGCAGCGGCTGGTGGCGCAGGGCGTCTGGCCCGAACAGGTGTGGCTGGAGGGGCGTATCGAGCCGGTGCTGGCCCGCGGTCACTTCACGCCGATGGAGGCGCCGCTGTTTGCCCGCCTCGCCGCCGACAATCAGGCCGGGGCGCTGGTGCACACCACCATCGATGGCGATCTGCAGCGCTGGCTGGAGGGGCGGGTGGCGAGCTATATCCGCCGCTTCCCCGAGCAGACCTCCGCCGCCCTGCTGCTGGTGGACAACAAAAACATGACGGTACGCGCCTATGTGGGCAGCGCCGAGTATGGCAATTTGCGCCGCCACGGTTACCTCGACATGGTGCAGGCGATCCGCTCCCCCGGCTCCACCCTCAAGCCCTTTATCTACGGTCTGGCCATGGACGAGGGGCTGGTGCACTCGGCCTCCCTGCTCTCTGATGCGCCAAGGCTCGGGTCTGACTATCGTCCCGCCAATTTTTCCGGCGCCTTTCAGGGGCCGGTGACCCTCGCCCAGGCGCTGCAGCAATCCCTCAACGTGCCGGCGGTGCAGGTGTTGGAGGCGCTGGGGCCGGACAAACTGGTCAGCCGTCTCGACAATGCCGGGGTGAGGCTGGCCCTCTCCGACAAGCCCAATCCGGCCATCGCGCTGGGTGCGGCGGGCATTCGGCTCGAGCAACTGGTGGCCCTCTACAGCGCACTGACCCGGCAGGGGCAGGTGGCAATGCCGGTCTGGCTGGCGGGGCAGCAGGCGGTGTCGCGCCCCTTGCTGAGCCCGGGAGCGGCCTGGATCATCTGGCAGATATTGAGCGCGCAGGGGCGGGCGGATCAGCCCTTTGCCAGCGAGGCGACCGGCCGGGTCAATCGACTGGCCTGGAAGACCGGTACCAGCTATGGCTATCGCGACAGCTGGGCGATGGGGGTCTCCGGTCGCTGGACCATAGGCGTCTGGCTGGGACGCCCCGACGGCACCCCCATGCCCGGTTTCTACGGCCAGAGCGCGGCGGTGCCGCTGCTGCTCTCGGTCTACTCGCGGCTGGCTGACAACAGTCCCCTGCCGGCACAACCCAATACGGTGAGCGAGGCCGAAGTTTGCTGGCCGCTGGGGCGCAGGGCGAACGCGACCCTGCCGCAAACGTGTCTGCAGCGTCAGAGTGCCTGGCTGCTGGAAGGGCGGGATCCCCCAACCTTGCCGGATCCCATGGATTGGCCCTCGCCGCTGCGCCAGGTTGCGTTGACCGATCAAGGAAAACCCACGCAGAGCCGCTGCCACGATGCAGCGCAATCCGGTTTTCGGGCGCTCTGGCCATTGTCGCTGGAGCCGTGGCGGGGGCCTGGCGAGCGGCGCCAGGCGCTGCTGGCGAGTGGCTGCAAGGGGGAGGGGCAGAGCACCGAGCTGCAGGCCCCCATTCGCATCCTGGCGCTGGGGGAGGGCAACCTTGTTCGCAGCCAGCGCTATCGGTTGCAGCCCAAGGTGCTGGGGGGCGTCGGCAAGCCGGCATGGTTTCTCAACGGCCAGCGGCTGCGCTGGGACGGGGATCAGGTGCTGAGCGAGGCGGGTCGATACCAGCTGGTGGTAGTAGACGAGGCGGGCAACAGCGATCGCATCGAGTTTCGGCTGGAGAATCCCTCCTGAGGGGAGAGGCGGTGCCTAATTGGCGTGTCAGAATATTGACGACATCGGGGGATGACTCCGATGTCGTCAGCGGATTGTCGATTTCCCAGCAGGGCGTCGCGGAGTCAGGGCTTGACCTGACCCAGCCGGGTGAAGAAGTGTTGACTCTTGCGCTGGTGGAAGTGGCTCTTCTTGATGGAGTGAAACACCAGCTTGCTGTCTGGATGGCTCGCCTTGAGGCGATGGATCATCGCCATGGCCGGTAAGCCAGTACTGACGAGCGTGGTGAGCGGCAGACTCTGGGTCTGCGGCCCCAGCAACTGGTTGAGCCCCTGCTGCGCCTGCTCGAAGCGGGTCAGCACGGCGGGCTCGGCGTAGCCGCTGCCCAGCATGGCGAGCAGGGCATCGAGCGCCTGATTAAACTCGGCCAGCTGCTGGCGAAAGCCGCTGCGACTGCGCAGGGAGATCAGCTCTGCAAACGGGATGTCGGCCAAGTGAGTGGGCACTTGCAGCGGGATCTCCAGATGGAAGCAATCCTGGCCACCGCGGTTGTGATAGCGGGATTCGAGCAGGTGGAGCAGCCGGTCCAGATAGTCGTGATCGGTGATGAGGGCCCCCTCATTGGCGAGTGCCCACTCGCGGGCGAGCCGCATGGAGAGCAGATTGGCAAAGCGGCGCGCCATCCTGAACCCGCCCTCCTCCCGGCTGGCAAAACCGTGAGTCAGGCAAAAGCCGTGCAGCCGCTCCAGCCCCGCCTGGGCCGGGCAGAAACAGTCGTGGTTGGCCGGCGTGCGCCAGCGCCCGATCAGCTCCTTGTTGCCAAACACCTTGTGACGCACGAAGTCGGGGGCGATAAGGCCGGCAATCTGACTCTCTATCTGGGGGGTGATGGCGGCAAAGAAGGCGGCATCCGGCCGCTCGGCCAGCAGATCCGTCTCCTGCTCGAGGGTTTGCAGCAGGGCGGTGAGGCCGCTCTTCTCACTGACGGTGAAGACGAAGGCGAGCCGCTCCAGATAGAGCAGGGCAAACTTGAGCCACAGCTCGTCGCGCACTTCCATGCCGGGGTAGTAGATGTAGGTCTTCATCGAATGGGTCTGTGGTCAGGAATGTTGCCAGGGCGCAGGTTCGGGAATATACGCAAGATTGCCTCGCTGCGGCAAACATTGCGTGGGGGAATGTGAGCAAACGCTCATCTAGTAGGCGCTGGCCACAAAGTTCTGATATAATTCGCGCCCTTAAATCAAGGTCACCCGAGTCATTACCATGAAGTTCATTATCAAGCTGTTCCCGGAAATCACCATCAAGAGCAAGTCGGTTCGCCAGCGCTTTATCAAGATCCTGCAGGGCAATATCCGCAATGTCCTGCGCCGCTTCGACGACGATGCCCGGGTACGGATGGATTGGGACAAGCTGATTGTGAGCTCCCGCAATGACCAGTTCCGTGAACAGGCCATCGAAGCCCTGGCCTGCATTCCCGGCATTCAGGCCTTCCTCGAGGTGCAAGCCAGCAAGTTTACCGACCTGCACGACATCTTCGAGCAGGTGAAAGCCGTGTGGGGTGACCAGCTCGAGGGCAAGACCTTCTGCGTGCGTGCCAAGCGCCACGGCAAGCACGAGTTCTCCTCCCTCGAAGTGGAGCGCTACGTGGGTGGTGGCCTGAACCAGCACTGCGTGAGCAACGGCGTGCGCCTCAAGAACCCGGATGTGAAGATCAACCTCGAGATCGACGGCGAAGAGCTCTTCATTGTCAGCGCCATCCACCAGGGCCTGAGCGGCATGCCCATCGCCACCCAGGAAGATGTGCTGAGCCTCATCTCCGGTGGTTTTGACTCGGGTGTGGCCTCCTTCCAGTTCATCAAGCGCGGCTGCCGGGTGCACTACTGCTTCTTCAATCTGGGTGGTGCCGCTCACGAGATCGGCGTCAAGCAGGTAGCCTATCACCTGTGGAACCGCTTCGGCTCTTCCCACCGGGTGCGTTTCACCGCAGTGGACTTCGAGCCTGTGGTTGCCGAGATCCTCGAGAAGATCGACAACGGCCAGATGGGCGTGGTGCTCAAGCGGATGATGATGCGCGCCGCCGCCAAGGTGGCCGACGAGTTCCAGATCCCGGCGCTGGTGACCGGTGAGTGCGTGGGTCAGGTCTCCAGCCAGACCCTCACCAACCTGAACGTCATCGACCGGGTGACCGACAAGGTGATCCTGCGCCCGCTCATCACCTGGGACAAACCGGACATCATCAGCGAAGCGCGCCGCATCGGTACCCTGGAGTTCGCCGAGACCATGCCGGAGTATTGCGGCGTCATCTCCAAGAAGCCGACCGTGAAGGCCGATCTGGCCCGCATTGAAGAGGAAGAGGGCAACTTCGACTTCGCCATTCTGGACAAGGTGGTGGCCGAGGCCCGTTACCTCGACATTCGTCGCATCGGTGAAGAGACCGCAGCCGAAGTGCAGGAAGTGGAGACCACCGCAGAGAGCGGTGACAACGAGGTGATCCTCGATATCCGCTCCATGGATGAGCACGACGAGAAGCCGTTGCTGGTGGAAGGGCGTGAGGTCATGCATATTCCCTTCTTCAAACTGGCCACCGCCTTTGGTGACCTGCCCAAGGAGAAGACCTACCTGCTCTACTGCGATCGCGGCGTGATGAGCAAGCTGCAGGCGCTCTACCTGAAAGAGAAGGGCTTTGCCAACGTCAAGGTGTACCGTCCATAAGGTGACGTTCACGCATGCATAAAAAAATCCGGCCAATGTGCCGGATTTTTTTATTTCACTTGCAGGTTGAGGCTCAAGGGCAGGGGACCGGGGTAAAGGTGGACTGCCCCTGGCAGCGCCATCCCATTTCCGCCTGGCGCATCTGCCACAGGTTGTTGCTGCGAAACAGGGTCAGGATGTAGATCATGTCGCTCTTGGTGCCATCGAGGGCGACCGAGAGCACCAGATCGTTGTCCAGCTGCTGCGCCTGGATGCGACTGGGTATGTCGCTGTGGCCGACGAAACGCAGGGCCACTTCACGATAGTCATTGACCCAGCTCTGCTGGGCGGTGCTTGCCTGACGGATCTGCTGGTTGAACTGCTGCACCGGGGTGGACGCGAGCCGACCAAACAGTACCTGGGCTTCAGCCTGCGCCGTTGCCACATTCATCAGTAACAGTGATGCGATGAGTCCAAGTTTTTGCATGAGGGATTCCGGCTTACAACACTGCATCCTATGACAACAGAAAAGCCTGCTTGGTTCAACGCAACCGGGCCGGGAGTGCGACCTGACGCCGGTTGTGAGGTCAATTGCGCTGCAGCGAGAAGGTAGGCAGTGACAGATGCCAGTAGATGGCGGCCACCCGTAAACCAAACACCGCCGTCATGCAGATGAGCATGGCGGTCACCCGATCCACGTCTATCTCAAGCGCCAGGGTATAGAGGATCCCCCCCAGGATGCAGGCGGTGGCATAGATCTCCTTTTGCAGCACCATGGGCACCTCCCGGGCCAGCACGTCCCTGATCATGCCGCCGGCAACCCCTGTCATGGTGCCCATCAATACGGCGATCAGTCCCGATGTACCAAAGTTGAGGGCTTTTTGTGCTCCGATCACGGTAAAGAGCGCCAACCCGAAGGCGTCGGCGACCGGCAACACGTACCAGGGCATGCGACGGGGCAGCTTGACCATCCACATGCCGATCAGCGCCGTGGCGATCACCACCCAGATGTAGAGAGGGTCCCGTACCCAGAAGACTGGGGTAGCCCCCAGGATCATGTCGCGGATGGTGCCGCCGCCGATGGCGGTGACCGCCGCCAACACCATGACGCCAAAACCGTCCATCCTGAGACGGCCCGCCACCAGTACGCCCGAAAACGCGAATACCGCAGTACCAAACATGTCGCTGATGTAAACAATCTGCTCAACCAGTGTCTGCATGGAGAACAACTCACGTCCAATTGTTGATGGGGCCGCGATTTTAGGGGGGATTGCGGTGTCTGACCAATGGCTGCCTGCAAGAAGTGGGAGCCAGACCAAGTTTTTCTCGGCTGCGCTGGCGCCAGCCAGCGCGATGCATCTGAGCGGCGTCATGTCGCAGGGGAGGTGGACATAGACCTGCGCCCGGCCCGTTGTCGCAAGCCTGATGAATTCAATGAGCAAAACAGGGCACTTTTTTCCTCAAGTTCAGCCGGAACATGCCGATATATAGGGTAAGCGGCGTTAATGCGATGAAGCGTTGAAAATAATGCTAAAGACATCGAAAAAGAGGCCGTTAAATAAGAAGCATCGAACAGGAAAGACAATAAAGTTCGAGCAAATTAAATAGTAAATTTAATAGCTTAGGAGAATAGTCATGGGTCTTTATATCAATACGAACGTTTCATCGCTTAACGCCCAGCGTAACCTGATGAACACCAACAAATCTCTGGATACATCCTACACCCGTCTGGCATCTGGTCTGCGCATCAACAGCGCCAAAGACGATGCCGCCGGCCTGCAGATTTCCAACCGTTTGACCTCCCAGATCAATGGTCTGGATCAGGGCAACCGCAACGCCAACGACGGTATCTCCGTCGCCCAGACCGCCGAAGGCGCCATGGATGAAATCACCTCCATGCTGCAACGGATGCGTACCCTGGCCCAGCAGTCTGCCAACGGCTCCAACAACACGGATGACCGTACCGCGTTGCAGCAAGAGTACACTCAGCTGATGACAGAAATCGACCGGGTAGCCAAAGACACTACCTTCGGTGGCCAGAATCTGCTCAAGGGCGGTTATGTGGGCTCCTTCCAGGTCGGTGCCGATGCCGGTCAGACCATCACGTTCCGGATGACCACTGCCTTCAGCATCTCTGGCATGGCGTCTGCAACCAGCGGCAGTGCGACAGTAGCGACCACGACCACTGGCGAGCCTTATACCATCACTAGGACGGCAGGTACCCCGGTCACGTCTACCAGCATGTCGACCATTACGGCGGCAAGCTCTGCCCAGTCGGCCATGGCCAACCTGGATTACATGATTAAAGTGGTGGATAGCAAGCGTGCCGAACTGGGTGCGGTGCAGAACCGGTTCGATTCGACCATTCGCAACCAGGCGAACGTCTCTGAAAACGTCAGTGCCGCCCGTTCACGGATCCGCGACGCAGACTTCGCGACCGAGACCGCCAACCTGACCAAGCAGAACATTCTGCAACAGGCAGCCTCGACCATACTGTCTCAGGCAAACCAGCGTCCGCAGTCAGCACTCTCCCTGCTGCAGGGCTGATAAAAGAAAACAGGGCGGTTGTTCAGGCCGCCCTGGTCAAGAGATGGAACAAAGGGGTGTTCGGTTCGCACTCTGTTCTATCGGGAGAGAATCTATTCTCTACTAGTAAAGCCAAGTGTTGTACAGCTGTTCAGTTCTGTCACGCTTGGTCATATTCTCCTGAGCGTATGCTCGTTTTAGGCCGGATCTTCCGGCCTCTTTTTATTGTGCCGTCAAATTGACGCCACTCCCCCATATCAAAGCACAAACTGTGCCAACCCTCAGAGTTCATCTCTGTCACGCCGGCTTTAGGCCCTGCTCCCGATAACGGGAGACTGCTCACCGTCATTTTGCCGCTTGCCGGATAAAACTTGCCGCCTTCGGCAATTATTTTCCTAAAGCTTGTCGCTGCGCTGCCGTTAAATAAAGTGAAGCAATCGAGGGGTGTTCGGAATCCAACGTTTGCACTACTGCGGGTGACCTGTCCGTTCAAACAGACACCCGCCAGAAGAATCAGGCTCGTTCAACCTGTTCTTCTAACGGTGGGACGCCGCTTTGGCGGTGCAACCCGCAGTCGCATGTTCTTCGGGAGAATATTTTATGGCCATGTACATCAACACGAATACTTCATCACTGAACGCCCAGCGTAACCTGATGAACACCAACAAGTCCCTGGATACGTCCTATACCAGACTGGCTTCCGGTCTGCGTATCAACACCGCCAAGGACGATGCTGCCGGTTTGCAGATCTCCAACCGTTTGACCTCCCAGATCAACGGCCTGGATCAAGGTAACCGCAACGCCAACGACGGTATCTCCGTCGCGCAAACGGCTGAAGGGGCCATGGATGAAGTGACCAGCATGCTGCAACGCATGCGCACGCTGGCACAGCAATCCGCCAACGGCTCCAACAACACCGATGACCGTACTGCACTGCAGCAAGAATTTGACCAGCTGACCACCGAGATCAACCGGATCTCCAACGACACCACCTTTGGTGGCCAAAAACTGCTGGATGGGAACTACAAAGGTTCATTCCAGGTAGGGGCTGACGCCGGTCAGACCATCACCTTCAAGATGACCTCTGCGTTCACCATCAGCGGGATTGCGGCGTCAACCAAGGGCAGCGCGACCGTTGCGACCAGCGCCACTGGCGAACCTTATACCGTGACCAAGGGCACGAGCGCCGTGACTTCTACCAGCGTCAGCAGCATTAGCGCTGCCAGCTCGGCACAACTGGCCATGGCCAACCTTGATTTCATGATCAAGGCGGTTGACAGCAAGCGGGCGGAGCTGGGTGCGGTACAGAACCGGTTTGACTCCACTATCCGCAACCAGTCCAACGTCTCTGAAAACCTGAGCGCCGCACGTTCTCGTATCCGTGACGCAGACTTTGCGACCGAGACAGCCAACCTGACCAAGCAGAACATTCTGCAACAGGCAGCGTCCAGCATCCTGGCGCAAGCCAACCAAAGACCGCAATCTGCTCTGTCCCTGCTGGGCTAACAGAACAGCAGTGATGAGATAGGAAAAGGAGCGACGATATGGCCAATGAAATTGGGATCCCGTCATCGGTCACTCCTTCTTCTCTTCAGTCAAGTAGCAAGAGCGGCCAATCGGCCGCTCAAGTGCTATCTGGCACGACGGAAGAGCAGCGGGTGACGGCACAACAGGATGTGAAAAAACAGCAGGATGCTCTGACTGGTGAAAAAAACGCCAAACAGGACGTGTCCAATGCCGATATTGAAAATGAGGTGCAAAACTTGCAAGAGTTCAGCAAGTTGCAAGGCTGGACTGTCAATTTCAGTGTTGAGAAGGATCTGGATCAGGTGGTCATCAAGGTGGTGGATGCCGAGACCAAGTCAATGATCCGGCAGATACCGAGCGAGGAGCTGCTGGCCATCAGCAAGCGGATCAAGGATCTGCGTGAGGGCGATGTATCCGGCGGCGGCTCGCGGGTCGGGTTGCTGCTCGATAACGAGATCTGATACGAAAAAATTAAGAGGAGAGAGAGTATGCCCACCATTACGTCTGCCGGTGCCGGCTCCGGACTCGATTTGGAGTCAGTGATTGCTGCCAGTGTCGATGCCAAAAAGGCACAACTGATGCAGCCCATCACCACCAAGAAGACCAACACTCAAATCACTCTCTCCGGTGTGGGGCAGCTGAAGTCTGCCATCGCCTCGTTCGTGACCACTCTGCAAGCCATGGCGAAGGATGATGCGTTCAACAAGCGCTCCATCAACATTACCCAGGACAAGGACAAACCCGTGCTCAAGGTGGAGAGCAAGGCGGGGGCCTCCAACGGTCAATATGACATCAGCGTCGAACAATTGGCGAAGTCCAGTAAATTTGACGGCACCTTCGACTCGTCGACGACCCCCCTCATCACTCAGGACGGGAAACTGACGTTCAAGGCTGGCGACAAGACCTTCGATGTGGATGTCAAAGCGGGTGACTCGCTGCAGTCCATTCGCAAACGGATCAACAATGACGCCGACAACTTCGGTCTGAGCGTCAACATCATGAATACCTCAGATGGCAAATCCAAGCTGATGATCGACTCAGGGGTTAGCGGCGACGGCAAGGATCTGCAGATCACCGGCAGCACCACTGAGTTGACCGACAACCTGGTGTCCAAGTTGACCAAGAGCCAGAGCGCTCAGGATGCCAAGATAAAGGTAGATGGCAACTCGCTGACCAGTGCGACCAATACCTTCGATGGCACCATAGTCGGGCTCAAACTGACCGTGCTCAGAGAGTCGGATAGCACGACCACCACCGATACCAACGGCAATCCGGTCAAGACCTACAGCTCGAACAAGGTCGATGTGACCACCGACAAGGCCGGCATCAAGGACATGGTCAAGAGCTTTGTCGACGGTTACAACTCGCTGGTGAAGAAGAGCAATGATCTTGGCAAGCGCAACTCGATCGTGGCAGGGAAAAGCCAGAATGATGGCGGTGCATTGGCAGGTGATGCGACGACGCGTGCCGTGGTCAACATGATGAACGGCCTCATCACCGAACCCTCCAAAAAATCGTCTACCTATTCAACGATTTTCCAGATGGGTATCAAGATGGACAACAAGGGGGTATTGTCCATCGACGATACCAAGTTCAGCGAGGCCATCGACAAGAACTTTGATCAGGTGGTTGCGGTGTTTGGCGGCAAGGATGGGGTCGCAGGCAAGCTGGCCAGCCAGCTGGAAACCTACTCCAAGACCGGCGGCCTGCTGGCCAAGCGGGAAGATTCGCTCAATTCCGATCTGCGCGAAGTAAGCCGCAAGGAGTCGGATGTTACCGCCCAGCTGACCAAGTATCAGGAGACCTTGCGGGCCCGTTATGGCAGCCTGGACAGCATGCTGGCCAAGATGAACAAGTCGGCCTCTTATCTGAATCTGCTCAATACCAAAACGAATTAATACGTAGTCAGGAGCCGTGCCTCTTATGTATCGGAAAAATATCAAGGCTTACACCACCCAGAATCTGCAGTCCGAGCTGGCGGTGGCGGATCCCTACCGGGTGATCCAGCTGTTGATGCAAGGTTGCCTCGAGCGTCTTGCCCAAGCCCGTGGTGCCATCGAACGTCGTGATTTCGAAGCCAAGTCCCAGTCCATCTCCAAAACCATGGCCATTATCAACGGCTTGCAGGACTCGCTGGACCTCTCCTATGGCAAGGTGCCGGAAGATCTGTTTGCGCTCTACGACTACATGAAGGTGCGCATGATGGATGCCAGTCGTGATATGGACATGGCCGCCATCGACGAGGTGATGAACCTGATGCTGACAGTCAAGAGTGGCTGGGATGCGATTCCGGTCGAAGAGCGCGACAAGGCCATTGCCCAGCAAAAAGCAGGTCGTGCGGAATGAATGATGCCAAGCTGTCCGGCTTGATGAACCACGGCAGCCGCTTGCGGTTGCTGTTGGAGCAAAATGAGCTGGCGGCAGCGGAAGTGCAAATGGAGCACTATCTCGCTGCCCTGAACGAGGTTTTCGAGCATATCCCCGCTGACAGTCATCTTAATGCAGAGCAGCAGCAAGCCCTGTCTCAGTTTCACATGATCCATGCGCTGATAACGAATGCGAGACACCTGGCAGAGGATGAATTGCGCCAATTTTCCAAGGCCGGTCGTGTGGCGGGCCTTTACAAGATGAATGCGGGTTGAGTACCGAATGGATTTTAACAAGAACATCAAAGATGCCGAGCATGAGCTCTCCCGTCTAGCCAGGCAGAAAGAGCAGGAAGCCGCCATGCTGGAGGTGCTGCCCGTTCGCCATGAACTCAATATGGCTGCCTTTGAAAAATATATGCCCGGAATACATGCATTTTTCAAAGAGTATCAGCCAGTCAGACCCTTCCGATTTTTCTGCAACGAGAACGGCGTTCCAAATGTTCTTTGGCTGGACGATGACGTCTCCCTCTATGGCGATGATCCCTTTGCCGAAGCACAGGCCCAGATTGCCGAGGTGATCGAACATAGCGTATTGCAATGTATCGACTTCGTGCCTCAGTGGTATCTGGAAGGCCAGATCCATATCGCCTACAACAATGCCATCTCCGAGCTCAAGGAAAATGTGTCGCTGGAAGGTCTGCCGCTTCGCAAGGCGCTGGATGCCGACATTCCCTTGTCCTTCATGTACGGGATCGGACTGGGTTATCAGCTGGGCTACCTGTATGAGCGGTGCCGGGTTCGGAATCTGTTTGCCTTCGAGCCCGACCTCGATATGTTCTATGCCTCGCTCTATTGCTTCGATTGGCACAAGTTGCTCGAATACATGGATCAGGAGTCGCTGAGTCTGCACCTGTTCATCGGTGTCGATGAACAGCTGCTGGTCGCCGACATGATGGAGGCGCTGCATCGCAAAGGGGCATTCTGGTCGGCGAGCTATTTCTCGTTTTGTCATTACCACTCACCCAAACTGCATGCTCTGATCGACAAGGCAGAGGGCGAGTTGTATCTGCTCAAGACGGGCTGGGGCTTTTTCGATGACAATATTTATGCGCTGGCCCACAGTCACACCCATCTGCAGGATGGCACGCCTTTCCTGAAGCGAGAGCGGGATACCTCGCTGGTCGAGCAGGTACCGGTATTCGTGGTCGGCAATGGTCCGTCGCTGGATCAGAGCATCGACTTCATCCGGCAGCATCAACGGCAAGCCATCATCATTGCCTGTGGCACGGCCGTCAGTGCGCTGCACAAGGCGGGCATCAAGCCGGACATCTATGTGGCGGTGGAGCGCACCAAGAGCTCGGCGGATTTCCTGCGCATCCTCAATGCGGACGACTTTCTCAAAGATGCGGTCTTCCTCAGCGTCGACGTGATCCACCCCGAGTGCAAGACCTTCTTCCGCAAGACGGGGCTGACCTTCAAGCCCAACGAGCCCATGTTTGCCATGCTGGTCAGCCGGTTTGGTCAGGCTTTCGAGTATGACTCCATTGAATTCTCCAACCCCTTCGTTGGCAACACCGGCCTCAATTATGCGGCGTTGCTCGGGTTCAAACAGGTATACCTGTTCGGAATCGACAATGGTTACAAATACGCAGACAAGCATCACTCAACTCTGAGTCTCTATTACAACGAGAAGAAAGAAGCCAAGTACAACGAGAATCTGAAAGATACTTTCCCGGCACCGGGCAATTTTGGCGGGGAAGTGCGGATCAATCATCTATTTGGCCTGGCGATCCATAACATGACGCGCGTGCTGACAAGCCATCCGGATATGCGCTGTCTGAATTGCAGTGATGGGTCCTACATTGAAGGCGCCATCCCTCAACGGGTCGATGCCCTGCAAGTCTGCAACCCGGAGCTGGACAAGATCGCCTTGCTTGATGAGCTGATGGCGCGCAGCTTCCAGCCGTTCGACATGGCCAGCGTGGATTTTACTGCCGCGCTCAATGTGACGTTGTTTGACGATCTGCTGGAGAAGTTGCGTACCGACTGGCGGAAGGTCAAATACGAACACAATGACATACTGGCCATGATGCAGCGTCACCACGACTATCTGCTCTATTTGCTGATGAGCCGTGATTGCCATCTCTACCGTGTCTTGATCGGCTCGATGAACTATTTCTACGCCAACATCATCGGCTTGATGATGACCCTGATTGACGCAGCGCCTGACAAGTTCGAAGCCAAGGTGAAAGAGGCCGAGGCGATACTCGAGCGGTTCTTCGACGATGCGAAGCCGATTTATGCCGATGCCTTCCAGCGACACGATTCCATCTACTTCGCCGGACTGGATATCTTCAAGCAGAAGTAACGGCTATACCTCATCACATGTTTGCTGAATAAAAAACACCGGCCAACGCCGGTGTTTTTTTATTGTACAAGTGACCCGCTGCGGGCTTTAAAAGCTTGGTGACTGTACACCTGCGATGGCCCGGCATATCTGCTCCACCGCATTGAGTGCTCTTGGGGTGAAACGGTGCAGTTCGTCCGAATTGATGAGGCGCAGGCGCTGATGGCGGACGGCATCCACCATGGGCCACTGTTGCCAGTGGCGCAGGGCGTCAGCGTCTTGACTCCCTGCCAGGAGCAGCGCCGGATTGGTCTTGATGACCTGCTCCAGGCTGACCTGTGGATAGGGCGTGCGGGCCGCTGCCATCACGTTTTCCCCACCGCACAACTCGATGGCCTGGGCGGGCCAGGCATTGCCGCTGACGCTGGTCAGCGGTGGATACCAGAGCTGATAGAACACCTTGATATGCTTGGGCTTGCCATAGCGCTGGCCAAGGGCGGCCAGGCGGTCGAGATAGGCATCGGCCTCGGCATTGGCGGTTTTTTCCACCCCCAATGTTTTACCCAAAGCCCGCATTTCGGTGGCAAGCGAGGCAAAGTCGGTCGGTTCTGAATAGAACACCGGGATCCCCAGCTGCTCGATGGGGACCAGCATGCGAGACTGGGCGGAGCGCCAGGCGACGATCAGGTCGGGCTTCTGGGCCAGCAGGGCTTCCAGATTGATGCTGCGGTAGTTGGCCACCTGGGGCAGGCGTTTGACCTCGGGCGGATAATCGGAGGCATCGTCGGTAGCCACGATGCGATCGCCGGCGCCGATGGCAAACAGCAATTCGGTCAGGTGGGGGGTGAGGCTGACGATGCGTGTCGGCGTCCCGGCCAGCAGGGCTGGCGACATGCACAACAGGCAGAGCAGGGTGAGACATCTAGCCATGCAGGTGCTCCAGCACAGTGAGCAGCAATGCCAGCGCCAGCCAGCCCCAACCGGCTTGTTGCAGGCGGTTGAGCAGGTGCAGGGCCGTACCGGCATCCGGCTCGGCGGCGGCGTCAAACACGGGAAAACGGAACAAGCTGCCCTGATAGTAACGGGGGCCACCGAGCTTGCAGCCCAGCGAGCCGGAGAGCAGCGCCAGCAGTATTCCCATGGCGGGGTAGGGCCAGAGCATGGCTGTACGCAACCGGCTGGCCAGCTTGCGCAGCTGGGTCAGGCACAAGGGCAGCGCCAGCAACAAGATGGCAGGGGTACACAGGGCCTGGTAGAGCACGGCGGCGGCCCGGCCAAAGTGGGCAAAGGCTGGCAGTTTCGGGCTCCAGCCCTGGTTCATCAGCTGGGCGAGGCGCCACATCAGGGCCCCCTGTACACCCGCCAGGGCGAACCCCAGCAGAGGGCCGGCCCACTGTCCTATCAGGCGCAGGGCGCAGCTTTCGCTGACCGCCTTGGCAAGCCCCATCAGGGAGAGTTTACCTGTATCTCGTCTGAGCCAGGGGGCCGCCTGCAACCGGGCCACCACCAGGGTATCCTGGTCTGTCAGCGCGCGAGTGGCGCGGGCCAGCTCCCGCAGCGGACGCGATTCCAGCATCAGCAGCAGAAACAGCAGATCGAACAGCGGCTCCGAGAGCGAGAGATTGCGCACCGCCCAGAGTCCGGCGGCGCAAGGCAGCCAGACAATCAGCATGGCCAGCAGACCGGCCTGCAATTGCTGACCGGGGGCGCCATCGGGGCGACACACCTTGTGACCCAGCCGGGTCAGCAGTGGCACAACGGCGGAGAGCCGATAGTGGGCCGGCCAGGGCACGATGGCCTCCAGCAGGGCGGCCCCGAGCAAGATGGCCGCCGGAGTGGCGGCCATCTGTTCCAGTGTGGTGAGTGGGATCACAGCTTGCCGAGCATCTTGATGATCACTTCGGCAGAGTGCTTGCCGGCCACCTCGATGAAGGCATCGAAGGATTCAACCTGTTCCTTGCCGGCGATGTCGGACATGGCACGCACCACCAGATAGGGCACCTTGAACATGTGGCACACCTGGCCGATGGCTGCCCCTTCCATCTCGACCGCCAGCATCTGCGGGAAATCGGCGCGGGCCTTGGCGATGGCGTCCGGCTTGCACATGAACTGATCGCCGGTGCAGATGAGGCCGACTTTGGTCTGATGCTTGCCCTGCTCGGCGATGCAAGTCTGGGCGACGGCGATGAGCCGCTCGTCGCAGGGGAAGGCGGCAGGCTGCTGCGCCATCTGGCCCATCTCGTAGCCAAAGGCGGTCACGTCTACATCGTGGAAGCGCATCTCGCTGGCGATCACCACGTCACCGATATGCAGGTCCTGGGCAAAGCCGCCGGCAGAGCCGGTGTTGATGACGCAGTCGGGGGCGAATTTTTCCAGCAGCAGGCTGGTGGCAACGCTGGCGGCAACTTTACCGATGCCGGAGCGGGTAAGGATCACCTCCTTGCCTGCCAGGGTGCCCTGATAGAACTCGCAGCCGCCCAGTTGCAGGGTGGTCGGGTTGCTCATCTGGCTGCGCAGCAGGGCCACTTCCTGTTCCATGGCGCCGATAATACCTACTTTCATCACTCACCTCGTCTTGATGGCCAGTTGGCCGAATAAGTTGTTGTGGATCATAACAAAAGTTGGCGATGGCGCCGAGCATTCCGATGCTGGCGGGTGGGAATGTCCACTCAAGGGTAGCGCTCGGCCAATCTGGCCAGCTCGCCGCGGTCCGCCAACCGTTGCAGGGTGTTGGTAAACAGGGCCAGCCGGGCAGGGGAGGTGCGCTGGTAAAACAGAATGTAGAAGGGGATGGTCTCCATGGCGACGGGGAGGATGCGGATCTGGTCGCTCAGGTGATGGCGCAGCAGATCGGCTTCGATACCGGGTGAGCGGTAGTAGACGAAGCGTCCGCGCTTCATCAGCAGCTTGTCGTAGTTGGCGGCGCTGCTGCTCCCGCCGCTGTCGATGATGAGCCCCTGTATGGCCTGCAGCCGTTCGATGGCGCCACTGCCGTGATTGACGAGGATGATCCCCGCATTACCCAGGGCCCTGACGTCGTCCCAGTGGTGGATATCGACCGGGTCGTCGCTGCGCACCGCCAGGTGGTAGCGTACGGTGAAGATGGGGGGCTGCAGATAGAGGAAGTGGTTGCGGCGGACCGGGTTGTCGCCCACGCCGCAGAGGAAGTCGAGCTGGCCGAAGCGCACCCGTTTTTCCAGCCGCTTGAGGGGGATAAAGTGCTGATCCCCCTCGATGCGCAGGGCAGGCTCCTGTTGCTCCATCAATCGAAACAGTTCGACGCAGAGCCCCCCGATGCGGCCATCCGCCATCTGGGTGTATTTGGGAGCGGACTCGGGCTGCGCCGCCGTGCGATAGATTTCGGTGGCGTTGACGGCCCGCTGAGTGACTGCCAGCAGACAACCCAGCACCATCACCCGGAATGTCATGTCATGCTGGCCCTCGATGTGTGGGAAAATGCGACGTTGCCTGCGGATGTCGCGGCGCTAGTGCTGAAACATTACGCCATATATCAGAACCTTATCAACCAAGTGCCGTATCCAGGGTCATCATCAGCGCAAACCCGGCCATCAGGCCCAGGGTGGCGTGAGTCTGGTGGCCGTTGCGGTGCGTTTCCGGGATCACCTCGTGGGAGACCACGAACAGCATCGCGCCGGCGGCCAGCCCGAGGCCGATGGGATAGGCGATGGCCATCCCGCTGGAGAGGCCGACGCCGAGCAGGGCCCCGAGCGGTTCGAGCAGGCCGCTGCCGATGGCGACCAGCACGGCCATGCCGGGGCGAAAACCGGCCGCGCACATGGCGAGTGCCACCGCCAGCCCTTCCGGAATGTCCTGCAACGCGATGGCGGTGGTGAGCGGCAGGCCCACCGACATGTCTCCCTGCGAGAAGCTCACCCCGATGGCCATTCCCTCCGGCAGGTTGTGCAGGGCGATGGCAAACACGAACAGCCAGACCCGGGAGCAGCTCTCGTGACCGGGGCCGCAGGGGCCGGTCTTGTCGTGTTCATGGGGGGTGAATTGATCGAGCCCCAACATCAGGAGTACCCCGAGGGTCATGCCTGTCACCACCACGGCGGCGGCGAGAAAGCCGTTGCCAGTGATCCCCTCTGCCGCCTCGAGCCCCGGCAGCAGCAGGGAGAAGGCGCTGGCTGCCAGCATCATGCCGGCGGCAAAGCCCAGCATGCTGTCTTCTACCCGTTGCGGAACCGAGCGCAGAAAAAGGGCGGGCAGGGCGCCAAGTGAGGTGGCGGCAAAGCCGGCCAGGCCGCCGATAAGGCCATAGCGGACGCCAGGGCTGATGTCGCCGGCGGCCAGCATCACCAGGCTTTGCAGCAGCAACAGCACGACGGCCGCCAGAGCAACGAACAGGCCGATGGCGATCACCGGGCGTGCCCGCAGCTGCTCGCGCAGCTGGGCTGACCAAGAGGAAAGGGGCAGGGCTGACGCGTTATCCATGAAGATCACCTCTCTTGCTTGACGGCAGGAATGGCGCGGCGCCATCCGGGGACTCTTGCATTACAGCGAGCCGGGCCTCACTTGTCCATGCCGGGGCATCGATTGCATTCATCGGCTAACTATTTGAAATGATTTGGTCGTCTTGAATAGTTTGTGACGAAGATCCGGTTGTATGGAAAAACAACTTGCTTTGTTGCGGCGAAAGCTGGTGAAGGAGTAGGCAGGTTTGTGGTAAAGTGCCGCCCTCGCGAAACCCACCCTTCCCTTGGTCTTTCGCAACGTCCCATCTCCCGTCAGGAAAGCCCGGGTTACCAGTTCATACGGATGTGATCGCCACTGTGCACCTGCTTGTCAGCAGTCGAGGATCACCAGCCACCATGTTTTACAAAAATCTGTCTATCGGCAAAAAGATTGCCGTGGTCTTTGCGGTCATTGCCGCCGTCAACGTGATATTCGGTATTTTTCTCTCCAGCGAACTGCGCGGCGTGCGCGATCGCGTGTTGAATTTTACCGATTCCACCCTGCCGAGCGTGCTCTCGGTCGAGAACCTGCTCTACGACGTGTCCTACGTGCGCCGCGCCCAGTTTGCCCTGCTGATGGTGGATGACGCCACCGATCTGCAGGCGCGTCGCGGCCGGATCCAGGCCAGTGTCCAGAAAGTCGAGCAGGCCTTCCGGGGCTATGAGGCCACGGTCGGTGCCGCCCATGAGCGTCAGGTGTTCAACGGCGCCAAGCAGGCGTGGCAACGCTACCTGAACTCGGTCAATCTGGTGGATCAACTGCTGGCACAGGGCCAGCTGGAGCAGGCCAAGGTGCAGCTGTTCCAGTCCAACCCCATTTATGGCGAGCTGGAGCAGGCGGTCAACGGCCTGGTGGAAGTGAACCTCGGTTTCGTCAAAGAGAACCGCGGCAGCCTGCTTGACAGCGTCAACATGGTGACCAGTTTTGCCATGGTGAGCATCGGCAGCCTGCTGCTGTTCATGGTGGCCATGACCTGGTTCCTGACCCGCCAGATCTGCCTGCCGCTGCAGGCCGTGGTGGCCCAGGCCAACGCCATCGCCGCCGGCGATCTGACCCATCAGCTGGATCGCCAGCACATCGGTCGTGACGAGCTGGGCATGCTGGCCAAGGCGTCTCTCAAGATGCAGGACAACCTGCGCGGTCTGATTGAAGAGGTTGTGGCGGCCGTGACCCAGCTGGGCGCCGCCATCGAAGAGGTGAGCGCCGTCTCCGAGCAGTCGGCACAGGGGATCCAGAGCCAGCAGCAGGAGATATCGCTGGTTGCCACCGCCATGGCCCAGATGAAGGCCACCGTGGCCGATGTGGCAGGCAACACCGAGACGGCGTCTGAATCGGCCAGCTCCGCCAATGCCCTAGCACGCCGCGGTAATCAGGATGTGCAGAGCTCGCTGATGGCCATCACCCGGGTTGCCGAGGAGATCGAGCAGGCCGGTACCCTGGTCACCGAACTGGAGCGTGAATCCGCCCAGATCAACGTGGTAGTGGACGTGATCCGCGGCATCGCCGATCAGACCAACCTGCTGGCGCTCAACGCCGCCATCGAGGCGGCTCGAGCCGGCGAGCAGGGTCGTGGCTTTGCGGTGGTGGCCGACGAGGTGCGTACCCTGGCGGGTCGCACCCAGGCGTCCACCGGCGAGATCGTCGCCATCATCGAAACCCTGCAGGCCCGTTCCAACCAGGCCAAAGAGGTGACCGGCCAGAGCTGCGAGATGATCCGCCAGTGCGTGGAGCAAAGCGAGCAGACCAGCGACGGCATCCAGCAAATCGAGGAGGCGGTCGCCCAGATCGCCGACATGGCCATTCAGATCGCCAGTGCCTGCGGCGAGCAGGACGCGGTCTCCGATGAGCTGGGTCGCAACGTGGAGCGGATCAACGAATCCTCCAACGAGGTCGCTGTTGGGGCCGATCATACCGCCCGTGCCTGCCTGGAGCTGAGCCAGCTGGCTGCCGGTCTGCGTCAGACCATAGGCCGCTTCCGCCTGGCGTAATAGCTGTATCGGCACCAGACAGGGTGCCGTGTCATGGCCTGTTGCTGCAGGCAAACAGTCAACCCGGCTTCGGCCGGGTTGACTGTTTTTGTTGGTCCGTCATTTCAAGGCATGAGCACAGGGATGGTTCACGACTCTTGGCCTGCTGCTGGGATCGGGGATTGACGCCGCACAAGGCGACAGTGACGTTCAGCGAGCTCGCCAGTCGGGACAGCGCTGGCCATGAGGGGCAGAGGAGCGATGGCAATGCGCATTGGCAGGGATTTGCTTGTCAGCGTCGATGGGCTGATGGTCATGAAAAGGTCATAAAAAACCCGGCCTGAGCCGGGTTTTGATGAGTGCGGGTAGTGCTGGCTTACTTGGCCAGGGATTCCGGCAGCTCTTCGCGGATCTTGCCCAGCATCTCTTTCAGGACGCGAGGGTTGGCCACCACGATGTTGCCGGAGTTCTCGTAGTTGTGACCACCGACGAAGTCGGTGACGATAGCGCCAGCCTCTTTGGCCAGCAGCTCACCGGCAGCGGTATCCCAGGGCTTGAGGCCGATTTCCCAGAAACCGTCGACGCGACCGGCAGCCACATAGGCCAGATCCAGCGCGGCGGAGCCGGCACGACGGATGTCGGCACACTCGATGAACATGCTCTGGAACATCTTCAGGTACGGCTCGATGTGGTGCTTCTGCTTGAACGGGAAACCGGTGGCCAGGATGGTGCCGGCCAGCTCTTTGGCCTTGCCGACACGGATGCGGTAGCCATTCAGCTGGGCGCCGCTGCCACGGGTGGCAGTGAACAGCTCGTCACGGATCGGATCGTAGATCACGGCTTGTTCGGTCTTGCCCTTGACGCGCAGGGCGATGGAGACGGCAAAGTGCGGAATGCCTTTGACCAGGTTGGTCGTGCCATCCAGTGGGTCAATGATCCATTGGTAGTCCGGATTGGTACCGGCAATCTCACCAGACTCTTCAGCCACGATGCTGTGTTCCGGGTAAGATTTTTTGATGGTGTGAATGATGGCCGCTTCGGCTTCACGGTCAACGTTGGTCACGAAGTCATTGCTGCCCTTCTGGATAACCTCGATGTTCTCGGGTTGAGAAAAGGCTTTTACTACTACTTGACCGGCGTTGCGCGCAGCGCGCACGGCGATATTCAGCATCGGATGCATAGGTTCACCACTGGATGTTAAAGAACGGGGGAATAAAAGGACGCGGTATCATACCAGTCTTTTCGACAATGGCAACTGTTATACGTTATCGCTCCGGCCTTGGCGACTGCCAGATCTGACGGCTCCAATATAGGCTCTTTTTGGTCTAGTCTTATGGGCAGCAGCCGAATAACAGGCTGCCTTGAGCATAGGGACGTGGATCATGAATTTGTCATTAGTGAGTCAAAAACCGTCGGCAACCTCCACCCAGGGTTTGCTGGCCGCCTTGCGGAACTCGACCGGATACGGCGACTACTTCAACGAGCTAACCATTACCCAGCCATCCCACTGGCAACCCAGCAAGGAAGAGGCGGCCATCCTGCTGCTGGACGGGGATGCGGCCTGGCCCGAGTTTGCCTGGCAGCGCAACAGCGATACCTTCGGGTTGCCGGTGTTGCCGCTGCTGATGCGCAAGGGAGACGGTACCCTCACCATTCAGGGGCCGGATGTGCGGGACCCGCGCTTCTATTTCGTCTCCAACGGCATCGTGCTGGAAGAGTCTGAACTTGCCGATCCCGCCTGCAGCCGGGTGCTGCTGAACAAGCTGGAGTCCTACTTCCCGCTGCTTTCCCGCCTCATTCTGCTGCGCCAGCGTCAACCCATGGGGCTGTGCAACTAGCCCCTTCCTTCCCTGCGCCGGGCTGTTCAAGCGGCACAATATTTGTCATAACTGACCGGTATTGTGCCGCTTCGTCATGTTCAGGCCGGGGGATGTCCATGTTGTCCATCCCGCTGCGTTTCTCTGGCCGACATGGGCGAGGCCCTATCCGTCCTGTGCCAATGTGTGAATCACAAGGAGTCCATGATGATCGATTTTTATACCGCCGCCACCCCGAACGGCTTCAAGGTGGCGATTGCCCTTGAAGAGCTGGGCTTGCCCTACCGTGTCATTGCGCTCGACCTGTCGGCGCTGGATCAGAAGAAACCCGAGTTTCTGGCCATCAACCCCAACGGCCGCATTCCGGCCATCGTCGATCGGGACAACGGGGACTTCGCGGTGTTCGAGTCGGGTGCCATTCTTCTCTATCTGGCCGAGAAGGCAGGCAAGCTGCTGCCGGCGGATCCCAAGCGCCGCTCCCAGGCCATTCAGTGGTTGATGTTCCAGATGGGGGGGGTCGGGCCCATGATGGGGCAGGCCAACGTCTTCTATCGCTACTTCCCGGAGAAGATCCCGGCCGCCATCGAACGCTATCAGAAGGAGGGACGCCGGCTGTTCGAGGTGCTCGACAGCCATCTGGCCCAGCACGAATATCTGGCCGACGAGTACAGCATCGCCGACATCGCCACCTGGCCCTGGGTGCGTATCTATGACTGGAGCGGTATCTCCATCGAGGGGTTGCCCCATCTGCAAGCCTGGATGGACCGGATGGCTGACAAGCCGGCCTGCCAGAAGGGGATCACCATACCGCCGCGCAACGAGAAGCCGGAAGATCTGGTCAAGCAGGCCCAGCAGATGGTAACGCGTTGATTTTTATCGTTGACGGGGCCTAAAACCCCGTCGCATTAGAAAAACTAAGGAAAGCTGATTATAAAGATTCGTTCGTTTTTCGTGATCTGAATCACTAAGATGACGGCAAGCCATGGGAGTGTCCTGCTCCCGGCCGGTGCGGGTTCTCCGCCTTGAGTTTTCACCTTTGATTGACCCTGTTTGTTGGATCCCCTCTGCGGTTTTCTGCCAGAGGCGGGCAGCTTTTCGATGATTTTTCGGGACTGAGATATGTATCGGCACAGTTTTTATCCGCTGTTTTTTCTGACCATTCTGATGGTCGCTGTGGGCCAGATGACCCAGACCCTCTACGTGCCCTCCATTCCCATGATGGCGGGGGACTTCAACGTGGCCTCCGGCCAGCTGCAGGCGGTGATGGCCTGCTACCTGATCCCGTACGGCCTCTCCCAGTTTCTCTACGGTCCTTTGTCGGATCGTATCGGCCGTCGCCCCATCATCATCATCGGCATGATGGTGTTTCTGGTGGGTACCCTGACCATCCAGCTGATCCCGAGTTTCATGGCGCTGCTGGCGGGCAGCTTCATCCAGGGGCTGGGGACCGGGGCCGGCGGCGCCATGAGCCGCACCCTGATGCGCGACCGCTACACTGGCGCCGAGCTCAACCGCGCCAACAGCCTGGTCAGCATGGGGGTGATCTTCTCCCCGCTGCTGGCCCCCGTGCTGGGTGGCTGGCTGACCGAGTTGTTCAACTGGCGTGCGGGCTACTGGTTCCTGTTCGGCTTTGGCGCCGTGGCGACCCTGGCCATACTGGCCTGGTTCGTCGAAACCTTGCCGGAGGAGGCCCGTCAGCAGCCGCTGCGAGTCGGTGCCGCCTATCGCCACGTACTCGGCAACCCGCGTTTTCAGGGCAACCTGCTCTGCCTGATGGCGACCTTCGCCGGTCTGGCGGTCTTTGAAGCGGCCGCCGGCGTGCTGCTGGGCGACGTGCTCAAGCTGAGTGCCCGTACCGTCAGCGTGCTGTTCGTGCTGCCGCTGCCCGGCTATCTGTTCGGTGCCTGGCTCTCTGCCAAGCTGAGTTTTCGCCTGAGCCAGGGCAAGCTGATGCGCCTTGGCATCGCCTTCCTGGCGCTGGGGTCACTCATCATCCTGCTGCCCGGTCTGTTCGGGATAGTGAGTGCCGCTTCCCTGGTGGGTGGGGCTGCCGTCTACTTCATCGGTAGCGGTATCCTCTATCCGACCGCCACCTCCTGCGCCATCGAGCCCTTCCCGGGCCAGGCGGGCACCGCCGGTGCCATCCTCGGCGGCATGCAGAACCTGGGGGCCGGCATCGTGACCCTGCTGGCGGCCTGCTTCCCGATGGAGGGGCAGGTGACCCTGGGCGCCATCATGACACTGATGGTGCTGATCGTGGCGCTGAGCTTCCTCTGGTTGCGCCACCACGGTTCGCCCCACGAGCAGATGGCCGTGTGAGCCGGATGATGTGAAAAAACCCGCCCGAGTTGGCGGGTTTTTTATGGGCCGCCGATGGGGGGCTGATATGCCGGATGACTGAAACGGGGAAGGGACTGCCGCGCAGGCAAAGAAAAAGCCCGTCACGCTGGTGACGGGCTTCTTGCTGTTGGTACCCCGGAGATGCCGTTGCCGGTTTGGGCCCTTGAACCGTCGGTTCAAGGCGGGGATCGGATCTGACCGCAGGCTTCTCGGTCGTGCCGAGCATGCGCAATAGCCAGAAGGCAGATCCCCTGTTTGGTATGAATATCGGCTCGGGGACTTGAACCGGCTGACAAACACCCCAGGGAATTTCAAAAACGTTGCGAGTTAGGGTTGTACGCCTTCGTCGCTGGATTCGCCATATTGTCCGTGCTCGATCAAGGCCGCTTCGATGGTGCGTTGCAGCATCTTGATCCGCTTGTCCATGGTCTCAGAGTATTGGTGATTCTTGTCTTTTTCAAGACAGAGCTCATGGCAGAAATTGAGTGCTGCCATCACCGCCAGCTGTTCATTGCTGGAGACCTTGGAGCGTTGACGCAGCTCGATGAGTTTATCAGTCAGCTGGTCGGCGGCCTGGCGCAGGGCATCCTGCTGTCCCAGGGGACAGGATACCTTGTAGGGACGTCCCAAAATGACGATTTCTACGGCCTCTGTGCTCATGCCTTCCTCAATACGGCGGAGTGTCATTCCGCCTTTATCCACGTGGACAACTGGGCGGGACTATATAGCGCAGATGCAGAAGTTTCAAGGCCTTGCTGGCTCTGGAAGGGGGAGAATGCTAGGATCCTGACCATTAATTCTGCATATTTGCCTGAACTTTGAGCGGATCTTCGATGAGCAAAACGAACCCCCTGAAATACGCGGCCGTGGCCGACCTGATGGAACAGCACGAGCTGATGGCAACGGCTGTAGAGGCCCATGGCGTGATCTGCGGTCTGGTGTGCGGTGGTGTGGCTCTGGACGACAAGAGCTGGCTGCCCCATTTCAACGATCTGGTCAACGACGGTTTCGGTCTGCCGGCCCCGGTGCGCCAGGTGATGACCGATCTCTATCATGAGGTGATCGAGAGCCTGATGGCCCAGAAAGGGGTCGAGCTGCTGCTGCCAAGCGACGAAGCGCCCCTCGACGAGCGCATCGATTCGCTGGTGGACTGGTCCCAGGCCTTTCTGGCCGGTTTCGGCGTGGTGCAGCAAGAGCTCTCCAAGGCCTCCGAAGAGCTGCAGGAGATGATCCAGGACATCGCCAGCATCACCCAGGTCTCCGCCGAGTTCGATCAGGAAGATGAAGAGAACGAAGCCTCCTTCCTGGTGCTCTACGAACACGTGCGCCTCGGGGTCATGATGGCGTTTGAAGAGTTTGGCAAGCGGCCGGATGCTCCGAGCACCCCGCCGACCCTGCACTGAGTCGAGCAAGCTTGAAAAAGAGCGCCTGGTGGCGCTCTTTTTACATCTGGATGTTGCCCGCGCCGGCTGGCCGTGATGAGGCAAGTAACGACAGGGACTGCGCTTTTTTGCCCGTGGCTTCGCATCCCGACCCCACGCTTTGTGTTAGCATGACCCCACGTTTTCAGCTTTTCCCCTGATCTCATGTCTCAATCTGATCTGAACCACGTCGATGTGGCCATCGTCGGTGGTGGAATGAGCGGCGCCGTGCTGGCGCTCTCCCTCGCGGCCCTGCCAGGGCCCAAGCCCCTGCAGATCCTGCTGCTGGAGGCGAGCGCCCCCGAGCTCAATGCACACCCCGGCTTCGATGCCCGCGCCATCGCGCTCTCCGCCGGCACTTGCGAGGCGCTGGCCCGGCACGGGCTCTGGCCCCGCTTTGCCCCCCATTGCAGCCCCATCACCCGCATTCATGTGTCGGATCGGGGCCACTTCGGCCAGGCCGGATTGACGGCTGCCGAGTATGGCCTGTCTGCCCTCGGCCAGGTGATCGAGCTGTCGGCGGCGGGCATCGAGTTGCAACAGGCGATCGCCGCCTGCCCGCAGATCCGCATGCTGTGCCCGGCTCAGCTCGAACGGGTGGAGCCGCTGACGGAGGGGGTGAACCTGACCCTGGCGGACGGCGAGCGTTATCAGACCCGTCTGCTGGTGGCGGCCGATGGCGGCAACTCCTTCGTGCGCCAGCAGTGCAAGCTGGCGGTGAGCCGTCACGACTACGGCCAGAGCGCCATCATCGCCACCGTCAAGACGGCCGAGGATCCGGCCGGTCAGGCATTCGAGCGTTTCACCCAAGGGGGGCCGCTGGCGCTGCTGCCGATGCAGGGGGGGCTCTCCTCCCTGGTCTGGAGCGTGGCGCGGGCTGAGGCGCCGGCCTTGATGGCGCTCGATGACGCCGCCTTTCTGGCCCGCCTGCAGCAGGCTTTCGGCTGGCGCCTCGGTCGCTTCCTGCAAACCGGCCAGCGCCACGTCTATCCGCTGGTGCTGACGGTGGCTGACTACCCGCTGGCCCAGCGCACCGTGCTGGTGGGCAACGCCGCCCATCTGCTGCACCCCATCGCCGGCCAGGGCTTCAACCTCGGCATGCGCGATCTGGACCTGCTCACCCGCGCCGTCGGTCAGGCCCTGGCGGCGGGGGAGGATATCGGCAGCTTCAAGGTGCTAAACGGTTACTGGCAGCAGCGCAAGGGGGATCAGGCGCAGACGGTCTGGCTTACCTCCTCGCTGGCCCAGCTCTTCTCCAATGATCACGACCCGCTGGTGGCGGGCCGCAACCTGGCGCTCTCCCTGATGGGGCGGCTGGACTGCCTCAAGGCGCCGCTGGCCTCCCGCACCCTGGGCTTTGTTGCCGACCTGTGCCGCCCCTGATACGGGTCACAGCTTGCGTATTGAAGGGGTCTGCCTGCGGGCGCCCCCTCGCTGATCCCGGCGATCAGCCCTGAAAGGATATAAAACGATGCAGATGCAAAACGTGGATGTGGTGATTGTGGGGGGCGGCATGGTGGGCCTGGGGCTCGCCGCTGCGCTCAAGGGGAGTGCGCTCAAGGTGGCCGTAGTCGAGGGCCAGTTGCCTGACCCCGTGCTTGACGAGGCGCCGGACAACCGGGTCAGCGCCCTGAGTCTGGCCAGCCAGCGCATCCTGCAGCAGGTGGGCGCCTGGCGCGGCATTGAGGCCCGCCGCCTGCAGCCCTACGTGCAGATGGAGGTGTGGGAGCAGGACAGCTTTGGCCGGATCGCCTTCGATGCCGCCAGCCTGCGTCAGCCCGAGCTCGGCCACATCGTCGAGAACCGGGTCATCCAGCTGGCGCTGCTGGAGGCGATTCTCGATGACAGTAAAGGGGCCAACAACATCCAGCTGCTGAGCCCGGCCCGGGCGAGCAGCCTGCAAAGCGGTGAGGCAGGCTCCCTGCTGCTGCTGGAAGATGGCCGCGCGCTGTCGGCCAAACTGGTGGTGGCGGCCGATGGCGCCCACTCCTGGGTCCGTCGGCAGGCCGACATTCCGCTCACCAGCTGGGATTACGGCCATCACGCCCTGGTGGCGACGGTACGTTGTGCCGAGCCCCACGAGGCGGTGGCGCGTCAGATCTTCACCCCCGAGGGGCCGCTCGCCTTCCTGCCCCTGTGGCAACCGGATCTCTGCTCCATCGTCTGGTCGCTGCCGGCCGCTCGTGCCGAGGCACTCTGTCAGTGCGATGACGAGCAGTTCAACCGCCAGCTCACCACCGCGTTCGACGGCCGCCTCGGCCTGTGCCAGGTGGAAGGGGCGCGCAGCGCCATCCCGCTCACCGCCCGCTATGCCCGCGACTTTGCTCGCGAGCGGCTGGTGTTGGTAGGGGATGCCGCCCACACCATACACCCGCTGGCGGGGCAGGGGGTCAACCTGGGGCTGCTGGACGCCGCCGCCCTGGCCGAGCAGATCCTGCGCAATCAGGCGGCGGGCAAGGATATCGGTCTGCTCGCCAATCTGCGCGGCTACGAGCGCTGGCGCAAGAGCGAGGCAGCCAGCATGCTGGCGGCGATGGAGGGGCTCAAGCGGCTGTTTGCCGGCAGCAACCCGCTCAAGAAGCTGGTGCGTGGGGCCGGGCTGTGCGCCTTCGATCTGCTGACGCCGCTCAAGCAAAGCGTGATCCGGGCCGCCATGGGGTTAGAGGGTGAGTTGCCGGCCTTGGCCAAGGGGAACAATTTGCCGACCCGGCCGAAGTAAGAGGGTGATCCGGGCCGCCATGGGGCTGGAGGGGGAGCTGCCCGCGCTGGCCAAGGGTGAAAAAATCTAATAATACTCGGGTGTTTTCACAACAAAACTAATGTGAGGAGGCTGATGACCCGGTTTGGGCATCAGCCTTTAATCTGGGCGGACGGCGAAACGTTTTTCTCCAAATTGTGACGAAACGGTAAAAATCGAAATTTAATATCGTCATTACCGAGTTTGGTCTGTTTTTATCACTGTTTTTACCTTAGTGTCTGGAGTCTGTTGACTGGCGGTGGATTAGTTTTTTTTGAGCGGCATGCGCGTCCGCTTGGCATATAATCCGCTGCGTTCAAGGAATCACTCCGGCCTTGCGGGCCGGAACGAGCACAGACTCAGGCACTCTCTGCTCTTGCTGCGACCCCGGTGAACCGCCGGAGGGCGGCCGGGCGGGGCGGATCGTGAGTGTTGTCGCGAACGCTTAAGGAAACACAGCGATGATCCAGACTACAGTACTGCATCCCAAGCACCTGGAAGCCGGCGCCAAGATGGTGGACTTTCACGGTTGGGAAATGCCCATCAACTACGGCTCACAGCTGGAAGAGCACCATCAGGTGCGCACCGATGCCGGCATGTTCGACGTCTCCCACATGACCATCGTCGATTTGACCGGCGAGCGGGTCAAAGCCTTCCTGCAACACCTGCTGGCCAACGACGTGGCCAAGCTCACCCTCTTTGGCAAGGCCCTCTACAGCGGCATGCTGACTCCGGAAGGCGGCGTCATCGACGACCTCATCACCTATTACCTTGGCGAGACCTTCTACCGCCTGGTGGTCAACTCCGCCACCCGCGAGAAGGATCTGGCCTGGATCCGCCACCACGCCCAGGACTTCGGGGTGACCGTGACCGAGCGCCCAGAGCTCGCCATGATCGCTGTGCAGGGGCCCAACGCCAAGGCCAAGGCGGCCAAGGTGTTCAGCGCCGAACAAAATGCCGCAGTGGAAGGCATGAAGCCCTTCTTCGGCGTGCAGGCGGGCGAGCTCTTCATCGCCACCACCGGCTACACAGGTGAAGACGGCTACGAGATCGTGGTGCCGCAAGAGCAGGCGTGCGATCTGTGGCAGGCGCTGCTGGACAACGGCGTGGCCCCCTGTGGCTTGGGTGCCCGTGACACCCTGCGCCTCGAGGCTGGCATGAACCTCTACGGCCAGGACATGGACGAAACCGTCTCTCCGCTGGCCGCCAACATGGCCTGGACCATCGCCTGGGAACCGAGCGATCGCCAGTTCATCGGCCGCGCCGCGCTGGAAGCCCAGAAAGCCGCCGGCAGCCAGCCCAAACTGGTGGGCCTGGTGATGGAAGAGAAGGGCGTGCTGCGCAGCGGCATGCCGGTCACTTTCACCACCGCCGGTGGAGAAGAGCGGGAAGGTGTGATCACCTCCGGCTCTTTCTCGCCCACTCTGGGCTACAGTATTGCCCTGGCGCGGGTGCCCCGTGATATCGGCGAGCAGGCCTCGGTGGAGATCCGCAAGAAGCTGGTCACCGTGAAAGTGACCAAGCCGGCTTTCGTGCGCAACGGCCAGAAGCTGGTGTAACGACCCCATTGCGGCGAAGGGGCTACCCTTCGCCAGACCCCCTTGCCCCGGTAACGCCTGTCGAACGCGCCGGGGACAAGTGATCCAAGTGAATAAAGGAAGCACAAATGAGCCATATCCCGAGCGAACTGAAATATGCCACCTCCCACGAGTGGATCCGTGTCGAAGCCAACGGCGAGGCCGTGGTCGGTATCACCGAGCACGCCCAGGAGCTGCTGGGTGACATGGTGTTCGTCGATCTGCCGGAAGTGGGCAAGCAGGTCGGTGCCGGTGATGACTGCGCCGTGGCCGAGTCGGTCAAGGCTGCCTCTGACATCTACAGCCCGGTGAGCGGCGAGATCCTGGCCGTCAACGAAGAGCTGGAAGGCAGCCCCGAGCTGGTCAACTCCGACCCCTACGGTGCCGGCTGGCTGTTCCGCATCAAGCTGGATGACGCGGGCGAGCTCGCCAACCTGCTGGATGCCGAAGGCTACCAGAACGTGGTGGACGAAGAGTAATGCCCCCGGGCCCTGCCAATCGCGCAGGGCCCGTTTGTATGCATGCCCGTCGGCCAGGAGGCCGGCCGGTGAGGGTGAAGTCGTCCGTCCCGGTTTGCCCGCGGCAAACCGGGCAGCCACAAGACGATCCCCTGTCGCTATGAGCGACACCCGGTGCCGGCAGGGGCCACCCTGCCACCCGAACATGAGTGAAGCCGGCCGAGGCCGGCTGTCAGGCACTTAGTTATCAGGACTTTTTATCAGGAATAGGGAAATGACCCAGTCACTGTTTGAACTCGAGCAAAAAACCGATTTCATCCGCCGTCACATCGGGCCGGGTGAGGAAGATCTGCGCGCCCTGCTGGCCGTGGTGGGCGCCGAGAGCCTGGACGATCTGATTGAGCAGACGGTCCCCGCCGCCATTCGCCGGCCGGGCCCGCTCGGCATCGGTGCCTCCATGACCGAAGTGGAAGCGCTGGCCAAGCTCAAGGGCTATGCCGCCCAGAACAAGGTGGCCAAGAGCTACATCGGCATGGGTTATCACGACACCCACGTGCCCCACGTCATCCTGCGCAACGTGCTGGAAAATCCGGGCTGGTACACCGCCTACACCCCGTACCAGCCGGAGCTGGCACAGGGCCGTCTCGAAGCCCTGCTCAACTTCCAGCAGCTGACCCTGGATCTTACCGGCATGGATCTGGCCAGTGCCTCCCTGCTGGATGAGGCGACCGCCGCCGCCGAGGCGATGGCGCTGGCCAAGCGGATGGCCAAGTCCAAATCCCACCTCTTCTTCGTGGCCGACGACGTGCACCCGCAGGTGATCGACGTGGTCAAGGAGCGGGCGGTCCACTTCGGCTTTGACGTGGCAGTCGGCCCGGCCGAGCAGGCCTGCGCCGAAGAGGTGTTCGGTGCCCTGTTCCAGTACCCCACCACCACGGGGGAAGTGAAAGATCTGCGGGCGCTTATCGCCGCGGTGCAGGCCCAGAAAGGGCTGGCCTGCGTCAGTGCCGACCTGCTCTCCCTGCTGTTGCTCAAATCTCCGGGTGAGCTGGGTGCCGACGTGGTGCTGGGTTCGGCCCAGCGCTTCGGCGTGCCCATGGGCTACGGTGGCCCCCACGCCGCCTTCTTCGCCACCCGTGATGCCTACAAACGCTCCATGCCGGGCCGCATCATCGGCGTCTCCAAGGATGCCCGCGGCAAGGCCGCCCTGCGCATGGCGATGCAGACCCGCGAGCAGCATATCCGCCGCGAGAAGGCCAACTCCAACATCTGTACCGCCCAGGTGCTGCTGGCCAACATGGCGAGCTTCTACGCCGTCTACCACGGCCCGGTGGGACTGAAAACCATCGCTTTCCGCGTGCACCGTCTGACCACCATTCTGGCGCTCGGTCTGAAGGCCAAGGGCGTGGCCCTCAAGCATGCCAGCTGGTTCGATACCCTGACCGTACAGACCGCCGACAAGGCTGCGCTGATCGCCAAGGCCGAGGGGCTCGGCATCAACCTGCGCGCGGATCTGGACGGTGCGGTGGGTGTCTCCCTCTCCGAGACCACCACACGTGGCGATGTGGCCGAGCTGTTTGAACTGTTCCTGGGCACAGGGCACGGTCTGGACATCGAGGCCCTCGACAAGGCGGCCCAGACCCATCACGCCATCCCGCAGGATCTGCTGCGCATCGACGCCGTGCTGACCCACGAGGTGTTCAACAAGTACCACTCCGAGACCGAGATGCTGCGCTACATCCACCGTCTCGAAGCCAAAGATCTGGCCCTCAACTATGCCATGATTTCCCTGGGCTCCTGCACCATGAAGCTCAACGCTACCGCCGAGATGATCCCGGTGACCTGGCCCGAGTTTGGCAAGCTGCACCCGTTCGCCCCGCTGGCCCAGGCCAAGGGTTATCAGCTGCTGCTGGCCGACCTCGAAAACTGGCTGGTGAAGGTGACCGGTTACGATGCGGTCTGCATGCAGCCCAACTCCGGCGCCCAGGGCGAATACGCCGGTCTGCTCGCCATCAAGAAGTACCACGAGTCCCGCGGCGAGGGGCATCGCGACATCTGCCTCATTCCAGCGTCCGCGCACGGTACCAACCCGGCCTCCGCCCAGATGGCAGGCCTGCGGGTCATCGTGACCGCCTGTGACAAGTCGGGCAACGTGGATCTGGACGACCTGCGCGCCAAGGCCGCCGAGGCGGGGGATCAGCTCTCCTGTCTGATGGTGACCTATCCCTCCACCCACGGGGTGTACGAGGAGACCATCAAGGAGGTGTGCGACATCGTTCACCAGCACGGTGGTCAGGTCTATCTGGACGGCGCCAACATGAATGCGCAAGTTGGGTTGACGGCGCCGGGCTTTATCGGGGCGGATGTCTCTCACTTGAATCTGCACAAGACCTTCGCCATTCCTCACGGCGGTGGCGGCCCGGGCATGGGCCCCATCGGCGTGAAGAAACACCTGGCACCGTTCGTGGCCGGTCATGCCGTGGTCAAGACCGACAAGGAGAGCCGCAACAACGGCGCCGTGTCGGCGGCACCGTTCGGCTCGGCCAGCATCCTGCCCATCAGCTGGATGTATATCGCCATGCTGGGGGACGAGGGGCTGAAGAAATCCACCCAGGTGGCCATTCTCAACGCCAACTACCTGGCCAAGAAGCTGGGTGAATCCTTCCCCGTGCTCTACTCCGGTCGCAACGGTCGGGTGGCTCACGAGTGCATCCTGGATATCCGCCCGCTCAAAGAAGCCTCTGGCATCAGCGAGATGGACGTGGCCAAGCGGTTGATGGACTACGGTTTCCACGCGCCGACCATGAGCTTCCCGGTTGCGGGTACCCTGATGGTCGAGCCGACCGAGTCGGAATCCAAGCGCGAGCTGGACCGCTTCGTGGAGGCGATGACCGCCATCCGTGCCGAGATCGCCAAGGTGCAGGACGGCCACTGGAGCCTCGCCGACAACCCGCTGGTGCATGCCCCGCATACCCAGGATGACGTGATGGACGCTGAGTGGAATCGTGGCTACAGCCGCGCCGAGGCGGTCTTCCCGTCGGACGCCGTGCGCGCCGCCAAGCTGTGGCCGTCGGTCAACCGCATCGACGATGTCTACGGCGATCGCAACTTGTTCTGCTCCTGCATCCCGACCGAGGACTACGCCAAGTAAGCGCAGGTGCTCAGCGTGACCTGGTAAACAATGACCTGGTAAAAAAGGCCCTGCATCGGCAGGGCCTGGTCGGGCAATAGGGCTGAGCAGAGCTATCAAGGTGTCAAAATCCGAAACCCGTTGGCGGGTTTCGGATTTTTTTATGGGCATTTGGCAGACCCGGAACCGGGACCTGCCGGCTTATCTGCCCTGCTGCTGCGTCGTCAACACCTGGGCTATGCCTGCCAGTATGGGGGCGGCGTAGTCGAAGAAGTGCTTGATCCCGGGGCAGAGGTAGTTCAGGCCAAGCTCGCCATCCGGGGCCCTGATCAGGCGATTCTTGGGGCATTCGCCCCAGCAGAGCGTCAGGTAGGGGCACTGGCGGCAATATTCGGGCAGGCTGTCCCGCTTGGACATGCCAAAGGCCTCCTGGCGGGTGGAGAAGGCCATGTGGCTCAAGGGGCGTTGTTTGATATCCCCCAGCCGGTACTCCGGATAGACGAAGTGATCGCAGGAGAAGACGCTGCCATCGTGCTCGATGGCCAGGGCCTTGCCGCAAAACTCGGCGGTAACGCAGAGCTGGGAGGGGTATCCCATGGTCTGGGCCACGGCGGTTTCGAACAGATTGACCAGCACGCGCCCCAGGTCGTTGTTGACCCACTCCTCGAACACGGTTGCCAGAAAGGTGCCCCAGTCATCGGGATCCACCGACCAGTCCGTGACGATCGACATGGGGTGGCCAGGTTTGCTCAGCTCACTGCCGACCAGGGGCAGCATGCTGTCGTTCCAGAATTGCGGGGCCGTGCGCTTGAAGTCGCTGGCCTCGACGCAGGGGGTGAACTGGATGTAGCTGGCCCCCAGCTCCCGGGTCAGAAAGCGATACACCTCGAGGGGATATTTTGCATTGTGCCGGTTGATGACGGTCAGGGCATTGAAGGGAACCTGATGCTGGCGCAGCAGCGCGGCCGCCGCCATCACCAGATCGAAGGTGGGTTTGCCGCTGCGGGTCACCCGGTATTTGTCGTGCAGTGCGCGGGGCCCGTCGATGGAGAGACCGACCAGAAAGCCGTGCTCCTTGAGAAACCGGCACCACTCGTCATTGAGCAGGATGCCGTTGGTCTGCAGGTCGTTGCGGATGCTGACCCCGGGCGGGCAATGCTGTTGCTGTAGCGCCACTATCCGGCGAAAGTAGTCGATGCCGAGCAGAGTCGGTTCACCGCCCTGCCAGGAGAAGACGATCTCGTCGCCATCTTGCCCCTCTATGTAGCTGCGGATGAAGGTATCCAGCGTCTCTTCATCCATCCTGGGTTGTCTCGGTTGATGGAGCAGATCTTCCTTGTGCAGGTAGAAGCAATATTGGCAATCAATGTTGCACTTGGAGCCCCCCGGTTTGGCCATGACGTGGAAGCGGCGGGCATAGGCGCCGCTGCTGTCACGGCTGGCGGTTTTGAGCGGGGTGACGTCCAGGTGCGTCGTGTCACGGGTCCGGATCTTGTTCATCGTTACTCTGCTGGTGGCGGCGGGCGAGGTCGATACGGGGTGGATGTCTGACGAGGTGCCCAGCTCTGCCGCATGAAGAAGATGGCGGAGGGATAACCCTCCGCCGCGTGGTTTACTGCTGAGTTTTCTGCATGGCTTCCTGAATGACCTTGGCCATGTCGAAGGTGGTACTCCCCTGAACCGGCGGATACTTGACCAGGGTGTTGACGTGCTCGCCGACCATCTCGCTGACCGGTGCCAGCATCCAGGACATCTTCTGCAACAAGTGGCCGTTGGCATCGACGGAGTCGTAACTCTCGAACGGATCGGCTCTCAGGTTGTAGAGCTTGGGCTTGGAGAGCGGGGTGAGGTTGTCATAGTAGTTTTCGGCCACCGCGAAGTGGAACTTCCAGGGGCCGACTCGCACCGCAGAGAGCTTGTCCTCGAAGTAGTAGAAGATGGAGTCGCGAGCCGACTCCTTGCTCTTGCCTTCCCAGTAGGCGAGGTTGTTGACGCCATCTATGTACTGCTTCTTCTCGTCCATCATCTTCTTGTTGACGTCGGGGACACCCGCTGCCGCCGCCAGGGTGGTGAAGAGATCCTGGTGACCCTGGATGCCGTTGAGCACGCCACCCGCCGGGATCTGGGCCGGCCAGCGCGCCATCATGGGCACCCGGACGCCCCCCTCATAGGTGGTCATCTTCTCGCCGCGGAACGGCGTGGTGGCGCCATAAGGCCAGGAGGAGTGTTCCGGACCGTTGTCGGTGGTATAGATGACGATGGTGTTCTCTTTCAGCCCCCGTTTTTCCAGCTCGTCGAGCAGATAGCCGATGTCGCTGTCGTGCTGCATCATGCCGCTGCCATGGTAGTCGTATTCGCTGGTGTACTGCTCGGCTGCGTAGCGCCACTTGTCGTTGAGACGGGTATAGAGGTGCATGCGGCTGGTGTTGACCCAGGTGAAGAAGGGCTTGTCTTCCTTGATCGAGCCGTCGATGAACTTGAGGGCGGCCGGGATCATCTCGGCGCGGTCGAACTCCTTCATCCGCTCCTGACCCAGCGGGCCGGTATCGGTGCACTTCTGTTTGCCGACTTCGCCGAAACGCGGGTCAACCGTCTTGTCTTCGGTCTCGGTGGCATAGCAGTGCAGGACGCCGCGGGTACCGAACTTCTTGCTGTACGCCTCGAGCGAGCCTGAATACTGCTTGGCAAAATTCTGGTAATCCCGTTGCTCGTGTTCTTCCTGGGTATTGAGGTGATAGAGGTTGCCGAAGAATTCGTCGAAGCCGTGGACGGTCGGCAGGGCAAAGTTGTGATCCCCCAGGTGGTTCTTGCCGAACTGGCCGGTTTTGTAGCCGACTGCTTTGAGCACTTCGGCCAGAGATGGGGACTCTTTCTTCAGGCCCAGGGCGCCACCTGGCATGGCCACCGTCGTCATGCCGGAACGAATGGGGTACTGGCCGGTCAGGAAGGCGGCGCGGCCCGCTGTCGAACTCGGTTGGGCGTAGTGATCGGTGAACTTGATCCCCTCCTTGGCGATCCGGTCGATGTTGGGGGTGGTGTAACCCATGGTGCCCATGCCATAGGCGCTGACGTTCTGCCAGCCGATGTCGTCACCGAAGATGACCACTATGTTCGGTTTGTCTGTTTTTGCCATGACGCCGGCAGAGAGGAGCATGCTCACCGCCGCCGATATTTTCCCTAGTTGCATCTTTTCGCTCCGTGTAGGCTCAGAAAAAAACCTCGTTGGCCGAACGACTTGAGCATTCATGACACGACGGCCCGTTGAGCCCGGGGGCCTCATGCGAAGAATGACGCGGCAAGCCCCAGCTTATTACTTAACTGCCGACTAATAACCTGAATGTCAGTTGCGCCGTGTGCAGAGTGTGATGGCGATCTCATGTCGCCGAGCAGACCTGCGTGATCGAGTTGTGCGTGGCAGGCGTGACAGGAAAAGGGTGAGGCGCCTCTTTATTCCGGCGCCATGAGAGGTCAATCTGGTCAGATAGATGATGTGCCGCCTGCTCAGAAGGAGGGGGGCGCGTGGGTCTGTGCCCGCGGCAACCGGATGACCACGAGGTACATCGGTATGGGGCGCTGGCAAGGCAAGCTGCAGCGCCATCAGGTGGCGACATGGCAGGAGAGAGGAATGGACAATACCGAACGATTTTCAGCTCGCGTTGAGGCTTATGTGAAATACCGCCCCGGCTACCCGCCGGCCATGCTGGACTTTCTGGCCGATGAACTGGCCATGGGACCCGCTAGCCAGGTGGCCGACATAGGAGCGGGCACCGGCATTCTGACGGCGCTGCTGGCCCCCCGGGTGGAGCGGGTCTGGGCAGTGGAGCCGAATCAGGAGATGCGCGAGGCGGCGCAGCAGTTGCTGGCCGGGGTTGCCAATGTCGGCTGGTCTGACGGCCGGGCTGAGATCACCGGTCTGCCGGATGGCTGTGTGGATCTCATCACGGTGGCCCAGGCGTTTCACTGGTTCGATCGTCCCGCCTTCAAGCAGGAGTGTCGGCGCCTGCTAAAGCCAGGTGGCAGAGTGGCCCTCATCTGGAACGACAGGCTGACTGACACCCCGTTTCTAAAGGCCTACGAGGCGGGGCTGCGCACCTATTCGGGGGACTATGAGGAGGTCAATCATCGCAACCTGGGGGAGGCGGATTTTGCCGCCTTCTTCGAGGGATATTACCGGCTCGAGCGCTTCGCCAACCGTCAGCTGTTCGATCTCGACGGGGTGCTGGGGCGGCTCAACTCCTCCTCCTATGCCCCCGTGGCCGGTTCGCAGGCCCATACCGAGTTGACGGCGCTGATTGCCCGGGAATTTGAGCGCCACGCCGTCAACGGTGTGATTGCCTTCAATTACAACACCCTGCTCTACAGCGGTCGGGTGTAGCCGGGTCAGATAAAAGCGGCCCCTCGCATCGGGGGCGGAGGGGCCGCAAGTGGGTAGTGCAATAGGCTTGCTGCGCGTGAGTTGCCGCCGGGCTAACCCTTGTTCAGGCCCAGCATGGCCATCGCCTTGGCCAGAGTATCGACGGATTCCTGATGCTTGCCCGCATTGTGCAGCGCTTCGCCTTCGGCCCGCAGTTTCTTCACCTGTGCCAGTTGCTCGGTGCTCAAAGGCGGGGACTTGGCCAGGGCATCGTCAATCTTCTTCATGTCGGCGGGACAGTGAAAGGCAAGCACGCTGCCGGTAAAGAGCAGGGTTAACAGAAACAGGGCTGGTTTCATCTTGATTACCTCGCTGGTGGACATCAGCAAGGATAGACCTCACCGCCGCCCTTGTGTTGGCCGGCATCGCAACTCGATTCACTCTGCGAGAGGGGGTTGAGCTCTGCCCCTCAGACGCGGCCAGGGGCGATGCGGGGAAAGGAGAGGGTAAAGCAGCTGCCTTTGCCCGGCGCCGAGCGAGCCGTCAGGCCGCCACCCAGCACCGAGGTGGCGATGCGGCGGCAGATGGAGAGCCCCAGTCCGGAGCCCCCCTTGCCCAGTGTGGTGGTAAAGAAGGGATCGAAGATGTGGGCCAGTACGTTGGGCGCCATGCCGCGACCGTTGTCCAGTACCTCCAGGTGGATGGACTGTTGGTCCTGATGAGCCCGGATCTCGATGCGTCCATCCTGGCGATCCCCGATGCCATGGAGGAGGGTGTTGTGGATCAGGTTGAGCAGCACCTGGCTGAGGGGGCCCGGGTAGCTGTCGCAGAGCAGCTCCTCGTCGATGAGATTGTGCAGCACGACCTGCTCAAACCCGGGGCCGGCCTTGAGGTTGGCCAGGTTGTCGTCGATGAGGCGCCTGAGATCGAAGCTGCGCCGGCTCTCCGAGGTCTGCTCGATGGCCACCTGCTTGAAGCTGCTGATCAGCTTGGCCGACTGGGTGATGGCCTGCAGGGCCAGCTCGCTCATCTCCTGGCTGGCGTGCACAAACTCCTCCAGCGTGGTGCGACGGATAGTCTGAGCCCCCAGCTGGGCGGCCAGCTGCCGGGTTTGCTCCTGCAGGGCCGTGGTGGCGATCAGGGCGTTGCCGATGGGGGTGTTCAGCTCATGGGAGATGCCGGCCACCATGGCCCCCAGCGCCGCCAGGGTTTCGGTGTGGATGAGCTCCTCCTGGGTTTTTTTCAGACTGTCGAGGGTGTGGGTCAACTGCGACTTGTGCTGCTCCAGCTCTTCTTGCGTCTCCTGCAGACGAATATTGTCGTAGAGGGTGTGCATACCCTGCTGCACCGAATCACGAAACTGCAGGAGCAATTGCCGGTAGAGGCCGCCGTAGTCGTTCTCCTCCCGGCTCAGCACGCAGATGGTGCCGAAGAGTCTGCCATCGGGCCAGCAGAGCGGCAGACCGCAATAGGAAATCATGCCGACTTTGATGTCCGGATTGTGCTGCCATTCGGGATCCTTGAGGGCATTGGGCACCAGAAGCTCCTGGCGGGTATCCATGACCCGTTCGCAATAAAGGCCGGAGTCGAGGTGCTCACGGGCCCCGGCCGGATAGCAGTTGTCCGGCGTCTGGCTGGTGATGAACACTTCTATCTCGCGAGGGTGTACCCGCATGATGAGCCCGGCCGGCACGTGAAACAGCTCAGCCATCAGGTTGACGGTCTTCTGCCAGGAGAGACGCAGGGAGTCCGGGATCTCGAACTCGGGGGCGATCGGGTACTTGGATAGGCTCGCAGACATGAAGGCGTTCCTGTTTGCTGGGGCTGGGGTGAATGGACTGTATTCCCATTCTAGTTGTCCGGCGCGGGCCCTGCGTGTCATGCGTTGACTGACCCCGCGGGGTTGAAGCGAGCGGGAAGCAAACGGTACCATGACTGTTTTGCTCACAATTGCGCCAACCAGGGAGACCCCATGACACTCGCAAGGTTCTTCTCACCCCTGACCAGTCTGGTGATCTTCATTCTGGGTCACGGCATGTTCAACACCCTGCTGACGGTGCGCCTCTCTGCCGAGCAGGTATCGGCCCAGGCCATTGGCCTGGTCTCGGCCGCCTACTTCGGCGGTCTGGTGCTGGGGGCCTTCGTCAATGCCCGCCTCATCATCCGGGTGGGCCATATCCGGGCCTATGCGGCCTACGCCTCCCTGCTCTGCTTTCTGTTTCTGCTGCACGGCATGGTGGTAGAGCCGCTCAGCTGGGCGGCGCTGCGGCTGGTGGGGGGCTTTGCCACCGGCGGCCTGTTCGTGGTGCTGGAGTCCTGGATGCTGGTCTCCAGCACCCCGGCGAACCGGGGCCGGCTGATGTCTCTCTACATGATCCTGCTCTACGGCTCCCTGGCGCTGGGACAGCTGCTGCTCAAGTGGGTGGATCCCATGGTGCTGACCCCGTTCGCCCTGTGCGCCATGGCGGCGACCCTGTCGGTGATCCCGCTGGCTATCTCCCGGGTGGCGACCCCGGCCATGGTGGCGCCCCAGCCGGTCGGCGTCTTGGAACTGGTGCGGCTCACTCCGGCGGGGATGGGCAGCAGTTTTACCTCCGGTCTGGTGCTGGGGGCCATCTATGGCCTGTTGCCGCTCTATTTCACCGACAGCGGCTCGTCCCTCTCCCAGGTGGCGGAGATGATGGCGCTGGTGATCCTGGGGGGGATGTGCCTGCAGTACCCCATCGGTCGCCTCTCCGATCGCTACGACAGGCGAGGGGTGATCCTGCTGCTCGGCGCCGTTTTGGCGCTGCTGGCCCTGTTGATGGTGCTGCTGCCGGATGCCTGGCGCGGCCCCGCCGAGGGGGGGCTGGTGTTCCTGCTGGGAGGGATGGCGTTCTCCATCTATCCCCTGAGCCTCAGTCACGCCTGTGACGAGCTGCGTCCGGATCAGGTGCTGGGGGCCAATCAGGGGCTGCTGCTCGCTTACAGCCTGGGGGCCATGACCGGGCCGCTGCTGGCACCGTTTGTCATGGCGCAGTTCGGGCCAGAGGGGCTGTTCGTCTACTTTGCCCTCTGCGGTCTGCTGCTGGCGGGTTATCTCGGCTGGCGCAGGCGGCAGCGGGCACCCATCCCCTTGGCCGAGCACCAGGTCTTCATGCCGGTGCCGCCCAATACCCCCATGACGGCGGAGCTGGAACCGAGAACGGATCTGGACGGGGAGGCGGTGCCCGCCAGCTACGCCACGCCCGGGCCGGATGAGGGCCAACCGTCGAAAGCCGGCTGAGCCTTTTCGCACCAATAAAAAAAGCCGACTCTGTGAGTCGGCTTTTTGTCCATCTGGTCGCTATCAGGCGGTCACGGCGTCGGCCTTGGTCGCAGCGGCTTCTGGCGCCGGGTTGCGAATGAGGTAATCAAACGCCCCCAGCGCGGCGGTCGCCCCTGCGCCCATGGAGATGATGATCTGCTTGAACGGCACTGTGGTGGCATCCCCAGCGGCATAGACGCCGGGCAGGGAGGTGGCGCCCTTGGTGTCGATCTCTATTTCGCCAAAGCGGGTCAGGGCCACTTCGCTCCCTTTCAGGAACTCGGTGTTCGGCACCAGACCGATCTGGACGAAGATACCGGCTACGGCCAGGTGCTTGATCTCGCCGGTGGTGCGATCTTCGTAATCCATGCCCACCACCTTGCTGCCATCACCGATCACTTCGGTGGTGCGGGCACTCATGATGATGTCGATGTTGCCCATGGAGCGGGCCTTCTTCTGCAGCACCTCGTCGGCACGCAGGGTGTCGGCGAACTCCACCACGGTGACGTGTTCGACGATGCCAGCCAAGTCGATGGCCGCCTCGATGCCGGAGTTGCCGCCACCGATCACCGCCACTCGCTTGCCCTTGAAGAAGGGGCCGTCACAGTGCGGGCAGTAAGCCACGCCCTTGGTGCGGTACTCGAGCTCGCCCGGCACGTTCAGATCGCGCCAGCGGGCACCGGTCGCCAGGATCACGGCGCGGCTCTTCAAGGTGGCGCCGGAGGCGAGATCCACGTTGACGTAGCCATCACGGCTGATGGCGGCGGCGCGCTGCTCGGTGATCACTTCCACGCCGTACTGCTTGACGTGCTGCTCCAGGCTCGCGGCCAGCTTGGGGCCTTCGGTGTAGGGCACTGAGATGAAGTTCTCGATGCCGACGGTGTCCATCACCTGGCCACCGAAACGCTCGGCGACGATGGCGGTGCGAATGCCTTTGCGAGCGGCATAGATGGCCGCTGCGGCACCGGCCGGGCCACCACCGACAACCAGCACGTCGTAGGGAGCTTTTTCACTCAGTTCAGCGGCCTTGCGCTCGGCGGCGCCGGTGTCGAGCTTGGCGACGATCTCTTCCAGCGAAATGCGGCCCTGGCTGAACGGCTGACCGTTCAGGTAGACGTTCGGTACTGCCATGATCTGACGTTCGTTGACCTCGTCCTGGAACAGGGCGCCGTCGATCATGGTGTGGGTGATGCCGGGGTTCAGGGTTGCCATCAGGTTGAGCGCCTGCACCACGTCCGGGCAGTTGTGGCAAGAGAGCGAAATATAGGTCTCGAAGTGGAACTCGCCCTTCAGATTCTTGATCTGCTCCTGCACGGCCGCATCGGCCTTGGAGGGGTGACCGCCGCTTTGCAGCAGGGCAAGCACCAGAGAGGTGAATTCATGACCCATGGGGATGCCGGCAAAATGAACGCGCGGGGCTTGGCCCTTCGGCGCGACGCTCATGGAAGGCTTGCGGGCATTGGTGCCAGAGGTCTGGGTAATTTTGGGGGACATCTCGGCGATCTCGCTGGCCAATGCCAGCAGTTCGGCGGATTTGTCGCTGTCGTTGCCGGACACGCTGATCTCGATGGGATTGACGATGTACTGCAAGTAACCGTTGAGTTGTTGTTTGAGGTTGGTATCTAACATGGTCGAATTCCTTCTTGTTGAATGCGGGTCGGCGTTTTGTCAGGCCAGAAAGCAGACCGGCGCCTTTTCTGAGGTCCGTAAACAAAACCGGCCCTTGAACGGGCCGGTCTTCAGAGCGGGGAGGCTTAGATTTTGCCTACCAGATCCAGGGACGGGGCCAGGGTGGCGTCGCCTTCTTTCCACTTGGCCGGGCACACTTCACCCGGGTGAGCGGCAACGTACTGGGCAGCCTTGACCTTGCGCAGCAGCTCCAGGGCGTCACGGCCGATGCCGCCAGCGTTGATTTCAACGATCTGGATGATGCCCTGCGGGTCGATGACGAAAGTACCGCGGTCAGCCAGACCGGCTTCTTCGATCATCACGCCGAAGTTGCGGGTGATGGTGCCGGTGGGGTCGCCGATCATCGGGTACTGGATCTTCTGGATGGTGTCAGAAGTGTCGTGCCAGGCCTTGTGGGTGAAGTGGGTGTCGGTGGAGACGGCGTAGATCTCGACGCCCAGCTTCTGGAATTCGGCGTAGTTGTCAGCCAGGTCGCCCAGCTCGGTCGGGCAGACGAAGGTGAAATCAGCCGGGTAGAAGAACACCACGGACCACTTGCCTTTCAGGTCAGCGTCAGACACCTGAACGAATTTGCCATTGTGGTAGGCGGTGGCGTTGAACGGCTTGATTTCAGTGTTGATGTAGGTAGACATGTATTTGCTCCTTGGTGATGTATATGTGCTCGTCCGGTAGTGAAGAGTCGTGCCAGACGAGGCGTTTAACTTTCGATGGAGTCATCATAGGGGCTTTTCCTAATCGGTCAAAGCCGCAATTTTGAATCACTTAAATCGACTTATTAGATAAACCACCTCTGCTGTACCTAACATGAATATCGCCAGCATGCAGAGATAACTCCTTGTCGAGATTCAACATCTGTGCGCGACCTCGGCTTTTCAAGGGGAGAGGGGAGAGGGCCGTCAAGTCGTGGCGCAGAGGGGCGTCGGGGGTGAGCGAACGGGCAGCGCGAGCGTGCCAGGTGAAGGGGAGGGGTACAACGCGGATAAAAAAATCCCGGCGTCGTCGCAAGGACAAGGCCGGGTCATCAAACAAGGAATGGCTATATAAACAAAAGCTTTACAGCAAAGACTAACTACGGGGTGTGCAAACTTGCAGACAAATGAGAGGAAGAGGATGGGTGCACAATCCCTCGTCTCCCCCTCGGCAACTATTGCATGGCGGTCATAATAGTGTGATGCGGATCACAAAGCAAGTTAGTGGTGTAATTTTTCAATCAAAATGAAAGTGTTTCACCATTTATGCCGATAATTCAGGCTGAAAACGCTTTTATTGTAATTTAATTACAGGTCGCGCAGATCAAAAGTCATCAGATGGCTCCTGCTCTTCCATCAGTTCCAGCAGATTGATGGCCACGGCAATGAAGTCCGACTCTGTGACTATGCCTACCAGCTTGTGCCCTTTGAGTACCGGCAGGCAGCCATATTTGTGGCGCTGCAGATAGAGGGCCGCCTCCTTGATGCCGGCATGGGGATCCACGCTCGCCACCTGGCGGGTCATGATCTCGTCGAGCTGGACGCTGTCGGTGAACTCCGCCTCCCGCTCCGGATTGATCAGCAGCAGCTTGGATTCGCGGGTGGCCAGGATATCGGAGAGGGTGACCAGGCCCAGCAGATGATGGTGGTCGTCAACGATGGGGATGTGGCGGATCCGCTCCTGCTGCATCAGGTCCATCGCCTGTTTGACGCTGTTTTCCGGACCCAGGGTGAAGGGGTGTTCAGTCATGATCTCGGATAGGGTCATCATGGTGGGCCTCCTTGTGTATCTGCTTTCACCCTAGCCCAGCCCCCTTCGGCAAAACATGATCAGGGTCAATACAAAACCTTAAAGGTTTCTTAACTGGCCCTGCTTCACATAATTGCTCGCTATCCCTTGTCTCTCTTGGGTTTTTGGTCTTTTGGGTTGCCTTGCAAGAGGGGGATAACTAGACTAGCCGCCGATTCCCCCGAGGTGAAAGATGCAAGTATCCGATTTTCATTTTGATCTGCCAGACGAGCTGATTGCCCGCTATCCGATGGCGGAGCGTACCGCCAGTCGTCTGCTGCAGCTCGACGGTCAAACCGGCGCCCTGCGCCACGGTCAATTTGTCGATGTGCTGGACCAGCTCAACCCCGGTGATCTGCTGGTGTTCAACAATACCCGGGTCATCCCTGCGCGCATGTTTGGCCAGAAGGCCAGCGGCGGCAAGCTGGAGGTGCTGGTGGAACGCATCCTGGACGAGCACAGCGTGCTGGCGCACGTGCGCTCATCCAAGTCCCCCAAGCCAGGCACCCGCCTGATCCTGGATGCCGGTGCCGACGGCGTGCCCGTCGAGGCCGAGATGCGCGCCCGTCACGACGCCCTGTTCGAGATCCACTTCCTGGACCCGCGCCCGGTGCTGGAGATCCTGGAAGCCATCGGCCACATGCCGCTGCCTCCCTATATCGATCGTCCCGACGAGGATGCCGACAAGGAGCGCTACCAGACCGTCTACAACCAGAAGCCGGGCGCCGTGGCGGCGCCGACCGCCGGCCTGCACTTCGACGAGCCGCTGCTGGAGAAAATTCGTGCCAAGGGCGTGGAAACGGCCTTCGTCACCCTGCACGTGGGGGCGGGCACCTTCCAGCCGGTACGGGTGGACAAGATTGAAGATCACCACATGCACTCGGAATACGCCGAAGTGCCGCAGGAGGTGGTGGACGCCATCGCGGCGACCCGTGCCCGCGGCGGCCGGGTGATTGCGGTGGGGACCACCTCGGTACGTTCGCTTGAGAGCGCGGCCAAGGTGACCCTGGCCCAGGGCAAGCCGCTGGAGCCGTTTTTCAGCGACACCGACATTTTCATCTTCCCGGGTTACCAGTTCCAGGTGGTCGATGCCATGGTCACCAACTTCCATCTGCCCGAGTCGACCCTGATCATGCTGGTCAGCGCCTTTGCCGGTTATGACAACGTGATGGCCGCCTATCAGGCCGCCGTGGCCGAGCAGTATCGTTTCTTCAGCTACGGGGATGCCATGTTCGTCACCCGTCGCCGGGCAGCAGCTTAAGCGGCTGCCCTTCAGAAGCCGTTCAGGACCTGATCGTCAGGATCCCGGCCGGCTTCTTGTACCGGGCCGGTGCGGCCCTACTATTTGTCAGACTGTTTCTCTGACTGAAACCGAGGTAGCAATGAAATTTGAACTGAAAACCACCGACGGCCGTGCCCGTCGCGGTCAGCTGGTATTCGAGCGCGGCACCGTGCAGACCCCGGCCTTCATGCCGGTCGGCACCTACGGCACCGTCAAGGGGATGACCCCGGAAGAGGTACGTGAAACTGGTGCCCAGATCCTGCTTGGCAACACCTTCCACCTCTGGCTGCGCCCGGGGCAGGAAGTGATGCGCGCCCACGGCGATCTGCATGACTTCATGAACTGGCAGGGCCCGATCCTGACCGACTCCGGCGGTTTCCAGGTGTTCAGCCTGGGGCATATCCGCAAGATCACCGAGGCGGGGGTGCACTTCCGTCACCCCATCAACGGCGAGAAGATCTTCCTCGACCCCGAGAAATCCATGGAGATCCAGTACGATCTGGGCTCCGACATCGTGATGATCTTCGACGAGTGCACGCCGTACCCGGCCACTTACGAAGAGGCGCGCAAGTCCATGGAGATGTCCCTGCGCTGGGGCAAGCGCTCGCGCGACAAGTTCGATGCGCTGGGCAACAAGAACGCCCTGTTCGGCATCATCCAGGGCTCCGTGTACGAAGATCTGCGGGATGTGTCGCTGGACGGTCTCTTGGAGATCGGTTTCGACGGCTACGCGGTCGGCGGTCTGGCGGTGGGTGAGCCCAAAGAGGACATGCATCGCATCCTCGAGCACGTCTGCCCGAAAATTCCGGCCGACAAGCCACGCTACCTGATGGGGGTGGGCAAGCCGGAAGATCTGGTGGAAGGGGTGCGCCGCGGCATCGACATGTTCGACTGCGTGATGCCGACCCGCAACGCCCGCAACGGTCACCTGTTCACCACCGACGGGGTGGTCAAGATCCGCAACGCCAAGTATCGCGAGGACACCAGCACTCTGGATGCGGACTGCGACTGCTACACCTGCAAGAACTACACCCGCAGTTATCTGTACCATCTGGACAAGTGCAACGAGATCCTCGGTGCCCGTCTGAACACCATTCACAACCTGCGTTATTACCAGCGTGTGATGCAGGGTTTGCGGGACGCGATCGAGCAGGGTAAATTAGACGACTTTGTAACTGAGTTTTACCGTCGGCAAGGGAAGCCCGTGCCTCCGTTAGCTGAAAATGACGTGAAATAACAACGATTTATAAGCTAGTTATCAAATTTACATCAATAAGAGGTTGTTAAATGAGCATTATCTCCAAGGCATATGCAGAAGGCGCGGCTCCGGCGGCACAGGGTGGTGGCATGGAAATGATCATCATGCTGGCCGTGTTCGGTCTCATCTTCTACTTCATGATCTATCGTCCCCAGGCCAAGCGTGCCAAGGATCACCGCAATCTGATGAGTTCCCTCTCCAAGGGTGACGAAGTGCTCACTTCCGGCGGCCTGGTCGGCAAGATCGCCAAGGTTTCCGCCGACAGCGAATACATTGTGCTGTCCCTGAACGATCAGACCCAGGTCACCATCAAGCGTGATTTCGTCTCTGCCGTTCTGCCCAAGGGTTCTATCCAGTCCCTCTAATCTCCCGAGGAGCACAGCGTGTTAAATCGCTATCCGCTGTGGAAATACCTGATGGTGATCGTGGTGATCGCCATCGGTTTTCTATATGCAGCCCCCAATCTTTACGGCGAAGACCCGGCCTTGCAGATCTCTGCCAGCCGGGGTGCCGAAGTCAAGCTTGATACCCTTGACCTGGTGAAAGCGACCCTCGATGAGGCGAAGATCCCGGTCAAGCATGCGGCGTTCGAACACGGCTTCATTCTGATTCGTTTCAAGAACACCGAAGAGCAGCTCAAGGCGCGCGATCTGGTCGCCAACAAGCTGGGTGACAACTTCATCACCGCGCTCAACCTGGCGCCTTCCACCCCTGCCTGGCTCGAAGCCATCGGTGCCAACCCGCTCAAGCTGGGTCTGGACCTGCGTGGCGGTGTGCACTTCCTGATGGAAGTGGACATGGCCGAAGCGCTGGCCAAGCAGCAGGAGCAGATGGTGCAGGATTTCCGCTCCGAGCTGCGTACCCAGAAGATCCGTTACTCCGGCGTGCGCCGGGTCGGTGATCAGGTGCAGGTGGTCTTCCGCGACGAAGCCGACCAGAGCAAGGCGGTCTCCTTCCTGCGTCGTCAGAACCCGGATCTCACCTTCACCACCGAGCAGAAGGGGGACGAGTTCGTCCTGCTGGCCTCCTTGAGTGAAGCCAAGGTCAAGGAGGTGAAGAAGTACGCCCTCGAGCAGAACATCACCATCATCCGCAACCGGGTGAACGAACTGGGTGTCGCCGAGCCGCTGGTACAACAGCAGGGTGCCGAGCGCATCGTGGTGGAACTGCCTGGTATCCAGGACACCGCCCGTGCCAAGGAGATCCTGGGCGCGACCGCGACCCTGGAATTCCACATGGTCGATGAGACCGCCGACATCCAGGCTGCGGCCGACGGTCGCGTACCGCCGAGCTCCAAGGTCTACAACGATCGCAACGGTCGTCCGGTGGTGCTGCAAAAGCGCATCATCCTGACCGGTGACCACATCGTGGGTGCCCAGTCCGGTTTCGACGAATACAGCCGTCCCCAGGTCAACATCAAGCTCGATGGCCAGGGTGGCAACAAGATGGCCAACTTTACCAAGGACAACGTCGGTAAGGGCATGGCCACCGTATTCATCGAATACAAGCCGGTCGGTCAGCCGGGTCCGGACGGCAAGCGCAAGTTCCGCAAGCAGGAGGAGGTGATCAACGTCGCCACCATCCAGTCGCGCCTTGGTAGCCAGTTCCGCATCACCGGCATCGACAACGCCAACGAAGCCCACAACCTGGCGCTGCTGCTGCGTGCCGGTGCGCTGATCGCCCCGATCCAGATCGTGGAAGAGCGCACCATTGGCCCGAGCCTGGGTCAGCAGAACATCGACAGCGGTATGGAAGCCATCGGCTGGGCCATGCTGGTGATCGTGCTGTTCATGGGGATCTACTACCGTGCCTTCGGTTGGGTGGCCAACATTGCTCTCTCCATGAACCTGGTGCTGATCGTCGGTATCATGTCGATGATCCCGGGGGCCACCATGACCCTGCCGGGGATCGCCGGTATCGTGCTGACGCTGGGCATGGCGGTGGACGCCAACGTGCTGATCTACGAGCGCATTCGTGAAGAGATCCGCAACGGCCGCGGCGTGCAACAGGCGATCCACCTGGGCTTTGATCGGGCATTCTCGACCATCGCCGACTCCAACATCACCTCGCTTATCACCTGTGTGATCCTGTTCGGTATCGGTACCGGCGCCATCAAGGGCTTCGCCCTGACGCTGGGGATTGGTCTGAGTGCGTCCATGTTTACCGCCATCACGGTATCCCGCGCCATCATCAACCTGGCCTGGGGTGGTCGGCGCCTCGACAAGCTGCCGATCTAAGGAAGAGACATGTTTCAGATTCTACATTTTGAAAAGCCCATCCCCTTCATGCGCTTTGCCAAGCCGGGTGTGGTCTTCTCTACCCTGCTGATGGTGATCTCCCTGTTCTTCCTGTTCGATCGGGGTCTGAACTGGGGTCTGGACTTTACCGGTGGCACCACCATCGAGGTGGGCTTCCAGCAGTCGGTGAGCCTGGAGAAGATGCACGAGGTGCTGGACGAGCAGAAGATTGAAGGGGCGACCCTGCAACACTTCGGCTCCAGCCGTGACGTGCTGGTGCGCCTGACCCCGAAAGAGGGGGTCAAGGTGGAGCAGCAGGGCAACGAGGTGCTGGCGGCCGCCAAGGTGATCGATCAGGGCGCCGTGCTCAAGCGCGTGGAGTTCGTCGGCCCCTCCGTGGGTGACGAGCTGGCGACGGACGGTGCGCTAGCCATGCTGGCCTCCATCATCTGCATCATGATCTACGTGGCGGTACGCTTCGAATGGCGTCTGGCCATGGGCGGCATCCTCTCCCTGGTGCACGACGTGGTGATCACCCTGGGCGTCTTCGCCTACTTCCAGTACGAGTTCGACCTGACCGTGCTGGCGGCCTTGATGACGCTCGTGGGTTACTCCTTGAACGACACCATCGTAGTGTTCGACCGCTTGCGGGAGAACTTTCGCAAGGTGCGCAAGGGGGATACCGAGTACATCCTGGATCTCTCCATGACCGAGACCCTGAGCCGGACCATCATCACCTCCGGCCTGACCTTCGTGGTAGTGCTGGCGCTGCTGCTCAAGGGCGGTCCGCTGATCCACGGTTTCTCGGTGGCCATGGTGATCGGTGTGGCGTTTGGTACCTACTCCTCCATCTATGTGGCGAGCTCGTTCGCGATGTTCTTCGGGGTCAAGCGGGAGCACATGCTGCCGACCCAGGTGGAGAAAGAGGGCGCGGATCAGCAAGAGATCCTGCCGTAAATGACAAGGGCGCCACGAGGCGCCCTTTCTCTTATCATCCGGGTGAGCCATTATGACGGTTTCACCCACGGCCATTGGCCAAGAGGCAAGGAGCAAGCCATGCAACACAATCCCCGTTTTCTGGCGCTGGTAGAGGCCATTCGCCCTCATGTGCAGGAGACCGACGTGCACCAGATCAAGCGCTGGCAGGAGGAGGGGCGCACCTTTCACCTGGTCGACGTGCGGGAAGAGAGCGAGTGGGCCAGGGGCCATCTGCCGGGCGCGACCTACCTCGGGCGCGGGGTGATCGAGCGGGATATCGAGACCCGTTATCCGGATCCCGACACCGAGCTCTACCTCTATTGTGGTGGCGGTTTTCGCTCCATTCTGGTGGCGGAGAACCTGCAGAAGATGGGCTACGGCCGGGTGGTCAGCGTGGATGGTGGCTTTCGGGGCTGGTGCGATGCCGGATACCCTGTCGAATCCTGATTTATTTGAGGGAGAGAGGCTCAGCCACATGACAAAGTGTCGGCTGACCTTTACCATATGCCGGGTCAAGCGTAAGCGTCGGAGTGTTCATTGAACGTCAGGAAAGGGATTGGATACCTCCTTGGTATCCTGTTGCTGCTCCCCATGTGGGGTTGCAGCAGTAGCAGTCAGGTTCAAACGCCTCAAGTTCCCAAGCCGCAACCCGCTTCACTGGTATTGGCGACCCCCCTGCAGGTCTCTTACCAGAGCGAGTTGGCGTTGGCGCGACTCGGGCAGATGCTCAGTGAGATGGAATTGACCACCGAGCAACGGGCCGAACTGTTTTATGAGCGTGCTGTCGTGTTTGACCGGGTAGGCTTGCGCTCTCTGGCGCGGCTGGATTTCAACCGCGCCCTGCGGGAGAAGCCGGATTTCGCCGAAGCCTACAACTTCATCGGCGTCTATCTGGTGCAGCAGCAGAATTATGACGAAGCCTACGAGGCATTTGATTCCGCCCTCGAGCTGGCTCCCGATTATGACTATGCCTATCTGAACCGCGGTATTGCGCTCTATTACGGCAATCGCCCCGAGCTGGCCGCGGCAGATATGAAGCGCTTCTACGAGGCGCAGCCGGAAGATCCCTACCGGGTGATCTGGCTCTATCTGGCCGAGCAGAAGCTCAATGCGCCGGCCGCCATGAGCCGGATGCGCGAGCGGCTCAACAAGTATGACGACGACGCCTGGAACTGGGATCTGGTGCGCCTCTATACCGGTGAACTCAACGCCACCCAGTTGATGGGCAATGTGGTGAAAGGGGTGAAGGACAACCGGGAGCTCGCCGAGCGCCTGTGCGAAACCTACTTCTACCTCGGCAAGTTCGAGCTGGCCAGGGGCAACCGCAAGGAGGCCATCAGCTACTTCAAGCTGGCGCTGGCCAACAACGTGTATGACTTCATCGAGCACAGATATGCCCTGCTCGAGCTGGAGCTGATGGCGCGCAAACCCCTGCCGCCCGGCGCCCAGAGTGCCCAGGGCAAGAGCAGCAAGCAGGCATCCTGAATCTTGCTGGTTGTCGCTGCTTTGAACGATATGGAAAAGGCCTCATAGCGAGGCCTTTTTGCTGTTTGGGTGTCAGGTTTTACGGCGCCATTGCATCGACATAGGCCAGTGACCACCGTGCCTGCCCGCCAGTAAGGCCGGAATTACTGCGCCAGCATCATACCGGGGATCTGGCGCCAGTAGCCGTTGCAGTCCCGCTCCTGCTGCAGGGGCAGGGGGGCCTGACCCCGTTCGTTGGCCTTGAAGCGATCCAGCATCGTCAGGGTATCCAACCCCTCGGGGGAGAGCCGTACCACATCCACCAAACCCTCCATGCCGGCCAGATCGTTGCCCAGGTTGTAGCAGTAACCGGACTGGGTCTGGATGCCGTTGAGGTTGAACACCTTCTGCCCCTCGCGACTGCTGGCGAGCCGGCCGGTGGGGTAGTCGATGCAGGCCAGTTCACAGTTGTCCTTGGGCCGATCGAGGGAGCGGGCGGTGAAGCAGCGCGCCGAATAGGCGAGCGGCAAGTGGCCGTAGGCGAACACCTCCACCTCGAACTGCTGGCGGACGTTGCCGAGATCCTGATTGAGCTGCACCAGCCAGTCGCGCGACAGCTCCACCGGCATCACCCAGCGCTGCATCCCCTGTTTGAGCAGCATGCGCAGCACGTCGGCGTTGTAGGCGTTGATGGCGGGGCCGCAGACGAACGGCAGCCCGACCTCGCTGGCGAGCTGGACCGCGCCCAGATCGTTGGCCTCGATCATCAGCTCGCCGTTGTCGACCAGCCGCTTGACCTCCTTGAGTTCGGAGGGGGCGGAGATGAGCGCCAGGGTGGAGAGCACCGCCTGCTTGCCGGAGCCCGCCACCTGACGGGTGAGGGCAATCCAGTCATCCGCTTTCAGTTCGCGGCGCTTGCTGCAGACGGTTTCCCCCAGATAGACGATGTCGGCCTGGCTTTGGGCGACCGCCTGATAGAAGGCCTGGGTGTCGGTCTTGGGCCAGTAGAAGAGCAGGGGGCCGAGAGAGAATTTCATGAACAGGGCTCCTTATTGCCACTGGCGATGATAGGCGCCGAGGGTGGTCTGGCTCCCCTCGGAGACGCGGGCGAGCTGGGCATCCCACTCGGCCTTGACCCGATAGGCCTCTGGGTTGGCCTGATAGGCGTCGATGGCGGCGCGCCAGACCCGGGTTACCTGCTCCACGTAGGCGGGGCTGCGTTGGCGCCCCTCGATCTTGACCGACTGGATGCCGGTCTGGAACAGCTCGGGCAACAGGCCCAGGGTGTTGAGGCTGGTGGGCTCCTCCAGCGCGTGGTAGGTCTGGCCGTCCACCTCGAAGCGCCCCTTGCACAGGGTCGGGTAACCGGCGTTCTCCCCCGGGCCGTAACGGTCGATCAGCACTTCGTTGAGGCGAGACTCGAGGCCGCTTGGGGTCTCTTCCCAGCGCACGAACTTGGCCGGTGAACAGGCACCGACGGTGTTGGGGCTCTCGCCGGTCATGTAGGAGGAGAGGTAGCAGCGCCCCTCCGCCATGATGCAGAGGCTGCCGAAGGCGAAGACTTCGAGGCCGACGTCGGTCTCGCGGGCCAGCTGTTTCACCTGGTGCATGGAGAGCACGCGCGGCAATACCACCCGACCGACGTTGAAGTGCTGCTGGTAGAAACGGATGGCGGCGGCGTTGGTGGCGCTGGCCTGCACCGAGACGTGCAGCTCCAGATCCGGGTAGCGGCGGCTGGCATAATCGAGCACGGCGAGATCGGCGATGATCAGGGCATCGGCTCCCAGTGCGGCGCCCTTGTCCACCGCCTGCTGCCAGCGGGCATCGGAGCCCGGGTGGGCGAAGGTGTTGATGGCGATGTGCAGCTTGCGGCCATGTTGATGCACGTAGTCGACCGCTTTCTCCAGCTTGCTGTCGGTGAAGTTGAGCCCGGCGAAATGGCGGGCGTTGGTGTCATCCTTGAAGCCGATATAGACGGCATCGGCCCCGTTATCCACGGCTGTTTTCAGTGCCGGCAGACTGCCTGCCGGACAGAGTAATTCCATCGGTACGCTCCGAGAGGGCAAAAATGCAAAAAAGTGGCCCGATTGTATTCACCGGCGTCCTTCCACTTTTTGACCTGAGGCAGCTTTGTGTGGCTTTACCCTTCTTGAGGTAAGTGGGCACAAGTTTGATTTCCAACAGGATCATGGCGCTGACCCTGTGTTTGAATGCGCAAAAAACTGGGAGTTCATCGTGTTCAAACAACTGCAGCATCGCCTGGTCGAACAGGCCCCCCGCTTCTTGCGCCATCCCCTCAAGCTGGTGCCCTTTGCCCTGCAACAGCATCTGATGGAGCGCCTGCTCGCCAGCGTCTTCAAGGAGGCCATCGCCGATGGCGACTTTGCATTTCTGGCCGGCAAGTGGCTCAAGGTCGAGGTATCGGATCTCGAGCTCTGCTGGTTCATCAGCGAGCAGGAGGGCAAGCTGGTGGTGGCTCGTCACTGTGAACAGGCCGATGTATGCTTCAGCGGCAGCAGCAACGATCTCATCCTGATCGCCGGTCGCAAGGAAGACCCCGATTCCCTCTTCTTCCAGCGCAAGCTGAAAATAGAAGGCAATACCGAGCTGGGACTGGAGGTAAAAAACCTGATGGACAGCCTGGATCTGGACGGGTTGCCGAGCCTGGTGCGCTATCCGCTGATGGATCTCGCCACCTTTATCGAGCAGGCCAGGGCCAGCTCAGCGCAAGAGGCGCATTCTGCGCCGGCGGGTGGGGTGGCGTCTCAGCTGTGAGGCGAGCCCCTCGGCATGATGGCGATAGTGGTTGCGGGCCCACAGGCAGCGCAGGGCCCAGAGGCAGGGCAGCAGCGCCAGCAGGGCTCCGGCGCCTTGCTGGCGTGACAACAGCAGACCCAGCACCAGCCAGAGGAAAGGTTGGGCCTCGTAGAGCCACTCCGGCTGCAGCCAGACCTTGTTTGGGAAGATGACCAGGTCGGTGCGCCGATAGCTGGAGCGCATCATCCAGCTGGCGGCCCCGGCGACAAACAGCAGGCCTCCCGCCAGCCAGAGCAGCGGGGAGTGGCTGAGCGCGATGATGCCGATGGCTGCCAGCAGATAGCAGGCCGGCAGCTTCTCATAAAGCCAGCGCGGACACATGTTGTCTCCCCTCTTTCACCTTCCCATCCTCCAAGTTTAGCCCGCCCTTGTGCCTGCCTCATGCCGCTTTGTTCTACAAACCGGCGCGATAGTTGTGAAATGGAGCGCCATTTACGGTGCCAAAATAGCGATTGGCTATGTTACAATTGCGCGCCATTTTTGACTGAAGATTGACTGGGCATGTTGGATCAGATTCGTATCGTGTTGGTAAACACCTCTCACACCGGCAACATGGGGTCTGCGGCACGCGCCATGAAGACCATGGGCTTGAGTCAGATGGTGCTGGTTGATCCACAAGCCCTGCCTGATGGCAATGCCAATGCATTGGCCGCCGGTGCCAGCGACATCCTGGCCAATGCCCGTGTCGTGGCGACGCTGGATGAAGCCATCGCCGACTGCGGCCTGGTGATCGGTACCAGTGCCCGTTCCCGCACCCTGAGCTGGCCCATGCTGGATCCCCGTGAAGCGGGCGAGAAGTTGGTGGCTGAAGGTATGCAGCATCCGGTGGCGCTGGTGTTTGGCCGTGAACGTACCGGCCTCACCAACGACGAGCTGCAAAAGTGCCACTACCACGTGGCCATCCCGGCCAATCCCGAGTACAGCTCCCTCAATCTGGCCATGGCGGTGCAGACCCTCTGCTATGAGGTGCGCATGCACTGGCTGCAGCAGCAAGAGCAAGCAGGCGACAGCGGGATGGCAGTGGAGTATCCCAGTGCCGAGCAACTGGAAGGTTTCTATCAGCATCTGGAGCAGACGCTGCTCAAGACCGGTTTCATCACCGATGACCACCCGGGGCAGGTGATGAACAAGTTGCGTCGCCTGTTCAACCGGGCGCGTCCGGAGGCGGTGGAGCTCAACATTCTGCGCGGCATTCTGACCTCGGTACAAAAACCCAGGCCGCAGGATTAAACCCGACTGAATTACTCAACCATATACTTGACTGATTTAGTCGGGTATGTGACCATATGCCCATATTGATTGGTTCGCAAGACGGTAAGGCATATGAGACTGACCTCAAAAGGACGTTACGCTGTGACTGCCATGCTCGACGTGGCGTTGCATGCAGAGCAGGGGCCCGTGCCCCTGGCTGATATTTCAGAACGCCAGGGCATCTCCTTGTCCTATCTGGAGCAACTGTTTGCCCGCCTGCGCAAGCATGGCCTGGTAAGCAGCGTGCGTGGCCCCGGTGGCGGCTATCGCCTCGGTCTGGCCCCGAATGCTATCTCGGTCGGTCAGGTGATCACCGCGGTGGATGAATCGGTGGATGCCACCAAGTGCCTCGGCAAGGGCGGCTGCCACGGCGGCACCCAGTGTCTTACTCACTCCTTGTGGCGTGACCTGAGCGAGCGGATCTCCAGCTTCCTGGGGGATATCACCTTGGCCGAGCTGGTTGATCAGGCGGATGTGCGCCGCATTGCCGGCAAGCAAGACGAACAGATGAAAACCGTGTTGTCCCTGGTTGAGCGGGCAGAACGCGGCGATGTGAGCTTGAAAGTCCAACTATAAACAAACGTGCTTTCCACAGCCGGTCGATGTATGACCCAGGCTGTAACGGAGAAAAACATGAAACTGCCTATTTACCTTGATTATTCGGCAACCTGTCCGGTGGACCCGCGTGTCGCAGAAAAAATGATGCAGTGTCTCACCATGGATGGCCTGTTCGGCAATCCAGCTTCCCGTTCCCACCGTTTCGGCTGGCAAGCCGAAGAGGCGGTTGACCTGGCCCGTAATCAAGTGGCAGAGCTGATCGGTGCCGACCCGCGCGAGATCGTCTTCACCTCCGGCGCCACCGAGTCCAACAACCTGGCCATCAAGGGCGTCGCCCACTTCTACGCCGGCAAGGGCAAGCACATCGTTACCTCCAAGACCGAGCACAAGGCGGTACTGGATACCTGCCGCCAGCTGGAGCGCGAAGGCTATGAGGTGACCTACCTCGAGCCGATGCCCAACGGCCTGTTCACTCTGGAGCAGATCGAAGGCGCCCTGCGTGACGACACCATCCTGGTCAGCATCATGCACGTCAACAACGAGATCGGCGTGGTGCAGAACATCGCCGCCATCGGCGAGCTGTGCCGCTCCCGCAAGATCCTGCTGCACGTGGATGCAGTACAGAGCGTGGGTAAAATTCCGGTGGACGTGGAAGCGCTCAAGGTTGACCTGCTCTCCATGTCTGCTCACAAGGTATATGGCCCGAAAGGCATTGGTGCCCTCTACGTGCGCCGCAAGCCGCGTGTGCGCCTGGAAGCCCAGATGCACGGTGGTGGCCACGAGCGCGGCATGCGTTCCGGCACCCTGCCGACCCACCAGATCGTCGGCATGGGCGAAGCCTTCCGCATCGCCAAGGAAGAGATGGCGAGCGAGGGTGAGCGCATCATGGCACTGCGTCAGCGTCTGTGGGACGGCATCAAGGATATCGAAGAGGTCTACATCAACGGTGACCTGGAACAGCGTGTACCGGGCAACCTCAACGTCAGCTTCGCCTATGTGGAAGGGGAATCCCTGATCATGGCGCTCAAGGATCTGGCGGTCTCTTCCGGTTCTGCCTGTACCTCGGCCAGCCTGGAGCCCTCCTACGTGCTGCGCGCACTGGGCCTGAATGACGAGCTGGCGCACAGCTCCATCCGTTTCAGCATGGGTCGCTTCACCACCGAAGAAGAGATTGATTACGCAATCAAGCTTATCCGTGACTCCATCGGTCGTCTGCGCGAGATGTCTCCCCTGTGGGAGATGTACAAGGACGGCGTCGATCTGAACACGGTCGAATGGGCTCATCACTGATCCTTGCCAAGAGAGCAAGTGTTTGGTGAACAACGGAATTAGCAGGAGTTAGATATGGCTTACAGTGAAAAAGTAATCGACCACTACGAGAACCCCCGTAACGTAGGTGGCTTCGACAAGAACGATCCCAGCATCGCTACCGGCATGGTCGGTGCGCCGGCCTGTGGTGACGTGATGAAGCTGCAGCTAAAGATCAGCGACGACGGCATCATCGAAGATGCCAAGTTCAAGACCTATGGCTGTGGCTCCGCCATCGCCTCCAGCTCCCTGGTGACCGAGTGGGTCAAGGGCAAGACCCTGGACGAAGCCGCCGGCATCAAGAACACCGACATCGCCGAAGAGCTGGCGCTGCCGCCGGTGAAGATCCACTGCTCCATTCTGGCCGAGGATGCCATCAAGGCCGCCATTGCCGATTACAAGCAGAAGAAAGGTCTCTAAGGTCAGGAGCGCAGTATGGCCATTACCATGACAGATGCCGCAGCGGCACGGGTTTCCTCTTTTCTGGCCAACCGGGGCAAGGGCATCGGCCTGCGCCTCGGCGTCAAGACCACCGGCTGTTCCGGTCTTGCCTACGTGCTCGAATTTGTCGACGAGCTGGCGGATGAAGATCAGGTATTCGAGCAGGACGGCGTCAAGATCATCGTCGATGCCAAGAGCCTGATCCACCTGGATGGTACCCAGCTGGACTTCGTCAAGGAGGGCCTCAACGAGGGCTTCCAGTTCAACAACCCCAACGCCAAGGGCGAGTGTGGTTGCGGCGAAAGCTTCAGTGTCTGAGATGTTTGCTACACCTGATTGCGCATGTGTTGAACCGGCCGGCCACGGCCAGTTCAACCACGCCGTCCCGTTTGCCGAGGGCGAGCAGGACGGCGGTCGCATCAGGGTCTAAGAGGTCTGCATGAATCATTTCGAGCTGTTTGGGCTGGTGGAAGGCTTCGAGCTCGATACCCGTCAGTTGGCGGATACCTACCGTCAGTTGCAAACCCAGTTCCATCCCGATCGTTTTGCCACGGCTCCCGAGCGGGAACAGCTGGCCGCGGTGCAACGTGCCGCCCAGATCAACGATGCCTTCACTACCCTCAAGGCGCCCCTGCGCCGAGCCGAGTACCTGCTCTCCCTGCGTGGTACCGATATCCGCGGCGAGCAGCAGACGCTGCAAGATCCCGCTTTCCTGATGCAGCAACTGGAGTGGCGCGAGCGGCTGGCCGATCTGAAAGGCGAAGCCGACCCTGAGCGGGCCATCAAGGATTTTCGCCAGGAGATCAGGCATGATCACCAGCAGTTGATGCAGCAGCTGACCCTGAACCTCGCCACCGGCGATGATCAGAAGGCCGCTGACTGCGTTCGCAAGCTCAAGTTTGTCGACAAGCTCCTCGAGGAGCTGGAACGATTCGAAGACTCCCTGTTCGAGTCTTGATCCTTTAACGCTGGAAGTTTGATTACCCATGGCATTACTGCAAATCGCCGAGCCCGGCCAGAGCGCCGCACCTCATCAGCACAAGCGTGCCGTCGGCATCGACCTTGGCACCACCAACTCGCTGGTCGCCGCCGTGCGCAGCGGTCAGGCCGACACCCTCTGTGACGAGCAGGGGCGTGATCTGCTGCCCTCCGTCGTGCATTACCAGGCCGATACCATCCGGGTCGGCTTCGATGCCAAGCGCGAGGCCGCCCTCGATCCCCACAACACCATCGTCTCCGCCAAGCGGATGATGGGCAAGGCGCTGGCCGACATCGATACCCGCCAGCAGCCCTACGAGTTCGTGGCGGCCGACAACGGCATGCCGCAGCTGCAGACCCGTCAGGGGTTGGTCAACCCGGTGCAGGTCTCGGCCGAGATCCTGAAAAAACTGGCCGAGCGGGGCGCCGCCGCCCTGGGTGGCGATCTTGACGGCGTGGTCATCACAGTGCCCGCCTATTTCGATGACGCCCAGCGCCAGGGCACCAAGGATGCGGCCAGACTGGCCGGTCTGCACGTGCTGCGTCTGCTCAATGAACCGACCGCCGCCGCCATCGCCTATGGCCTCGACTCCGGTCAGGAAGGGGTGATCGCCGTCTACGACCTGGGTGGCGGTACCTTCGACATCTCCATTCTGCGCCTGCATCGCGGGGTGTTTGAAGTGATGGCCACCGGCGGCGATTCGGCCCTCGGCGGCGATGATTTCGATCACCTGCTGGCGGAGTGGCTCAAAGAGCAAGCCGGGTTGTCCGGTCAGCTCGATGCCCGTACCCAGCGCGAGCTGCTGGACGCCGCCGCCGCCGTCAAGCACGGCCTGACCGATGCCGATGCCGTTGCCTGCGCCTTTGCCGGCTGGCAGGGCTCTGTCACCCGCAGCCAGTTTGACCAGCTGATCCAGCCGCTGGTCAAACGCACCCTGCTGGCCTGTCGCCGTGCCCTGCGCGATGCGGGTCTCGAACAGCAAGAGGTGCTGGAAGTGGTGATGGTTGGCGGCTCGACCCGGGTGCCGCTGGTGCGCGAGCTGGTGGGGGAGTTTTTCCAGCGCACGCCCTTGACCAGCATCGACCCCGACAAGGTGGTGGCCATTGGTGCCGCCATCCAGGCCGACATCCTGGTGGGCAACAAGCCCGATGCCGAGATGCTGCTGCTGGACGTCATTCCGCTTTCTCTGGGTCTTGAGACCATGGGCGGCCTCGCCGAGAAGGTGATCCCGCGCAACACCACCATTCCGGTGGCCCGCGCCCAGGAGTTCACCACCTTCAAGGATGGCCAGACAGCGATGGCGATCCACGTGGTGCAGGGCGAGCGCGAGCTGGTGGCGGATTGCCGCTCCTTGGCCCGTTTCACCCTGACCGGCATTCCGCCTATGGCGGCGGGGGCGGCCCACATTCGCGTCACCTTCCAGGTGGATGCGGACGGTCTGCTGTCGGTCAGCGCCATGGAGAAATCCTCCGGCGTGCAGGCCGAGATCCAGGTCAAGCCCTCCTACGGGCTGGGGGAAGACGACATCCTCAACATGCTGAGCGCCTCCATCGCCAATGCCCAGCAGGACATGGACGCCCGCATGCTGGCGGAGCAGCAGGTGGAGGCCGACCGGGTGGTCGAGAGCCTCAACGCCGCCCTGGCCACCGATGGCGAGGCGCTGTTGAGCGCCGCCGAGCGGGCCGAGCTGGATGCTGCCATCGCCCATCTGCTGACCATGCGCAGCACGGGTACCACCAACCAGATCAAAGAGGCCATCGAGGCGGCGGACGCTGCCAGTGGCGAATTTGCAGCCCGCCGGATGGATGCCTCCATCCGCAAGGTGCTGACCGGACAAAACGTCAACAAGGTGTAATATGCCAAAACTGATTATTCTGCCCCATCCCGAGCTCTGTCCGGACGGTGCGGCCCTCGAAGGCGCGACCGGTGAAACCATTCTGGACATCGCGCTGCGCAACGGCATCGAGATCGAGCACGCCTGCGAGAAGTCCTGCGCCTGCACCACCTGCCACTGTGTGGTGCGGGAAGGGTTCGACTCCCTCGAGCCGAGCGACGAGCTGGAAGACGACATGCTGGACAAGGCGTGGGGACTGGAGCCGGAATCCCGTCTCAGCTGCCAGGCCAGACTGGCGGACGAGGATCTGGTGGTGGAACTGCCCAAGTACACCCTGAATCTGGCGTCTGAGCGCCACTGATGACCCCTTAATTACACATGAGTGAATTGCGCGTGCAGCATCTCGTGGTGCAGTAATGATATGGTGAAGGCCGTGACCCTTGAGGGCGCGGCCTTTTTTGTGCCCGCGATCTCCCTATTCGTTGATGAAAGTGCCAATAAAAAGGAAGCAAGAGAACATGGCTGACATGATGAACGTACGGTTGTCTTCCCAGGCTGCCGCCGCCCACTGGGGCGAGGGTGCCCTGCTCAGTTTCAACGGCGACGAAGCCCATCTCCATCTGGGCAGCGGCGGCCAGGAGAAGGAGGCGCTGCGCGCCATCCAGCGCGGGGCCAGACGCCTCGAGTCGAGCGGCATCAAGCGCGTCAAGCTGGTGGGTGAGGGCTGGGATCGGGAGCGTCGCTACGCCTTCGCCCAAGGCTTCTATGCCGCCAAGGGTGTGCGCGAGCTCGACTTTGGTGAGCAGTCAGCACAGGAGGCCCGTGAGCTGGAAGCCCTGCTCAAAGCGGCTCGCTGGGTGCGCGAGGTGACCAACGGCTGCCCGCAGGAGATCTATCCCATGAGCCTGGCGGAGTCCGCCCTGCTGCTCATTCGCAGCCTCGCCGGTGACAAGGTGACTGCCCGCATCACCGCCGGGGAGGCGCTGCAGGAGGCCGGTCACATCGGGATCTGGTCGGTGGGCCGTGGCAGCGAGCGCGAGCCGGTGCTGCTCGAGCTCGACTACAACCCGACCGGGGATGCCAACGCTCCCGTGCTGGCGGCCCTGGTGGGCAAGGGGATCACCTTCGATTCCGGTGGCTACTCCATGAAGTCCTCCGACAACATGCTGCCGATGAAATCCGACATGGGTGGCGCCGCCATGGTGACCGGTGCGCTGGCGCTGGCCATCAGCCGCGGCCTCGACAAACGGGTCAAGCTGATCCTCTGCTGCGCCGAGAACCTGGTCTCCGGCCACGCCTTCAAGCTCGGCGACATCCTCACCTATCGCAACGGCATCTCGGTCGAGATCCAGAACACCGACGCGGAAGGCCGTCTGGTGCTGGCCGATGGCCTGCTGGCCGCCAGCGAAAGCGGGGCAGCCTATATCCTCGACGCCGCTACCCTGACCGGCGCCGCCAAGACTGCGCTGGGTCGCGACTACAACGCCGTGTTTGCCCTTGATGAGGCCGAGCAGGCGCGCGCGCTGGCGGCCGCCAAAGCCGAAAACGAACAGGCCTGGGCGCTGCCGCTGGAGCCCTGGCACGCGGGCCAGCTCACCTCCGCCTTTGCCGAGCTGGGCAACGTGGCATCCGCCGAAGGCACCGCCGGTGCCACCACGGCAGCCGCCTTCCTGTCGCGCTTCGTGCGTGATGAAGGCAAGGGCTGGGTACACCTGGACTTGGCCGCCTCCTATCAAAAATCGGGCAACGATCTGTGGGCGACCGGGGCCAAGGGCCACGGTCTGCGCACGATTGCCCGCTGGTTGCAGGAGGTGGGCGCATGAACGTCTGGTTGAGCCGAGAGTTTGCGCCGACCGAGTGGGGGGAGGGGGCGCTGCTCTCTCACCGCGCCGATGGCATGGTGATCCATCTGGTGACCGCCACCCCCTTGCTGGACATCCAGCAGGCGGCGCGGCGCCTGTGCAGCCAGGGGATCCAGCAGGTGGTGCTGGCCGGTCACTGGGAGCGCGAGCAGCAGTGGGCCTTTGCCCAGGGGCTGCAGACACCCAAGGCGGAAGTGGCGCTGCAGTGGGCCACCTCGTCCGAGGAGGACAGAGAGGAGCTGGAGGCGCGCTGGCTGTGCGGGCGCTGGGTGCGGGAGATGACCAATGCCACCCCCGAGCAGCTGGGGCCGCTGGAGCTGGCGGTCGAAGCAGCCGCCTTCCTCACCGAGCTGGCCCCCGACAAGATCAGCCATCGCATCCTCAAGGGGGAGGCGCTGCAACAGGCGGGCTGGGTCGGTCTCTACCAGGTCGGTCGTGGCAGCGAGCGCGAGCCCGTGATGCTGGAGCTGGACTTCAATCCAGGCCGGGATCCCAAGGCCCCGGTGGCCGCGGCCCTGGTGGGCAAGGGGATCACCTTTGACTCTGGCGGCTACTCCATGAAGACCTCCCTGGGCATGCTCACCATGAAGCACGACATGGGGGGCGCCGCCATCGTCACCGGCGCGCTGGCGCTGGCCATCCTGCGCGGCCTCGACAAGCGGGTGAAGCTTATCCTCTGCTGCGCCGAGAACCTGGTCTCGGGTCACGCCTACAAGCTGGGTGACATCCTCACCTACAAGAACGGCACCACGGTGGAGATAGTCAACACCGACGCCGAGGGGCGCCTGGTGCTGGCCGACGGTCTGCAACTGGCCGGCGAATCCAGCGCGCCGCTGGTCATCGACGCCGCCACTCTTACCGGGGCGGCGGTGATGGCGCTGGGCGGACGCTACAACGCGCTGTTTGGCCTCGACAAGGGGCTGGTGAGCCGCGCGATGGCCTATGCGGATGCGGAGCAAGAGCCTGCCTGGCCGCTGCCGCTGGAGCCCTGGCACAGCCAGCAGTGTCCGTCCCACTATGCCGACACCGCCAACAGCCGCCCCGTGCCGGGCGGTGGCCCGGGCGGCGCCTCCAATGCGGCAGGTTTCCTCTCCCGCTTCGTGGGCAACGAAGGGCGAGGCTGGTTGCACGTGGATCTCGCTGCCTGCTTCAGCGACAACGGCGACAATCTGTGGGCACCGGGGGCCAATACCCTGGGGATGCGCACCATCGCCCACACCCTGTTGGCGGAGACCCGCTGAGAGGACCACATCAAGGGCACCTGAGGGTGCCCTTTCCCATATTGCAGAAGATGGGCAATAGCCAATGTTTCAGGGGGTTAGCATGGTGATCGTGCGCAAGCGCACATTTTTTCCTGCCGGCCTGGGCCAAGATGAGTGGTGATGTTGTTTTAGGGATGGAATTGTTTAATAAAAAGTTGCTTTTCTGTGTGTTATTTCGGTTTTTGTTTACGTATAATCGCCGCCGAACATGGATTCTAACAATAAATCTCTGTAGTTAAGGAAAGATCTCAATGGCCATCGAACGTACCTTCTCCATCATCAAGCCGGACGCCGTCAGCAAGAACCTGATCGGTGCCATCTACAACCGTTTCGAGAGCGCTGGCCTGAAAGTCATCGCCGCCAAGATGCTGCACATGAGCAGCGAACAAGCCGCCGGTTTCTACGCCGAGCACCAGGGCAAGCCTTTCTATGATGGTCTGGTCAGCTTCATGACCTCCGGCCCCGTCATGATCCAGGTGCTGGAAGGCGAAGAAGCCATCCGTCGTCACCGTGAAATCATGGGCGCCACCAACCCGAAAGAGGCCCTGGCCGGCACCCTGCGCGCCTGCTACGCCGAGAGCATCGATCGCAACGCCGTGCACGGCTCCGATGCGCCGGCCTCTGCCGCTCGTGAAATCGCCTACTTCTTCTCTGACGCCGAGATCTGCCCGCGCGGTTGATTTTCGTCAGCAGAATCTCAAGGGAGCCTCGGCTCCCTTTTGTTTTTTGGTCATTCGGTCAATATCCCCTTATTCTCCAGGTGGAAAGCCGGACCCATAATTTGTACAATGCCGCCCCCTGACGTAGGTCAGCCGATAATTTATGAAGTGTGTGAGCTGAGGCCCTTGATGAGCGAAACAAAAACCAACCTGCTGGATCTCGATCGGGATGCCATGCGTGCCTTCTTCGTCGAACTGGGCGAGAAGCCGTTCCGGGCAGATCAGGTAATGAAGTGGATTTATCACTTTGGTTGTGATGATTTCGATCAGATGAACAACGTCAACAAGGTGCTGCGCGAGCGTCTCAAGGAGATCGCCGAGATCCGGGCGCCGGAAGTGAGCCGAGAACAGCGCTCCTCCGACGGTACCATCAAGTGGGCGCTGCAGGTTGGCGGCCAGGAGGTGGAGACCGTCTACATCCCCGAGGACGATCGGGCGACCCTGTGTGTCTCTTCCCAGGTGGGCTGCGCCCTGGAGTGCAAGTTCTGCTCCACCGCCCAGCAGGGCTTCAACCGCAACCTGAAAGTCTCCGAGATCATCGGTCAGGTGTGGCGTGCCGCCAAGATCGTCGGCGGCAAGCGTCCCATCACCAACGTGGTGATGATGGGCATGGGCGAGCCGCTGCTCAACCTCGCCAACGTGGTACCGGCCATGCGCCTGATGATGGATGACTACGGCTACGGCATCTCCAAGCGCCGGGTCACCATCTCCACCTCCGGCGTGGTGCCGGCACTGGACATGCTGGGCGACCAGATCGACGTGGCGCTGGCCATCTCCCTGCACGCCCCCAACGACAAGCTGCGCTCCGAGATCATGCCGATCAACGACAAGTACAACATCGAAGCCTTCCTGGCCGGTGTGCGTCGCTACCTCGGCAAGTCCAATGCCAACGGCGGCCGGGTCACGGTGGAGTATGTGCTGCTCGATCACATCAATGACGACATGCAGCATGCCCATGAGCTGGCCAAGGTGCTCAAGGACACTCCGAGCAAGATCAACCTGATCCCGTTCAACCCCTTCCCGGGCAACCCCTACGGCAAGCCGAGCAACAGTCGCATCGACCGTTTCTCCAAGGTGCTGATGGAGTACGGCTTCACCGTCATCGTCCGCAAGACCCGTGGTGACGACATCGATGCCGCCTGCGGTCAGCTGGTGGGGGAGGTGATCGATCGCACCAAGCGCACCATGAAAAATCGGATGCAACAGGATGGGATTTCCGTCAAAATGGTTTAACTTGCTAAGCCATTGTATAGTCAGGGAATGGATACACGTACATTGATCGTAGTGGCAGCGCTCTGTGCGCTGCCAGGCTGTGTTACCGAGACCACTTACGCTGGCCAGAATTCCACCCAGCGTGAGGTCGGTCCCGACCTCAAGGCGGCAGCCCAGACCCGTCTGGATTTGGGCATCCAGTATCTGCAGCAGGGCAACGCCGAGCAGGCCAAGTTCAACCTTGATCGCGCCCTCCAGTACGACGCCGCCAATCCTCAGGTTTACATCGGTTTTGCCTACTTCTACCAGCAGGTGCAGGATTACAAGGCGGCCGAAGCCAGTTACCAGAAAGCCCTTGCCGTGGATCCGTCCAATGCTGACGCGATGAACAACTATGGCGCCTTCCTTTGCAATCGCGGTCGTTTCGACGAGGCGGAGAAAGCCTTCCTGCAGGCCGTCAGCCAGCCGAACTACATCAAGATCGCCGATACCTATGAAAACGCGGCACTTTGCGCCGCGCAAAATCGCAGAAATGATAAAGCAAGCGAGTACTATCGCTTGGCCTTGGGGTATAATCCCCGCAATCCAAGGTTATTGCTGGACATGGCGGAGCTTTCCATGAAAGATGGCAAGCTGCCTGATGTGCAGGCCTATCTCGCCCGTTTTGCCGATGTATCGGACGAGAACGAGAACAGTCTCTGGTTGAGATTGCGGCTGGCGCAGGCCATGGACAAACCGGCACTACTTCACCAATTCGGGACTGAGCTGGTAAGGCAATATCCCACTTCGCAACAAGCCAAGCGTTACTTAGCCAATGACTACTGAACAGCCACACGATTTCCAAGACGACTCCCAGGCAGTTGGCCCAGGCCAGCTGCTGCGCAACGCCCGTGAACAGCTCGGCTGGACGCGAGAACAGGTTGCGTCCCGCATTCACCTTCGTCTGACCCTGATTGCCGCGATCGAATCGGATACGTATGACAAACATACCTCCCATACCTTCATCCGCGGCTATCTGCGCACCTATGCCAAGCTGGTCGGTATTCCGGAAGAGACCATCCTCGCCGCTTATGACAAGCTGGGCCTGACGCCGCCCGACAACATCGACATGCAGAGCTTCTCCCGCCGCTCCCGCCAGCAGGCCAATGACAGTCGCCTCAAGGTGGTGACCTGGCTGGTGATCTTGGTGCTGATCGCCCTCTCCGTCGTCTGGTGGTGGCAGAGCACGGCGCGTCGCTCCGCCGGTGACGAGGCCCTGGCCGCGACCGAAATGGGCGCAGCCCGCAACACCAATACTCCGAGCGCCACTCCGGCCGTCGATGTTGCCGAGCCGGTACTGGCTCCTGCCGCTTCCGCCGCCACAGATGCTGCCCCAGTGGTAAGCGATGCTGCCGCGACCACTCTGCCGGCGGATGTCAGCAGCGCCGTGGCGACCACCACTGCCGAGACGTCTGCTGCTGCCGCCACGCAACCGGCTGACGACACCGCCGCGAGCGAGCCTGCCAAGGTGCCCCAGCTCAAGATGAGCTTCACCGCCGACTGCTGGCTGGACGTCAAGGATGCCAATGGCAAGACCCTGTTCAGCGGCCTCAAGAAGGCCAATGACGAACTGGTACTGGAAGGACCCGAGCCGCTCAAATTCATCATTGGTGCGCCCATGGCCATCAATATCGAATACAAGGGCAAGTCCATCGACATGAGCCGTTACAACAACGGCCGGACTGCTCGCCTCTCACTGCCGCAGGAGTAATCTGTCCGCCATGTCCGCTCACGAATCTCCCATCATTCGTCGTAAATCCAGGCAGATCATGGTCGGCAACGTACCGGTCGGGGGCGATGCCCCCATCACGGTACAGACCATGACCAACACCAAGACCACGGACGTGGCCGCCACCGTCGAGCAGATCCAGCGGATCGAGCGGGTCGGTGCCGACATCGTCCGGGTCTCCGTCCCCACCATGGAGGCGGCGGAAGCGTTCAAGCTCATCAAGCAGCAGACCCGCATCCCCATCGTGGCCGACATCCACTTCGACTACCGCATCGCCCTGAAAGTGGCCGAATACGGCGCCGATTGCCTGCGCATCAACCCGGGCAACATCGGCAACGAGGAGCGGGTGCGCGCCGTGGTGGACTGTGCCCGCCACTACAACATCCCGATCCGCATCGGCGTCAATGGCGGCTCGCTGGAGCGGGACATCCAGGAAAAATATGGCGAACCCACCCCCGAGGCGCTGCTCGAGTCGGCCATGCGCCACGTGGATTATCTGGATCGCCTGAACTTCGACAACTTCAAGGTGAGCGTCAAGGCTTCCGACGTCTTCCTGGCGGTCGGCGCCTATCGCCTGCTGGCCAAGCAGATCGAGCAGCCGCTGCATCTGGGCATCACAGAAGCGGGTGGTTTTCGCGCCGGCGCGGTGAAGTCTGCCATCGGTCTGGGCATGCTGCTGAGCGAAGGCATCGGCGACACCCTGCGCATCTCGCTGGCGGCCGATCCGGTGGAAGAGATCAAGGTGGGCTTTGACATCCTCAAGTCCCTGCGCATCCGTTCCCGCGGCATCAACTTCATCGCCTGCCCCTCCTGCTCCCGCCAGGAGTTCGACGTCATCGGCACCGTCAATGCGCTGGAAGAGCGGCTCGAAGACATCATCACTCCGATGGATGTCTCCATCATCGGCTGTGTGGTGAACGGTCCGGGGGAGGCGCTGGTCTCCGATCTGGGCCTTGCCGGGGCGGCCAACAAGAGCGCCTTCTATGAAGGGGGGCAGCGGGTCGACCGGCTCGACAACAAGGATCTCATTCCGACCCTGGAGCGCCGCATTCGCGCCCGGGCCGCCATGCTGGATCCGGCCAACCAGATCCAGGTGGATAAGGGTTGAGCAACCAAGGGCCACTCAGGGTGGCCCTGTCTTTAGGTTGCTGATTTTACATCCCGCATTGGAATACCCTGATTTTACCTCGGGGTCGAAAATCCCTATAATGCGGCCAAATTTTACCTCTTTTTCTCGAGTATCAACGTGGCAAAACAGATCCAAGCTATTCGCGGTATGAATGATTGCCTGCCGGAGCAGAGCCCGGTATGGCAGAAAGTAGAAGAGATCCTGCGCCAGGTCGTGGCCAGCTATGGCTACAGCGAAGTGCGCATGCCGATTGTCGAGCAGACCCATCTGTTCAAGCGCGCCATCGGTGAAGTGACCGACGTGGTCGAAAAAGAGATGTACACCTTTGAAGACCGCAACGGCGACAGCCTGAGCCTGCGTCCGGAAGGGACCGCCAGCTGCGTGCGTGCCGGTATCGAGCACGGTCTGCTTTACAACCAGGAACGCCGGATGTGGTACATGGGCCCCATGTTCCGTCACGAGCGTCCCCAGAAGGGCCGTTATCGCCAGTTCCACCAGTTCGGGGTCGAGTTGTTTGGCATCAACGGGCCGGACATCGATGCCGAGCTCATCATGCTGACTCACCGCCTGTGGCGTCTGTTCGGCATCAGTGAACACGTGACCCTGCAGCTCAACACCCTCGGTCAGAGCGCCGAGCGTGCCGCCTATCGCGATGCGCTGGTCGCCTACCTGGAGCAGTACAAGAGCGAGCTGGACGAAGAGAGCCAGCGCCGCATGTACAGCAACCCGCTGCGGGTGCTTGACTCCAAGGACGAGAAGGTACAAGCCATCCTGGTGGGCGCGCCGCGTCTGTTCGATCACCTGGGCGAAGAGAGCCTGGCCCACTTCGAGGGGCTCAAGCGCCTGCTCGAGTCTGCCGGCATCAAGTACGAGGTAAACGAGCGTTTGGTGCGCGGCCTCGACTACTACAACCTCACCGTGTTCGAGTGGGTCACCAACAGCCTGGGTGCCCAGGGCACCGTCTGTGCCGGTGGCCGCTACGATGGCCTGGTGGAGCAGCTGGGCGGTCAGCCGACCCCGGCGGTGGGCTTTGCCATGGGCATGGAGCGTCTGGTGCTGATGCTGGAAACCCTCGAGCTCAATGCCGACATCCGCCCGGCGGTGGATGTCTATCTCTGCATGGTGGGTGAGGGCACTGAACAGGCCGGTTTCCAGCTGGCAGAGCGGCTGCGTGATGCCCTGCCTGATTTGCGCCTGATGAGCCACTGCGGCGGCGGCAACTTCAAGAAACAACTCAAGCGTGCCGACAAGAGCGGCGCGGCCATTGCCCTGATCCTTGGCGAGACCGAGGTGCAAAACGGGGAGATCACCATCAAATATCTGCGTGGCCAGGCCGAGCAACAGACCGTCACGGTCGACGCCGCCATTGCCCTGCTGGCAGCGAAAGGAGAGTAAGCTGTGGAAGTTTATACCACCGAAGAACAACAGGTTGAGGTCATCAAGAACTGGTGGAAAGAGAACGGAACCTCGGTGATCGCAGGAACTGTTATCGGTCTGGTTGGACTCTTTGGCTGGCGCTACTACAACGAGCATCAGCAGACCACCCAGGAAGCCGCCTCCCAGGCTTACAACGAGATGAGCGCCCAGCTGGCCAAGGGTGACGCGGCCGGCTTCGAGCAGGCACAAAGCTTCATCAGCGCCCACAAGGGCGACTCCTACGCCGAGCTGGCGGCGCTGCAACTGGCGGCGGCCGCGGTCAAGGCGGACAAGCTGGATCTGGCGGCCGAGCAGCTGACCCAGGTGGCCACCAGCGGTGACGAGAGCATTCGTCCCATCGCTGCCCTGCGTCTGGCCCGGGTGCTGAACGATCAGGGCAAGGCCGATGAAGCGCTGGCCCAGCTTGGCAAGATCAACAACGACGCCTTCAAGGCCCAGGTGGCCGAAGTGCGCGGCGACATCCTGCAAAAGCAGGGCAAGAGCGAAGAGGCTCGCGATGCCTATCAGGCGGCGGCCGATGCCGGCGGTCTGCAGAGCAGCGCCGAGCTCAAGCTGAAGATGGACGATCTGGCGTTGCCAGCGGTGACCACGGGTGAGGCTCCGGATGCGTAATCTGTTCAAGATGGTGGCGTTGGGGGCTGCGGTCTCCTTCGCCCTGCAGGGCTGCTCCCTGTTCAGTTCGGAAGAGGATCTCAACCCCATGGCCCCGCTGCCCAAGGTCGAGTCCGCGTTCACGGCCGATACCGCCTGGTCCTCCTCGGTGGGTGACGGCATCGGTGACTTCTACTCCCAGCTCAAGCCGGTGGTGGAAGAGGAGCGCATCTATGCGGCGGCCCGTGACGGTGACGTCACCGCCTTTGACCGCGAAAGCGGCAAGGAGCTGTGGAGCGTCGATCTGGCGGATCTGCCAATCAACGCCGACAAGCGCAGCGCCCGCCTCTCCGGTGGCCTGGTTTCCCGCTACGGCAAGCTGTTCCTGGGTTCCGAGAACGGGGTGGTCTACGCCCTGAACGAAGAGAACGGGGAAGTGCTGTGGCAGACCACGGTACCGGGTGAAGTTGTGGCGAGCCCCGCCGTCGAGGATGGCCGGGTGGTGGTACTGACCACCTCGGGTCGCCTGGTGGCGCTTGATACCGACGAGGGCAAGCTGCAGTGGACCCTGGCGGAAGAGCAGCCGCCGCTGACCCTGCGCAGCGCCGGTGCCCCCATCATCACCAACGGCGCCGTGCTGTACGGCCGCGCCGATGGCAAGGTGGGCATCGCCCTGCTGAGCAACGGCCAGCCGGTGCGCCAGTCCAAGGTGGCCGACCCGCGCGGCGCCACCGAGCTCGACCGCATGGTGGACGTGGATGCCACGCCGCTCATCGCCGGCGATGAGCTCTATGCCATCGCGTATAATGGCCAGTTGATGGCGCGCAAGCTGATGAGCGGTGACGAAGTGTGGAAGCGCAAGTATTCCGGCTACCGCGACATGGCGGTGACCGGCAATGCCATCGTGCTGACCGACAGCCGCAGCCATCTGTTTGCGGTCGACCGTCGCAACGGTCTCGAGCTGTGGTCCAACACCCAGCTGGAAAACCGCACCGTGACCGCCCCCGTCATCATGGGTGACTATGTGGTGGTCGGCGATGTGGAAGGTTACCTGTATTGGCTGGATCGGACCGACGGGTCCATCAAGGCCATGCAGCAGCTCGACAGCAGTGGTCTGTACGCCGCCCCCTTGGTGGACGGTGACACCCTGTATGTGCAGAGCCGTGGCGGCAAGCTGTACGCTGTCAAGCGTCCCTGATCGCCCGATAATGTGAATATCCGGCTCCTGGTCTTCGGACCCGGAGCCTTTGTCGTCTTGAGAATGAGGCTTTTATGACTCCTGTAGTAGCCCTGGTGGGCCGCCCCAACGTGGGGAAATCCACCCTGTTTAACCGCCTGACCCGTACCCGGGACGCCCTGGTGGCCGACTTCCCCGGTCTGACCCGGGACCGCAAATATGGCCAGGCGAAGCTGGGCGAGCTGGAATTTATCGTGGTGGATACCGGTGGTATCGACGGCACCGAAGAGGGGATCGAGCTGAAGATGGCCGAGCAGTCCCTGCTGGCCATCGAAGAGGCCGATGTGGTGCTGTTCATGGTGGATGCCCGCGCCGGTCTGACCGCGGCGGATCAGGCCATCGCCGAGCACCTGCGCAAGACCCACAAGAAGGTATTTCTGGTGGCCAACAAGACCGACGGCATCGACGGTGACTCCGCCGTCTCCGAGTTCTACGGTCTGGCCCTGGGCGAGGTCTACCAGATGGCGGCCGCCCACGGTCGCGGCGTATTGAGCCTGCTCGAGCTGGCGCTGGCCCCCCATCTGGAGACCCTGGTCGAAGCCGCCGGCGAAGAAGCCGAGCTGGATGAAGAAGAGGAAGACTTCGACGAAGAGGCCCTGCTGCGCATGGTGGCTGCCGGTGAACTCGACACCAAGGAAGACACCAAGGAGACCCCGTTCGCCGACCTGCCCATCAAGTTCGCCATCGTCGGTCGTCCCAACGTCGGCAAGTCGACCCTGACCAACCGCATGCTGGGTGAAGATCGGGTCATCGTCTATGACATGCCGGGCACCACCCGCGACTCCGTCTACATCCCGATGGAGCGCGACGAGCAGAAGTACGTCATCATCGACACCGCCGGCGTGCGTCGTCGCGGCAAGGTGCACGAGACGGTGGAGAAGTTCTCCGTCATCAAGACCCTCAAGGCGATTGAAGATGCCAACGTCTGCCTGCTGGTGATCGACGCCCAGGAGACCATCACCGATCAGGATCTCAGCATCCTCGGTTTCGTGCTCAACACCGGCCGCTCCGTGGTGCTGGTAGTGAACAAGTGGGACGGTCTGGATCAGAAGGTGAAAGAGGACGTTAAGAACGAGCTCGATCGTCGTCTGGGCTTCATCGACTTCGCCCGCGTGCACTTCATCTCCGCCCTGCACGGCAGCGGCGTCGGCCACCTGTTCGAATCCATCCAGGAGGCCTACCAGTCCGCCACCCGCCGTACCAGCACCGCCATGCTGACCCGTATCATGCAGATGGCGCAGGAAGACCACCAGCCGCCCATGGTGAACGGTCGCCGGGTCAAGCTGAAGTACGCCCACGCCGGTGGCTACAACCCGCCGCGCATCGTGATCCACGGCAACCAGCTCAACGACCTGCCGGACTCCTACAAGCGCTACCTCATCAACTACTTCCGCAAGTCGTTGAAAATCATGGGGACGCCGGTTCGGGTCGAGTTCCAGGAGTCGGTCAACCCGTTCGAGGGCAAGAAGAACACCCTGACCCTGAGCCAGGAGCGCCAGCGCAAGCGCCTGCTCAAGGCCAAAGCCAAGAAATAAGGCCCAGCGGCTGCCCTCACCGGCAGCCGCTTTTCTAGTGGTCTATTGAAGGGGAGGGGAATGTGCAGTGGGGCCGCCCAGTGCACATTCACTTTGCAAGGAGCCAACCATGAGTCAACTTGTCTGCCCTGCCTGCCAGGGCGAGCTGGACAGCCGCAGCCGCGAGACCACCTGTGGTCAATGCCAGGCCCGTTACCAGATCCGGGCGCTCTGCCCGACCTGCCGGCAGGAGCTGGAGCGGCTCAAGGCCTGCGGCGCGGTGGATTACTTCTGCAACCACTGCAACAGCCTGGTGTCGAAGCGGGCAGTGCTCTTCGAGGTGAGCCCGCTGACGGAAAATTGAGGCAATAAAAAACCCGGCGAATGCCGGGTTTATGCTGTGTGCTCTGCTATCAGCAAGGTGAAGGAGCGGTTTCGGCGCCATATCTTGCGTTTGATCTCGTTGAGCTTGAGCTTGCGTCTGGGGCTCCAGCCGCACCTTGTCTTCTTGACCAGTGTCGTTCTTCTGCGAGCTCGCATCTTGGTCTCCTCCCATGGGGTGGCCATCCCGGCCTTGGGTGATGATGGGAGCCTATCTGAAAGTGCTGTCATCCGAGTGCAAGTGGATGAAATAGTGCGATAAAAACAGATTCGGATAGGCTCCGGTGTGGTCGGATGGTAACAGAGAAACCACCCGAAAAACAAACCTGTCAACAGGGATCAGCGCAGGGTGATCTGCTTGACCACCTCGGCAATGACGGTGGGACGTTCGGCACTGGTCGGCTCGCTACTGTCATCCTCATCCAGCTCTTCGCGGCGATGGGCCTTCTGCTGCTCGTTGTCGAGCCAGAGCAGGCTCTGGTAGTACTGGCGCACGTTGTTGACGTAGTTGCGCGCCTCGCCGCCGCGGGCATAGCCGTAGCGCACCTTGCGGTGCCAGCGTGACTGCTGCAGCAGCGGCAGCACCTCTTTCACGTCGCTCCAGGCGTCCGGATTCTTGCCGAGATCCTTGGTCAGGCGGCGGGCATCCATCATGTGGCCGTAGCCGATGTTGTAGGCGGTGAGGGCAAACCACACCTTCTCGTCATCGGGCACCGAGGCGGGCACCTTCGCCATCATCTGCTCGAGATAACGGGCGCCCCCCTTGATGCTCTCCTCCGGGTGCAGCCGGTTGTTGACCCCCATCGCCTTGGCGGTGGGCTCGGTCAGCATCATCATGCCGCGCACCCCTGTGTAGGAGCGCGCCTCAGGATCCCAGTGGGACTCCTGATAGCTGATGGCGGCCAGCAGGCGCCAGTCCACCAGCTTGGCGTGGGTCTTGAACAGATCCTGATACTTGGGCAGCAGGCTCTTGGCCCGCTGCAGGAAGGTGCGGGTGTCGACGAAGTCGAAGTTCTGCACGTGGCCGAAATACTTCTCGTCGAGCTTGGCGATGGCGCCATCCATGAAGCGTTGGCCGAAGAAGTCGATGATGCTGGCGTAGAGGCTGTCGTCCGGCAGCTTGGTCATGGCCCAGGCCACGGTCTGGTTCTTGGCCAGCGTTATCCCCTCGGTGAGCTCGGGGTAGTAGCGCTGGGTACGGGCCAGCACGGTATCCTGCACCACCGTGTAGTCAATCTTGCCGTCGGCCACCTGCTTGAGCAGTTCCTCCACGTCGGCGTCCCGGTTGGTGCTCCACTTGAGGTTGGGGTGCTGCTTGGCCAGCTCCTTGAGCAGATCCTCCCCGGTAGAGCCGGCAGGCACCACTATGTTGCCCTTGAGATCGCCGATGTCCCTGGGCTTGGGGGAGCCGTTGCGATAGACCAGCTTGGGCGAGACCTGGTAGAAGCCGGGGCCGAAGCGAAACAGCTGGCGCCGCTCCGGGGTGATGACGATGGCGGCGGCGGCCAGATCGAGCTTGCCCTTCTTGAGCAGATCCACCAGCTCGGCGGTGGAGTAGACCGGCACTATGGTCAGCTTGACCCCCAGCCAGTCGGCATAGCTTCTCGCCAGCTCGTAATCGAACCCCTGGGCGGTGTCGTCACGCTGGTAATAAGAGGTGGGGCCGTAGATGGTGCCAACCCGGATCTCGCCCCGCTGGCGGATCTGCTCCAGCTGGCTGGAGGGGGTGTAGAAGTCGCAACCGACCAGGGTCAGCAGCAACATCAGCCCGATAAACAGTCGAAAAATGCAGCGCAAGTAGGTGAGTACCCTTGTTGAAAAAATCGGCATTTGTCAAAAAAGAGGCACCTTTATACCAGAGAGTGTGGACCGAGTCACACTTGGCAAAACAAGAAAAACGTTTGTCCGCCGTCGGCCTGATCCCTATAATACGCGCGTCTCAATTCCCCCCCACTTCAACACTTGGTGAGAAAGGTCATATGGATATCTTGCGTGGTGCCCCCGCACTGTCTGAGTTTCGTGTCCAAAAACTGCTGCAACGCTTCGCGCAGATGAAACAGGAGAGAGGAGTAGAGATAGAGGATGTCTATGCCGAATATGTGCACTTCGCCGAGCTCTCGAGCCCGCTGTCGCCCCCGGAGCGAGCGACCTTGGGCCAGCTCCTGCGCTACGGCCCGACCATCCCCGAACACACCCCCAGCGGTCAGCTGTTTCTCGTTACCCCCCGCCCCGGCACTATCTCCCCCTGGTCTTCCAAAGCAACCGACATCGCCCACAACTGCGGCCTGACCCAGGTCAAGCGGCTCGAGCGCGGCATTGCCTACTACGTGCAGGCCAAGGGTGAGCTGAGCGCTGTCCAGCGCGCCGACGTGGCCGCCGTGCTGCACGACCGCATGATGGAGACGGTGTTTGGCGAGATGAACGAGGCCGCCGCCCTGTTTGCCCATCAGGAGCCGCGCCCCTTCACCCAGGTGGACGTGCTGGCCGGTGGCCGCGCCGCCCTGGCCGAGGCCAACGTGGCACTGGGTCTGGCGCTGGCCGACGACGAAATCGACTATCTGGTGGAGAACTTCACCCGGCTGGGTCGCAATCCCAACGACATCGAGCTCTACATGTTTGCCCAGGCAAACTCCGAGCACTGCCGCCACAAGATCTTCAACGCCGACTGGACCATCGACGGCGAGCAGCAGCCCAAGTCGCTGTTCAAGATGATCAAGAACACCTTCGAGCAGACGCCGGATCATGTCCTGTCTGCCTATAAAGACAACGCCGCCGTGATGGAAGGGAGCCAGGGTGGCCGCTTCTTCCCGAGCCCCGCCAACGGCGAATACCAGTACCACCAGGAGCAGGTCGACATCCTGATGAAGGTGGAGACCCACAACCACCCGACCGCCATCTCCCCCTTCCCGGGCGCCGCTACCGGCTCCGGCGGCGAAATCCGCGACGAGGGTGCGACAGGCCGTGGCGCCAAGCCCAAGGCGGGCCTGGTGGGCTTCTCCGTCTCCAACCTGCGCATCCCCGGTTTCGAGCAGCCCTGGGAGCAGGATTTCGGCAAGCCGAGCCGCATCGTCAGCGCCTTTGACATCATGCAGGAGGGGCCGCTTGGCGGCGCCGCCTTCAACAACGAGTTCGGCCGTCCGGCCATTCTCGGTTACTTCCGTACCTTCGAAGAGGAGGTGCCGAGCCACAATGGCGTCGAGGTGCGTGGCTACCACAAACCCATCATGCTAGCGGGCGGCATCGGCAACATCCGCAGCGAACACGTCCAGAAAGGGGAGATCCCGGTAGGGGCTGCCCTCATCGTGTTGGGTGGCCCGGCCATGAACATCGGTCTGGGCGGCGGCGCCGCATCCTCCATGGCCTCCGGTCAGTCGGCGGAAGATCTCGACTTTGCCTCGGTGCAGCGTGACAACCCCGAGATGGAGCGCCGCTGCCAGGAGGTGATCGATCGCTGCTGGCAGCTGGGGGACGACAACCCCATCGTCTTCATTCACGACGTGGGGGCGGGTGGCCTCTCCAACGCCATGCCGGAGCTGGTGAGCGACGGCGATCGCGGCGGTCGTTTCGACCTGCGCGCCATTCCGAACGACGAGCCGGGCATGAGCCCGCTGGAGATCTGGTGCAACGAATCCCAGGAGCGCTACGTACTGGCGGTGGCCAAAGAGAAGCTACCGCTGTTCAAGGCGCTGTGCGAGCGTGAGCGTGCACCCTATGCCGTCATCGGCAGCGCCACCGAAGAGAAACACCTGACCCTCTCCGACCAGCACTTTGACAACCACCCCATCGATCTGCCGCTGGACGTGCTGCTGGGCAAGACCCCCAAGATGCACCGCGACGTAGCGAGCCTGCCGGCCCAGGGCAAGGTACTGCAACTGGATGGCATCACCCTCGGCGACGCCGCCGAGCGGGTATTGCGTCTGCCCACCGTGGCGGAGAAATCCTTCCTCATCACCATCGGCGATCGCAGCGTGACGGGTCTGGTCAACCGCGACCAGATGGTCGGCCCCTGGCAGATCCCGGTGGCCGACTGCGCCGTCACCGCCGCCACCTACGACAGCTACCATGGCGAAGCCATGTCCATGGGCGAGCGCACCCCGGTGGCGCTGCTCTCTCATGCGGCTTCCGCCCGTATGGCGGTGGCCGAGGCCCTGACCAACCTGGCGCCTGCTCACATCGGTTCCCTCAAGCGGGTCAAGCTCTCTGCCAACTGGATGGCCGCTGCCGGTCACCCGGGCGAAGATGCCGGTCTCTACGAGGCGGTCAAGGCGGTGGGCGAGGAGCTCTGCCCGGCCCTTGGCATCACCATTCCGGTGGGCAAGGACTCCATGTCCATGAAGACCCGCTGGCAGCAGGATGGCAAGGAGCAGAGCGTCACCTCGCCGCTCTCCCTGCTCATCTCCGCCTTTGCCCGAGTCGAGGATGTGCGCAACACTGTCACCCCGCAACTGCGCAGCGATCTTGGTGAAACCGACCTGATCCTCATCGACCTTGGCAACGGCAAGCAGCGCCTCGGCGCCTCCGCCCTGGCCCAGGTCTATCGCCAGCTGGGTGACAAGGCGCCGGATCTGGACAACCCGGTCCAGCTCAAGGGCTTCTTCAACGCCATCCAGGCGCTGGTGGCCGATCGCAAGCTGATCGCCTATCACGACCGCTCCGACGGCGGCCTCTTCGTCACCCTGGTGGAGATGGCCTTCGCCGGTCACTGCGGTCTCGACCTGCAGCTGGATCGCATCGGTGGCGAGCTGCTGCCGGCCCTGTTCAACGAGGAGCTGGGTGCCGTCATCCAGGTACGCCGTGAGGACAAGGAAGCGGTGATGACCCTGCTGGCCGGTCACGGTCTGGCGGCCTGCTCCCACGTGCTCGGCACGGTGCGCGAGGGGGATCTCATCACCCTGCAGCGGGCCGGTCAGGAGGTCTATCGCGCCAGCCGCACTGCCCTGCGCACCATCTGGGGCGAGACCAGCTGGCAGATGCAGCGTCTGCGCGACAACCCCGAGTGCGCGGATCAGGAGCATGCCGCCCGTCAGGACGCAGCCGATCCGGGTCTGCAGGCCAGGCTCAGCTACAACCCGGCCGAGGACGTGGCGGCGCCCTATATCGCCAAAGGTGTCTCCCCCCGTCTGGCGGTGCTGCGCGAGCAGGGGGTCAACTCCCACGTGGAGATGGCGGCAGCGTTTGACCGCGCCGGCTTCACCGCCGTCGACGTCCATATGAGCGACATCCTCAGTGGCCGCATCAAGCTGGAGCAGTTCCAGACCCTGGTGGCCTGTGGCGGCTTCTCCTACGGCGACGTGCTGGGGGCGGGCGAGGGCTGGGCCAAGTCCATCCTGTTCAACGAGGGCGCCCGCGAGCAGTTCCAGCGCTTCTTCGAGCGCGGCGATACCCTCTCTCTGGGGGTGTGCAACGGTTGCCAGATGATGTCCAACCTGCGCGAGCTGATCCCGGGCGCCGCTCTGTGGCCGCGCTTCGTGCGCAACCGCTCCGAGCGCTTCGAGGCCCGCTTCAGCCTGGTGGAAGTACAGGACTCCCCGTCCGCCTTCTTCGCCGGCATGGCGGGCTCCGTGATGCCGATTGCCGTCTCCCACGGGGAAGGGCGGGTGGAGGTGCGCGATGCCGCCCACCTGGCGTCGTTGCAAGCCAGCGGTCTGGTGGGGCTGCGTTTCGTCGACAACAGCGGTCAGGTGACCGAGCTGTACCCGGCAAACCCGAACGGCTCGCCGGACGGCATCACCGCCGTGACCACCACGGATGGCCGCGCCACCATCATGATGCCGCACCCGGAGCGGGTGTTCCGCACCGTCGCCAACTCCTGGCACCCGGACAACTGGGGCGAGGATGGCGCCTGGATGCGGATGTTCCGCAATGCCCGGGTTCGTCTGGGCTAAGCCTGCGACGCAAAAAAAAACCGGCCCTTGTGGCCGGTTTTTTTATGGCGACGTTCCCGCTAGGGGCGGCCGTGACCCAGTTCGTGGGGGATGAAGTCACCGCGATCGAGAATGCGCAGGCAGGCGTCCACAACAGCTTCATCCAGCCGGGTGCCGCGCAGCTGGATGATATGGGCCCTGGCCTGGGGAATGCCGAGGGCGGCGCGGTAGGGGCGATCGGAGGACATGGACTCCACGATGTCGGCCACCGTGAGGATGCGGGCCTCCAGCAGGATCTGCTCGCCCTTGAGCCCGGCCGGGTAGCCTGAGCCGTCGATGTACTCGTGGTGCTGGTGGATCATCTGGGCGATGGGCCAGGGCAGGGCGATGTCCTTGAGCACCTGATAACCGGCGCCCGGGTGCTCCTTGACCAGGTTGAACTCCTGCGGGGTCAGCCGCCCCGGCTTGGTGAGGATGTCGACCGGTACCTGGATCTTGCCGATGTCGTGCACCATGGCCCCCAGATAGAGTCCCCGCAATCGCTTCTCATCTAGCTGCAGCTCGCGACCTATGGCCAGCGCCAGGGTGGCAACGTGCTTCTGGTGGCCGGCGGTGTAGGGATCGCGCTGCTCCAGCACGGCGGCTATGGCGCCGAGGGCATCTTCCAGCGCCAGCTCCAGTTGGCGGGCATGCAGCATCTTGTCGCGCTGGGCGGTGAGGTAGGCCTGCTGGGTGCTGCGGGCCTGCAGGCCATAGGCAAGGTAGTCCGCCAGCTGGCTGAAGAGGTGCACCTCCTCGTCGGTGAAGGGGCGGGCCTGCTCGCTGTGAATGAGCAGGCCGCCGTGCCCGCCGGTGTGCCACTGCAGCGGCAGCAGCAGGCGGGCGCGCAGGGTGGCCGAATGATGTACCAGCTCGCAGGGGAGCGCCTCGTTGCACGGCATCTCTGTGCTGATGGCCTGGTGCAGGGCGGGATCCCGGGTGAGCCACTCGTCGCTGGCAAACCAGGTTGCGTTGCCCGCCTGCGCCAGCACCTGCAGGGTGTGCTGGTCAGGTTTTTCCTGCAGCACGGAGACGAGGGGGAAACGGCCGTCGAAGGTGATGGCGTCGCAGATCTCCTGCAGCAGCGTCTGCTCGTCGTCCGGTCTGAGCATGGCGTGATGGGCGCGGCCGATGGCTTCCAGGGTCCAGGTGTACTGTTGCAGCCGCTCCTGCTGCTGCTTCTTCTCGGTGATGTCATCGAAGAAGACCCCGACGCCGACCACCTGACCCAGCTCGTCGAACAGGGGAAACTTGGTGGTGCTGAGCCAGCGGGCCTCGCCTCCCTTGAGATAGGGTTCCTCGTGGCGCTGGGTGGTGCCGCTGGTCATGACCCTGAGATCGTCGTCCCGATAGCGCTGGGCCAGCTCGGCTGGGAAGAAGTCGGCATCGCACTTGCCGACCAGCTCGGCCGGGGTGAGGGCGAGATCGTCTGCCAGCAGCCGGTTGCAGGCGATGAAGAGGGAGCGGGTATCCTTGAGCAGCACCCGGTAGGGCAGCTGATCCATCACCTGGCCAAGCAGGGCGGCCGTGGGCAGCGGGGTAAAGGGCGGTGCGGGTCTTGAACTCATCGTCATCCAGCCTCGGTCAAAGGGGGGTGAAGCGGTAGCCCGCCTGCCAGACGGCGAAGCAGGCGCTGACCACCTGTTCGTCGTAGTGGACACCGGCATAGCGGGTCAGCTCGGCGAAGGCATCGGTGAAGGAGAGGGCCCGCCGAAACGGACGGTGGGCGGTCATGGCCGCCAGGGAGTCGGCCACCCGGATGATGCGCGCCTCCAGGCAGATGGCATCCCCCTGCAATCCCTGCGGATAGCCGCTGCCGTCCATGTTCTCATGGTGCTGCTGCACTATGGTGGCGATGGGCCAGGGGAAGTCTATCTGCTGCAAAATTTCACAGCCCGCCTGCGGGTGCAGCTTGATGAGCTCGAACTCCACCTCCCGCAATTCGCGGGGGCGGGTGAGGATCTCCGCCGGGATCTGCAGCAGGCCGATGTTGTGCACCATGGCGGCGAGGCCCAGTCCATCCAGCCGATCCTGCGCGAGTTGCAGATGCTGGCCGATGGCCAGCGCCAGATCGTGCACGCGCCGCTCGTGGCCCGCGGTGCTGGGATCCTTGTGGGCGATGGCGGAGGAGAGCGCCGCTATGGTCTGGAACAGCAGGGTACGTTGCTGCTGCTCGCTCTCCTTGATGTGGGTGATGTCGACCAGCGCGCCTATGATGCCGGCCACCTCGCCCTGATGGTCGTAGAAGAGATCCTTGAAGTTGAGCACCTGATAGCGGCGGCCCTCCCGGTCAAACAGGGTGTGCTCGAAATATTGCGGTTGCCTGCTGCGCAGTACTTCCAGGTCGCGCTGGGTGTATTCGTCGGCCATCTCCGGGGGCAGGAGCTCGTCCACCCGCTTGCCCTGCAGCTCGGCCTTGCTGATGCCGGTGATCTGGGTGAAGGTCGGGTTGCAGCTGATGAAACGCCCCTCGACATCCTTGTAAAACACCGGGATGGGGATTGCCCTTAACAGGGATTCGTTGAAGCGCTGCATGTCGACCAGCTCCGCCTGCTGGCGCAGCGCCAGCTGCTCGCTGTCCCGGCACAGCTGGATGGCGCGGGCCAGGTTGCCGAGGATGGGGCTGAACAGGTGGCAGAGCCGCTCTCCCTGCTGCTCCGTATTGGGGGAGAGCAGCAGCATCAGATAGCCCCCCTCGATCCGCAGCCGGTAGGCAAAGGGGTAGGGGCGTGCCGCGGGCAGTGGCAGCGGGGCGCGCAGGATGCACTGCTCGCCGTCGCCGACCCAGTGGGGCAGCGCGAGCGGCTCCCCCTGATGGCTGACCAGCTGCTCATCCCCGATCGCCTTGATGATCTTGTACTCCCCCTGTGGCAACTGCTGCAGCACCAGCCCGACCGGGCAGGCACAGTGAAACAGAAAACGCTGCAGTACCTTGGTCAGCAGGGCGTCCAGAGTGACCTCGCGGCCGATGCAGAGGGCAAGATCGCAGACGATGGCCATGGCGTGGTCGTTGTTCATCGCCGTCCCTCCCCGTTGCAGAGAATGGCGCCGTTGTGAAACAGCGGATACTCCCCCGGTCGCAGGCTGCCAATCTCGCCAAGGGAGAGGGCGCCCACCAGCTCGTGGGCACCGCTGTGGCTGAAGAGGGTCTTCAGCTCCAGCGTGCTCTGCTCGCCGAAGTGCTGCTGACGGCCGGCGCAGTAGTAGATCTCGAGGCGCTCGGGGGCACCGTGCCGGCTCAGCTTTTCGGCCAGCTCGATGGCGTGGGCGGTCGGGCTCTGCGGCGCCTTGAGCAGGGTGAGGATGCTGTGATCCGGTACCTCCCCGACGCAGAGCAGGGCCCCCTCTTCGGTGACGGCGACCGGGATGCGCACGATGACGTCGCCGTTGGCCCGCAGCAGCCCGAGCGGCAGGTGGACGCCGTACTGGTAGAACTGATCCGGCGTGAGGCGCTGCTGGAACTGTTGCTGGACCAGGGACTGGTAGCGACTGAAGGCCGGCTCCCAGTCGATGAAGGCAATCTTGTTGCCCTCGCTGCTGGTGGCCAGCATGGGCTGGGCGGTGAGCTGATAGCCGTGCTCGAGCAGCGGGTAGCTGTGGTGGGGCAGCAGGGTGCAGCAGACCGCCTGCGCCAGCAATCTGTGGTTGTCGAACAGGCAGGGCATGGGGCGGAACTGGCCGCTGCCGGCATTGACGCCGGCATAATTGACCCTGTCCGCGAGATGCAGATAGATCCCCTCAAGGAGGGAGGCGATGTTGGGGATCATGGCATCAAAGGTCAGAAAGAGGGTCGGTACGCCCGCGGCCTCTGGCCACTGCGCAAGCTGGGGGAGCAGCGCATCGCAAAGGGTGCTGACTTGCAGGTCTGTGCTGGCGGCGGGATCGAGCGGGATGAGCAGGGGGGCGTGGGAGGCCGGGCGCGGCAGCAGCCAGGCACCGTGCTCATGAAAGCCGTGGCGGCTGATGAGGCGGGGAAAGAGTGCGCCGCTGAGCTGAATATCGAGCCGCCTGCACTGCTGCTGCAGCTCGGCCACGTGCCCGGCATCCTGCTCGGCCAGCAAGAGATCGAGCCGCTCCCCGCGATAGGGTTGCAGTGCATCGGCCAGTGGTTGCGCATCGAATGAAAGAAAAGCGGGCTGCATCATCCCTCGGAACTCCTTTCCTGCCAATGGCCAATATATCAGCAAGGCGGGCGAGGTGGATACCCGGTCGTGTCCGATAAGCGCTTATAAGCCGTTATAAAGGCAGATAAATTTGAGATGGCTGGTCAGGCATCCAGTTTTGGGCAGATAAAAAAACCGGCCACCTGGGCCGGTTTTTGAAGTGGAGTGAAATCAGCGCAGCACCACGTTCTGGAAGCCCTGCACCAGGCTGATGACCGGCTGGGGATAGAGACCCAGTGCCACCACCAGCGCGGCGGAGAGCAATACCACCAGACCACCGGAGGTGATGGCCCAGTCCCCCTTGGCGTCGCGCAGCTGCATGCCGGGCTCGCGCAGGTAGAGGGTGACCATGACCCGCAGATAGTAGTAGAGACCCAGGGCACTGCCGAGCACGATGGCGCCGGAGAGCCACCACAGCTTGGCATCGACGGTCACCCCGATCAGGTAGAACTTGCCGATGAAGCCGAGCGTCATGGGGATACCGGCCAGCGAGAGCATCATCACGGTCAGCACGGCAGTCAGGTAGGGGCGACGCCAGAACAGGCCGCGGTAGCTGTGCAGGGAGTCCGCATCCTTGCCGCGATAGGGGCTGGACATCATGCTGATGACGCCGAAGGCCCCCAGGCTGGTGAACAGGTACATCAGCAGATAGACGCCTGCCGCTTCCACCGGCATCTGGCCGAGACGGCTCGCCACGATCACCGCCAGCAGGTAACCGAAGTGGGAGATGGAGGAGTAACCCATCATCCGTTTGATGTTGGTCTGCAGCAGGGCCAGCAGGTTGCCGATGACGATGGAGACCACCGCCATGGCGGCCAGCAGCCAGTGGATCATGGGATCCGCGGCGGCGGGCACCGCCAGGTAGAAGCGCAGCAGCACGCAGAACACCGCGATCTTGCTGACGGTGGCGAGGAAGGTGGCCACCGGTGCCGGTGCCCCTTCGTACACGTCCGGGGTCCAGAGGTGGAACGGTGCCAGGGAGAGCTTGAAGGCAAAGCCGACCAGCATCAGACCCAGACCGCCCATCAGCAGCGGGTGGTGGGCCGGGGTGGTGGCCAGGGTCAGCCCCAGATCGCTGAAGCTGAGGCTGCCGGCCTGGGCATAGAGCAGCGCCATGCCGAACAGCAGGAAGGCAGTGGCGGCGGCGGAGAGCACCATGTACTTGATGCTGGCCTCCAGCGAGTGGCGCTCGCGATAGGCGTAGCCCACCAGACCGAACATCGGCAGGGTCAGCATCTCGATCCCGATGAACAGGGAGGCGAGGTGACGTGAGCCGGCCAGCACCAGGCCACCGGCGGTGGCGATCAGCAGCAGCAGGTAGAACTCTTCCCGGTTGTCCGGATAGCCCTTGAGCCAGGAGCGGCCGAAGGTACAGGTGGCCAGGGCGCCGATGAGCACCAGGCCCATGTAGAAGACGGCGTAGCCATCGATCTGCAGCAGCGGGGTGACCCCCTGATCGCCTTGCGCCATCACGATGGGCAGGGAGAAGAGCGCCAGGTTGAGGCCGGCGATGGTGACCACGAAGGCGGTGTCATCGCACCGTTTCCAGGCGATGGCCAGCATCAGGGCCACCATGGCCCCGGTTGTCAGCAACAGGGGCAGCAGGGCCAGCAGTTGCGAAGCGGTGAAGGTCATTGCAGTGCTCCTGTAAGGGACAAGGAAGGCAACAGGGCCAGCGGTTTAACAGCGGTCACTCTCATTGCAATGCTCCTGCGAAGGGCAGAGCGTACCAGTGCAGCACGCTCAGCAGGCTGTTGCCCGCGGTGTCGAGCACAGGTTGGGGATAGACACCGAGCAGCACCAAAAGACCGGCGATGGTCATCATCATCACCAGCTCGCGGCTGTCGAGCCCCTTGAGGACGCTCTCGTCCTTGGGGGTACCGAAGCAGGCGCGCTGCAGCATGATGAGGGAGTAGACCGAGGCCAGTACCAGCCCGAAGGTGGCGATGATGGTGAGCACGGGGGCAACCTGGAAGCTGCCGATGAGGATCAGGAACTCGCCGACGAAGTTGCCGGTGCCCGGCATCCCCAGAGAGGCGACCGAGAAGAACAGCATCACGCCGGGCAGGTAGCGCAGACGACCCCACAGCCCGCCCATCAGGCGCAGGTCTCGGGTGTGCAGACGCTCGTAGAGCTGACCGCACAGGATGAAGAGGCCGGCGGCGGAGAGACCGTGGGCGATCATCTGTACCACGGCACCCTGCAGGGCCAGCTCGCTGCCCGAATAGATGGCGATCATCACGAAGCCCATGTGGGAGATGCTGGTGTAGGCCACCAGCCGCTTGATGTCGGTCTGGGCGAACGCCACGATGGCGCCGTAGACGATGCCGATGAGGCCCAGCACCATGGCGTAGGGGGCAAATTCGGCGGATGCCTCGGGGAAGAGCGGCAAGGCGAAGCGCAGCAGACCGTAGGCGGCGGTTTTGAGCAGGATCCCCGCCAAGTCCACGGAACCCGCGGTCGGTGCCTGGCTGTGGGCATCCGGCAGCCAGCCGTGCAGCGGCACCAGCGGCATCTTGACCGCGAAGGCGATGAAGAAGCCCAGCATCAGCAGCCACTGCACCCCCTCGCTCATGGGGGTGTTCAGCAAGTCCTGATAGTTGAAGGTGAACACGCCGGTGGCGGCGTGGTGAGTCAGCACCAGGCCCAGGATGGCGACCAGCATGATGAGGCCGCTGACCTGGGTGTAGATGAAGAACTTGGTGGCGGCGTTGATCCGGGATTTGCCGTCGGTGACCGAGTGGCCCCACAGCGCAATCAGGAAGTACATGGGCACCAGCATCATCTCCCAGAAGAAGAAGAAGAGGAACAGGTCCAGCGCCATGAAGACGCCGAGCACGCCACCCAAAATCCACAGCAGGTTGAGGTGGAAGAAGCCGATGCGCTGCACGATTTCCTTCCAGGAACAGAGGATGGCCAACACGCCGATGAAGCAGGTGAGGATCACCATCAACAGCGACAAGCCATCCACCGCCAGGTGCAGTGAGATGCCGAAGCGGGGGATCCAGGGCAGTTGCAGTTCGGCGGCCCAGACGGGCACGCCGCCCTGGGCTGCCAGGGTGAAGTCGCCGCTCCACCAGATGGCGCAGGAGAGCAGCAGGCAGGCGCTCATCGACAGCAGGGCGACCCAGCGTACGAAGTACTCGCCGAATCGCTCGGTCTGCCAACAGAGCAGACCGCCGATGAAGGGTATTAACAAGATCCAGAGTAAGGTCACGATATCAGCTCTCGTCTATGTTCTAGTCACTGTGCAGGCCCGTGGGCTTGCTGCGAGTTCAGGGGCTGCATCACGGGATCAGCCGAGCAGCAGCAGGGCCAGGATCAGGGCGGCGCCCATCCCCATGGAGGCTGCATACCAGCGCAACTTGCCGGAAACGGTCCAGGCCAGCAGCTGGTGGCCGCTCTGGGCCAGCCAGGCCGGCAGGTTCATCATCCAGTCCAGCGGATCCTTGCCGAGCAACCGGGTCGCCAGCAGATACGGTTTGACCCACAGCTGATCGTAAAGCCAGTCAAAGCCCCAGGCATTGAACCAGAGAGTGCTGAGCAACTTGCCCGGCGCGCTGTTGGCTATGCTGCTGGCCAGGCGGCGCTCACCCAGGAACAGGAAGGCAGCCAGGGCGATACCGGCGATGGCGATGACGGCGGAGGTGATCTCCAACGCGTGGCGCCCCTCTTCGATGTGATCCCCCGGACCCGCCGGCAGTACCCCCGCCAGCGGCGGCACGATCAGGGCGCCGATGCCGGTGGAGAGCACCAGCAGCACCAGCAGCGGCAGCTGGTGGGCCAGACCGTGACCGGCGTGAGCCTCGGTCTTCGCCTCGCCGTGGAAGGCGATGAAGATGAGGCGGAAGGTGTAGAGGGAGGTGAGGAAGGCACCGCCAAGGCCAGCCCACAGCAGGGCGCTCTGGCCGCTGGCCTGCACCTGCCACAGGATGGCGTCTTTACTGTAGAAACCGGCGGTCACCAGCGGCAGCGCGGCCAAGGCCGAGCCCCCTACCAGGAAGCAGGCATAGACCAGCGGCAGGCTCTTGCGCAAGCCCCCCATCTTGAAGATGTTCTGCTCGTGGTGGGTGGCGACGATCACGGCACCGGCGGAGAGGAACAAGAGCGCCTTGAAGAAGGCGTGGGTCATCAGGTGGAAGATGGCCCCTTCCCAGGCACCAACGCCGAGGGCCAGGAACATGTAGCCAATCTGGCTCATGGTGGAGTAGGCCAGGATCCGCTTGATGTCGGTTTGCACCAGGGCCGCAAAGCCCGCCAGCACTAGCGTGATGGCACCGACCAGCGCCACCAGATGCAGGATCTCGGGGGCCAGCAGGAACAGACCGTGGGTGCGGGCAATCAGGTATACACCAGCGGTCACCATGGTGGCCGCGTGGATCAGTGCCGAGACCGGGGTCGGGCCCGCCATGGCATCCGCCAGCCAGGTCTGCAGCGGCAGCTGGGCCGATTTGCCGACGGCGCCGCCGAGCAACATCAGGCAGGCCAGCGACAGGGCGGGGGAGCCTTCGGCAAACAGGGTGGGGGCACGCACCAGCAGCTCATGGATGTTGAGGGTGCCGAGCTCGCGATAGAGGATGAACAGGCCGATGGCGAGGAAGACATCGCCGACCCGGGTCACCACGAACGCCTTGAGGGCGGCGGCGCCGTTATTGCGATCCTTGTAGTAGAAGCCGATCAGCAGGTAGCTGCACAGACCCACACCTTCCCAGCCCAGATACACGAACAGCAGGTCATCGGCCAGCACCAGGAACAGCATGCTGGCGATGAAGAGGTTGGTGTAGGTGAAGAAGCGCGAATAGCCCTCTTCCCCGCGCATGTACCAGGAGGCGAACAGGTGGATGAAGAAGCCCACCCCGGTGACCACGCCGAGCATGGTCAGCGACAGGCCGTCCAGTGCCAGGCGGAAGCTGGGGCTGAAGCTGCCCACCGAGATCCACTGCCACAGGGTCTGGGTATAGACGCCGCCTGCCGGCATGGTGTTGAGAAAATCGATGCCGACCCACAGGGTAGTGAGGGCCGACAACCCTATGCTGCCGACGCCGATGAGCGCCGAGGTGCGCTCGCCGAAACGACCGAGGGAGAAGGCCAGCACCAGCCATCCCAGCAGCGGAAACAGAAAAGTCAGGTATAGGAGGCTCATCCGCGCATCTCGCTCACAGTGTCCACGTTGAGGGTGTGGTAACGACGATAGAGCAGCAGTAACAGGGCGAGGCCGATACTGGCCTCCGCTGCCGCCAGAGAAATCACCAGTATGTACATGATCTGGCCATCAGCCTGGGCCCAGCGGCTGCCAGCCACCACGAATGCCAGTGCCGAGGCGTTCATCATGATCTCGATACTCATGAGGATAAACAGCAAGTTGCGGCGGATCAGCAGGCCGCACAAGCCGATGCAGAACAGCACGGCGGCGAGCAGCAGTCCGTGCTCCATGGGGATGCCATTCATTGCTGACCTCCTTCTTGTGATGGACGGGCCGGGGTGCGGGGCACCGAGAGTACCTCACCGCTCTTGTCTTCACGGCCAAGGTGATAGGCGGTCACCAGACCGGCCAGCAGCAGGATGGAGGCAAGCTCCACCGCCAGCACGTAAGGGCCGAACAGGGCGATGCCGACCGCTTTGGCACTGACGTCGGTCAGACCGAGTTCACCGCCGGTGACCCCGAGAATGCCGTAGGCCAGAAAGCCCAGCAGAATGAGCGAGAGCAGGCCCGGGCCCACCCAGGTGGTGGGAGTGAGCCAGTGCTTCTCCTGATCCTGGGCCGAGCCCAGGTTCAGCATCATCACCACGAACACGAACAGCACCATGATGGCGCCTGCGTAGACGATCACCTGCAGGGCGCCCGCGAAGGCGGCGCCCAGGCAGAAGAAGATCATGGCCACGGCGATGAGGGAGATGATGAGATTGAGCAGCGCGTGCATCGGATTGCTGGTGCTGATCACCCGCAGCGTGCTGTAAATGGCGACCAGGGCCGCGGCATAGAATGCCAGTTCCATGATTGACTCCTCAGGGCAGCAGGCTCTTGACATCGATGGGCTTGGCTTCGTTTTCGGCATCCCCTTTCGGCTTGCCGTCGATGGCCATCCCGCTCATGCGATAGAAGTTGTAGTCCGGGTACTTGCCGGGGCCGCTGATCAGCAGATCTTCCTTCTCGTACACCAGATCCTGTCGGCGGTACTCGCCCATCTCGAAATCCGGCGTCAGCTGGATGGCGGTGGTGGGGCAGGCCTCTTCGCACAGGCCGCAGAAGATGCAGCGGGAGAAGTTGATGCGAAAGAACTCCGGATACCAGCGACCATCTTCCCGTTCGGATTTTTGCAGCGAGATGCAGCCGACCGGGCAGGCCACCGCACACAGGTTGCAGGCCACGCAGCGCTCGTCGCCGTCCGGATCGCGGGTCAGCACGATGCGGCCGCGATAGCGGGGGGCCGCATAGACGGCCTGCTCCGGGTAGTTGAGGGTCTCGCGGGGGCGCCAGGCATGGGAGAACACCATGCCGAGGCTGCGTAACTGGGTGCCGACACCCTTGATGATGTTAATAATTTTCATAGTCGTGCCTCACTGCACATTCATCAGCACCACAGCCCATACCGGCTGCATCCCGTGCGGGATACAGGGCGGCGGGCAAGCAGACGTTCCAGCCAAACGGCATCACAATTTTTCTGTCCATCGGGGCCTCACTGCGCATTCATCAGCACCACGGCGCCGGTGACCAGCATGTTGAGCAGGGTCAGCGGCAGGCAGACTTTCCAGCCAAACGACATCACCTGGTCAAAGCGCGGGCGGGGCAGGGAGGCCCGCAGCAGAATGAAGAACACCATGAAGCAGGCGGTCTTCAGGGCAAACCAGATGAAAGGCGGCAGCCAGGGGCCGTGCCAGCCACCGAAGAACAGGGTCACGATGAGCGAAGAGACCAGCACGATGCCGATGTACTCGCCCACGAAGAAGAGACCCCATTTCATGCCCGCATACTCGATGTGATAACCGTCGGCGAGCTCCTGCTCGGCTTCCGGCTGGTCAAACGGATGGCGGTGGGTGACGGCGACGCCGGCAAACAGGAAGGTGATGAAGCCCAGGAACTGGGGGATGATGTTCCACAGTCCTGCCTGGGCTTCCACGATATCCCGCAGGTTGAAGCTGCCGGTCTGGATGACGATGCCCATCAAGGAGAGGCCAAGAAACACCTCGTAGGAGAGGGTCTGGGCCGAGGCGCGCAGGCTGCCGAGCAAGGAGTACTTGTTGTTGCTCGACCAGCCGGCGAACAGCACGGCATAGACTGCCAGCCCCGCGATGGCCAGGATGTAGAGCAGTCCCACGTTGAGATCGGCCACGCCCCAGGTGGGGGTGATCGGCACCACCGCAAACGCCAGAATGAAGGCGGTAAAGGCGATGATGGGGGCCAGCACGAAGATCCGGCGATCGGCGAAGGGCGGGATCCAGTCCTCTTTGAAGAACATCTTGATCATGTCGGCCGCCAGCTGCAGCAGGCCGAAGGGGCCTACCCGGTTGGGGCCGTAACGATCCTGCCACAGCGCCAGCAAACGGCGCTCGATGAAGCTCATGAAGGCGCCGGCCCCCACGATCCCCACCAGCACGATCAATGCTTTGCCGATTTCCAGCAACAGATCGATCAGAGAGTCGCTCATGCGATGGCCTCCTGCAGGTTGGCGAGATATTGCTGGTGCAGGGCGGTCGGCAGACCGTTGACACCAAGCGGCAGACCCACCAGACCGGCAGCCAGATGCTCGCTCAGACGCAGGGTCAACCTCCAGTGGTGGCCACCCCAGGAGAAGGCGACCTGGCTGCCGGCATTAAGGGAGAGACGGTTGGCGTCGGCCGGGTTCAGCACCAGTACGGGCTCGCTCATGCGGGCCTGGATGACCGGGCTTCTGGCAGAGAGCTCTTCGCCGCCAAACAGCTGGTCATAGCTCACCACCTGCAGCGCCTCTTTGGCGCTGAACGGGGCGGGAATGGTGTCGAACCAGCCGAGGCTCTCCTCGCCCGCTTCCAGCAGACGGCGACCGGGATCCCCGGCGCGCAGGTTGCCACCCACCTCGTCCTGGAACTTGTTCCAGGCGGACGGGGAGTTCCAGCCCGGCGCCCAGGCGAACGGCACCTGTTGCAGCGGCTGGCGGGCACCGGCGTAGCCTTCCATGGAGAAGTTGAAGGGTGAGTCGGGGTCCTGGGCGACTCTGGGCTCGCTCACGTTCTGATCCGCCAGCATGGAGGTGCGGCCACTGTAGCGGTGCGGCTCGCGGGCGAGCTTCATGCCGCGGATGCGCAGACCGGCGTTGGGCGCGGCCTCGCGCATGCTGGTCAGCAGCGGGGCGCTGGCGGCGCAGGCACTGCTCACCTCGTCGAAGGTGTTCCAGCGCAGCGGTTTGCGATCCAGTGCCCCTTGCAGGGCGGCCAGCCAGCGCCAGCTCTCGCGCACCTGGATGTCGGCGTCGTAGAAGGCGGGGGCATAAACCTGGAAGAAGCGCTGGGCGCGGCCTTCCATGTTGATGAGGGTACCGTCTGCCTCGGCGAAACTGGCGGCAGGCAGCACCAGGTCCGCCTTCTGGGCGGTGCCGGTGTCCTGATGGTCGACCACCAGCAGGTGCTGCAGACGGTCGATGGCGGCATCGACGCGGCTGCGCGGTGCGCGGCGGTAGAGATCGTTCTCGAGCATCACCAGCGCGAGCTTCTCTTCTCTTTCGATACGCTCGAGGGCGGCTTCCAGCGGGGCGGCATTGCCGGCCAGCATGGCCAGCCCCAGGCTGTTGGTCTCCTGGGCGACCAGGGCGAGCTCCACGGCCTGGCCACGGCCCTTGAGGGCGCGGGCGATGTTACTGGCCGCCTCAAGCAGCGCCTGGCTGCGGGCACCGGTGCCGGCGATGATGAGCGGCTTCCTGGCGTTGCCGAGCAGCGCGGCCCAGCTGGCGGCCAGGGCCTGCTGTTCGGGGGCGAGATCGGTCAGGGCAGGGGCGCTGCCATCAAGAAGATGGGCGATGGCGAAGCCCAGGCGCGCCTGATCCGCGTGGGGGGCGTGCAGGGTGCCGCTCGCCACGTCGTCCAGTCGGGTGGTGTCGAGACTGGTGATCAGCAGCGGGTAGCGCTCGTTCTGGGCCAGGGTCTGCACCGCGGCGACCTGCCACAGATCCACCTTCAACTTGCGGGCGATTTCACGGCCCTTGCCCTTGACTGCCTGACGCAGGGCCAGAGCGATGCGGGCGGCGGTCTGGGTGACATCTTCGCCGAGCACCAACACGGCATCGGCCTCTTCCATGTCACGCAGGCTGGGGGTGCGTACGCCGCCGTGCTGCAGGATCTGCAGCATCTTCTGCAGGCACTCCCATTCGCTTTGCTCGACGCCGCTGTAGAAGTTGGCGGCGCCCACCAGTTCGCGCAGGGCGAAGTTGCTCTCAAGCGATGCCCGGGGGGAGCCGATGCCGATGACGCCACTGGCGGTGCGCAGGGCATCGGCGGCCCGGTTCAGGGCACCGTCCACCGTGATGGCCAGCCTGTCACTGCCATCCTGCAGCAGGGGCTGGCGCGGGCGGTCGGTCAGATTGACGTGGCCGTAGCCGAAGCGGCCGCGGTCGCACAGGAAGTAGTGGTTCAGGGCGCCGTGATAGCGGTTCTCGATGCGGCGCAGCTCGCCATAACGCTCACCCGGGCTGATGTTGCAGCCGACCGAGCACCCCTGGCAGATGCTGGGGGCGAACTGCATGTCCCACTTGCGGTTGTAGCGCTCGGAGTGGGTCTTGTCGGTGAAGACGCCGGTGGGGCAGACCTCCACCAGGTTGCCGGAGAACTCGCTCTCCAGGGTGCCATCCTCGACCCGGCCAAAGTAGACGTTGTCGTGGGCGCCGTAGACCCCGAGATCCTCGCCGCCGGCGTAATCCTTGTAGTAACGGACGCAGCGATAGCAGGCGATGCAGCGGTTCATCTCGTGGTTGATGAAGGGGCCCAGATCCTGATTCTGGTGGGTGCGTTTGGTGAAGCGGTAGCGCCGGCTGTTGTGGCCGGTCATCACCGTCATGTCCTGCAGGTGGCAGGCGCCACCCTCTTCGCACACCGGGCAGTCGTGGGGATGGTTGGTCATCTGCCACTCCACTACCGTCTTGCGAAACTCCTTCGCCTCCTCATCCTCGATGGAGATATAGGTGCCATCGGTGGAGGGGGTCATGCAGGACATGACCAGGCGGCCGCGCTTGTCGTCGGCATTCTGATACTGCTTCACCGCACACTGGCGGCAGGCGCCGACGCTACCGAGCGCCGGGTGCCAGCAAAAATAGGGGACGTCCAGCCCAAGGGAGAGACAGGCTTGCAGCAGGTTATCTGCCCCGTCTACCTCGAACTCTTTACCGTCTACATGAATGGTGGCCATACAACTTCCCTGACTTCAATGAGATAAATTCTGTGGCTCGCGCCGGTTCAGCGGGCGCACTGTGCGCCTTACCAGCGCTCGCCCAGCAGGTTGGGCTGGATACCCTTGAGCTGCTTGTGGCTATCCTGCGGCGCCCTGACGCCGGCCTCGAATTCGGAGCGGAAATACTTCATCGCACTGCCCAGCGGCTCGATGGCGCCAGGGGCATGGGCGCAGAAGGTCTTGCCCGGGCCGAGGAAGCTGACCAGCTGCTCCAGGGTGGCGAGATCCCCAGGCTGACCCTCGCCTCGCTCCAGCGCGCGCAGCAGCTTGACGCTCCAGGGCAGGCCGTCGCGGCAGGGAGTGCACCAGCCGCAGGACTCGCGGGCGAAGAACTCTTCCATGTTGCGCAGCAGGGAGACCATGTTGATGCTGTCATCCACCGCCATGGCAAGGCCCGTGCCCATCCGGGTGCCAACCTTGCCGATGCCGCCGGCATACATCTGGGCATCCAGGTGTTCGGGCAGCAGGAAGCCGGTACCGGCCCCGCCCGGTTGCCAGGCTTTCAGGCGATAGCCGGGCTTCATGCCGCCGGCGTAGTTCTCGAACAGCTCGCGGGCGGTGATGCCAAACGGCAGCTCCCACAGGCCGGGGTTGTTGACCTTGCCGGAGAAGCCCATCAGCTTGGTGCCGTGATCTTCCGAACCCGGCAGCGCCAGCCCCTGATACCAGGCCACACCGTTGCCGATGATGGCGGGGACGTTGCACAGGGTCTCGACGTTGTTGACGCAGGTCGGCTTGCCCCAGACGCCGGAAACAGCGGGGAAGGGGGGTTTGGCGCGCGGGTTGGCGCGCCGCCCTTCCAGGGAGTTGATGAGCGCCGTCTCTTCGCCGCAGATGTAACGGCCGGCGCCGGTGTGGACGAACAGCTCGAAGTCAAAGCCCGAGCCCAGGATGTTCTTGCCAAGGAGCCCGGCGGCCTTGGCCTCTTCTACCGCCCGGCGCAGGTTGGTGGCGGCATCGACGTACTCGCCGCGCAGGAAGATGTAGCCACGGTAGGCCTTGAGAGCCTTGGCCGAGATGATCATCCCCTCGATCAGCAGGTGAGGCAGTTGCTCCATCAACAGCCGATCCTTGTAGGTGTTCGGCTCCATCTCGTCGGCGTTGCAGAGCAGGTAACGGATGTTCATGCTCTCGTCTTTGGGCATCAGGCCCCACTTCACGCCGGTGGAGAAGCCGGCGCCGCCGCGGCCCTTGAGGCCGGCATCCTTGACGGTGCCGACGATTTCATCAGGGCTCATATGGCCCAGCGCCTTGCGGGCCGCATCGTAACCCTGCTTGCTCTGGTATTCATCCAGCCAGACCGGCTGGCCGTCGTCGCGCAGCCGCCAGGTGAGGGGATGGGTCTCGGCGGCGCGGGCGATGCGGTTGGCGGTACCAAGGGATGCCAGACTCATGGGTAAGCCTCCAGGGTCTTGAGCAGGCTGACGGCGTCGAGCCCACCGTAGGTGTCATCGTCGATCATCAGCGCCGGCCCCTTGTCGCAGTTGCCGAGGCAGCAGACCGGCAGCAGGGTGAAGCGGCCGTCGGCGGAGGTCTGGCCGGGGGCCAGGTTCATCACCTCTTTCAGGCCGGCCAGCAGTTGCTCATGGCCGTTGATGTAGCAGACCATGCTGTCGCAGACGCGGATGATGTGGCGACCGACCGGCTGGCGGAAGATCTGGCTGTAGAAGGTGGCGACCCCCTCCACGTCGCTGGCGGGGATACCGAGCTCGGCGGCGATGGCGTGGATGGCACCGTCAGGAACCCAGCCGCGGGCCTGCTGCACTATCTTGAGCGCTTCGATACTGGCGGCACGGGGATCTTCATAGTGGTGTTTCTCATGCTCGATGGCATCGCGTTCTGCCTGGCTCAGGACGAAATCGTTCCCCTTGCCCTGGCATGAACTCTGTCCCTGCGGGGACGGATTGTGTTGGCACTGACATTGCTGGCTCATGGCATAACCTTTTGTGGCTTGTTCTTGTTGTCGTGTAACGGCGCTTGGTAACAGCCGTTACTCAACGGTCCACATCCGACATAACGAAATCGATACTGCCCAGATAGACGATGAGGTCCGACACCATCTGGCCACGGATCACCGAGGGGATCTGTTGCAGGTGAGCAAAGCTCGGGGTGCGGATCCGGGTCCGGTAGCTCATGGTGGAGCCGTCGCTGGTCAGGTAATAACTGTTAATCCCCTTGGTCGCCTCGATCATCTGGAAGGATTCGGCGGCCGGCATGACCGGGCCCCACGACACTTGCAGGAAGTGGGTGATCAGGGTCTCGATGTCCTGCAGGGTGCGCTCTTTGGGCGGCGGCGTGGTGAGCGGGTGATCCGCCTTGAACGGCCCCTCCGGCATGTTCTTCATGCACTGCTCTATGATGCGCATGCTCTGGCGCATCTCCTCGATGCGCACCAGGGCGCGATCGTAGGCATCGCCGTTGGAGCCGACCGGTACCTCGAATTCGAACTGATCGTAGCCGGAGTAGGGGCGCCACTTGCGCACGTCGAAGTTGAGCCCCGTGGCCCGCAGACCGCCGCCCGTGGTGCCCCAGGCCAGCGCCTGTTCGGTGGTGTAGGCGGCGACGCCTATGGTGCGGCCACGCAGTATGCTGTTGCGCATGGCGGCCTTCTCATAGTCCATCAGCCGCTTGGGCAGCCAGCTCAGCAGGTTGTCCTGCACCAGTCGCTGCCAGCCGACGGGCAGATCGTGGGCCACGCCGCCGATGCGGAACCAGGCCGGATGCATGCGGGCGCCAGTGATGGCTTCGATGATGGTGTAAATCCGCTGCCGGTCGGTGAAGGTGAAGAAGACCGGGGTCATGGCGCCCACGTCCTGGATATAGGTACCGATAAACAGCAGGTGACTCTGGATGCGGAACAGCTCAGCCAGCATCACCCGGATCATGTCGACCCGCTGTGGCACCTTGATGCCGGCCAGCTTCTCGACCGCCAGCACGTAGGGCAGGTTGTTCATCACGCCCCCCAGGTACTCGACCCGGTCGGTGTACGGGATGTAGCTGTGCCAGGACTGGCGCTCGCCCATCTTCTCGGCACCGCGGTGGTGATAGCCGATGTCGGGCACGCAGTCGCGGATCTCCTCGCCATCGAGCTGCAGTACCAGGCGGAAGGCGCCGTGGGCGGAGGGGTGGTTGGGGCCCAGGTTCAAGAACATGTAGTCCTCGTTCTCGTTGCCGCGACTCATGCCCCACTCTTCCGGCTTGAACATCAGGTTGCCCTGCTCCATGTCCTGCTTGGCGGCATCGAGCATGAAGGGATCAAATTCGGTGGCGCGCGCCGGATAATCCTTGCGCAGCGGGTGACCCTGCCAGCTCTTGGGCATCATGATGCGGGTCAGGTGCGGGTGACCGTCGAAGTTGATGCCCATCAGATCCCACACTTCCCGTTCATACCAGTTGGCGTTGGGGAAGTGGCGGCTGACGGTGGGCAGCGTCAGATCCCCCTCCTTGAGCGGTACCTTCAACATCAGGTCGGCGTTGCGCTCGATGGAGATGAGGTGATAGAAGACGGTGAAGTCGCTGTCGGGCAGGTCGTGACGATGGCTGCGCATCCGCTCGTCGGTGGCGCTCAAGTCAAACAGCATCACGAACGGGGAGGGCAGCTTTTTAAGGAACCCCATCACGTCCAGCAGCAGCTCGCGGGAGAGCCAGACCACCGGCACACCGGTGCGGGTATTCTGGATGGTGAAGCGTTCGGCACCGAAATGGGCAAACAGCTCGCCGACCACCTGAGCGTCTTTGTGATCACTCGGTTGCCACTGGGCCATGGCGTAGTTGCTGGGAAATTCTCGAGTCAGTTTCATGGTCAGATCTCATCCGGCGTGCGCAGGTTGGTGACGTTGATCCGCTCGCCACGCTTGCGGTCCTTCTCGGCAGGCATTTGAGGGCGATAGATGCCCTGATCGCCCACCACCCAGGAGAGCGGACGGCGCTCCTTGCCGATGGAGTCCTGCAGCAGCATCAAGGCCTGCAGGAATGCCTCGGGACGGGGCGGACAACCCGGAATGTAGACGTCGACCGGCAGGAACTTGTCGACGCCCTGAACGACCGAGTAGATGTCATACATGCCGCCCGAGTTGGCGCAGGCCCCCATGGAGATGACCCACTTGGGTTCGAGCAGCTGTTCGTACAGGCGCTGGATGACCGGGGCCATCTTGATGAAGGGGGTCCCTGCGATCACCATGAAATCGGCCTGGCGCGGTGAGGCCCGGATGACTTCGGCGCCGAAGCGGGCCACGTCGTGAGGGGAGGTGAAGGCGGTACACATCTCCACGTAACAGCAGGAGATGCCGAAGTTGTAGGGCCAGAGGGAGTTCTTGCGGCCCCAGTTGACCGTATCCTGCAGCACCTCTTCGAGGCGCCCGATCATGATGCCGCGTGAGGCCTCTTGAGCCAGGGGATCCTCGACGGTCTGGCGCTGTTCCTGGGGGTAGCGCTCAACCGGCGCATCCGGGTCAATCCGGGTCAGGGTGTACTTCATGGTGCAACCTCAAAGGGATAATCAGTAATTCAGTCTGGCTTCTTGTCGGTCAGGACGCGTTTTTTCGGTGCCCAGTCGAGGGCGCCGATGCGCCACAGGTAGATGAGTCCTACCAGCAGCAAGGAGATGAAGATGGCGGCCTCGATGAAGCCGACCCAGCCGCTCTCCCGAACGGAGACGGACCAGGCAAAGAGATAGAGCGCCTCCACGTCGAAGATGACGAAGAACATGGCAACCAGATAGAACTTGGCGGAGAAGCGCAGACGGGCATTGCCCACGGAGTCCACGCCTGATTCGAAGGGCTTGTTCTTGGCTCGGCCGTAGGCGCGGCCTCCCAGTATGGCAGCCAGGCCGATCATGATCAGGCAGATACAGATGGCCCCAACTACATAGACAGCAAAAGCCCAATGCTGGACAGCAATATCAGCAAACATAGGAGTTTTCCCTAACCAAATTAATCACGAGACTTAACAAGGATGTTACGTATTATGCCACCTTGATACTGATTTACATGTCATTTCAGGGGATTAATTATTAATCAGCGGGAGGAAAATCGTATTTTGCAAGCGGGGTCAATGTTCCTATTTGAGAATCATTTTCACTCGCTTTTGTGATGGGGGAAAAATCGCAGGGCAGTTCGAAAAATAAACTAATCGAGAAAAACGAGACCCCGCTTGGCGGGGTCTGCTGGATCAGGGCTTGAGGACGGGGAGGGACTCTTCGGCGGCCTTGCCCTGGGAGAGGGTGATCTCGACCCGGCGATTGGCCTGCCGGTGTTCCGGGGTGTCGTTGGGATAGCGGGGCTGGGCATCAGCCACCCCTTGGGCGATGATCCGGGAGGCATCGAGCTTGGGATTGGTGAGCAGGGTGTGCACGATGGAGGCCGAACGCAGCACTGACAGCTCCCAGTTGCTGCGATAGAGTTCCACCGGCGCCTGGGTGTTGTCGGTGTGGCCTGTGACCACCACCTTGCCCGGGATATCCGCCAGAATGCCGGAGATCTTGTTGACCAGCGGAATGAACTGGGGCTGGAGGAAGGCGGAATCGGCCGGGAACAGCGCCTTTTCACCGATGCGGATCACCAGCTGGCTGCCGAGCTGTTCCACCTCCAGATCCTTGGATTCGATCTGCGCCTTGAGCTGCTGCTCCAGCTTCTTCTTGGTGACCTGCACCCACTCCTGTTCCTGGGTCTTGTGGGGCCAGGACTCCGTCGCGCTCGGCTTCTCAGAGGCGCCTATGGTCTCGTTGAAGGGATCCGAAGCCGCTGCGGGGGCATCCTTCTCCAGCACAGTCTCCTTCTCGGGGCTGCTCGGGGTGGTCTTGGATTCCGGCTCGAGAATGCCGGTCCCCCCTTGCATGACCGGTGAACCCGCAGGCGGGGAGATCAGGCCTATTTTACCCAGCGACTCGATGAAGCCCTGGATCAGCACCCGGGTTTCAGACTGCTTGGCCATCGCAAAGGAGTAGAGCACCACGAACAGGGCGAACAGCAGGGTCATGAAGTCGGCATAGGAGACCAGCCAGCGTTCGTGGTTCTCCGGCGCCTCAGCCTTTTTCTTTTTTGCCACCATGGCCTCCTAAGTAGGGTTCGAGGGTGACTTGCAGACGTTGTTGGGATTCGCCGTCCACGATGCAGAGGATGCCGGTCAGGGTCATCTCCTTGTAGTGGCGGATCTGGTGGGCAAAGGCTTTGTAGCGGTTGCCAAAGGGCAGGAAGATGAGGTTGGCGGCCGATACCCCATAGATGGTGGCGATGAAGGCCACCGCAATGGCGCCCCCCAGCTTGTCCGGGGCATCCAGCAGGCCCATGGCGTGAATGAGGCCAAATACCGCCCCCACGATCCCCATGGTCGGGCAATAACCCCCCATGGCCTCATAAAACTTGACGGTCTGCTCGAGATCTTCCTGTTCGAACTCGATCTCGTTCTCCAGCACCTCGTGGATCTTGGTCTTCTCGTAGCCGTCGACCATCATCTGCACCCCCTTTTGCAGGAAGGGGTCCTTGATGTCGTCGATCATCCCTTCCAGGGCCAGCATGCCGCTGCGCCTGGCGTTGCCCGCCAGGTTCTCCAGCAGTTCGGCCTGCTCCTGCATGTCGAGTTTGAGAGGGGTCAGCAACCACTTGAAACGCTTGAGGGTGCTGCCGACGACGGAGAAGGGGAACTGGGTCAGAGCGGCACCGACAGTACCACCGATCACGATGAGGAAGGCGGGCAGATCGAGCAGGGCGCTGGGGTGGCCGCCCTCGATCATGTTGCCGCCCAGAATGGCGATCAATGCCAGAACCAGGCCGATTAAGCTCATTTATTACGCATCCCTGAAGATTGATAATGGCTAGTGTAGCTACTTAAGTATCAGTTTTTCAAAATGATATCCAATCGGTGAGCAATAACGCGCGTCAGCGTCAGCTGCCGCCTGGGAGAGGTGTTTTCCGGATGGAAAGGGGTGTGCCACCAAGGTGGACGTTGCTGCCAGCAGAGGGAATTTGGCGGTGCTATGGTCTTGCGTTTGAGGCGCTTGGCTGCAGAGGCTGGCTGGCGGCGGAATGTCACTATCAGCCATCAGGTTGGCCGTTCAAATGGGCGATGAGATCGGTGCGCCATGGGGCGGGTCATAGCCAGCAGGACAGCCTGGAGGATAGATAGAGGCTGCCGGCCTGCTCGACGCTGGGTGAGAGGGCCGCTTTCGTCAGAGTCTGAAAGCAAAAAACCGACCATCAGGTCGGTTCTTTAAAATTTGGCGGTGAGGGAGGGATTCGAACCCTCGATACGTTGCCGTATACACACTTTCCAGGCGTGCTCCTTCAGCCACTCGGACACCTCACCAAATTTTGGTCTGTTGTTTAACGTGCTCAGCCAGCACGTCGTTCGTTGCGCCGTTGCGCTGGAACGGGGCGTAATTTAGGGGAAAGGGCTGCCGGGGTCAACCACTTTTCCCCTTATTTTTCATAATCTTTATCGAATGCTTATCCCTTGAACAGAATGCCGGTTTTTTAATCCTGTTCAGGGCTTGTCGAGGATGATCAGGCTGTCCGGCAGCTCGTTCTGGTCCCGGGTGGCGGGGAAGGCGTCGGTCAGAATGGCGCTGGTCCGCTCGATGCACTCGAGGAAACCCTGTTCCACCTCCTTGTTGCGCACCCGGCGGGTGAAGTCATCGATGATCTCCTGCCACTGGGCGTTATCGATGTGCTGGGCGATGCCGTCATCCACCAGGATCTCCACGTAGTGCTCGGCCACCGAGACGAAGATCAGCACCCCCAGCCGATCCCGGGTGCGGTGCAGCCCCTGCTCGACAAACTGCAGGCGTGCCATCAGGGCGGCCCTGTGCTGGCGCACCTGTTTCGGGATCAGGTACATCTTGATGGGGGTCCAGTGGAACAGGATGCTCAGCACCAGCCAGACCGACCACTGCACCAGCAGGATCTCGTACCAGCCGAGCCAGAAGCCGAGTTCGAACACCAGCAGCGGTGTCAGCATGGCCAGCAGGGCCGCCCACAGGGTGGGGATGTAGCGATAGCCGTCGCTGGCGGGGGCCAGCACGGTCACCAGCTCGGCATCGGTTGCCTGCTCCGCCTGTTTGACCCTGGCCTGCAATGTGTGAAAGAACTGTTTCGAAATCATGTGTCGTCTCTTAATCCCTGTTACCAACCACCGGAGGCGCCGCCGCCGCCAAAACTGCCGCCCCCTCCGCTGAAACCACCGCCACCACCAAAGCCGCCGCCGGAGCGACCGGCACCGAAGCCACCGGCGAGGTAAGCGGCGCGGCGCCGGCCACCTCGACCACCACCACCACCGCCGCCGCCACGCAGGTTGTGCAGCACGATCATCACAATCACCATCAGGATGAACAGCCAGGGGCCGCCCAGCTTCTCCTTGCTGGCGTTGTCTACCGGTTTGTACTCGCCCGCCAGCGCCTGCATGATCGCCTGGCTGCCGGCCACCACCCCGGCCACCATGTCGCCGCGCTTGAACGCGGGCAGGATCCGGGTCTGGATGATGTTGGCGGCGATGGCATCGGGCAGGGCCCCTTCCAGTCCGTAGCCTACCTCGATGCGCACCTTGCGCTCATCCTGGGCGATCAAGAGCAGTACGCCGTTGTCCTTGCCTTTCTGACCGATCCCCCAGTGGCGGCCGAGCTGATAGCCGTACTCTTCGATGGTGTCACCCGCCAGCGTGTCGATGGAGACCACCACCAGCTGGATGCCACTGCGCTTCTCGAACGCCGCCAGCTGCTGGGTGAGCTGGTGGGCCTGCTTGCGGGACATCAGGTTGGCCTCGTCCACCACCCGTCCGCTCAGGGCGGGGAAGGTGGGGGCGGCGGACACCACCGCCGTCCACAACAGCAGGCAGGGCAGCAGGGCACGGATCACGAGGTTCATTGGAAGCTGACCTTGGGCGCCTCATCGGCACCGGGCTTGGCGCTGAACGTGGGTTTGGCTTCCAGATCCGAGTAGAGCAGCTTGGACCAGATGACGCCCGGGAAGGTGCGGATCTCGGTATTGAACTGGCGCACCGCCTCTATGTAGTCACGCCGCGCCACCGAGATGCGGTTCTCGGTGCCTTCCAGCTGGGCCTGCAGGGTGAGGAACTGCTGATCGGCCTTGAGCTCGGGATAGCGCTCGACCACCACCATCAAGCGGGAGAGGGCGCCGGAGAGCTGGTTCTGGGCCGCTTCAAACTCCTTGAGCTGGGCTGGATCGCTCACCTGCAGGCTGCCGACCCGGGCTCTGGCATCGGTCACCGCCTTGAGGGTCTCCTGCTCGTGGCTGGCGTAGCCCTTGACGGTGGCCACCAGATTGGGGACCAGATCGGCACGGCGCTGATACTGGTTCTCGACCTGGCCCCAGCTCGCCTTGACCTGCTCATCCAGGGTGGGAATGTTGTTCATGCCGCAACCGGTCAGGCCCAGCAGCAGCGTCAGGGTCAACAGGGCGTGGGTTGCCCGTTGCCAGAGTGAAGTGCCCATCTTGTTGTTCTCCATTGATATTTTTTGCAGATAACGGCTCACCATAGCAGCTTGTGGTCAACCGCCACAACGGGCGGGCAGCCTGGGTTTGTGATAAGCCATCGAAACCTTGGGCAACTGCGGCTTGTCCTTGAGCCAGGAGGCCAGCTCGGCGCCGCAGCCGTTGCCGGGCGGGATCGGGGCCTGGGGTTGGCAATCCGGGCTGTCGGCCGGGCAGCGCAGGCGCACATGAAAGTGGCTGAAGTGGCCGACCCAGGGGCGCAGCTTGCCGACCCAGGGCTCGTCGGCCGCCCGTTTGCATACCTCGGCCTTGAGCACAGGGTTGATGAAGATGCGGGCCACCTCGGGCTTGCTGGCCGCCAGGCGCAGCAGATTGAGCTGCTGGGGGCCGAAGCGTCCGGGCAGCACCCGGTAGCTGGGTTCGTCGATCAGCGCCCACTCCTTGGGGGCATCCTGCTCCCAGCGGGAGATGGGCTGGTTGGCCATGCGAAACCAGATGTCGGCATCGAGGCCGGTCTGATGGCTGCGATGGCCGGAGGTGAACGGGCCGCCGCGGGCCATGGCGAGATCGGCGATGTAGAGATCCGGCATGCCGGCCATGCGGGTCTGGTTGGCCAGGGTGGTGAGGTAGGCGATGAGTTCGGGGTGGCCGTAGTAGCGCAGTCGTTTGGTGCGGATCACCTGATAGCCGGGGCCGCTCAGCGGCAGTGCCACCCCGTTCTTGAGGCAGCCGGCGGAGTAGCCGCCAATGGCCTCGGCCTGGCGGGGGTGAGGTTCGGCAAGAAAGGCTCTGGCCATGAAAAGCAGGGTGGTGGCAAGCATGAGACTCCCGACAAGCGTGCAGATGGACTCAGATGGGGGAATCATATCAAGAGTGCGGCGAAGCCGTCATCCAGCCGACGGCACGGGTTGCATCCTGCGGGGCGGCTCGCGCACAATGCGCGACAAAAATGGCGCGTCCAAGCGTCTATGGACAAGGAGAGATGAATGAAGGTCAGTGAGCTGGTGAACAAAACGGGGCTGGTCTGGCTGATGCCCCCCGCCCGCCGTTTCTATCCGGTGATGGCGGTTTTGCTGCTGGCGAGCCTGCTCACCGTGCTGGCCGCCATCGCTCTGGGTTACCCACAGATGGGGCTGCTGCCCTGGGTCGGTCTGGTGTTCGGCGGTATCGTGCTGCTGATGATGGTGCTGCCCCGCAGCTGGCAGCGCTGGCGGCTGGCGGAGCTGGCCTGGGACGAGACCCACCTCTATCTGCTCAATGGCAGCAACGATCAGGCGCTGGCGCTGCCCAGGGCGGCATTGGTCGGGGTCGAGCGGGATCGCAAGGTGGGCCACGATGGTCAGTGGCTGGCCTTTAGCCTGGATCTGGCGCTTGATGAAGAACAGCTGGCGGCCGCCACCGCGCTGATGGGGCTCGGCCGCGAGGGAACCCACGCCGTGGCGCCCGGCATCTACCGTTTCGGCTTTAAGCGGGCCTGGCATGGCCGGCGTACGCTGCAGGGGCTGCTGGACGCCCTGCTCCCCATATGAGCTGACTATTTTCTCGACAATCTTTGCCAAAGCTCAGATACTGCCATTGACTCGAATTGATCTTGTCCGCTCTGTTCGCCCAACAGATCAATGAGTTGAGTAAACGGAGCGGGGAAGTGCCCGGACACGACGTCCCGGCAGGTCCGGCATGGGGGGTGTGCCCTTACCTTTGTGTTGGTGATTGGATAGAGAAGGCACCTTGAATCGAGAGTGGATGGCATGAAGATTTACGTAGGTAATCTGTCGTACCGGATGACGGCCGACGAACTGAAAACCGTGTTCAGCCAATTTGGGCAGGTAGACAAGGTCGATATCATCATCGATCGCGATACCGGTCAGTCCAAGGGGTTTGGCTTTATTGAAATGCCTGTCAATGGCGAGGCCGAAAAAGCCATCGCCGGTTTGCATGGCACCGAGATTGGTGGCCGTACCATTACGGTCAACCAGGCCAAACCGAAGACAGATGCACCACGTGGTCGCCCCCAGCGTCATCGCTGAGCAGCCTCGATAACGCAAAACGGCATGGGTTTCCCCCATGCCGTTTTTGTTTGCGCCCTTGGCCAGTTCGTCAGGGCACGTCGTAACCGAGCGCCGCCTTGCGGATGCGGAACCACTGCTGGCGACTGAGGACGATGGACTGGGAGGCCACGGCAGCGGCGATCCGCTCCCGCTTGCCGGAGCCTATCAGCGGCAGCGGCTGGCTTGGCAGCATCATGACCCAGGCATAGACCACCTGCTCGATCTGCTCGGCGCCCACCTCATGGCGGATCTGCTCGAGCTCGGCGCGCAGCGGGGCATATTCAGGGGCCTGGAACAGGCGTCCCCCCCCGAGGCAGGACCAGGCCATCGGCTTGATGCGCAGCTGCTGGCACTGATCCAGGGTACCGTCCAGGGTGGTGCTCTGATTGAGTGGCGAGATCTCCAGCTGGTTGGTCACCAGCGGGAAGGGCAGGCGCGATTGCAGCAGCTCGAACTGGCGGGCAGTGAAGTTGGAGACGCCGGCATGCTTGATCTTGCCCGCCTGCTTGAGGGTGATGAAGGCGTCGGCCACCTCGTCGGCATCCATCAGGGGGTCCGGGCGGTGGATCAGCAGCAGATCCAGGTGATCGGTGCCGAGTTTTTGCAGAGAGGCCTCGGCACTGGCGATGATGTGCGCCTTGCCGGTGTTGTAGTGATTCAGCGCGTGCTCCGGCTTGGCGGTGAGGGCGATGCCGCACTTGCTGACGATCTCCATCCGGTTGCGCAGGGAGGGGTCAAGGCGCAGCGCCTCGCCGAAGGCCTGCTCGCACTGGTAGCCGCCATAGATGTCGGCGTGATCGATGGTGGTGACCCCCAGATCCAGGTGGTACTTCATCAGATCCAGCAGGGCGTTCGGAGAGAGCTGCCACTCCATCAGGCGCCAGTAGCCCATGATGAGACGGGAGAAGGTCGGGCCCTCGGGATGGAGGGGGAGGCGAGATACGGACATGGAGGCTCCTTGGCTCATAAGGGTAAAAAGATGCTGCCCGCATCTTGGTCTCTTCTGGTTGGCAAGGCAATAATGCGGCTTTTGTTAATTCGAACTTTGGTTCTGAGGGAGAGGAAATGGACGGTTTTGCCGAACGCTTGCAGAGCTTGATAGGAACGGGCAGCGTCAGCGCCTTTGCCCGCAAGGTGGGGTTGAGCGAGGCTCTGATCCGTAAATATCTGAAGGGTGCTGAACCCGGGCTTGGCAAGGCGAACCAGATAGCCATGGCAGCCAACTGCTCGCTGGAGTGGCTCGCCACCGGCTGTGGCTACCTCTATCGGCAGGCGGAGGTAGTGGATCGGGAAGCCCTGGAGGCGGCCGGCAGCCTGTTGCAGGAGCAGAAGCCCGGATTGTCGCTGCCGGAGGCAGACGCGCAGGTGATCCTGCTCGCCTATTACCAGTTCTTGCGCAGCCACAAGCAGGCTGACGGGTTTCTCGATCTGGCACGGGCCCGCGAATTTGGCCGGCACCTGCATGAGGCATAAGCCCGGATGGGGATGGCCCGGCTACGGCCGGGGATTATTCTGATACCCTCTAAACAGATGAGGGCAGCGGGGAGAGGGCGATGTGCTATCTGATCTTGGGCAGCGGCGGCTTGGGCACGGCACTGGCACATGAGCTGTCCGCTCGCGGCGAGGAGCTGGTGCTGGCTGGCCGGCAACAGCCAAAAGGGGTGGATCCCGCCAGTTATTTCCCGCTGCAGGAGGTGGATGCCCTCTCCTTCGATGCCCTGTTCACCCTCTATGACACGGCGGCGTTGCCGAGCGTGGTGATCAACACCATAGGTCTGCTGCACGACATCAACTTCATGCCGGAGCGGCGAGTGGAGGAGGTCAACCCCAGGTGGCTGTGCGACAGCCTGCTGGCCAATGCCTGGCCGCATCTGGCTCTGGCCGCCTGCCTGAGCCGCCGCATGACGCCGGACACCCGGCTCTGGCTCTGCACTCTCTCCGATCTGGCCGGTAGCCTCGGCGCCAACGAGACGGGCAGCCGTTACAGCTACCGGATGAGCAAGGCGGCGCTCAACATGGGGGCGAAAACGCTGGCCCACGAGTGGCGCGAACGCTTTCCCGCCGCCGGAGTGATCACCGTCCATCCCGGGCTGATGGATACCCCCATGAATCAGCCCTTCCTGCATGAGCTGGCAACCGAGACCCTGCAGGATCCGGCGCTTGTGGCGCCGCGTCTGCTTGATCTTCTCAACCAGTTGTCGCCGGCCCAGTCCGGCAGCTTCCTCGACCTGCAGGGCCAGCCGCTGCCCTGGTAAGCCGTCACCGGCTTCACATTCCGGAAACGGTCCGCTTGCCAAGCCAGCCATGGCTGGCTAACGTCATGCTCCAGCTTCAGGAGGGATGTCATGCGCTATATCGATTTACGAAGTGATACGGTCACCCAGCCCACGGATGCCATGCGCCAGAGCATGCTGCATGCCGAGGTGGGGGATGATGTCTACGGGGAAGATCCCTGCGTCAATGCACTGGAGGCCCGCGGGGCCGAGCTGCTGGGCAAGGAGGCCGCGCTGTTTGTCCCCTCCGGCACCATGTCCAACCTGTTGGCGGTGATGAGCCACTGTCAGCGCGGGGAGGGGGCCATCGTGGGCCAAGGGGCCCACATCTATCGTTATGAAGCTCAGGGGAGCGCCGTGCTGGGCTCGGTCGCACTGCAGGCGGTGCCCATGCAGGCTGACGGTTCGCTGGCGGTGGCCGATGTGGCCGCGGCCATTGCCCCTGACGATGCCCATTTTGTGCAGACCCGGCTGGTCTGCCTCGAAAACACCCACAATGGCAAGGTGCTGCCGCTTCACTACCTGCAGGCGATGCGCGAGTTCGTCGACGAACGCGGGCTACAGCTGCATCTGGACGGGGCGCGCCTGTTCAACGCCACCGTGGCGAGCGGTCACGGGGTACACGAACTGGCTGCTCCCTTTGACAGCATCTCCATCTGCCTCTCCAAGGGGCTGGGGGCACCGGTGGGATCGCTGCTGGTGGGCTCTCGCGCCTTCATTGCCCGCGCCAGACGGCTGCGCAAGATGCTGGGGGGCGGCATGCGTCAGGCGGGGATCCTGGCCCAGGCCGGTCTGTTTGCCCTCGAACAGCACGTCGCCCGCCTGGCGGACGATCACCGCCGGGCCAGACGCCTGGCCGAGGGGTTGGCTGCCTTGCCCGGCATCACCCTGGATCTGGCCCAGGTGCAGACCAACATGGTCTTCCTGCAGCTGGCAAAAGAGCAGAGCGGCCCCCTGCTTGCCTTCATGAAGGAGCGGGGGATCCTCTTCTCCGGTTACGGCGAGATGCGGCTGGTGACCCATCTGCAGATCACCGATGACGACATCGACGAGGTGATCGACGCCTTCACCGAGTACCTCGGGGCCCGCTGAGCGCCTCACCACAAAACAGGGCGCCAAGGCGCCCTGTTTTCATTGTGCTGCAAAGAGTCTTCATGCCTGGCGCTGGCCGCTCATCAGCATGGCCTCGTCGGTGGCGTCGTAGATCATCACGGCGATGTGGGTTACCTGACCGCCAAAATCGGCCAGCGGCACCAGGGTCAGGTTCTGGAACATGTGGGGCGCTGAGCCGGTGATGGGGCGGTAGTTGGAGAAGCGCAGCAGGTAGGGTTTCTGTTCCCAGGTGCTGAAGGCGCGGTTGTTGAGTTTGAACACCATGTTAGCCTTGCGTTCGAACCAGGCGCGATCCACGTCGGGGAAGAGGTCGAACAGCACGCCATCGCGCACCTCGCCGGCCAGCCGGCCGCTGTGGCTCTCCATGAAGCCGTTCCACACCTGTACCCTGTACTCCTTGTCGAGCACGACCAGCCCCACGTCCAGGTTCTGGACTATGTTCATCAGCCAATGAAATTCACGGATTTCCATGGTCACTCCTAGAGCATGTGCATGATTTTGTTGTTCATGGTGGCGATGGAATCTTCGGTAAACAGCAGCAGCAGATCGCACTGCACCGCGTAATCCTGGACCCGGTAGTTGATCTCGATGGCCAGCGTGCGGCGCCAGCGACTCTTGTTGGTGTTGATGAGCTCGTTGATGGGCCTGTGCTGGCCGAGCACCACGGGGTGACCTTGGCTGAAGGGGGTATCGAGCTGGCTGGCGTAGCCGCGCAGGAAGGCGCCGATCAGCACGTTGGCGGTGTCCATCAAGAGCTCCAGCTCGGCGGTGCGATCCAGCGTGCCCTGATGGTTCATCAGCCGGGCCAGATCCTTGAAGCTGGAGTCGTGAAACAGGATCAGCGCCTCGCCGGCGATGCCGGCACCGATGAAGCCCTGGCAGACGGCGGAGAGGGTATCCGAGTCGGCGGCAGCCGAGAGGGCCATGTGCAGCTCGGACACCTCCAGCACGTTGACGTTGGGGATGGGCAGCACCACGAAGGCGTTGAGCAGGCGGGCCAGCAGGTCGGCGGCCTGACCCATGGATACGTTGGCGAGCTCCTGATAGGCATCGCGCACTTCGGGGCTGATCTTGATGCCGGTATCGACGCTGCCGGCATCGACCACCGCCTGAGCTGTGGGGCTGGCGGCTTCCGATACGGCAGTGCCCTTGGCCTGCCATAGATCATGCTGCTTCAACAGGGCGCTGAGGGTCTCCGGGGCAGCCGGTTTCTTGATGAAGTCGAGCGCCCCCAGCCCCATCACCCGCTGATAGGCTTCCGGCTGGATGTCGCCGGAGACCACGATCACCTTGTTGCGCAGCCCTTCGCGCTTGAGGGTCTCCAGTACGCCGTAGCCGTCCATCTCCGGCATGGTCAGATCCAGAAAGATCAGATCCCCATGTCCCATCAGGACCTGCTCTATCCCTTCCAGCCCGTTGGCGGCGTAGTGGAGCGTCACGTCCCAGTCTGCGGGGAGGGCGCGGGCCAGCTGTTTACGGGCGAATCCTGAGTCATCACATATCAATACATTCATAGTGTTAGGCCGGCCTGGTCAACGAGGATTGCTATAAGTGTGGCCCGCCAACGGTCAGATGCAATGAGACAGGCTGGTCGCCGGTGAAAATTGGTTGTCCCACTGCAGGCTCCGGTAGCGCGCTGAATATTTTTCAACAAAATCAGCGAACATCTTAACACGCAACGGGGCAAACTGAGGCTGGCAACGCAACATGTAGAAGGGACGGTTGCCGGTTTTCCAGTCGGGCAGTACCGCGATCAGCTGCTCATCCTGCAGGAAAGGGTGTACGTAATGGAGCGGGGCGTTGACGATCCCCAGGTGCCGTCTGGCCGCGCGAACCGCTGCCTGGGTCTGGTTGACGGTGAGCCTGGCGGCCCGCTTGATCTGCACCGTCTGCTCCTCCCGGTCGGTCAGTTGCCAGTGCTGATGGGGCCAGCAGTAGATGAGCGCATGCTCCTCCAGCTGGCCCGGATGGGAGGGGGTGCCCATCTTCTCCAGATAGAGGGGGGAGGCAAACAGGCCGTATTCGATGTGACCGAGGCAGAGCGCATTGGGCAGGGACTGGGGGAGCTCGCCGTTGAAAAACACCAGATCCCGATCGTTGTCGAACAGGTGTTGATGATCGTTGGTCTGGGTGATGTCGAACTGCACCTCGGGGTAGCGCAGGCCAAAGTCCGCCAGCATGTCGACCAGGATGGTGTTGGAGAGGGCGATGGGGGCTGCCAGGCGAATTACGCCGTTGAGGTCGGCCTCTTTGCCCTGGATCTCGCCGGTGGCCTGCTCGATTTCACCGAGCGGGGTGCACAGGCGCTCGTAGTAGCGCAGTCCTTCATCGGTCAGGCGGAGTTTGCGGGTGGATCTGTGTAGCAAGGAGCAGCCGAGCTGCTCTTCCAGCTGAGAAATACGTCGACTGATGGTGCCGGTGGGCATGCCCAGTGCGGCGGCCGCGTGGGAGAAGCCTCCCTCTTGTACCACCTTGACGAACAGATAGAACTCTTCGATGTACTTCATAAGCGGTGTTCTGGGTGTAACAAGGCAGTGACCTTAAGAAGTGCGGCCAGCCTTGGCAAGCTCAATCCGGCGTTTAATTGATCTGGATTAGATTCGACTCCCGCTGATACTGGTGCAAAAGTCGGACAAATTCGGCCGGATCCCGGTCCAGGCTGTTGTCCGGCACCAGCAGATCGTAGCCGAGCAGATCACGCAGCCGGGTCATGCGGTTGGCCAGCATGGCGATCACCCCCTCATAGCGTTGACCGGAGGGGGAGCGAAAGTGACTCTCTTCCAGCAAGCCTTCCCCCTGAAAGGGGTCGCCGCAGCCCCCGCCGATGCATTCGGGTTGCTCACTGCGCAGTGCCTGCAACAGGACGCCACGCTGCTCGGTCAGCAGGCGCACGGCCAATCTGGGTGTGATCAATGTCAAAAAATCGTCGTAATCTTTGATCTTCAAACCTATGTAGGGCAGGGGGACCAGATCCCAGCCCAGATGAATGCGTGGCTGGTCGATTCGCTGAATATTTCTCCATTTCAGGATCCAACCGCCGTATTTGTGGTGATATTGCAGACAATCGTGACAGAGCGACAGGCTGAAATGGGGCTCGACCAGCTTCAATGAGCCGATAAAGATCATCATCAGACCCGCCAACAGGCCGGAGACCGGGGGGATTAGTGGTTGTTCACCGAGTAAAAAAAGTATAAAAATCATAGCAATGCTTACTATGATGCCCAACAATACCAACGTGAGTCCGTTTTTCCTGACCATGGGTTTCACATGTAGCGTTTTCATATGAAGTCAGCCCCTTGCGCATGCTTGTTTCCATTATGGGCTGGATCCGATTTTGTACCAGCATCGGTTGCCCGGGAGGGCTCTCCGCCGCTGGGTTTCCCAGTGATCACATACCATGAATCACCATATTAGATGAATACGCTAGACGAACGGTTATTGAACGGGATGGATGTGTTGCATACCCCAATCTGGGTGTATGACATCCGGCATCACCATATCTATTGGGCCAATCGCGCCGCCTTGAATGTGTGGGAGGCCAGCTCGCTGGACGAACTGCAGTCGCGCGATTTCTCGGCCGACATGGCACAGGCCATCGATCTGCTGTTGCAGCGCTACCTCGGGGACTTTCAGCAGGGGCGCAGTTACAGCGAGTGGTGGACCCTCTCCCCAAAGGGGGTCAAAAAACAGGTTTATCTGCGCCTTTCCGGCATCCAGCTGGCGGGGCGGCTGATGATGATGACCGAGGCGGTCATCGATGCCGACACCCTCTATCAGGAGTCCTCCCTCGCCACTGGCGATACCCTGGCCTGCCTGTTTGACAACCTGGGCCGGCTCGAGAGCGGCAATCACCACTTCGAGATGTGTTTCGGTGATGAGGTACATCACCTCTCCCAGCTCTTCTCCGGCAATGACGACGCCTTCTATCAGAAGCTCTCCCGGCTCGATGAAGTGGTGGCCGAGGGGGAGTGCCGCACCCTCAAGGGGATGCGCTGGTTTCAGTACCAGTTTCGTCACATCCAGCAGGGGGCCCAGATCCTGCTCACCATGCGTGACATCACCGACCGCAAGCTGGAGGAGCTGGAGCATCGCCACCTGGCCTGGCACGACTCGCTGACAGGTCTGCTCAACCGTTATGGGCTGATGAAATCGCTGGAAGCTTACTGCGGGCTGGGCGGGCGTTTCGCCCTGGTGTTCATGGACCTGGACAACTTCAAGCTGGTCAACGACAACTACGGCCACAAGGCTGGTGACCGGCTTCTGGAGCGGGTCGCCGGCCGGCTCAAGCAGATCTGTCCGCGCGATGTGGAGCTGGCCCGGCTCGGTGGCGACGAATTTACCGCGCTGGTGCCGCTCAGCCACTCCAGCGATCGGGCGCAGGAGGTGGCCGACCTCATGCTTTCCCAGATGACCAAGCCGTTGCAGCTGAGCGGGGTGCCCGAGGTGACCATAGGTGGCAGCATCGGCATCGCCATCTATCCGGATGATGCGGACGATGGCGACAACCTCATCACCCGCGCCGACATGGCCATGTACCAGGCCAAGCAGATGGGGCGGCTGCGCTGGCAGCGTTTCACCCCCAGCATGCAGCAGACCTTGCATCGCAAGCTGACCCTGAAGCAGTTCCTGGCCAAGGCCATCGGGCGGGGGGAGCTGAGCCTCTGCTACCAGCCCCAGGTGGATGTGGCAAAAGGCAGGTTGCTCGGGTACGAGGCGCTGCTGCGCTGGCACAATCCCGTATTGGGCCATGTCTCGCCGGTGGAGTTCATCCCGCTGGCGGAAGAGATGGGGCTCATTCGCGAGATAGGTGGCTGGGTGCTGTCGACGGCACTGGCCCAGATGGCCCACTGGCAGAAGGAGTGGCGGGTGAGCGTGCCGGTGTCGGTCAATCTATCCGGCTTTCAGCTCTCGTCCTCCCTGCCGGAGCTGGTGGCCCAGCAGCTCAAGGAGTTTGGCGTGGATGCCGGCCTGCTCACGCTGGAGTTGACCGAGACGGTATTGATGCTGGACATGAAGGGGTGCATCGAGATCCTCGATGGCCTGAGCGAGCAAGGGATCAAGATTGCCATCGACGATTTCGGTACCGGCTACTCGTCGCTGGCCTATCTCAACCGGCTGCCCATCGACACCATCAAGCTGGATCGCTCCTTCGTGGTGGGGCTCAACCTGCCGGTGATCCGGGCCACCGTCGCCATGGCCACCAGCCTGGGCCTTGGCATCATGGCCGAAGGGGTGGAGGACGAACACGAACTGGCCGCCCTGCGCACCCAGGGCTGCCACGTGTTTCAGGGATTCTTGTTCAGCAAGCCGATGTCGGTGGCGCAGGTGGAAGAGAGCGGCTTCGTGGTCAGCTGCAAGGCGGGCAACTATCCGCTGGCCGGTTAGCCGGTCGTGCTGTGACGAGAGCGCGGGGGGCCTTGGGCCCCCCGCTGTTTTTGGGTAGAGTGTGGGCTTCTTCATATGGAGGCAACATGAACCCGACTCTCGACCTTATTCTTGCCCATCGCTCCATTCGTCAATTCACCGCCGACCCCATCAGCGAGGCCCAGCTCGACCAGATCCTGAGTGCGGCCCAGGCCGCCTCCAGCTCCAGCTTTCTGCAGGCCAACAGCATCATCCGGGTGACCGACAAGGCCCTGCGCAGCCAGCTTGCCGAACTGGCGGGGCATCAGGTCTATGTGGCCCAGGCGGCCGAGTTCCTGCTCTTTTGCGCCGATTATCATCGCCACTGCGAGGTGGTACCGGACGCCCAGACCGGCTTTGTCGAGCAGTTGCTGATCGGCGCCATCGACGGCGCCCTGATGGCCCAGAATGCCCTGCTGGCAGCCCAATCCATGGGGCTTGGCGGTGTCTACATCGGCGGGATCCGCAACAACCCGGCTGCGGTGAGCGAGGCGGTGGGTCTGCCGCATCAGGTGATCCCGCTGTTCGGTCTCTGTCTCGGCCATCCGGCTCAGGCGCCTGAGCAAAAACCCCGCTTGCCCCGCGCTCTGGTGGTGCATGAGAACCGCTATCAGGCTGAACTGGATCGGGAGCTGCTTGCCAGCTATGACCGGCAGATCGAGGCTTATTACCAGTCCCGCAGCAGCAACAACAAGCAGCAGAGCTGGAGCAGCCAGATCCGGGGCATTCTTGGCAAGGAGGCGCGGCCCTTCATGCAGGATTTCCTGCGATCCCGGGGCTTCAGCCTCAAGTAATGAGCCCGATGGGCGATACTAAGAGGTAATGGCGGTGTCGCCAGCGCCGCGTGATCCCGGTTTTCCCCCGTGTTTGTGCCCACCTTGCGGCACAAATCGGGGGCAAGCCTTGCGGTGCGGACTACCTTAACTAGGTAAGCTGTTGTAGGATCACGCAATTGAATTGGGACAGGAGTTTGGACTTCCTATGATTTTAACCTTGGTATTGCTGTCTATTGGCGCACTCCTGTTTCTGGTCATCGCCTATAACGTGATGCAGCAATATAAGCAGAAGGCAGAGGCCGACAAGCGTCACGCCATCGCCCGCTACAAGTCGGTGGTGGATGAAACCGAAGAGATGCTGCTCAACGTCAACCTGGTGCCCTTCTCCAAGAACATAGTGCTGCTGTTGCAGCACCGGATCCTTGATGCCTATCGTGCCATCGCCCTGGTGATGCCCAATGCCCAGATCAAGCAGCGCATTGTCGACGTGCAGACCCAGATCAAGAACGTGCAGGAGAACTACAGCAGCCAGGATGAGGGGCATTTCAAGACCCCCGAATCGGATCGTCAGGCCATCCAGATGTTGCAGCTGGTCAAGAAGATGCGGGCCGTGCTGCGGGTCGAGCACAACAAGGGCAAGATAGATCCGCAGGGCTTTGCCCAGGAGGATCGCCGCCTCGAGCTGATGCAGCTCAAGGTCAACATCGCCAACCTGGTGAAGCGGGCCATGGATGCCCAGATCCAGGGGCAATACGGCACCTGTCGCCAGCTCTACACCAAGGGGCTCTCCGCCCTGGCCAGCGTCGCGGATAAAGATCCCTATCTGATGGCGCGGGAAGAGGACATGCGCCAGGGGCTGGCCGGACTCGACGCCCATCTCCAAGAGCACAGCGAAAAAGAGCTGCAAAACATCAAGGACAAAGAGGCGGACGAACTGGACGTCTTGTTCCAACCCAAGAAGAAATGGTGATCATGTCACATCCACTCGATACCACACTGGGGCCGATGGCCCCATTTGTTTGCCAGCTGTTGACCGAGCTGGACGCACTTGCCATCCATCCTACCGCCATTGAGGTCGACCACCTCTGCTATCGGGCCGCCACACTGGTGGAGTACCTGACCCTGAAGGGGCTGCTGGCAACCCATGGCGACCTGCTGGTGGAGGGGATGATCGGCGGACGGCCCATCGCCACCTACCGCCTGCATCAACCAGTGCCCCATGCCCACGGCAGCGTGCCCTGCATCGAGCTGGCGGCGCCCAAACCCGGTCGCAGCCATCAGGCCGGGCTGGAACATATCGAGCTGGTGGTGCCTTCGCTGGATGCCTTGCTGGCTGCCCATCCCGAGGTGGCCTTCAAGACCGGCAACCTGAATGATGAACGCAATCCCGATGTGGCGGTGATGTTGGCCTCTGGGCAGATCAAATTTCATCTGCGCACCTTGGCCGAGGTGATCGAAGAAGAGGTGGCGAGCGGCGCCGTGGTGCCGGTGCCTGCCGGGTACTACGACCAGGCTTGATGAGACGGGGCCGCTTGACCGGCCCCGTTTAATAGCCGAGATAGCATCAAGGATGGCAGATGCGGGGGCGGGCGGGGCGTCCCTTCAAGTGGCCGAGCCAGAGGCTCAATCCCGCCGTGATCACCAGTACCAGCTCGATGCCGAGCACCAATCCCCCGAGTCCTCCCTGCTCCCAGAAGGGGTGAAGATAAAGTCCCCCCAGACTGGCCCCCAGATAGTAACCCACCAGATAGAGCGATGAGGCGAGCGCCCGGTTGTGTTCCACGTGCTGGCCGACCCAGGCGCTGGCGCAGGCGTGGGCAAGGAAAAAGCCGAAACTCGAGATGAGCAGGCCTGAGAGGATGGCACCGAGCGAGCCGCACAGCAGCAGGGCGCTGCCGAGCGCCATCAGGGCTATGCCGACCAGCAGCAGACGCTGTGCCCCCCAGCGATGGGCGCAGCGCCCGCTGAGGGAGGAGGCCACCGTCCCCGACAGATAGGTCAGAAACAACATGCCGAGCCACTGGGTCGGCAAGGAGAAGGGGGGGCTGGCCAGCAGGAAGGTGAGGTAGCTGAATTGGTTCAGAAACACCATGAAGTTGAGGCCGCCGATGAGGTAGGCCCCCACCAGCAGCGGATTGCCGAGGTGGCTGGTGATGGCCTGGCGAAACTGGCCCGGCTTGGCGATGACGGGCACGAAGCGGGTCTGGGCCGGCAGCAGCCAGATGACGAGGGGCAGCAGCGCCAGGCTGATGAGGCCGATGCCGAGAAAGGTGTGCTGCCAGTCGCCAAACCAGCCGGCCAGCAGACCGCCGACCACCCGACCGGCGATGCCCCCCAGCGAGTTGGCGGCGATGTAGACGCCGACGGCGGAGAGCAGGGCCCGCTTGCTGAACTCTTCCCCCATGTAGGCGATGGCGGTGGCGGGCAGCCCTGCCAGCAGCACACCCTGCAGGATCCGCAACAGCAACAGCTGTTCAAACTGGCTGACCAGGCTGATGAGCAGGGAGAGCAGGATGGCGCCGGCCAGACTCCATAGCATGATCCGGCGCCGACCGAAGCGATCCGCCAGCCGGGCGCAGACGAGCAGCGAGACGGCGAGCCCTGCGGTGCAGCCGGCCAGAGTCCAGCCGGCCGACAGCGAGCTGACGGAAAACACCTCGGCCAGCAGCGGCAGCAGGGGGTGGGTCTGATAGAGATTGAGAAACACCAGGAAGGAGCCCAGGCTGAGGGCCAGGGTGGCGCGGATCCATTCACGACTACCGACTTCGATCATATGCAATTGTCCTGACAGCTTTGTTGCAGGTTAGTGCGCGCCAGAGCATAAATATAATATATTTAAGTTATCCATCTGATAAACCAAATTGATATGGACCTCAAACAGCTCACCTATCTGCTGGCGGTGCGGGATGCCGGCTCCTTTACCAAGGCGGCCAACGGGTTGCACGTGGCACAGCCCGCCATCAGCATGGCCATCGCCAAGCTGGAGCAGCAGCTCGAGCTGCGCCTGTTCGACCGTCAGGATCGCAACGTGCGGCTCACCCCGGAAGGGGAGGTGCTCTGCCGTCATGCCGAGCGCCTGCTGCGTCAGATGCATCAGGCCGAGGCCGAGATGGCCGAGCTCAAGGGATTGGAGCGCGGAGAAGTGCGCATCGGCATCCCCTACATGATGGGCTCCTATTACTTCCCGCCGATCCTGATGGCTTTCAAGCACCGCTACCCCGGCCTCAAGATCCGGGTGGAGGAGGCGGGTACCCGCGAGCTGTTGAGCCGGATGGTGGACGGTTCGCTGGATCTCGCCATCCTCATCACCAGCGATCTGCCGCCGGCGCTGGAAGGGGCCCAGCTGCTGCGTGAAGAGATGCTGATGGTGGTGGGGGAGGAGCATCCGCTGCGTCAGGCCAGGAGTGTGTCGCTGAGCGAGTTTTTCAGCCAGGAGCTGGCGATGTTTCGCCGCGGCTTCTATCACCGCGAGCACATGGAAGCGCTGGCTCAGGGACTGGGCTGCGAGCCCGACATCGCCTTTGAGAGCAACCTTATCCCGTTGCTCAAGGCGGTGGTAAAGCAGGGTTTTGCGGTGACCACCTTCTTGCGGATGGCGCTGGACGAAGAGCCGGCCCTGACCGGGATCCCGTTCGCGCCCCCGATCTTTCTCGATCTCTGCGTGGCGTGGCGGCGGGGGGATCCGCTCTCCATGGCCAACCGGGCCTTGCGGGATTTTCTGCTGGCGCAAGCACAGCCATAAATGGCCAAGAAGGAAAGGCTATCAGGCAAAAGTTTGTTAGTATTAGTTCAAGTCGCCTTTAGAGCCTAACATCATGAAACTCCAACAATTGCGTTATATCGTTGAGGTTGCCAACCACAGACTGAACGTGTCGGCAACGGCAGAGAGTCTCTACACCTCTCAGCCAGGGATCAGCAAGCAGGTGCGCATGCTGGAAGATGAGCTGGGGATCCAGATTTTCGAGCGCAGCGGCAAACACCTGACCCAGATCACCCCGGCTGGACGGGACGTGATCAAGATTGCCAACGAGATCCTGGGCAAGGTGGAGAGCATCAAGTCGGTGGCGAGTCAGCACACTCACCCCGAACAGGGCACGCTTCATATCGCGACGACCCACACCCAGGCCCGTTATGCGCTGCCTGACGTGATAAAAGGCTTCATCAAGCGCTTTCCCAAGGTCTCCCTGCACATGCATCAGGGCACGCCGACCCAGATCAGCGAAGCCGTGGTCAAGGGGCAGGCCGACTTTGCCATCGCCACCGAGGCGCTGCACCTGTACGAAGATCTCATCATGCTGCCCTGCTATCACTGGAACCGCAGCGTGATCGTCCCCAAGGGCCACCCGTTGACCCAGGTCGGCAAGCTCTCCATTGCCGACATCGCCCGCTTCCCGCTGGTGACCTATGTGTTTGGCTTTACCGGCCGTTCCGAGCTCGATACTGCCTTCAACCGGGCCGGTTTCGAGCCCAACATCGTCTTCACCGCCACCGACGCGGACGTGATCAAGACCTATGTCCGGCTGGGGGTAGGGATTGGCGTGATGGCGACCATGGCGCTGGATCCCCAGGTCGATACCGATCTGGTGGCCCTCGATGCAAGCCACCTGTTTGCCCACAGCACCACCAAGATCGGCTTTCGCAAGGGCTCCTTTCTGCGTACCTACATGTATGACTTCATGACCCGCTTTGCCCCCCATCTGACCCGGGACGTGGTGGAGCGGGCCATTGCCCTGCGCTCCAGCGACGACGTGGATGCCATGTTTGCCGATATCGAGCTGCCCATCCGCTAGCGCTGCGGCGATACGAGAGCAACAAAAAACGCCTCCCGATGGGAGGCGTTTTTCATGGCGACGAGCGGCGAGGCGGGATCACTTCTTGAACATGTGATCCAGCTTGCTGGCCTTGGTCGAGAGGTAGAACTCGTTGTGGGGATTGCGCCCTTCCTGCAGGGGCACCCGCTCCGCTACCGGAATGCCGAAGGATTCCATCGCCTTCATCTTGCGCGGGTTGTTGGTCATCAGCTTGAGGGATTTCACCTCCAGCTGCTTGAGCATGTCGGCGCAGATGGTGTAGTCGCGCATGTCGGCGGCAAAGCCGAGTGCCACGTTGGCTTCAACGGTGTCGGCGCCCTGATCCTGCAGATGATAGGCCCGGATCTTGTTGAGCAGACCGATGCCGCGTCCTTCCTGACGCACGTACAGCAAGACGCCACGGCCCGCCTTGGCGATGTTTTCCAGTGCGGCTTGCAGCTGGAAGCCGCAGTCGCAACGCAGACTGAACAGGGCATCGCCGGTCAGGCATTCGGAGTGAATTCGGCCCAGCACCGGCTCATCACCCGTGATATCGCCCATCACCAGCGCGGCGTGATCCTTGCCGGTGCCGGTTTCCTGAAAGCCGACCAGCGTGAAGGTGCCCCAGGGGGTTGGCAACTTGGATTTGGCCACGAGGGTAACGCTGCTCATAGGTTGCTCCTTACTACAGCTGCTTAAAAAAGGGCGGCCAGTTTAGCGCGCCTTGTCCGGAACAACCATAAGAACAAAACCTTGCACTGTTTAATGGCTTGCCCCGTTGTACACAAAGAGGACAGTTGCGACCGGTTTTGCGCAATTGTGTGTGCTGGCGACTGCCAGGCTCGGCACATTTGGGTATAATCGGCGCCCATTACCCCATCCCTCCCGGGATGTGTGCAACAAGTGTGCAGGAGAGACGTTATGCCGCAGATGGCCCCCGTGATGACAATTGATGGCCCAAGTGGTGCCGGCAAGGGCACCCTGTGCCAGTTGCTGGCTGAAAAACTGGGTTGGCACCTGCTCGACTCCGGCGCCATCTACCGGGTGCTGGCCCTGGCGGCCTTGCATCACGATGTCGAGCTCGATTCCGAAGCCGCGCTGGTTCCCCTGGCCGCCAATCTGGACGTGCAGTTCCAGGTCGATGCCGAGCAGGTGAAGGTCGTGCTGGAAGGGGAGGATGTTTCCCGTACCATTCGTACCGAGGAAGTGGGCAATGCCGCGAGCAAGATTGCCGCCTTTCCGCGGGTGCGCGAAGCCCTGCTGCGCCGTCAGCGCGCTTTTCGCCAGGCCCCCGGCCTCATCGCCGACGGTCGCGACATGGGTACCGTGGTTTTCCCCGAGGCGGAAGTGAAGATTTTCCTCGACGCCAGCGCCGAAGAACGGGCGGCTCGCCGCTATAAGCAGTTGCAAGATAAGGGCTTTGATGTTAACTTTGAGCGTCTTTTAACCGAGATTCGGGAGCGTGACGATCGCGACAGAAATCGCGCCGTTGCCCCCCTGAAACCGGCAGAAGATGCTCTCGTGGTGGATTCAACCGCCATGTCCATAGACGAAGTGCTGGCAACGGTGCTCGCCTATGCGGAGCAACAACTCGGTGATGCCAGCGCAAGCTGACATCCGGTCGTCTGCACCATGGATGGCGCAGATTATTTAAAACAACCCCGCTTGTGCTGGATGACAAGTGGATGTTTCATTTGTGACATAAACAATGATCGAATCTTTTGCTCAACTCTTTGAAGAGTCCCTGAACGCCGTTGAAACCCGTCAAGGTTCCATCGTCAAGGGTACTGTCGTTGCTATCGAAAATGGTTTCGTACTGGTTGACGCCGGTCTGAAATCCGAGTCCGCTATCCCGGCTGAAGAATTCAAGAACGCCATGGGCGAGCTGGAAATCAACGTAGGCGACTCCGTTGACGTGGCTCTGGACTCTATCGAAGATGGTTTCGGCGAAACCAAGCTGTCCCGCGAAAAAGCCAAGCGCCACGAAGCCTGGCTGCAGCTTGAAAAAGCTTACGAAGAGCAAGCTACCGTTATCGGTATCATCAACGGCAAGGTCAAGGGTGGTTTCACCGTTGAACTGAACGGCATCCGTGCCTTCCTGCCGGGTTCTCTGGTTGACGTGCGTCCGATCCGTGACACTGCTCACCTGGAAAACAAAGAACTCGAGTTCAAAGTCATCAAGCTGGACCAGAAGCGCAACAACGTTGTTGTTTCCCGTCGTGCCGTGATCGAGACCGAGAACACCTCCGAGCGCGAAAGCCTGCTGGCTAACCTGCAAGAAGGTCAAGAAGTTAAGGGTATCGTCAAGAACCTGACCGACTACGGTGCATTCGTAGATCTGGGCGGTGTTGACGGCCTGCTGCACATCACCGACATGGCGTGGAAGCGCGTTAAGCATCCTTCCGAAATCGTCAACGTTGGCGACGAGATCGCAGTCAAGGTTCTGAAGTTCGACCGCGAGCGTACCCGTGTATCCCTGGGTCTGAAGCAGCTGGGCGAAGATCCCTGGGTTGCTATCGCCAAGCGTTACCCGGAGACCACCCGTCTGTCTGGCCGCGTGACCAACCTGACCGACTACGGCTGCTTCGTTGAAATCGAAGAAGGCGTTGAAGGCCTGGTACACGTATCCGAGATGGATTGGACCAACAAGAACATCCACCCGTCCAAGGTTGTTAACGTTGGCGACGTGGTTGACGTGATGGTTCTGGACATCGACGAAGAGCGTCGTCGTATCTCCCTGGGTCTGAAGCAGTGCAAATCCAACCCGTGGCAGCTGTTTGCCGAAACTCACGCCAAGGGCGACCGTGTTTCCGGCAAGATCAAGTCCATCACTGACTTCGGTATCTTCATCGGTCTGGACGGCGGCATCGACGGCCTGGTTCACCTGTCTGACATCTCCTGGAACAACCAGGGTGAAGAAGCAGTTCGTGAATTCAAGAAAGGCGACGAAATCGAAGCCGTTGTTCTGCAAGTTGACCCGGAGCGTGAGCGCATCTCCCTGGGCGTCAAGCAGATCGAAGAAGACCCGTTCAATAAGTACCTGTCTGACAACAAGAAAGGTGCTATTGTGAAGGGTAAGGTTACCGAGGTTGATGCCAAGGGTGCCGTGATCGAACTGGCTGACGGCGTAGAAGGCTACCTGCGTGCCTCCGATGCTGCTCGTGACCGCGTAGAAGACGCCACTCTGGTGCTGTCTGTTGGTGACGAAGTTGAAGCTAAATTCATGGGCGTTGATCGCAAGAACCGCACCGTGAGCCTGTCTGTCCGTGCCAAGGACGAGGCTGACGAGCGTGTTGCCATCGACAACCTGAACCAACAAGAAGAAGTTGTGTTCAGCAATGCCATGGCCGAAGCGTTCAAAGCCGCCAAGGGTGAATAATCCTTGATGCAAGAAAAGGGCGGCGTGTCACGCCGCCCTTTTTTATCTTGGCGTAATGAATATTGCATGTGATCGGGGAAGGAGATTTAACGTTATGACCAAATCAGATCTCATCGAACAATTGGCTGCCAGCCGCATGCATATGCCGGCCAAAGATGTCGAAGCCGCCATCAAGGAGATCCTTGAGCAGATGGCGTCGACTTTGCAAAACGGCGACCGGATTGAAATCCGCGGATTTGGAAGTTTTTCACTGCACTATCGTGCACCCCGTGTGGGCCGCAACCCCAAGACCGGGGACAAGGTTGAATTGACCGGGAAATATGTTCCGCATTTCAAGCCCGGCAAAGAGTTACGCGAGCGCGTGAACATCATCGAATAATGCAGAAAATGGCATACCTGGGTATGCCTTTTTTGTTTTTACGGTTTCTATTGTGGCAATTGTCCGGTTTTGCCAAGTCTTTTCCCATTCGCTCTAGAGTCTGCCGGTGATTTTAAGGATAATCAGCCTCTCATTAGCTACTGACAGGGAGCTCCTATGAAGCGTATCTTGGCCCTCATTCCACTGGTGCTGGTGTTTATCCTGACGCTGGCCATCGGTTCGCAAAATGGCCAGCTGGTGCAGTTCAATTATCTGATTGCCCAAGGGGAGTTCTCGCTCTCCATGTTGCTGGGATTCTTCTTTGGTGGTGGCTTCCTGCTGGGCTGGCTGGTCTTCGGTTTGCTGTTCTTGCGCCTCAAGATGCAAAACCGCACCCTCAATCGCACCATGCGCCGTCAATCCCGTGAATTGGAGCTGGCCCGAACGGCTGCCAAGGAATAATGTCCCTCGATGCTTGAACTGCTTTTCCTGCTGTTGCCCATTGCCGCCGGCTACGGCTGGTATATGGGGCGCAGGAGTGTTCGCCAGGACACCCAGAAACAGAGTAACCAGTTTTCCCGCCAGTATGTGGCGGGTCTCAATTATTTGCTGTCCGACGAATCCGACAAGGCGGTGGATCTCTTTATCCAGCTGCTGGAAGTGGACAGCGAGACCATCGAAACCCACCTCTCTCTCGGCAACCTGTTCCGTCAACGGGGCGAGGTAGACCGGGCCATCAAGATCCACCAGAACCTCATTACCCGCCAGCTCACCATGGAGCAGCGTCAGCTCGCCCTGCAGGAGCTGGCGAGGGACTTCCTCGCCGCCGGCCTGCTCGATCGGGCCGAGAAGCTGTGGCTCGAGCTCACCGAGGACGGGGAGTATGAGGAGACGGCGCTGGCCCAGTTGCAGCTCATCTACCAGCAGTTGCGTGATTGGGAGAAGGCGATCGTGGTGAGCGAGCGGTTGCAAAAATTTCAGGGCAAGAAGCTGGCTCCCACCATCGCCCATTACCAGTGCGAGCTGGCCGACATGGCCCTGCGCGAAGAGAATCGCAAGCAGGCCCAGCTGCGTTTTCGCAAGGCCCTGACCGCCGATGGCAACTGCGTGCGTGCCTCGCTCGGCCTCGGCTGGCTGGCCAAGGGGGAGGGCGATCCGCGCCAGGCGGCCCGCGAGTTTGAGCGGGTGCTGACCCAGGACATCGACTTCGCGAGCGAAGTGCTCGAGCCCCTGTGTGAGAGCCTGGAGCTGTGCGGTGAGGAGGCGCGTATCCCCGAGCTGCTCGGCCAGGCCCAGGAGGCGCGGGCCGGCTTCCCGGTCACCTTGCGGCTGGCCGATTATGTGGAGCGCCACAACGGGCGCGAGGCAGCCTCCGAGCTGGTGCTGCGCCAGCTGCGGCGCACGCCGTCGCTGCGTGGCTTCCAGCACCTGATGGCGCTGCAGTTGCGTGGTGCTGAAGAGGGGCAGGCCAAGGAGAGCCTGACCATGCTCAAGGCGCTGGTCGACGAGCAGATCAAGATCAAATCCACCCACAAGTGCCGGCAGTGCGGGTTTGCCACCCACTCCCTGTTCTGGCAGTGCCCCTCCTGCCGCCAGTGGGGAGCCATCAAGCCGATCCGCGGTCTGGACGGGGAGTAAGAGCCACAACAATGTCATCAACCAGGCCCCTGTGGCCTGGTTTTTTCAGGCCGGTCCGGACTCGCTCCGGACGGCGCATAACCATCGATAGGAAGTGAGATGCTAGATCCCAAAGTACTGGTTGCGCTGGATTATCAGCACGAGGCCGATGCCTTCGCCTTCATTGAACGTATCTCCCCGGCCCAGTGCCGTCTCAAGGTAGGCAAGGAGATGTTTACCCTGTTTGGCCCCCAGTTCGTGCGTCAGCTGGTTGCCAAGGGGTTCGATGTCTTTCTGGATCTGAAGTTTCACGACATTCCCAACACCGTCGCCAAGGCGGTCGCCGCCAGTGCCGAACTCGGCGTCTGGATGGTGAACGTGCACGCCAGCGGTGGCGAGCGGATGATGCGGGCCGCCAAGGAGGCGCTGCTGCCTTATGGCGACAAGGCGCCGCTGCTTATCGGGGTGACCGTGCTGACCAGCATGGAGCTGTCCGACATGGCGCCGCTGGGCCTTGATGTGACGCCGGCCGAGCAGGTGATCCGGCTGGCCAAATTGACCAGGGACGCCGGGCTGGACGGGGTGGTCTGCTCCGCCAACGAAGCGCGCGAGCTCAAGGCGCTGCTCGGTGACGAGTTTAAGCTGGTGACACCGGGGATCCGTCCCACCGGCTCGGCTGCCGGGGATCAGCGCCGGGTCATGACGCCGCTGGCGGCGGTGGAGGCGGGTGCCGACTATCTGGTGATTGGTCGCCCCATCACCCAGGCGGCCGATCCTGCCGCCATGCTGGCCGGCATCAACGCGGAGCTGGCGGGTCGCTGATAAAAAATAGAATGCCGGCCCGATGGGGCCGGCATTGCATCCGGTGCAGGCTTACTCCTTGACGGCGTGGGGGCGCAAGGTAACCGGCAGCAGGCCGAGCAACAGGCCGGCGCCCGAGCCAATCAGATGTGATTCAATGTGTACCCTGGCCCCGATGAGGGCGGACACCGGACTTTCCCCCGCACTGTAGAAATCCACCCCAAGCTTGATCGCTACCCCTGCCAGCATCAACCAGCCGGAGTGGCGGCGATAGCGGATATCCTGCAGCGCGCCCCACACGAACAGGCCGTGCAACGCTCCCGACAGCCCCATGTACCACTGGGTCTGCGGACACCACCACCAGATGCCGAGCCCGACGGCGCTCCCCAGCAACAGCAGCAGCAGCGGCAGGCGACAGCCTGTCAGGTATTCACGAAACAGGCTGTAAAGCACGCACAGACCGCTCAGGTTGAGCAGTAGGTGCCACAGATTGGTGTGGGCCAGATTGCCTGTTATGATGCGCCACCCTTCACCTTGGGCTATCAGGGTGCGATCGAAGGAGAGCTGGTGATTCGGCACGGTGAAAAAGAGCAGCAAACTGGCGAGTGAAAGCGTGATGACCCAGAGCAATCCTGATTTTTCTGACAACATGAAACAGTCCGACGACAACAAGAGTCGATACTGTACACGTTGCACCAGAGCCCTCAAAGCCTGTCTGTGCGATTATATTCGGCCGGTTTCACCCCATGCGCCCCTGCACATCCTGCAGCATCCGGGGGAGGTGGGTCATCCCAAGGGGACCGCCGTCCTTTTGGCCGCCTCGCTGGCGCAGGCCCGTCTGCATGTGGGTGAACAGGTGGCCGACGTCCCCGAGCTGGCGGCCTTGTTGGCCGATCCCGCGCTGCAGTGTTATCTGCTGTGGCCGGATGAGGAGGCCATCACCCTTGCCGAGGTGAGAGAGAGGGAGACGGCTGAGCCGGCTCGCCGAGTCTGTTTTCTGCTGCTCGATGGCACCTGGCGCAAGGCCTACCGGATGCTGCACAGCAACCCCGAGTTGCAGCAGTTGCCGCGAATTGGGCTGGATGCCGTCGCGGGGCAATATTCCATTCGCAAGAAGCCGTTTCCTGAGGCGCTCTCGACCCTGGAAGCGGGCTACCATCTGTTGTCCCAGTGGGAGGGCGCACCCGATCGCTTCGCCCCGCTGATGACCCTTTTTACCCATTTGAACCGGCAGTGGCATGATTTTGCCCAGGGCCGACGCAGTTGAACTGCCCAGAGGAGTGACATACGTGAAAAAAGCCGTCGTGGTATTCAGTGGTGGTCAGGACAGTACCACCTGCCTGGTCCAGGCCTTGTCCCGTTATGACGAGGTGCACGCCATCACCTTCGATTATGGCCAGCGCCATAGTGAAGAGATCGAGACGGCGCGCCGTCTGGCCAGCCGGCTCGGCATCGCCGCCCACAAGGTGATGGACGTGACCATGCTGGGGGAGCTTGCCATCTCGGCCCTGACCCGGGACGAGATCCCGGTGAGCTTCGAGCTGCAGGAGAATGGCCTGCCCAATACCTTCGTGCCGGGCCGTAACATCCTGTTCCTCACCCTGGCCGCCATCTACGCCTATCAGGTGGGCGCCGAGGCGGTGATCACCGGGGTGTGCGAGACCGATTTCTCTGGTTATCCCGATTGCCGCGACGAGTTCGTCAAGGCGCTCAATCAGGCCGTCTCGCTGGGGCTGGATCGTGCCATCCGCTTCGAGACCCCGCTGATGTGGCTCGACAAGGCCGAGACCTGGGCGCTGGCGGATCACTACGGCCACCTCGATACCGTGCGCCAGCAGACGCTCACCTGCTACAACGGCATTGCCGGCGATGGTTGCGGAGCTTGTCCTGCCTGCGATCTGCGCAGCCGCGGCCTGCAGCAGTACCTGGCCGACAAGGCGGGCGTGCTGGCGCGTCTGCACCAAAAAACCGGGCTAGGTGAGAAAAGCGGATGCTGAGCCTGCGTCTCGGCCATGCTTGGGGTATAATCCGCGACTTTTGCAACCAGCCGTGACCAAGATGCATTACCCAATCAACGAGATATTCCAGACCATCCAGGGGGAGGGGGTCTTCACCGGCCTGCCCGCCATTTTCGTTCGCCTGCAGGGTTGCCCGGTGGGATGCCCCTGGTGCGATACCCGTCATACCTGGGTGGTCGATCCTGCTCGTGAAGTGGGCGTGCAGGCGGTGCTCGATTGCTCCAACGAATCCGATGGCTGGAGCAAGATGAGCACGGAGCAGATCCTGGCCAGCTTCCAGCAACTTGGCTATCAGGCGCGTCACGTGGTGATCACCGGGGGCGAACCCTGCCTCTATGACCTGCAGGATCTCTCTACCGCCCTCATTGCGGCAGGCTATCAGGTGCAGATTGAAACCAGTGGTATCAGCGAGATCAAAACCCATGAGCAGACCTGGGTCACCGTATCCCCCAAGATCAATATGAAGGGTGGGTTGCCGGTGTTGGTCTCGGCCCTTGAGCGCGCCAACGAGATCAAGCATCCGATAGCCACCGAGCGCCACGTGGAGGAGCTGGATGCGCTGCTGGCCACCGCTCGTCTGCGCGACGACGTGGTGATTGCACTGCAACCCATCAGCCAGAAACCCAGGGCGACCCAGCTGGCCATGGCAACCTGCATTGCCCGCAATTGGCGACTCTCCATCCAAACCCACAAATATCTGGATATCGATTGAAATGGAGTGGTTGTCCGACGAGCGGGTCTTGCTGTCGCTGGCCAACAAGATGCCGTACGGCAAATATCGGGGGCGCCGCATCATCGATATTCCGGAGCCTTATCTGGTGTGGCTGGCCCGTACCGGTTTCCCGGCCGGATCGCTTGGTCAAACGCTGGCGCTTGCCTATGAAATCAAGCTCAACGGGCTTGAATCCATGATTGTTCCCATTATTAACAGGATGTCGGTATGAGGATATATACGAGGCAGGGCGACAAGGGCATGACTCGGCTGGCCGATGGCGTGCAACTGGCCAAAGACGATATGCGGGTGGAAACCTACGGCTATATCGATGAATTAAATTCTCATATAGGTCTTCTTATTGCCGAGGTGCCCGCAGCGGAAACCGGATTATTGGCAGACCTGTTATTGCTGCAACAGGAATTGTTCGATCTTGGCGGGGAGCTGGCATTTTCCAGTGACGCTCAGGAGGCCGCCATCTGGCAGGTGAATAACGAGTGGACCCTGCGGCTGGAACAACAGATCGATGCCTACAGCGCCAATTTGCCGCTGCTGCGCAATTTCATTCTGCCCAGCGGCTCCCGGGCGGCGGCGCAAGCCCATGTGGTGCGCACCCTGACCCGGCGCTGCGAGCGTCTGCTGCTGACTTTGGGCCGCAGCGAACAGATCAACCCGGCCATTCTGCCCTACATGAACCGGCTGAGTGACTGGTTCTTCACCATTGCCCGCTACCTGCTGGCCTGTACCGCGACGCCCGAAGTGCTCTGGGTCAAGGCGGCAGAGCGGGGCTGACGGCAGGCCGCAGGCAATAAAAAACCTCGCAAGGCGAGGTTTTTTATTGGGCCAATGCTGTTTTATCAGATGGCAAAGTCTTCGACGGATTTACCTTCGGCGACCGCCTTGGCAATCACGGACGGCATGCGACCTTGACCGGTCCAGGTTTTTTCCACGCCGTTGTCCATATAGCGATATTTGGCCGGACGAGGGGCTCGTTTGCTCTTGGTCGCCTTGGCCGGTTCGGCTGCGACTGTGCCAACCAGTTCTGCCGGATCAATACCGGCGGCTTTCAGCATTTCGGCATATTCATTAATTTTGCGCTGATGTTCTTCACGAGCCTGACGCTCGGCGGCTTCATCCTGCTGGCGTTCGCCGACAATCGCGGAGAGCTTTTCCAGGCCTTCTTCCAATTGTTCCAGCGTCAGCTCACGGCAAGCGGCGCGCAGGCTACGGATATTCAGCAGTACTTTCAAAAATTCGTTCATAGTGTTCACCACGCGAGCAAAAGAGTGAATTAAATAAAAATAGTTATTTTGGCTAATTTATACGGCCGTTCGGGATTAAGTCAAGCGAGTCGAATTAATAAATTCATGCCTGGAATTAAGTAATGCAATTGAATTCAGGCCCGATTCAGCAATATTGGCCAGTGGCATACTCGACTGAGTTCCAGGTAGATGAAAATAGCGACAAAATCATAATGTTTGCACCATTTGACTACCTCTTTGCCCTTTTGATCTGGCTTGTTTGGGGATTTAATCAAAAAACTTGCTATAACGTGTCGGCACGATAAAATGTGCCTCGAATACCTTTAAGTAGAGGCGCGCTGCCTATGACTACTTGTGCGGAGGGTGATGCCGATGATGCACAAGGAAAGGAGTCAGCGCCGAAGTGGCCAGGCCATCATACCGGGCTGCTGGTTCTGCATCTAATAGGTGCAGGACTGCCATAGTCATCCACTATGGAGCGCTACCTGAAGGGGCTGAGGAGTATTACCTCCCCATGGGTTTTGTTTCTTTATCCTCTCGGTAGATCTCCACCTGCTGTCTTTAGGTGCAAAGAGATCATGGACATCGTTCACTACGCCGACTCCGGTTGGTCAATCATTCCCCCTCTGCTGGCCGTCGCACTGGCGATCCTCACCCGCCGTGTGCTGCTGTCGCTTGGCGTCGGTATCGTTACCGGCAGCCTGCTGCTGAACCAGTTTTCCCCCCTCGACTCCCTGCATTACATGTTGAACACAGTGCTCAAGATCTTCTGGGTCGACGGGGCGCTCAACCGTGACAACATCAATATGCTGCTGTTCATGCTGCTGCTGGGCGGCCTCATCAGTCTGATGAGCGTCTCCGGTGCGACCCGGGCGTTTGCCGAGTGGGCTGCCAAGCGAGCCAAGACCCGCAAGGGGGCCAAGGCGCTCACCGGCATGATGGTGTTTGCCTTCTTCATCGACGACTTCTTCCACAGTCTGTCGGTGGGGGCTATCTGCCGTCCGGTTACCGACCGCTTCCAGATCTCCCGCGCCAAGCTGGCCTACTTGCTGGACTCCACCGCGGCGCCGGTCTGCGTGCTGATGCCCATCTCCTCCTGGGGGGCCTACATCATCGCCCTGGTGGGCGGCATCATGACGGCTCACGGCATCACTGGGCAGAGCCCCATCTCCGCCTTCGTCGAGATGATCCCGATGAACCTCTACGCGGTGTTTACCCTCATCATGGTGCTGGTGGTGATCGCGTTTCAGCTCGATATCGGTCCGATGCGCCAGCACGAGCAGTGGGCGCTGGAAGGCAAGCTGTGGGATGAGTCCAAAGGCCGCCCCATCGGTCTAGACATGGAGAGCCCCGAGGAGAGCAACGGCGGCATGATCGATATGGTGCTGCCGATCCTGACCCTGACCGCGGCCACCGTCTACTTCATGATCGACTCCGGCGCCGCCGTGCTGGCCGCCAATGGCGAGCCGTTCAGCGTCCTTGGCTCGTTCGAGAATACCAACGTGGGTTCCTCCCTGGTCTACGGTGCCCTGTGCAGTCTGGTGGTCTCCATCGGTCTGGCCATGCGTCTGAAGCTCGGTGCCAAGAACTGGCTCAAGGCCGCGCCGCAAGGGGTGATGGCCATGCTGCCGGCCATCAACATCCTGCTGTTTGCCTGGACCATTGGCGCCGTGGTGCGCGATGTGGAGACCGGCAAGTACCTGGCCTCCCTGGCCAACGGCAATCTGCCGGTGGAAGTGCTGCCGGCCGTGGTGTTCGTGCTCTCCTGCGCCATGGCGTTTGCCACAGGCACCAGCTGGGGCACCTTCGGCATCATGCTGCCGCTGGCGGGTGACATGGCGGCGGCCAGCGATGCGGCCCTGATGTTGCCGATGCTGGCCGCCGTGCTGGCGGGTTCGGTGTTCGGGGATCACAGCTCGCCCATCTCCAGCACCAGTATCCTGTCGGCCACCGGCGCCGGTTGCCATCACATCGATCACGTGATGACCCAGCTGCCCTATGCCCTGGCCATCGCCTTTGGCGCCGCCCTCGGTTATCTGGTGATGGGACTGATGCACTCGGTGCTGGCGGGCTTCAGCGTCAGCGCCCTCTGGTTCGTCATCTTCTCCAGCTACCATTTGCGCAAGGCAAGGTCCCAGGCGGACCTGGCTGTTGCTTAAAACGTACAAGGGGCCGCAAGGCCCCTTGGTTTTGTTGGGGGCTTTGGTTAGCATGCGCCCCATAAATTCAGTTTCGGAACAGTATCATGGCTTCACTGCACTACAAGTTTGCCACCATGAATTCAGGCAAATCGACCCAGCTCATTCAGGCGCACTTCAACTATCTGGAGCGGGGCATGCATCCCTTGGCCATGACACCCGCCATCGACGACCGCTTCGGGGTCGGGGTGATCAGCGCCCGGGTGGGGTTGGAGCTGAAAGTCGAAGTGTTCAGAGAGAGTTGTGATCTGTTCGAGATGGTGAAAGCCCGTCATGCCGAGAAGCGTATCGATGTGTTCATCGTCGATGAGGCCCAGTTCCTGACCAGGGAGCAGGTCTATCAGCTGGCCCGTATCGTCGACGAGCAGGACATTCCGGTGATCGCCTACGGCCTCAAGACCGATTTTCGCGGCGAGCTGTTTCCCGGCTCCTATCACCTGCTTTGCCTGGCCGACAAGTTCGAGGAGCTGAAAAGCATCTGCTGGTGCGGCAACAAGGCGCACATGAACTCCCGGGTCAACGAAGCAGGCCAGGTGATGCGAGATGGCGAGCAGGTGGAGATCGGCGGCAACGATCGCTATGTCTCCCTGTGCCGCAAGCACTACCTGGAAGGGCGGGCCTTCAAATAACCCGCGGCTGATGGGGATAACATGAACAAGCAAGGCGCCAATCTGGCGCCTTGCTTGTTTCCGAGGGGTCAATCTATCTCGATATCGACCGGGGCGATGATGGGATCGGCCACCGGCAGGCGGTGGAACAGCTGGCGAAAGTGCTGCTGTACCCGGCCGATATCCACCAGCGACATGCCGGAGGCGAAGCCGAACCAGACGTAGAGGCCGGTGAGATCGCGAAACATGGGGGGCAGATAACGGGGCGCACTGATGAGCCCCTCCAGATAGTGCTGATAGATCACCGGGATGTCGTCCAGGGTCACCTTGCCGACAAACAGCATGGGCAGGATCTCGGGCACCCCCTCCAGCACGGCGCTGCGGATGAAGTTGACCGTCTCCACATAGCCTTTCACATAGGAGAGATCCTTGGTGAAGCAGGCTCCCCCCTCGACCATGCCGCCGCGAAACACCCGCTGGGTGATCTTGTAGGCGTCGTGCTCGCTGGCTCCCTGGCCGACGAAATGGCGGAACACCTCGATGAAGTCGGCGCCGCGCTCCGCCATATCGATGGCCATCACCCGATCCGAGATGCGCTTGGCCCTGTCCGGAAAGGAGCTGAAGGTGAGGGTCTCTATCAGTACCGCCAGCCCCTCCTGGCAGGCGGTGATGCGCGGCGAACCGGCACTGAGCCAGGTTGCATAGGGTTGCTGGCGCCCGTTGAGGGTTGTGCCCACGTGCACCCAGCCCTCATGGACCTCCAGCACTTGCAGGTCGAGCTCGGAGAAGCAGGCGTGGGAGTTGAGCTTGATGTAATCGCCGCCGGCCGCGGCATCGGAGACGATGCCATCGCTCAGCTTGACCTGCACTGTGCCGTCACTGAAGTAGTTCGACAGCTTGCCCTGCAACCTGGCCACCGCCGCTTCCCCCTCGAACTCCTTGGGGTAGGGGCGCACCAGGTGGCGGGCGCCGGGCAGGGAGAAGATGTCGCACAGCTTGGCCCCCAGCTCCTTGAGGGTCTTGCGATCGCCGCGCAGGTGATCGCCGGCCGAGCCGTAGAGCAGCCGGCTGTAGCGCAGAAAGTCCGGTTGCCCACGCTGGCGCAGCATCTCGATGACCACCATGTATTGATCCACCGTCTCCTGCAGGATGCGGCCAAGCTCATCCTGGGGACCGAGCCGGCGCCGGATCCTGTCCCGCAGCTCCTTGAGCTCCAGGTACTTGTTGCGGGGATCGAAGCCGAGGGGAAGGCCATCATAGAAGGCCTTGTCGACGGCCGGCAGCGTGCGCCCTCCGCTGGCCAGAAAGTCGGCCTGCAGGTGACGGGGCCACTTGATGGCATCCAGAATGCGGATGGGCTTTTGCAGGATCAAGAGTTCATCCGAGAGGGATTTCAGATGCAGACGGTACTTTTCTTGGATGGTCATTTAGCCCCCTGTGGGGCGAGTGTGGCGCTGGAATGGGCTGAGTATATGCAGGCTGCTTGCCAAAAAGAAGCGAGGGCCGTGCTTATCCGGCCAGTGCGCTTTTGGTTGCCTGAAAATTGGTTTAGACTGCGCCCCTTGATCCCAATTGTGTCGTGGAAATGATGAATATCCCCAGCTCCGAAATGATAATGCGTTGGTTGCAGCAGGCTCGTATCGAGCACTATGTCTGTGATCAGTGCCATGGTATCCACATCGTCTCCCTGCAGTCCGTCGAGGGCATCCAGGAGAGCCGGATCTTCGTCGAAGAGGAAGGGGTGCTGTTTTCATCCGAGCTGGAGGTGCGTCCCTCCGCCTTGCTGCCGCTGGTGGCCGAGCTGGGTCGCCTCAACATGCAGTATCCGTCGCTCAAAGTGTTCCTCGACATCATCGATGACAACCTGCCGCGGCTGGTGGTGGGGCATACCGTCTTTACCAAGGCGGGGCTCAGCGTTGAGCAGTTCCTGCTGTTTGTCGAGAGCACCATAGCCGCGACCCATGAAGTGGTCTCCGAATGCGAGCGGTTGGGCTTCCTGAATCTGCCGGAAATCCAGGTTGCACCGGAGTCTGTGCACTGATTTGTGCGTTAAATGTGCGAACGGTTCGCCAGATGCAAAAAGCCGTTGACGCCGGCGGGGCTTTCCCCTAAATTACGCCCCGTTCCAGCGCAACGGCGCAACGAACGATGTGCTGGCTGAGCACGTTAAACAACAGACCAAAATTGGGTGAGGTGACCGAGAGGCTGCCCAGCGACGAAGTCGGCAAGATGCACGCGCAGCGTGCTCCGAAAGCCACTTCAAGAAGTAAAAATTTGGTGAGGTGTCCGAGTGGCTGAAGGAGCACGCCTGGAAAGTGTGTATACGGCAACGTATCGAGGGTTCGAATCCCTCCCTCACCGCCAAATAAAACAAAAGGGCCTGTCTTGCGACAGGCCCTTTTGTTTTATCCGGTGACGGGCGGCTCGGTTCGGGCCCTGGTTCGACAGGCGGGCAGGACAGCCCGCATGGACGGCCAGAGGCCGCCCGAAGGGCGAGCGCCAGGGACGGTGCGAGTCAATCCCGACCCAGCGTATAGATTGAACAACCGACCTGATGGTCGGTTTTTTGTTTTGCGGGATAGGTTGTCGCTTCCTGCTGTCTCCACAGTTTTTTTATCATCTATAACCCGGTTGTATCGACGGGCAGCCGGCCCCCGATGTTTCCTATTGTCAACGCATAGCTCAGTTGCCATCACACCCGTGCGGATCATCAGGTTGAAATAAGTTCTGACTTGCGCAATGCATTGCGGAATTTCAAGATTATTATTCTGTATATGCAATTTTATTTGGATGAATATATCGGATGCGCAACTTGTTGCGTTATTGCGATAATGGTTTGATTGGTAATTGACTCAACCTATTGTTTTAAAACAATAAAATGAATTGGCATGGTCACTGCTAACGGATTCGGTCGAGTGTCATTACCGTTCAACCAATCAGGAGCAATTCCATGCCAACTCCATGTTATATCAGCATCGAAGGTAAAACTCAGGGCAACATCACCGCCGGTGCCTTCACTTCCGATTCCGTCGGCAACATCTTCGTGCAGGGCCACGAAGACGAGATGCTGGTGCAAGAGTTCCAGCACGTCGTCACCGTGCCGACCGATCCGCAATCTGGTCAGCCTGCTGGCCAGCGCGTCCACAAGCCGTTCAAGTTCACCGTGGCCCTGAACAAGGCCGTGCCGCTGATGTACAACGCGCTGGCTTCCGGCGAGATGCTGCCGAAAGTGACCCTGAAGTGGTACCGCACCTCCGTCGAGGGCAAGCAGGAGCACTTCTTCTCTACCGTGCTGACCGATGCCACCATCGTCGACATCGACTGCCAGATGCCGCACTGCCAGGATCCGGCGAAGTCTGACTTCACCCAGCTGATCCAGGTCTCCATGGCCTATCGCAAGATCGATTGGGAGCACACCGTTGCCGGTACCTCTGGTGCGGACGACTGGCGCGCACCGATCGAAGCGTAATTCTCAGTCAAAGGGCACTGCTTGCGGTGCCCTTTTGCCGTTTCTGGCATTTCCCGCTCCGTTTCAATCACACGTGTTTTTTCTTCTGCCCGTTTGCCTGAGGTGAGGGGGCACAAGAAAAAATCCGAGTTTACGTCTTGCCGCACGCCGTCAAGGGCGTGCGGTAGCCATGGTGTCAGAATAACCAGGGCGAAGGCGGATCTCTCACACGGCTTGAAGTGCCCCGCCTGATGGGGCTGCACGATATCTCAGGGGCGAGCAACGATGGCAGACAGCACAGGATTACAATTTACCGTCAAGGTGGGGGCCCTGCCCGAGAGCACCTTCGTGGTGGCCGAGTTTGCGCTGGATGAAGCGCTCAACCGGCCGTTCAACCTGCGCCTGGAGCTGGCAAGCGCCCAGCCCGACATCGACTTTGGCGCCGTGCTGGACCAGCCGTGCGAGCTGCTGGTGTGGTACAACGGCGAGCTGCAGCGCCGGGTGTGCGGGGTGGTGAGTGACTTCGCGCAGGGTGACAGCGGTTTTCGCCGCACCCGCTATCAGCTGCGGGTGCTGCCGGCGCTGTGGCGTCTGTCGCTTCGCCAGAACTCCCGCATCTTCCAAGCGCAGAAGCCCGATGAAATCCTCAGTATCCTCTTGCAAGAACACGGCATCACCGACTATGCGTTTGCGCTGAAAAACGAGCATGCCAAGCGGGAATATTGTGTTCAGTACCGCGAGTCCGACCTCGATTTCGTGAACCGGCTCGCCGCCGAAGAGGGGATGTTCTACTTCCACGAGTTTGAAGCGGGCAAGCACCGCATCGTCTTTGCCGATGACGCGGCCGCCCTGACCGCTGGCCCCGAGCTCTTCTTCAACCTCGGCAACCGCTCGCTTGAGCAGGGACCCTATGTGCGCCAGTTCCATTACCGGGAGGCGGTGCGCCCCTCGGATGTGGAGCTCAAAGACTACAGCTTCAGGACCCCGGCTTATGGCCTCTCCCACAAGAAGGTGGGAGCTGAGCTGACCCACCAGCGCGATACCTACCAGCACTTCGACTATCCGGGTCGCTACAAAGAAGACCCGAGTGGCAAGGCCTTTGCCCAGCACAGGCTCGATGCGCTGCGCAACGATGCGGTAGCCGGTAGTGGCAAGTCCAACAGTGCGGCCCTGCAGCCGGGGCAGACCTTCTCGCTGACCGAACACCCCAACGGCAGCCTTAACACCGATTGGCAAATCGTGCGCATCCAGCACACCGGCTTGCAGCCGCAGGCGCTGGAAGAGGAGGGGGGCAGCGGCCCCACCGTCTACCACAACGAATTTGGGGTGGTGAAAGCCAGCACCACCTGGCGGGCGCGCATCGGTAGCCCGGAGGCCCCTCACAAGCCGATGGTGGATGGCCCGCAAATCGCCATGGTGGTGGGCCCGGAGGGGGAGGAGATTTACTGCGACGAGCATGGCCGGGTGAAACTGCAATTCCCGTGGGACAGATATGGCAGCTCCAACGACCAGAGCTCCTGCTGGGTGCGAGTCTCGCAAGGCTGGGCCGGCGGTCAGTACGGCATGATGGCCATCCCGCGCATTGGCCACGAGGTCATCGTGAGCTTTCTGGAAGGGGACCCGGACCAGCCTATCGTGACTGGTCGCACCTACCACGCCACCAATCGGCCGCCGTATGAGTTGCCGGCCAACAAGACCCGAACCGTGCTGCGCACCGAGACCCACCAGGGCGAGGGCTTCAACGAGCTGCGCTTTGAAGACCAGGCGGGGCAGGAAGAGATTTACATCCACGGTCAGAAAGACCTGAACGTGCTTATCGAGAATGATGCCGCCTGGCACATCAAGCATGACCAGCATACCGATATCGACAATGAGCGGGTGACCCGCATCAAGACCAACGACCACCTGACGGTGGAGGGGGAGAAGCGCGACCAGATAAAAGCCGACTACTCGCTGACAGTGGATACCTCCATGCACCAAAAACTGGGTGACAGCTGGCTCACCCAGGCGGGGCAAGAGGTGCACGTCAAGGCCGGTGCCAAGGTGGTGCTGGAAGCCGGCTCTGAAATTACTGTCAAGGTCGGCGGCTGCTTTATCAAGGTCGATGGAGGTGGTGTGACCCTCGTGGGACCCACCATCAAGATGAACTCGGGTGGCAGCCCAGGTTCGGGTTCGGGATGGGGCGGCAAGTCACCAGTTGACCCTCTGGGTGTCAGTGTTCCCCCCAAACCCAAGGTACCGCTCACTCCTGCGCAACTGGCCACCATGAAGAGTGCCGCCCCTTTCTGTGAAGAGTGTGAAAAATGCAAGGAGGGTGGCTGTGAAATTTGAGATCACGCCGCTGGAAGAGTGGATACAGAGGCAATCAGCCCCTCTTTATGCTGTGCTGGCCGGAGCCAGCGATGCGGCTCCCTTGCAGAATTACTACCAGCTCGATGGCCGCGAAACGCCACGCGGGCTCTATCTCGGCACCCCTTATGAAGACTGGCATCCCGTCATGCCCTATCTGGTGGCCCTCGACAAGGAGAGCCCCTTTATCGAGTGGGCGCAGAGCACCGAGGCAAGCGACTGGGGCTGGATAGTGGCAAGCGAGCAGCCTGTCGATACCCTCTATGCCCATCTGCAGGGGCTGACCCAGATCTGGCACCAGGGGGAAGCGGTGTTCTTCCGTTACTGGGATGGCGTTTATCTGAAGCGCATTCTGGTCCAGCTGGGGGAGGGCTTCACTGCCTTGATGCCTGGGTTGAGCGGGATCTGGGTCGGAGGGGACGGCTTCGAATGGGCTGCGTCAGAAGCCGCAGTACCACGCGCATTCCCCTGGTGGGAGCTGCCCCCCGCCATTGCCGTGACCTTGGCGAGACAGGATCCCGCCCCTCTTATCAACAACCTGATGCAGCAGTTGGCGGATCAAAACGGTCAGCTCTACTGGGCGTTTCCCGAGGCGAACCTGCGCTGCAAGGTCGCCCGCTTTGTCTCCCGTCATTCATCCCCTGATATCGATCTGTTTCCAGCGCTGGAAGCGGCGCTGATCAATGAGGTTCAAGCATGAGCAATGCCGGCCAAGCCGTCTTCAACGAAGTGACCGCCGATTATCGCAACGTTCTGAATGCCTATCGCAAGGATGCCGAGAGTTTCTTTCTGGGCGACATGCTCAGCATGGACATGGAGCAAACCATCAAGGTGGGCGACAAGACCATCACGGCATCGTCCAGCAGCAAGAAGGCGCAGTCCGTGGTGACGCAATGCCCGCTGAGCGGTACTTTGCGTCTGGTTCATCTGTTTGAATCCGTACGTTTTATTCCCATAGGCAATACCCCGTACAAGGTGGAAGCGGGGAAACTGGTGCGCGGACGATTTGTCAGCGAGGCGGTAGCCAAGGAGGGAACCCTGGATGCCAAGGGCATTGCCGAGGTTGGTAAGCTGACCCCGGGCAAGTCCTATCGGGTGACCTTCTACCCCAATGTGAAGAAGAGCGACCTGGATACCTTGTTCACCTCTTATGTGCCCGTTCAAAAAGACCTGGAGGCGTGGCTTACCAAGGAGTGGAACAGTGAGCACAAGGCTGCTTGGGCTCGTTACAGCGGCACTGGTGGTGGGTTTGGCAGCCATGCTCTGGCGGCAGCAAGCGGTATCGGCAAGGCACTGGTCGGGGTGTGGGACGATCTTAAAACCATCTACAACCTGCTGGCCGATCCGGTAGGCAATGCCAAAAAGCTGGCCGCCTTCGGCGTGGACGCAGCGGCCATGGCCAAGGCTGGGGCCTCCCAGATGGAAGCTGCCATGTTGGTACTGCAAGATGAAGCGCTGCTTTATCTTTATGCCTATGCCTTGGTGTGCTGGGTCAAGATGTTGCCCCCTGATCAGCAAACCGAGTTTGGTGCTCAGGTGATTTCGTCGGTGCTGATTGATGTGATCATCGGTGTGGTGCTGACCGGAGGAGCTGGCCTCGCGGCGCGCTATGGTGCCAAGGCTGCCTCCATGGCCAAGAACAGTGACCGGGTCATGCGACTGGTCACCTCCTTGGTCAATCTCTCCAAAAAGCACAATTTGGCCCAGCACGCCCAGAAGGCGAAGAAGGTGCTGGTCGCGGGAGCTGCACCGTTGAGCCCGGCCAAAAAAGCGGATCTCAAGTTGGTCGATGGCAATGCCAAAACGTTGGTGGAAAAAGGAACGGCGGCCAAACGCCGGTTCCAGGGGCACACCGAGATCAAGCAGGTGAACAAGACTCCGGATGCCTCCAAACAGGCAGTTACCCCGGCCAACCGGCCCCATCAACCGGAGGCCAGCACCTGCAAGAACAACTGCCCGGTCTCCATGGTGACGGGGGAAGAGTTGCTGGCTCTGCAAGATGGCGAACTGCTGGGTCTGCTTCCCTTTGTCTTCGGGCGCCTCTATCGCTCCTCCGCCGTCGCGCAATCCTGCGGCATGGGGCTTGGCTGGACGCATGCTCTTGCGCATCGTCTTGAACGTCACGGCGATACTCTGACCTGGTGGGATGAGGAGTCCCTGGCAACCGAATTGCCGTTGCCATCAGCCGTCAGACCCATGGTGACCAATCTGCTGTCGGAGGCGGCGGTCTACCTCGGTGACGAGGCTGATGAAGTGATCCTGGCCAAGGCCGGTTCGCCGTTCCTGCATTTTACCTGGCATGGGGACCGCGGACGGCTAACCGGTTTTTCCGATCCTTACGGCAATCGACTGACGGTGCGTTCTGACCGTCAAGGGCGCCCCGCCTGGGTTGAAAATGAAGGGGGGCTGGCCCTTCGTCTCGTCTATGAGGGCGACCACATCATGGCGCTCGAGTTGCAGCGCTTTGATGGCATTGCCTGGCAGCCCCAGGCCACGCTGCAACGCTACCACTACGATGACCATGGTCACCTGGTGGCGGCCGAGAATGGGGCCGGGGAGTGCGAGCGTTATCGCTATCGCGATGATGGGGTCATTGTGGAGCGCCGCCTGGCTGGCGGTGCCGGTTTCTTCTGGGAGTGGGAAGGGGAAGGCAAGGCCGCCCGAGCCATCCGTCACTGGAGCGATGTGGCGGGTTTTGATGTCACCTATGGCTGGGATGATGACAAGGGTGAGGTGACGGTACTCAATGCCGATGGCAGTCAGGAGGTGTATCAGCACGACAGCCAGGCACGCCTTGTCCGCCAGCAGGATCCGGATGGTGCGATAACCGAGTTTGCCTACAACGACAAGGGCCAGAAAGTACTGGCCCGCGACCCGCTGGGGGCCGAGACCCATTATCACTACGACGAAGAGGGGATGTTGGCCCTCGAAGTGGCTCCCGACGGCAGTCAGACTGCCTATCACTACTGGGATGGCCGGGTTCGCAAGGTAGTGCAGGGGGAGCGCGAATGGCGCTTTGAGCACAATCCGCAAGGGGGTCTGATTGCCAGGCGGGATCCCCTGGGGAACGAAACCCGTTATGGCTATACCCCCCAGGGCAAGCTCTGCGCTGTGCTTCACCCAGACGGGAGCCGCACCGAGCTGGTGTGGAACCGCCTAGGCCAGTTGATCGAAGAGAAAGGGGTCGATGGCGGGATAAGCCGCTGGCGCTATGACGAGCGGGGCCGCCAGATCGTGCGGCAAGACCCGCGTGGTGCAATTACACGCTATGAATGGGACGCAGCCGATCGTCTGAGTGCCGTTCATTTGCCCGGGGGCGGCATTCGCCGCTATGAGTACAACGCCTATGGCAAGGTAACGGCGCAGTGGGACGAGCTGGGCCGTGAGACACGTTTTGAATATCACCCCGGCCTGCATCTGGTGAGTCGGCGCATCAACCCAGATGGCAGCGAGCTCAAATACCGCTATGACAACGCCAAGCTCTTCCTCAGCGAGATTGAGAACGAGCATGGTGAACAGCATCGTATCCACTACCATCCCAACGGGCTGGTGGCACGGGAAACCGGTTTTGATGGGCGCACCACCGCCTACCGTTATGACCTCAACGGACGTCTGAGCGAAAAGGTAGAGTTCGGCAAGCAGGAGACCGAACTGGTCACTCGCTATGAGCGCGACCCCTTGGGTCGCTTGTTGACAAAATTCCTGCCAGATGGCCGCGAGATCGCCTTCGAGTATGACGGCCATGGCCAGCTCATCCGGGTCGACGACGGTGCATGGCCCCTGGCATTTGACTACGATGGTGCCGGTCATCTGCTGGCCGAGCATCAGGGGTGGGCCTCAAGCCATTTCCGATACGATGCCATGGGGCGGCTGTCACATTGGCAACTGCCCGACGGCAACCAGCTTGGCTATCACTATCAGCACGGAGCGCTTGGCGGAATTGATCTCAACGGCGCCGAGCTCACGCGCCACCAGGTGGTGGGGGGGCTTGAGCTGCGCCGGCAGCAAGGGGCACTGACCCAGCAGTACGAATATGACGAGCAGGGGCGCCTCTCGGCGCTGCGTCTGCAGCGGGGCAAGCAGGTCGCCCGCGAGCGGCGCTATGGCTATGACGGAACGGGCAACCTGCTGCGCATTGATGACAGCGTGCAGGGGGAGCTGCATTATCGCTACGATCCGCTGGACCGCTTGCTGGAGGTGCGGGGCGAGCTGACCGAGCGCTTCTTGCATGATCCGGCCGGCAACCTCCTGGGGGAGAGTTCGGGTGGTCAGTTCGATGGGGCCCGTACCCAAGGGAACCGGCTGCTGTTCAGTGGCGATCGCCACTTCGAGTACGACGAATTTGGCCGATTGGCGCTGGAGCGGCGCGGCAAGGGTCAGCAACTGGTGACCCGCTATCACTACGACTGCCAGCACCAGCTGGTGAGGGCTGAACTGCCTGATGGCAGCACCGCCTGTTATTACTACGATGCCTTTGGTCGCCGCATTCGCAAGACGGTGAGCGGAGCAAAAGGCGTGCAGGTCACTGAATTCTTGTGGCAGGCCAACAACCTGATTGCCGAGAGCAGTTATCAGCTCGGTGATGATCAGCGCCGTACTGACGAGCAGTACCGCACTTTTATCTATGAACCAGGCAGTTTCAAACCCCTGGCACAGCTGGAAGGGGAAGGGCAAGAGGCGGAGGTATTCCATTACCAGCTTGACCACCTGGGCACTCCCTTGGCACTGACCCGCACAAGCGGGGCCACCGTCTGGCAGGTGCGCTATCGAGCCTATGGTAATGTCTGGCGCGAAGAAATCGCCGAGGTGGCAACGCCCTTGCGTTTCCAGGGACAGTATTTTGACGCCGAGACGGGGCTTCACTACAACCGCCACCGCTACTATCAGCCCGACACGGGTAGATTTATTACCCCCGACCCGATAGGCTTGGCCGGCGGGCTCAACAACTACCAGTATGCTCCTAACCCGACTGGCTGGGTGGACCCGCTGGGGTTGAGTAATGTGCCGGGACAGTGTCCATTGGATACGCCTAGAGCTCGGATCCCAGTTGAGCAGCAAGATGTATTCAAACAATTTGAGCAGCATCATACTGGCCAGTTTAACGATGACCATGCATTGGTTAGCGCATTTGAGAATGTGAGGGACAATGAGTCCCCATGGCCTGTTGGGTTTACTCCTAAGACGCGAATTATTCAGCCTGGAGAACGTTTTAATATGATCACTAATGAGGGCAGAGCTCAGTTTCCAGGTCAATTTGGCACTCAAAGTGAGATCCCTAACTCTAGCTTTGGTAGAGCAAATCTCGCAATCAAAGAAGAATGGAAAGGAACACTTGATAGAAGAGTTACCTATGAAGTACAACGTCCATTTGACATAGAATATGGTCCCGTGGGACCACAAATAGAAAAAATGTCTGATGGTTCATACAAGTATTATCCAGGGGGAGGAGAACAGATTAGACTTCTTTACAAAGATTTCGAAAATGCTGTCCCCAGTAAGAAAAATAATTATACAGATAATGCTTACCTAAAAATAATCTCTGATATAGCTTTGCCACAGGAGTGATAATGAGGGTTGATTTAAATGACAATGATATTTCTTGGGTTTATGATGGTAAAGAAATAAAAGTGATAGGTGATTATGTTGACGCTGCTTATGATAAGAAGTTAGATGGTGTGACGGCTTTAAATGCCTCTGGCATTAGTTTTTTTGATAAGGAAGGGGATTTACTTTTCATTACCCGTTTTTCATTTAAAGAACCTGGTAGTTGCATATATTGCTTAGCAAGCCAATCTGCTTCTGTAGAAAAAACAGTGAGAGTTGTTCTTGCACATGAACCGCCATTTAAAGGTGAGCGTTTTTGGCAACATGATATTAATCTTGAAAGTGGAACTATTTCAGAGCCACTTGCAAAATGGCGATGAATGAAAGAGTAGCTCCCCTCCGGAGATACATAATGCAAGGATGAGGTGATAGTCTGTGACCAAATTGAAATTGTAGTAAGCCTGTTGGTTTTTTTTGTTGTCAAAATGGTTCTTTGTTGTGGAGTTACATTGTGGATAGGATCCTGTAATAAAACAAGAAAGGATGCCTAGAGGGATTTTAATCATTTTCTGTTAGTATGCATTAATTTAATTAACTATAGATGACCAGAGTGTTCTGGCTCAACTCTTGATTAAGCTGCAGAACATGTATTTATGTGGATTTCTATTCTAGGGTGTTCTGTGGTTCGACATGTTAAGTTACCACGGTAAAATGGTGCGAAAGCATCATTGGTATTAAATTCCCTCATGATTTTTAGTTTAATAAATCATTTTAATTGGTAAAGCCCATCCGAAAAGGTAATGAAGGTGATATGGTCTGTAAATTTAAAATATCAATTGGTATCCTTTTATTTTCGTGGATAGTCACTGGCTGTTCAGTGAATACATTGCCTGTAACTGAACAGCAGTTATTGCTGGCTTCCCAGCAGGGCCAGGGCAAGGCGCAATATGAGCTAGCCAAGCGTCTGGTGACCAAGCCTGATTATCCCGAGGCGATGCGCTGGATGAAGCAGGCCGCCGATCAAGTCGGTCCGCTGGCGGCGGATGTTGATATTCGGGGCAAGGCCGCATTACAGGTGGGAAGCTGGTATCAGGCGGGGTTGGGAGAACCTAAAAATCCTGTACTGGCCAAGCAGTGGTGGCAGCGCTCCGCCAAGTTGGGCAATGCGGAAGCCAGTTATCAACTGGGTCAGGACTGCCGTCAACGGCACAAGGGCAAGCTGGCCAGTGAGTGCCTTGACTGGTTCGAACAGGCGGCCAAGCGCGATCATGCGAGTGCCCAGTTGATACTTGGACAATGGTATGCAGGTCAGGCGGGGGCTGATGAAGATGCCGTCAAATGGCTGGAGAAAGCCGCCGAACAAGGGAATCGGGATGCCCAATTCCAGCTTGGCACTCGCTATGAACAAGGGAAAGGGGTGGGCAAGCGCCCCGATGTTGCCCTGCGCTGGTATGAGAAAGCAGCCGCTCAGCAACAGCCGGATGCCTTGTTGGTGCTGGCGCGCAAGGCGCCATCTGAAGAGGCATTCGTTCTCTATCAGCGAGCTGCCAATGCGGGGGCTGTATCGGCACAGTTGTGGTTGGGACAAGCCTATCTGGTCGGTGATCTGGTTGCTCAGGATCTTGAGCTTGGCCGCTATTGGCTGGAGCTGGCCGCGGGCAGTGGTTCCCACGAGGCAGAATATCAATTGAGCCTGCAACAGAGCGATAGTGTCGCGCGAGAACATTGGTTGACACGTGCCGCAGAAGGGGGATTCAGCGAAGCTCAGCTGGCATTGGCTCAATGGCAGCAAGAGCAAGGTGACCTAGTGACCGCTCGCCACTATTTTGCTTTGGCAGCAGTACAGGGCAACGTCGATGCTCACTATGCTTATGGCGAGATGCTACGGCTGGGATTGGGCGGCAAGGAAGACTACCCGCAGGCCCTTAAAGAGTATCGACTGGCCGCCAATGCCCAGCACCGATCAGCTCAATACCGCATGGGTATGATGCGAGAGCAGGGGTTGGGAGCTCCACGCAATAGACTGCATGCCTATGCATGGTATCTGCTTGCTGCCACGGATGGAAACAGTGAGGCTTCTGAAGCACGTGACGAGCTTGAAAAAGGTATGACTGAAAAAGAGAAGAGCGCAGGGCAAAAACTGGCTCAGCATTGGTTTGTAGCGCTTGCCAAAGGGAAGAAATTGAACAGTTAGTTTGTTTCTTGTCAACAATGATGAGATTTACAATCTACCTGAACGGTCGATGATCCAGAGTGCTTGATATAAGCCGCCTTATCCTGGTGATATCGTCGTGCATATTATGTTCTCCAGTCCCTTCATTGTTTTGCATGATGAAGGGATTTTTCGTTCTTGAGCGGTAATTTTTTGTTACATATCCATGTCTGGTTACGACAATCTTTGTCGCATTAGAACGTGGTGAAATGTATGAATCACTAACGCTCAAAGTGAATGACTCTGGAATATGTTTTTCTGAGAGCGTGGAGGATATGGGGTGTATTTTAAAATATCACGCAAAGGCATTGTGATTTTGCGTTAACTTGTTGTTTTTGCTTCGCTTTTTTCTTCTCGCTCTTCTTCGTTGATAAATAATCAATTGACTATCTGTGCTACACGCATATACCATGCGGCGCAAATGGCTCTAGGGCCAATATGACCTCTAACAAAGAGTAGAGGCAAAATCGGATTGTATAGATAACAAGATGCATACTGCGTTTTTGATTATTAGAGCTTTTGCTTTTGTATATCGGAGACGCATCGTCAGCTGATGAACTACTCACTTAATCCGTCAGTGAGTTCAGTCAACTGTCATTTTTGACAGTTGTTGGTATGTGCATTGGCTATAAGCTTTAGGGTCTTTGTTGACCTTTAACTTGGTATTTAGAGCATGGGAAAAGGAATTGACGGCGGCACTGTTGCGCCCAAAGAACGTATCAACATCAAATATGTACCGGCAACCGGTGGTCAGCAGGCGGAAATAGAGCTTCCGTTGACCATGATGGTGGTCGGCAATATGAAGGGTCGTACCGAAGACACTCCGATCGAGGAGCGTCAGACCGTCTCCATCGACAAGAATAACTTCTCGTCTGTCATGAAAGAATCCGCGCTGGAACTGAAGTTTTCCGTTCCCAATCGTCTGGAAGAGAATAGCCAGGATGAGCTGCCGGTTTCGATCAAGATCCAGTCTCTGGAAGACTTCACCCCCGACAGCGTGGCACAGCAAGTGCCCGAGCTGCGCAAGCTGTTGGAACTGCGCGAGGCCTTGGTTGCCCTGAAGGGACCACTGGGTAATATCCCTGCCTTCCGCAATCGTTTGCAGGATCTGCTGTCCAGTGATGATGCTCGTGAGCAACTGCTCAAGGAGCTGGATTTGATTAAGCCTGCCGAGTGATCGCCGGGTTGGATTGACTGAACGAGAAAGGAACAAACATGTCTTTGGTCGAAGAACAGGTTCAAGCGGGGGCGAGTGCAGCCTCCTCGTCCTTGCTGGACGAAATCATGGCGCAGGCTCGTATCACCCCGGTGGACGAGGGTTACAGCGTTGCCAAGCAGGGGGTTGCAGCCCTGATCGCCAACATCCTGGACAGCGGTACTACCAGTGAGCCGGTTAACAAGGCGCTGGTCGACAGCATGATTGTCGAGCTCGACAAGAAGCTGAGCAAGCAGATGGACGTCATCCTGCATGCCAAGGAGCTGCAGGAGATGGAGTCCTCCTGGCGCTCCCTCAAGCTTTTGGTGGATCGCACCGATTTTCGCGAGAACATCAAAATCCAGGTGCTGCATGCCACCAAGGAAGAGCTGCTGGAAGATTTTGAGTTCTCACCCGAAATCACCCAGTCCGGTCTCTACAAGCATGTCTACTCGACTGGCTACGGTCAGTTCGGTGGTCAGCCCGTCGGCGCCGTGATCGGTGACTACGCTTTTACCCACAGCTCCCCCGACATCAAGCTGATGCAGTATGTCAGCGCGGTGGGTGCCATGGCCCATGCGCCGTTCATCTCTTCCGTCGCACCCGCTTTCTTCGGTGTCGACAGCTTTACCGATCTGCCTTCCATCAAGGATCTGAAATCGGTTTTCGAAGGCCCGGCCTACACCAAGTGGCGTTCCCTGCGTGAATCGGAAGATGCCCGTTATCTGGGGCTGACCGCACCGCGCTTCCTGGCGCGTCTGCCCTACGACCCGACCGAGAACCCCATCAAGGGCTTCAACTATCAGGAAGATATCAGCTCGGATCACGACCACTATCTGTGGGGCAACACCGCCTATCTGATGGGCACCTCCCTGACCGACAGTTTCGCCAAGTATCGCTGGTGTCCGAACATCATAGGCCCGCAGAGTGGTGGTGCCATCCACGATCTGCCGGTACACGTCTATGAAGCCATGGGCCAGCTGCAGGCGAAGATCCCGACCGAGGTGCTCATCACCGATCGTCGTGAATACGAGCTGTCGGAAGAGGGCTTCATCACCCTGACCATGCGTAAAGACAGCGACAACGCCGCCTTCTTCTCCGCCAACTCGGTGCAAAAACCCAAGGTGTTCCCGAACACCAAGGAAGGGAAAGAAGCGGAAACCAACTACAAGCTGGGAACCCAGCTGCCCTACATGTTCATCATCAACCGCCTGGCGCACTACATCAAAGTGCTGCAGCGCGAGCAGATCGGCTCCTGGAAGGAGCGTCAGGATCTGGAACGCGAGCTGAATGGCTGGATCAAGCAGTACGTTGCCGATCAGGAGAACCCGCCGGCAGACGTACGTAGCCGCCGTCCGCTGCGCGCTGCCCAGATCAAGGTGTTGGATGTGGAAGGGGAGCCGGGCTGGTACCAGGTTGCCATGGCCGTGCGCCCGCACTTCAAGTACATGGGGGCGAGCTTCGAGCTCTCTCTGGTAGGTCGACTGGACAAGGAATAAGGCCCGATGCCGCATCTCTCTTCCTGGGATAGAGGAAATGCGGCCAGCCTGTTTGATCGCATCCGGGGGGAGGGGCTTGGCTCCTCCCCTCGTTCGGAAGTTGATGAACTGGTCGACTCTGTCAAACGGCAGCTCGACCAGATCCTCAACACCCGTCCCGGCAATTGTCGCAGCGCACCTGACCTCGGGGTCATTGATCTCAATGACGCCACTCAGGGCAGTGCGGATATCAAAGGACGGATCCGGGAAGCGATCCGGCAATGCATCCGCCGTTATGAACCGCGGATCATCCATGTGGATGTTCGTTCACCGGACTATCAGGCGAGCCCGCTTGAGATGTCGTTTCAGGTGACGGCCCACGTGCGGCTGGAGCATATCGAGCAAGTTACCTCGTTCAACGTCCATATGGACAGTCACCGTCACTACCGCATGGTCTGATCAATGTCGCTGGAACATTACTTCAGGGATGAACTGGCATTTTTGCGCCTGCAAGGGCGTGAATTTGCCGACGCCTATCCCGAACTCACCCGCTTTCTGTCGGAGCAGAACACCGATCCGGACGTGGAGCGCCTGCTGGAGGGATTCGCCTTCCTCACGGGCAACCTGCGCGCCAAGATTGAGGATGAGTTTCCCGAGCTGACCCACGGTCTGCTCAACATGCTCTGGCCCAACTACCTGCGTCCCGTGCCCAGCATGACCATCATGCAGTTTTCGGTCATTCCTGGGGCCATCGCCCAGCCGGCGCTGGTCAGGCAAGGCTGCCAGCTCGACAGCCTGCCCCTGGACGAAGTGACCTGCCATTTCCAGACCTGTCACGATACCTGGGTCTATCCGGCCGATATCCGTCATATTGCCGCCCAGAGTGGCAACGATCTCTCCACCATCTCGCTGGATATCGCCCTGCATGCCCCTCTGCCGCTTTGCGAGTTGCAGCTGGACAAGCTGCGCTTCTTCCTCGGTGGCGACAGTTACACCGCCTATGAGCTCTACTTCTGGCTCTCCAACCAGCTATCCCATATCGAGCTTGAGATCGACGGCAAGCGCTTTCGTCAGGAGGCCAAGGCCCTCAAACCGGTCGGCTTCGAGCGCGGCGATGCGCTCTTGCCCTATCCGAACAACGTCTATTCCGGCTACCGGATCCTGCAGGAGTATTTCTGCTTCCCGGAAAGCTTCCTCTTCTTCGAACTCGCCGGTGGCGACTGGCCCAAACAGCCGTTGCCGGTGAGCGAATTCAAGGTGCACTTCTGCTTCGACCGGCCGCTGCCGGCGGAGCTCAAGATCCGTCCCGACTCCTTCATGCTCAACTGCGTGCCGGCCATCAACCTGTTCCAGCACGACAGCGAGCCGGTCAACCTCAATGGTCGCCAGGCGGAGTACCCCCTCAAGGCGAGCTATCGCCATGCCGACAGCTTCGAGATCTTCTCGGTGGACCAGGTGGAAGGCTGGGTCGAGGGGAATCTTGGCCGCTCCCGCGGCACGCCGCGCATCTATCAGCCGTTCGAGAGCTTCCAGCACCAGATTGAGCGGGCCAAGCAGCGGCTGGCGCTCTACTACCGGGTACGGGTCAAGGAGGCGGTGAGCGGGGATGGTTTCGAGCACAGCCTCTCGTTCGTGCGCGGGGATGAAACCACCACGGTCGAACTGGATGAATCTATCTCGGTGACGCTCACCTGCACCAACCGCTCCCGCGCCGCTCGCCTCAAGGTGGGCAGCGTCTGCGTGCCGACCGGCAGCTCACCCTCGTTTGCCACCTTCCGCAACCTGATCCGGCCGACCCGGCCGCTGCGCCCGGCGCTGGACGGCAGTCTGCACTGGACGCTGATATCCAACCTGTCGCTCAACTATGTCTCCTTGCTGCGCCGCGATGCCCTGGTGCAGGTGTTGCGCACCTACGATTTTCCGGCGCTGCACGACAAGCAGGCGGAACAGGCTTCGCGCAAGCGGCTGGCGGGGATCGAGGAGATCGAAACCAAGCCGGTGGACCGGCTGGTGCGCGGCATGCCGGTGCGGGGGCTCAAGTCGGTGCTCTCCATCCGCCAGTCCGCCTTTGGCAGCGAAGGGGAGCTCTATCTGTTCAGCACCGTGCTGGCCCACTTCTTCTCGCTGTACGCCAGCGTCAACGCTTTCCACCTGCTTGAGGTGGTCAATCTCGACAACAAGGAGCGCTATCAGTGGCCAGTCCAGATCGGTCAGCACTCCCTGATGTGACGTCCGGCAAGGACGCGCCCCGCTTCAACTTCTTCCAGCTGGTTGAGCTGCTCAACCGACTGGATGGTGCTGATCAGGAGCGGGGGCTCGACTACCTGCCCGGTGACGAGAACATCCGCTTCAAGGCGACTGCGTCCCTGGGGTTCCCTACCAGCGACGTGCTGCAGATTGGCCGGGACGGACAGGGCCGCCACGAGCTGGAGGTGGCCTTTCTCGGCCTGCACGGCAGCCAGTCGCCGATGCCCGGCTATTACCTCGATTCGCTGGCGTGGGAGTACGCCCAGGGGGAGCAGAAGCTCGGCCTGTTCCTGGATTTCTTCCATCACCGCCTGCTGACCCTGCTGCACCGGATCTGGCGCAAGTATCGCTACCACGTCCGGTTTCAGGACAACGGTGAGGATGGTTTCTCCCGCCTGATGTTTGCCCTGGTGGGGCTTGGCAACGAGGCGGTCTGCCAGAGCCTGCCGGTCAATCGGGCCAAGATGCTCTCCTATGCGGGCATGCTGGCGAGCCCCAGCCGTTCCCCCGAGGTGGTGGCCGGTCTGGTGGCCCACTGTTTCGATCTGGCGGACGTGGAGGTGAGCGCCTGGCAGTGGCGCAAGGTGCCTATTCATCAGGATCAGCAAAACCGCCTCGGCGGTGCCTGCGCCACCCTGGGGGATGACTTTGTCATCGGCGACAAGGTGAACGACTGTGCTGGCAAGTTCTTGTTGAAGATCAACAACCTGAGTTTTGGCCAGTTTCTCGGCTTTCTGCCGAACGGGGAGCACTTCCACGCCCTGGTGACCTTCGTCTCCTTCATCCTGCGCGATCAGCTGGCCTGGGATCTACGGCTTGGTTTCGGCCAGGAGCAGGCGAAGGGACTGAGACTCGGTGAAGAGCAGAGTGCCCGCCTGGGGTGGAGTACCTTTCTCGGCCAACCGCCGAGCGATCCGTTTGTGACCATTTGTGTGCAGGAATAAGTGCAGAAATAAGCTGCGCAGAACATTTAAGTACAGAGATCAGTGCAGGAGTAACCGTGGACGATTTTAACCAGCAACTTTCCCTGGTGGTGCTCAACAGCGAACAGCTCGACGGCAGCCAGCAGGTGCAGTACCGCTTCGACGAGATGGGGGGGACCCTGGGCGCCTCCGAGCAGGATGACTGGCAGCTGCGGGACAGGTTGGGGGCCGTGCTGCCCGCCCACGCCCGCATCGAGCTCAACGACGGTCGCTTCTGCCTGTGCGATCTGAGCGGCCAGACCTACATCAATGGCGCCACCTCACCCATCGGGCGGGCCCGCAAGGTGCATCTGGAACAGGGGGACGAGCTCATCGTCGGCCCGTTCCGGCTGCGTACCTACCTGGGGGCCATCACCCCGGAGCAGAGCCTGCAGCAGGTGCTGGGCAATCGTGCCACCGAGCAGCTCGACGAGTGGCTGACCGGTGATGAGCCCGCCGCCCGGGCCGATGATCCGCGCACCTTGGCGGCCGATCCCCTGCTGGCACTGCAACAGGAGCGCCGGACCCCCAATTCGTTGATGGATGGCTTGCCAACAGCTGGCGTGCCGACGGATGGCCCGCTGGCGGATAGTCGCCTGCAGGCTTCACCGCGTTCACAGCCGGATGTGGACGTTCCCCCCCTTGCCCCCTTTTCTGCTGTCGAGAACACCATGAACCAAGAATTTCTGGATATGCCCAGCATCGAGAACCACCCCGATTATCAGCTGTCGCTGGACGGCGTCGATCACGTGGCCCTGACCCCGCTGATGCGTGGCCTGGGTCAGCCCTTGCAACTGCAGGACACTCAGCAGGCCCACGACATGCTCGAAGAGATGGGCAAGACGGTGCGGGCCATGGTGGAGGGGTTGCTGCAGTTGCAAACCGAACAGGCGGCGCTTGCAGACAAGCATCTGCGCCCCATCGAGGACAACCCGCTGCGCCTGGGTCTTGACTATGACGAGACCCTGGCGGTGCTGTTTGCCGAGCAGAAGAGCCCGGTCCACCTGAGCGCGCCGGCGGCGGTGACCGAGAGCCTGCACAACGTGCGTATTCACCACGTGGCGAACCAGCAGGCCATCGGCGCGGCGCTGGACAGTATTCTGCAAGCCTTCTCGCCCGAGGCGCTGATCGGCCGGTTCGAACAATACCGCCGCAGCGGCGCGCCGGGCATGACCGATGAAGGCTGGGCCTGGAACATGTACCAGCACTACTACCGCGAGCTCACCTCCGCCCGCCAGCAGGGGTTCGACAAGCTGTTCCACCAGGTGTATGCCCAGGCCTATGACCAGGCCGTGCGTCAGCAACAGGGACTGATTTGATGATACGTGCGCTGATGCTGGGCGCCGCGCTGCTGGCCCTGGCTGGCTGTACCACCATGGGCAAGATGGCCGATGTCGCCATGAACCCGGATATCCAGGTGGGCAGCAATAACAGTCAACCCTCCACCCTGGGGCTGAGCCTGCTGGCGGAGCCAGATGTCAACCCCAACGAGAGCGGGGAGGCGGCGCCCATCGAGTTTCAGGTGGTGCTGCTGGCCGAGGATTCCAAGCTGCTCGCCACCGACTACGACCAGGTGACGGCAGATGTCGAGAAGGCCCTTGGCAAGAACTACCTGGATCATCAGGACTACACCCTGCTGCCGGGCCAGTTCAAATACCTGCCCCCCGTCAAGCTCGACGAGAAGACCCGTTACATCGGCGTGATCGCACGCTACGCCGACCCGGACAGTGCCGAGTGGCGCAAGGTCATCAAGATCAAGAGCAAGGGCGCGGCTTATCAAATCCTGGTGCACCTGCGCCTGGATGAAGTGGAACTGCAAAAAGAAGAAGAATAACCATGTCGAGTCGAAATCGGGTTATCTGGCGTGAGGGGCTGTTCATCAAGCCCCAGCACTTCCAGCAACAACAAAGGCATTCGGATTACGCACTGCACGCTCGCCTGAGCGCGCTGTCCGACTATTTCTACGGCTTGCAGTCGCTCGCCATCAACGAGGATTACCTGGGCTTTGGTCGCATCGCCCTGGTGGGGGCAACCGGCATCCTGCCGGACGGAACCGTGTTCAACATCCCCAACGACGACATGCTGCCGACCCCGCTGGAGATCACCGACGCCTCGGTGGCCAACCAGAAGGTCTATCTGGCGCTGCCGCTCTCGGTGAGTGGCGTCAACGAGGTGGGGCAGGGCGGCCAGGTGGCCACCCGGCTGCAGGCTCATCGCCACGACGTGCGCGACCTGCACAGCGAAGGGGGGGATGTGGTCTCCCTCGAAGTGGGGCGGGTCAGCTTGCGGCTGATGCTGGAGCGTGAAGATCGCAGCGCCTACGCGTCGCTCGCCATCGCCCGCATCCTGGACAAGCGTCCGGACGGCGGTCTGGTGCTAGATCCCAACTTCATGCCCTGCAGCATCAGCGTCTCCGCCATCCCGACCCTCAAACGCTTCCTCGGCGAGTCGGCCGGTCTCGTGGCCGAGCGGGCCCGCAGCCTCTCCCAGCGCATCGCGGCGCCCGGTCAGCAAGGGGTGGCCGACGTGGCCGAGTTCATGATGTTGCAGCTCCTGAACAGGGCTCAGCCCCAGCTCTCCCATCTGGCGCGCCTTGGCACCCTGCACCCGGAGCGGCTGCATGAGTCGCTGGTGCAGCTCTGCGGCGAGCTGATGACTTTCACTGACGAATCCCGCCTGCCGCCCGAATTCCCGGCCTATCGTCATGACGATCAGCAGGTGAGCTTCGAACCGGTGATGCTGGCTCTGCGTCAGGCGCTCAGTACCGTGCTGTCGCCGCGCGCCGTCTCCATCCAGCTGCGCAAGCACCAGTACGGCATCATGGTGGCCATGGTGAACGAGAGCGAGCTGATGAAAAGCGCCGACTTCGTGCTGGCGGTGCGCGCACGCATGCCGCAGGAGCAGTTGCGCAAGCAGCTGCTGCAGCAGACCAAGGTGGCCTCCAGCGACAAGATCCGCGAGCTCATCAGCCTGCAACTGCCCGGCATTCCGTTGCTGCCGCTGCCGGTGGCGCCGCGCCAGCTGCCCTATCACGCCGGTTACAGCTACTTCCAGCTCGACCGGCAGAGCCCGGCCTGGCAGATGCTGGCGGTCAGCAACACCCTTGCCTTCCACATTGCCGGCGACTTCCCCGAGCTTGACATGCAGCTCTGGGCCATTCGCAGCCAGTGATCGTACCAAGGAATAAGCAGAGATGACCACGGACATTATCAAGAACGAGCAACTCAGCGACCTGCTGTTTGATCACGCCGAGCAGCTGGACATGGATTCGGATTACTGGTTCCGCCTGCGCGGCCAGAGCATCAACCCGATGATCGATGCGGTGACCCCCTTGCTGGGGCTGGTGCAGCGGGTGCGCCTGCTGTCGCGCTATGACCAGGTGCCCGAGCTCTACCAGCGGGTGGTGACCGAGATCCAGGCCATCGAACAGGAGCTGATGGCCCAGGGTTACGAGAACGGGGTGGTGCTGTCGTTTCGCTACATCCTCTGCACCTTCATCGACGAGGCCGTGATGGGGCGCGACTGGGGCAGCCAGAGCGAATGGTCCCAGCACTCCCTGCTGGCCCGCTTCCACAACGAGACCTGGGGCGGCGAGAAGGTGTTCGTGCTGCTGGCCCGTCTGCAGGAAGACCCGGTGCGCTACCGCGACATCTTGGAGTTCATCTACCTGTGCCTCTGCCTCGGCTTCGAGGGGCGCTACAAGGTGATGAGCCAGGGGCGGGAAGAGTTCGAACGCATCGTGCGCCAGCTGCACAAGCAATTGGCCCCCGAGGCAGGTGGTGAGGCGCCCAGCGTGTTTCACCTCGATCTGGGGCAGCAGGCCTCCCGCTATCAGCTGCGCAAGCAGGTTTCCCTGCGCAGCCTGTTCATGGGCGGGGCGCTGATCCTGGCGCTGATCTTCGGCCTCTATCATCACCAACTCAATAACCAGACCCAGGACGTACTGCGTCAACTGGGCGAATTATTAAAATAAAATACTAAGGAGAGCACGCCTTGATTCGTATAGAGCTACCGGTACTGGTGGAAAGACTCAACCCCATCTGCCGTCACATGCTGGAGGAGGCCGCGGCCCTCTGTGTCAATCACCAGGGGGCCGAGATCCGCATCGAGCACCTGCTGCTCAAGATGCTGGAAACCCCGCTGAGCGACGTGCGCCAGATCCTGAAGGTGGCCGAGGTCGACGTTGAAGAGCTGAAGGCCCTGCTGCAACCCTCGCCGGCTGACAATGGTTATGGCCAGGGTTACCCCTCCTTCTCGCCCATGCTGGTGGAGTGGCTGCAAGACAGCTGGCTGCTCGCCTCCGCCGAGCTGCAACACGCCCAGCTGCGCAGTGGTGTCATGCTGCTGGTGCTGTTGATGACCCCGCAGCGCTATCTGCCGGGCTCGGTGACCCGCCTGCTCGCCAAGGTCAATCGCGAGCTGCTGCGCCAGCAGTTTGACGAGTGGGTCAAGGAGTCCGCCGAGACGCAAGTGACCACTACCCCCGGCGGCAAGACGGCCCAGGCCGCCCTGCCGGCCGATGCCAGCCTGCTGGCCCGCTTTACCGTCAATGTGACCGAACAGGCCCGCCAGGGCAGCCTGGATCCTGTGCTCTGCCGGGATCACGAAATCGACCTGATGATCGACATCCTCTCCCGTCGTCGCAAGAACAACCCCATAGTCGTGGGGGAGGCCGGTGTCGGCAAGAGCGCCCTCATCGAGGGGCTGGCCCTGCGCATGGTGGCGGGTCAGGTGCCCGAGAAGCTGCGCGGGGTCGAGCTGATGACGCTGGATCTCGGTGCCATGCAGGCCGGCGCCTCGGTCAAGGGGGAGTTCGAGAAGCGCTTCAAGGGGGTGATGCAGGAGGTCAAGGACGCCGTGCAACCTGTCATCCTCTTCATCGACGAGGCGCACACCCTGATTGGGGCCGGCAACCAGGCGGGTGGGCTGGATGTCTCCAACCTCATCAAGCCGGCGCTGGCCCGGGGCGAGCTGCGCACCATCGCCGCCACCACCTGGGGCGAGTACAAGAAATACGTGGAAAAAGACGCGGCCCTGTCGCGCCGCTTCCAGCTGGTGAAGGTCGGTGAGCCCGATGCAGACGAGGCCACCGTGATCCTGCGCGGCCTGCGCAGCATCTACGAGAAGGCCCATGGGGTGCTGATCGACGAGGAGGCGCTGCAGGCCGCCGCCCAGCTCTCCGCCCGCTATATCTCCGGCCGTCAGCTGCCAGACAAGGCGATCGACGTGCTCGATACCGCCTGTGCCCGGGTGGCCATCAACCTCACCACGCCGCCGCGCGCGGTCAGCCACCTGCAAAACGCGCTGCGCCAGCGCGAGCTGGAGATCCGCCAGCTGGAGCGCCAGAGCCTGATAGGTCTCGGTGACAACGCAGAGCGCCTGGCCGAACTGCAGGGGGCCCAGCAGGCTTGCCGTGAAGAGCTGGCCGAGCAGGAGGCCCGCTGGCAGCAACAGCAGGGGCTGGTGCACCAGATTGTCGAGCTGCGCGCAGCCCTGCTGGCCGATCAGCAGGATGAGATGCTGGCCAGAGAGGCGCTGGATCTCGCCGATGCGCCGCTCGATCCGCAAGCCGCTGCCGAGCAGCTGGCCACCCTCGAGCGCGAGCTGACCGAGCTGCAGCAGGGGCAAGTGCTGGTCTCCGCCCACGTCGACAAGACCCAGATTGCAGCCGTCATCGCCGAGTGGACCGGGGTGCCCCTCAATCGTATCTCGCAAGGGGAGCTGGACGTGGTGACCCGTCTGCCGGAGTACCTCGGCGAGCTTATCAAGGGACAGGATGTGGCGGTGGCCCACCTGCACAAGCATCTGCTGACCGCCCGCGCCGATCTGCGCCGTCCCGGCCGCCCGCTCGGTGCCTTCCTGCTGGTGGGACCGAGCGGGGTCGGCAAGACCGAAACTGTGCTGCAGATTGCCGAGCTGATGTTCGGTGGTCGCCAGTACCTGACCACCATCAACATGTCCGAGTATCAGGAGAAGCACACCGTCTCCCGCCTGATCGGCTCGCCGCCCGGCTACGTCGGTTTCGGCGAAGGGGGCGTGCTGACCGAGGCCATTCGGCAGAAACCTTATTCCGTGGTGCTGCTGGACGAGGTGGAGAAGGCCCACCCGGACGTGCTCAACCTCTTCTATCAGGCGTTTGACAAGGGTGAACTGGCGGATGGGGAAGGGCGCATCATCGACTGCAAGAACGTGGTCTTCTTCCTCACCTCCAACCTCGGTTTCCAGACCATAGTCGATCATGCCGAGCAGCCCGACGTGCTGCTGGACGCCCTCTATCCGGAGCTCGCCGCCTTCTTCAAACCGGCGCTGCTGGCGCGCATGGAGGTGATCCCCTATCTGCCGCTCGGTCACGATACCCTGGTGCAGATCGTGGGCGGCAAGCTCAACCGGCTGGTCAAGCTGCTCAAGGAGCGCTTCGGCGCCGAGGTGGTGCTGGACGACGAGGTGGCCGAGGAGATCCTGCTGCGGGCCAATCGCAGCGAGAACGGTGCCCGCATGCTCGAATCCGTCATCGATGGTGCCCTGCTGCCACCGGTCTCCCTGCAGCTGCTGCAGCGCCTCTCGGCCGGTGAACCTATCAAGCGCGTCCACTTTTCCGTGGCCGATCACCAGTTTGTGGCCGAGGTGGGGGCTTGAGTATGGAGCAAGCCCTCGCATTTGCCCTGGCCCTCACCGCCCAGCGCGATGAGCCGCACCTGTGCCACTGGTGGAGCTCGACCGTCCATGCTAGCTTCCAGCCCAGGGGGCTGCTGCTCGGCATGCTGGATGTGAGCGGCCGTCAGCTGGAGTGCCAAGGCTGGGTCAGGGGGAAAGAAGTGGCGCTGGGGCTGGCGGTGGACGATTTTTCCCACCCCCTTGCCTATGTGCTGCACAAGGCCCAATCCCGCACCTGGGACTCCCTCTATGGCGGTGCCCGCATCGAGCACGCCGGTTTTCGCGCACTGCTGGCCGACCTTGGCCAGCAGTGCGGCCTGCACGCCTATCCGCTGCTGGATGGCAACGGCAAGCCGTTTGCCGTGCTGGCCCTGATGGATGAAGGGGAGGTGCTGCGAGCCTGGGCCGACGGCCCCGAGCTGGCCCAGCTCTCCCAGGTCTTTTGCAACCAGCTCACCCTCATTCGCGATCTCGGTCGCAGCCGGCGGGATCAGGGGGTACTGCGTGACTCCCTGCGCCAGATGAAGGGAGAGGGGGAGCGGCTGCGTCAGCACGAGAAGCTGCTCGGCGATCAGCTGGTCGGCCAGTCGGCGGTGATCCGCGGGCTGCGCGAGCAGGTAAACCAGGCTGGCCAGCACAAGCTGACCGTGCTGATCCAGGGTGAGACTGGCAGCGGCAAGGAGGTGGTGGCACGGCTGGTGCACCAGTGCTCCGATCGCGCCAACAAGCCGTTTGTCGCCATCAACTGCGCCGCCATCCCGGAGAACCTCATCGAGAGCGAGCTGTTCGGTTACCAGAAGGGGGCCTTCTCCGGCGCCCTTGCCAACAAGACCGGGCTGGTGGCCCAGGCCAACGGTGGTACCCTGTTTCTGGACGAGGTGGGCGACATGCCCGCCGCCATGCAGGCCAAGCTGCTGCGGGTGCTGGAAACCCGCAGTTACCGGCCGCTCGGAGCCGAGCAGGAGTATCACTCCGATTTTCGCCTCATCGCCGCGACCCATCAGCCGCTCACCCGTCATGTGGAGGAGGGGCGGTTTCGGGCCGACCTCTACCACCGTCTCTGTCAGTGCCTGCTGCTGATCGCCCCCCTGCGCGAGCATATCGAGGATGTGCCGCTGCTCTGCCAGCACTTCATGGCCCAGTTTGCCGCCCAGGATGGCAAGACGCTCGCCGGCTTGCAGCGCAAGTTCTTGAAACAGCTGCAGACCTATGACTTCCCCGGCAACGTGCGCGAGCTGCGCAACCTGCTGGAGGTGGCCTGTGCCCATACCCGCTCCGGGGAGGAGGTGGGGCTTGAGGCGTTGCCGCCAGAGCTGCGCGAGCGGGTCTGCGTCGAGTTGCCCGGCTACATGGACGACTACAACCACATCCGCGATCTGCGCCGGGCCATGCAGCAGTACGAGGCCTCCGTCATCGAGGCGCGCCTGCGCCACTTCCACGGCAACCGGATGCTGGTGGCCGAGAGTCTCAACATTCCCAAGCGCACCCTGGATCACAAGTGCCAGAAACTGGAGGTGAACTGATGAGCGTCATCGCCCTATTGCCTCTGCTGCTGGCCACCAGTGCGGCCGAAATCCCGCTGGACATGGCGCGCTGGCAGGCCTGCCGGCAGGAGCCCTCGCCGCTGGTGCGACTCGCCTGCTACGACGCCATCGGCAATGGCGCGGCCAGTGCCACCGAAGGGGATTCCCCAAAATCGGCGGCCTGGCATGCCATCTGGGCTCAGGAGCTGGCCCGCACGCCAGCGAGCGCCCCCTTCCTCCTGCAAAGCGATGAGGCGCGTGGCAGTGAAACCCTGACCCGTCCGGCGCTGCGCGGGGCGACGCTCTCCATCGGCTGCGTCGACAGCATCACCCATATCCGGCTGCGGCTGGATCAGCCCTGGAGTGGCGAGAAGGTGCAGGTCGAGCTGGATGGTCAGCCGAGTGCCGGCTCCCAGAGCTGGTTTATTCGGGATCAGGGTCTGTTGCTGGAATATGGCCGCGGTCTGCCCGCCATCGAGGAGCTCAAACGCTGGCTGGGCCATCGCGAGCTGCAGGTGCGGGCCGACAACGGTGCCCTCTTGCGGGTCGATTTGAGCGGCCTGAAAGAGGCGCTGGCACCGCTGCGTCAGCAGTGCCGCTGGTAGGGGGGAAGATGAGCTATCAACACCCCTGGTGTGCACGCCTGCTCACCAGCCTGCCGGATGAACAGATCAGAGGCGCCGTGTTGGCCGACGAGCCGCGCTGGGACTATGTGGAGACCGAGCTGGTCAAGCTGGGCTCCCTCGCTCACAGCCAGGTCGATCTCAATGCGGTGGCCGAGGCCTGCCTCGGCTTGCTGGAGAGCCGCACCAAGGACATGCGGGTGCTGGCCCAGCTGCTGCGCTGCCTGCAGCATCCGGCCAAGGCGACCCCGCTGGGGGCGGCGATCAGCCTGCTGGAGGCCTGGATCCAGGCTTACTGGCTGCTGGCCTGGCCCGGCAATGCCAGCCAGAAACAGCGGTTGATGGTGCAGATCGTCAAGCGCTTCGAAGGGGCCCTGCCGCGCATTTGCGAGAGCGCTTCGGCGGCCGAGCTGGCCCAGTTGCTGGCCCAGGCCGAGCAACTGGAGCGGGTCTGGCTGGCGCAGTGTCCCGACAAGGGAGAGCTGCTCGACCCGTTGGTGATGGGGTTGAAACGGGCCCAGCGCCAGCAGGTGGCACAGGCGCAGGCTGATGCCGCCGGGCAGCCCCAGAGCAGCGGCGCGGCGGCAGCGAGTAACCCGACAGCGGCTGGGCCGAGTGCCAGCGGCGCCATGGTACTCAGCGGCGGTGGCGGCAGTGCCGGCGTCGATGTCGACAGTTCCAACGATCGCGCCTGGCGCCAGACTCAGCTCAAGGTGGCGGAGATCCTGATCGAGCGCCAGCCGGAGGCGGCAGTGGGCTATCGGCTGCGCCGTCATGCCGTCTGGGCCGGGATCACGGCGGTTCCCATGAGCGGGGCGGGCAATAAAACCCCGCTGGCGCCCATGTCGGCGGACATGGTGGATGAGTACCGCGCCGCCATGAACGCCCCTGATCAGGGGCTCTGGCAGCGCATCGAGCAGAGCCTGACCCTGGCGCCTTACTGGTTCGAGGGGCACAGGCTCTCGGCCGAGGTGGCCCAGAAACTCGGCTTTGGAGCGGTGGCCCAAGCGATCGCCGAGGAGCTCGGGACTTTTCTGCAGCGCCTGCCGGCCCTGCGGGAGCTCGCCTTCAGCGACGGCTCGCCGTTTCTCCCCCCCGAGTGCAGCCGCTGGCTGCAACCGGCCAAGGGCGGCAGTGCCGGCAGTGGCGAAACAGGGCTGGCCGAGGAGGTCGCACAGCGCCATGGCGAGCAGGGGGTCGCGGCGGCGCTCGCCCTGCTCGATGAGCGGATTGCGCAGTTGAAAGAGCCAAGAGATCGTTTCCACGCCTTGCTGGTGCAGGCGGAGCTGTTGGCGCAGGAAGGCATGGAGGCGCTTGCGCGCCAGCACTATCAACACTTGTGGCAAGAGGCCAGTCGCCTCGGGTTGTCGCACTGGGAGCCCGGGCTGGTCAACCGCCTGGAGAGCCTGGCGGCGCCGTTGTCGAAATGAGTGCCGAAATGAGTCATTGAGTCGGAGTTGGATCACATTTTATGTTCAAAACCATTTTTACTTTTCTGCGGCAACAGCTGCCGAAATTGAAACCCTCCTGGCCCCTGCTCGGTGCTGTGCTCTGGGTGCTCGCCCTCATCCTGGTGTGGTGGCTGGGCCCTCGTCTCGAGGTACGCGGTGCCAAGCCGTTCGAGCCGCTGTGGGGGCGGGTGGTGTTCACCCTGCTCTGGCTCTGGCTGCTGCTGGGGGGGGTCTCCTGGCGGGTGTGGCGCAAGATGCAGCAACTCAAGGCCGAGCGTCAGCACGAACAGGTGCTGGAGCAGGATCCTGTCAAGGGGCTCATCGACAGGCAGGCGCTGTTCCTCGATCGCTGGCTGCAGGCGCTGAATACCCATCTGGGCAAGGGGGCGCTCTACGCCATGCCCTGGTATCTGGTGCTGGGGCTGCCCGGCAGCGGCAAGAGCAGCCTCATTCACCGCGCCAACCCGGCCAACAAGCTCAACCCGAGACTCGACACCGAGCTGCGCGACGTGGCGCAGGATCAGCTGGTGGATTGCTGGCTGGGGGAGCAGGCGGTGATGCTGGATCCGGCCGGGGTACTGCTCTCCCAGAGCGAAGCCGAACTGGATCCGCAGGCGCGCAAACATGAGCGACTCTGGCTGCACCTGCTTGGCTGGCTCAATGAACACCGTCGTCGCCAGCCCCTCAACGGCCTGGTGCTGACCGTGGATCTGGCCTGGCTCTCCCACGCCAGCGTGGCCGAGCGCAAGGCCTATGCCCAGCTGATGCGCTCGCGCCTGCAGGAGGTGTCGGCCACCATGAATACCCGGTTGCCGCTCTATGTCACCTTCACCAAGCTCGATCTGCTGCGCGGCTTTGACGTGATCTACCAGCAGCTAGACAAGGAGGCCCGCGAGGCCGTGCTGGGGGTGACCTTCAAGCCGGGCGCCGACTGGCAGCAGGATCTGGCCCTGTTCTGGGATCAGTGGGTGGACAACCTCAACCAGAATCTGCCCGAGCTGATGCTGAGCCGGCTCGATGCCGCCCAGCGCAACGCGCTGTTCTCGTTCGTGCGCCAGCTGGCGGGACTCAAGGATTACGTGACCAGCCTGCTGGCCGAGACCCTGGCCATCGAGGAGAGCAAGCCACTGTTGGTGCGCGGGGTCTATGTCAGCTCCGTCTATCAGCAAGGGGTGCCGTTCGATGCGTTTGCCCAGGCGGCCTCCCGTCGCTACAACCTGCCAGAGCCCATCCACTCGGCCCTGCGCGGGGAGTCCAACACCTATTTCGTGCGCCAGCTGTTCTCCTCCATCATCTTCCCGGAGGCCCATCTGGCCGGCGAGAACCGGCTGCACACCCTCTATCGCCGTCGCCGCATGGCCATCGGCCTCAGCTGCCTGTCGCTCTTCTCGGCCGCCCTCATCGGTGGCTGGCACTACTTCTACCGGGTCAACGAGGAGGCGGGCCGCAACGTACTGACCAAGGCCCAGGCTTTTATGGAGACCAACGAGGTGGCTGATGCCCACGCCTTCGGGGTGAGCCAGCTGCCGCGCCTCAACCTCATTCGCGAGGCGACCCTCTCCTTTGGCAACTACCGCGAGCGGATGCCGCTGGTGGCCGACCTCGGCCTCTACCAGGGGGACGAAATTGGTCCCTATGTGGAGGGTTCCTACCTGCAACTGCTGAGCCTGCGCTTCCTGCCGGCCCAGATGCAGGGGTTGCTTGAGGATCTCAACCAGGCACCTGCGGGAAGCGAGGAGAAGCTTGCCATCCTGCGGGTGATGCGGATGCTGGACGATGCGTCCGGTCGCAACAAGGAGCTGGTGGCGCAGTACATGGCGAGCCGTTGGCAGAAGGCCTTCCCGGGGCAGGGGGCGGTGCAGGAGCAGCTGATGGGGCACCTGGACTATGCCCTCGATCACACCAACTGGTATGGTGCCAGAGCCGAGCGGGATCAGGCCGCCATCACCGCCTTCGTGCCCTTCAAGGAGCCGGTTTACGGTGCCCAGCGCGAGCTCGGCAAGTTGCCCATGTATCAGCGGGTCTACCAGAACCTGGTGGTGAAGGCGGACGAGGTGTTGCCGCCGGATCTCAACGTGCGTGACGAGGTGGGCCCCACCTTTGACACCGTGTTTGCCCTGCGCAGCGACAACGCCGGCCAGGTGCCCCGGCTGCTGACCTGGCCCGGTTTCAACGACTTCTTCCTGAAACAAGACAAGGCCCTCATCGATCTCACCGCGATGGATGCCTGGGTGCTGGGCCAGCGCAAGCTGAGCCAGTTGAGCGAGGCGGATCGCAAGGAGATCACTCGTCAGGTCAACGACCGTTACGTCACCGATTACGTCAACCAGTGGCAAAAACTGCTGACCAATCTGGATGTGCAAACCCTGGAGAGCCCTGAGCAGGCGCTGGACGTGCTTGCCGCCATCACCGGCAACGATCAGCCGTTCCAGCGGGTGCTGGCCTCGCTGGATGACAACACCCGCATTCGCAAGATCTCCGACGTGGAAGGGGACCCGGCTCAGGCCATCAGCGCCCGCATCGGTCGTCCCTTTATGGCCACTAATGGAGTATTGGCTGGACGTGGTGAGCAGGGGCCGCTCATTCAGGAGGTGAACCAGAAGCTGGTGGAGCTGCAGCACTACCTGGAGCTCATCGTCAACGCCACCGAGCCGGGTCAGTCCGCCTTGAAAGCGGTGCAGCTGCGCATGACCAACAAGTACGCCGATCCGGTGTTCGCCCTGCAGCAATATGCCCGCAGCCTGCCGGCCCCGCTCGATCGCTGGGTGGGTCAGCTCTCCGAGCAGAGCTCGCGGCTGGTGATCGATCTTGCCATGTCTTCCCTCAATCAGGAGTGGCAGGACAAGGTGCTGGCGCCCTTCAACAGCCAGCTGGCCGGCCGTTATCCGTTTGATCCGAGCTCGAACAAGGATGTGCCCCTCTCCGAGATGGAGCGCTTCTTTGCGCCGGGCGGGACGCTGGACAGCTTCTATCAGGTCAACCTCAAACCCATGGTGGAGAGCGGCCTGATGGAAGGGGAGTTCAGCTCGCCCATCCAGGCCGAGCTGGTCAAGCAGCTGGACCGTGCTGCCCGCATCCGTCAGATCTTCTTCAGCCAGCAGGGCAACCTGGAGGTGCAGTTCGCCCTCGAGCCCATCGAGCTCACCGCCAACAAGCGGCGCAGCGTGCTGAACCTGGATGGCCAGTTGCTGGAATATGCCCATGGCCGCCGTACCAAGATCCCGCTGGTGTGGCCCAACACCATGCGCGACGGGGCCGAGAGCAAGATAACCCTGGTGCCGGCCGCCCGCGAGCGTTCACCGCGCAGCGAAGGCTTCGTCGGCCCCTGGGCCATGTTCCGCCTGATGGACAAGGGGGAGCTGACCCAGGTCAATGACGCCACCTTCGATGTGCGCTTCCCGGTGGATCAGGGGGCCATGACCTATCGCGTCTACACCGACAGCGCGCAAAACCCCTTCACCGGCGGTCTGTTCAGCCAGTTCAGACTGCCCGAATCCCTCTATTGATCGCGTCGGGGGCACGCTGTGCCCCCTTCCTGTGTTGGAAGTTCATATGTCACAGAATCAACAAGGTCAGCAGGCCCTGAAAGTGGGGCGCGACCCCAGGATGTTGCCGGAGTACGAGGCGCTGCGGGCCGAGATCAACAAGCTCAGCCACGCTTCGCGCCCCGAGGTGGACTGGCAGCGGATCCATCAGCTCGCCAGCCTTATCTTCGAAAAACACGGGGTGGATCTGCAGACCGCCATCTATTTCACCCTGGCCCGTTCGCGCCTGCAGGGGCTGAGCGGTTTTACCGAAGGGTGCGAGTTTCTCGCCAACCTCATCGTCACCCAGTGGGAGAGCTTCTGGCCGCCGGTGCATCAGGAGCGGGCCCGCATCGAGATGCTCGACTGGTTCATCGCCCGCATCAGCGACGTCATTCGCCAGTACCAGATCAGTCACGAGGACAAGCGGCTGATCTATCGCTGCGAGCGGGCGCTGCAGCTCATCAGCGAGAAGCTGCACAACGCGGATCTGAGCCGCATTCCCCGGGTCGAGAATCTGGTGCACTTCATCGAGGGGTATACCCATCTGTTCGATGAGACCGAGATCGTCATCGTCTCCGACGAGCCGGGCCTCAAGGAGGATCTGCAGATCCCGCCCATGGTGTTCTTCAAGTCAGACATGGAAAGTGATCACGGCGGCACGGTCTCGGCATCGACCCCGCACCTGCCCCAGGGCAGCATTCTGGTGGGGCGCGAGAAGGGGCAGGTCAAGCCCACCGTACTCAAGATAGAGCAGCACCGTCGGCAGCGTCCCGCCTGGTTCTGGTTTGGCTGCGGCCTGCTCAGCTGCGCCCTGCCGGTGATGGGGTGGCTGGGCTGGCAGCAACATCAGCAGGAGAAAACCGTGGCGGCCCAGCGCCTGGTACAGCCGGCCGCCGAGCTGCCCCGAGCCCTCAGCTATGACGACATTCGTCAGGCGCGTATCGTGCTGGGGGAGCAGACCCTGCAGAACATGGAGAGCGATCTGGTGGCCCGCTACCAGAACCAGTTGACCCGGCTCGAGCAGACGTCGCCGCTCTACTGGTATCGCTACGGCGAGGGACTGCGCAACTCGTTACAGATGCTCTATCCCGACTCGCTGGCGGTCAAGGCGCTGGACAAACAGTGGCAGACGCAGCTTGGCAGCCAGCAGGGGGATGTCATCAGCGTGCCCACCTATCTGGATGCCCGCGCCGGGGTGGATGCGCTGCTTGATCAGCTGCTGGAGCTGGAGCGCCAGCGCAAGACGGTGACTATCTCCTACCTCAAATCCCAGCTCTACGAAGTGCAGAAGAACCTGATGCAAAACATCCCGTTCAGTCTGCGCCTGGATGAACTGGAGGCGAGAAAAGCCTCCCAGGAGCCCATCACGGCAGCCGAGCTCAAGAGCCTGGAAAATGATCTGAAAGCGCTCAACATCCGCCTCTATCAGCTGCAACAGGGCGCTTCTGGTAGCTGAAAATGCTGATCTGAGCAAAGAGTTGCGCAAGGCGTGGTGAATTTGACTGGCAAGGCAAGGTTTGCCGGAAAACTTGCCCTGTCTTGCGCAATGGATTGCAGCAGATTTGTCAGATTCAACGAGATTGAATCGTAATTGACTGATTTTTAATGTGATTGTGGGTGACTTTGCCATGGCATGGAGGCTGCTGGGTCGCCGCTTCAACTGTCTCTGCACCAGGCTGCGCTTGCACCATGGTTGCCCCACGGAGAATCCAGATGTGTCCTTCTATTGCATTGCTCGGTGACATCGGCACCGACCACGAGGGTTTCCACCCATCCCCCGTGATTGCCGCCAGTCCCGATGTGTTCCTCGATGGCAAACCGGTGGCCCGCCAGGGTGATCCGCTGGCCCCCCACGACAAACCCAACAATCCTCCCCATCCGCGCAGTATCTCGGGCGGGGTCGGCTCTGTGCTGGTCAACGGCAAGCCCATCGCCGTGACCGGCACCGCCGTCGGTTGCGGCGGTGTGGTGATTGGCTCGGGCAGCGGACAGGCAGGTTAAGGAGCGCTTCATGGCAGACATCACAGGATTACAATTTACCGTCAAGGTGGGGGCCTTGCCCGAGAGCACCTTCGTGGTGGCCGAGTTTGCGCTGGATGAAGCGCTCAACCGGCCATTCAACCTGCGCCTTGAGCTGGCAAGTGCCCAGCCCGACATCGACTTTGGCGCCGTGCTGGATCAGCCCTGCGAGCTCTTGGTGTGGTACAGCGGCGAGCTGCAGCGCCGGGTCTGTGGGGTGGTGAGTGACATGGCGCAGGGTGACAGCGGCTTTCGTCGTACCCGCTATCAGCTCATGGTGCAGCCGGCGCTGTGGCGGCTGTCACTTCGCCAGAACTCCCGCATCTTCCAGGCGCAGAAGCCCGATGAAATTCTCAGCATTCTTCTGCAAGAGCACGGCATCACCGACTACGCCTTTGCGCTCAAGAATGAGCATGCCAAGCGGGAGTACTGCGTCCAGTACCGGGAAACCGACCTCGATTTCGTGAACCGCCTCGCCGCCGAAGAGGGGATGTTCTATTTCCACGAGTTTGAAGCGGGCAAGCACCGCATCGTGTTTGCCGATGACGCGGCGGCATTGACTCAAGGCCCCGAACTCTTCTTCAACCTCGGCAACCGCTCGCTGGAGCAGGGGCCCTATGTGCGCCAGTTCCACTACCGGGAGGCTGTGCGCCCCTCGGATGTGGAGCTCAAGGACTACAGCTTCAAGACCCCGGCCTATGGTCTCCCCCATAAAAAGCAGGGCGCAGAACTCGAGCACCAGCGCGATACCTATCAGCACTTCGACTACCCGGGTCGCTACAAGCAGGATGGCAGCGGCAAGGCCTTTGCCCAGCACAGGCTCGATGCGCTGCGCAACGATGCGGTGGCGGGCCAGGCTAAGTCCAACTGCGCCGCCTTGCTGCCGGGGCAGATGTTTTCCCTCACCGAACACCCCAACGGCAGCCTCAACACCGACTGGCAAGTGGTGCACATCCAGCACACCGGCTTGCAGCCACAGGCGCTGGAAGAGGAGGGGGGCAGCGGCCCCACCGTCTATCACAACGAATTCGGCGTGGTGAAAGCCAGCTCCACCTGGCGGGCCCGCATCGGCAGCCCGGAAGCCCCTCACAAGCCCATGGTGGATGGCCCGCAAATCGCCATGGTGGTGGGTCCCGAAGGGGAGGAGATTTACTGCGACGAACATGGCCGGGTGAAGCTGCAGTTCCCGTGGGACCGCTATGGTTCGAGCAACGACCAGAGTTCCTGCTGGGTGCGAGTCTCGCAAGGCTGGGCCGGCGGTCAATACGGCATGATGGCCATCCCACGCATCGGCCACGAGGTCATCGTGAGTTTCCTAGAAGGGGACCCGGACCAGCCCATCGTGACGGGTCGAACTTACCACGCCACCAACCGCCCGCCTTACGAGTTACCGGCCAACAAGACCCGCACCGTGCTGCGCACCGAGACCCACCAGGGGGAGGGTTTCAACGAACTGCGCTTTGAAGACCAGGCGGGGCAGGAAGAGATTTATATCCACGGTCAGAAAGACCTGAACGTGCTCATCGAAAACGATGCGGCTTGGCACATCAAGCACGACGAGCATCGGGACATCGACAACGAGCGGGTGACCCGCATCAAGGGCAACGACCACCTGACGGTGGAGGGTGAGAAGCGCGACCAGATAAAAGCTGACTACTCGCTGACGGTGGATGCCAGTCTGCATCAGAAGCTGGGGCTGTCACTGCTGGTTGAAGCCGGGCAGGAAGTGCATATCAAGGTGGGCGACAAGCTGGTGCTGGAGGCGGGTTCTGAAATAACCCTCAAGGGAGGTGGCAGCTTTGTGAAAGTGGACCCGAGCGGCATCAAGCTGGTCGGCCCCGCCATCAAACTCAATGCCGGCGGCAGCGCAGGTTCAGGCTCTGGCTGGGGGGGGAAGGCTCCCGTGGTGCCCAAGGGAGTAGAAGTGGTCAAGGCTCCCGAACTGGTCGAGCTGGTCAAGGCCATCCCTACCGAGAAGGCGATGGAGGCGCTCTTGAAAGAAGAGAAGCCCGGTGCGTTTTACCTCTTTTCTGAATAAGGAAACAGCATGAAGTTTGCATTTCCCATCCTCACTGCCACAGGGGAAGAGTTCAAGGACGTCAAGGCACTGACGGCGCTGATCAATGGCGAGCAATCGGGTCACTATCTTCTTGGCAATCACAACAAATGGCATGGCGGCATTCATATCAGCGACAAGAGTGCTCCTTGGTGCAAGGATAAGTACCCTGTCAGAGCCATGGCCGATGGCAAGGTGGTGGCCTTCCGGATGATGAAGGATTACCTGACCTCTGAATTTCAGGGGGAGTCCTTGCGTTATTCCAACTGCTTCTGCCTGGTACAGCATGAATATTGTGAAGTGAATGCAGAGACCAAGGCGAAAAACGAGTTCACTTTCTACTCGCTCTATATGCATCTGCTGCCTTGGGGTCAGTACCAAAGTACAGAGAAGCTGATACTGAAGAAGGGGTGGAATGCACGAAATTCCGTTCCTGATGCCGAGCAGGCTCGTGCCAATACCACCTTGCCCCGTTTCACCCTGCCAAAAGATACCGAAATGGAAATGGACAACGGTACGCCTTCTCAAAAGGGGATTGTGGGAGGCAAGGAGTATGATTTCATCAGGGTGACGATCAAGAGTCAGCTTTCCAATACCCAGATGAAAGAGGCTGAGAAGGCCGGTGTTGTGGTCAGTCAAGGGAGTTCGGTCTGGATCGCCAATAGTCCGGCCGCTGTTGAGGTGATTAAACCCAACCTGCCTACTTGGCTATTCGATCAGATAGAGGCGGAACTGCTGACTAATATGGTTGGTCGTGCGGATCCTGTTCTCAATGGGCCTACAGGCCGTCTGATGGCGGGAGACCGAAGCGTTTCTCTGCCCGCAGGAACAAAAGTGACGTATGATGCCCACCAACTCGAATTCCATTGGGTGGGTGACAAGGCGCGCAAGATGGCAAGATGCGAATATGTGACACCGAATGCAGATGGTGCTGCGGGTAATTGCGGTATGGCCTGGGTGTGCGTCGAAGATGAATTTATCAAGGTAAATGCGCGTACACCTTCTCATCTTGGCGAACTCTATGTGTTGCCATCTCCCGTGGCCATTGCCGCAGGTGAGACCATAGGCTATCTCGGTCTGGTGGAAACGCCAGGCTCTCTGATGGGAGGCAAAAAGAGCAAGTATCAAGTCCATCTTGAAGTTTTCACCCAGGATCCTCGTCTTGACGATGTGCTGGCCAACAAGGCGGGAACAAAAGGTGGTGCTACCTATGCCAAGGTCCCGGCGGGACTCGTCTTGCACGAAAAGAAAAAGCAGGAAGATAAAGATCTTTGGGTGGCAACCGGTGACAAGAGTCTGGAAGAGTTGGTTGAGTCACCAAAGTTTGAAAAAGATGCCGCCAAACAGGAGTGGGTTTGTGTTTCGTCAGGAAAGTATGTCAAGAAAGAGCAAGTCGAACTGTTGAGCCAGCATGACTGGCTGAAGATTGGTTTTAAAAAGGTCGATGGTTCAGGCTCCGATGGCTATCTGGATCCCGATGCGCCACCCAGCTTCTTTACCGAATTGGTAAAGAGTTTCGATACTGATAAGAGTGGTGAGCTTAGCAGTGAAGAAATACAGGCGGCCTTGCAAAACAGCAGCAATGCAGAAAAACTTCACAAACTAATCGTCAAGCATCCCAGTGAGTGGTATGAAAAATCATCAGCCAGTAGTTATCTTTGGCTAGATAAATTAATGAAAAAAATTGGTTTGCCTGATTTTGACCTCTTGGTGGATCACGAGAAACAGCGTATCGATAAGCTGGAGTGGATGCAGAGTGCTGCCAAGCTAAAGCTTGATAAGGAGGTCTGGCATTTTAATCCATTGCTAGTATTGATTAATAAAAAAGTCAATTCATGTTATCGATTGCTTTGGGGGCAGAAAGTAACAGTTTCATTAGGAAGCGAAAAAGCTTGTGAGTTCAGACGTAGAGTTGTTGATATATGTGCTGAAGTGTGGGGTGAGAATAAAAAAATTGAGTATGCAAATGTTTTAATGGCTTGTATGGCTGTTGAAACATCAAGGATATTCACTTCTTCGGTGATTCTTCTTAAACCACTTAGAGATACTAATGGTGCATATATATATAATAAAAATGGTAGGATTAAAAAATCATATCAACCTGTACCTAAAAAAGAAATTATAAATGATGTAAGTATTGCTAAAAAAAATCCGGTTGGCTTAATACAATTTACTGGACCTGCGGTCCAGCAAATTAACAAAGTTCATTCTACCAATATAACCAAACAAGATTTGGCGTTAATGGATGAACTTGAACAGTTGGATTATGTAAAGAAATACTTCACATCAAGAAAAGACCTTCTAGAAAAATTCAATGGACCGGAGGATATATATCTTTTTATTTTCTGTCCTGAAGGTGTTGGAAAAGATGATGATTATGTTCTTTATAGTAAACAAGATGATAATGAATTTGGGGTTGATTATTATAAGAGCAACAGTAGCTTAGATTCAAATCTTCATGGTAATGAAGGTAACAATGATCAGAAAATCCAAAAGAAAGAACTATTGTCAAGGTTGAGGAAATTAATGGTTGAGGGGGAGGAGTACATTAACGAGTGCTGCTGTGGTATCTCTAAAAAAGAACTCTCTCGTTTAGAATTGAGTGGCGAAAAATGGGTAAGCCGCTATCCAACAAGCAAGAGTATAGATGACCTTGAACTTGGATTTTCTAAAAATGTAAGGAAGTTTATATCTGCGATAGAGTCTGCTGGTGGGCAAGTTAGAATTTCTGCAACCTATCGGCCAGTTGAACGTGCTTACTTGATGCATTATTGTTGGCGAATTGCTAAAGAGGGGTTTGCTCCTGAAAAAGTACCAAAGATTCAAGGTGTTGATATTGATTGGGAACATAATAATGAAAGTGGCATACCAGATAAGCAAGCTGCAATCATGGCAGCTAAAAAAATGGTAGCAGCATACAACATAATATATAAGCCATCTTTAACCTCTCGACATACAGAGAAAAAAGCCATAGATATGACAATCACTGGAGTTCGAGGTCTATTTATTAAAACGAATAATGGGAAGCTTATTGAGATAAAAAATAGCGATGACCTGCACCGTGTTGGAGCCAGTTATAATGTCTTTAAGTTGGTAAGTGACCCTCCGCATTGGTCCATTGATGGGAGATAATATTTTGAAATATATTTTGTTTTTCTTTATAAGCTCTATCGCGTGGGGGAGTTATGCTTCCGATTCTTATCAACCCGGAATATTTGTAAAGAATTCTAATGGTAAATATAATTTTATTGTAAGTGGTGGTATTAATAGTGGAGGTGTACTGCTGGTCGCTGATGAATGTGAAGGCTCTAAATGTTACAAGGAAGTAGACTCTTCGTATATGCTTAATAAAGGGGAGGATTTAAATTCTAGCGATGAGATTAACTTCAATAAAGTTTATAGATACGAGGTTTCAGGTATAAATATTAAAAATGAAATTACAATTGCATACTATTTTTTGAATAAAAAAAATCTATCTAGGATAAGTTTAATAAAAGAGGGGGGGCAATACGTTATTAATGTTGATGGGGATATGAATAAAGGATTTGTTTGTAAGTCTGAAGAGGGTGTTCACTTGTACACACTTTCTATAAACAAAAAAATCAATAGTCATGTATACTATTCTCTGGGATATAGTGTTAAACCAGATTGCGATAGGTTTATGTATGAATAAATTTCTTTCAGAAAAAGCAATGGTTTTGATTTTTATTTTTTCTTGTGTTTTTCCAGTAGAGGCTTTTTCTAGTGTATTTAATAAAAAATTAATCCTAAATCAAAAGCAAGAGGAATTGATTGATGGTAGCATGGCTAGTCAAACATATATATTTGATTTTGATGGCAATAAAGCCTTTCTAAAGATAAAGTCATGGCATTCTATGTATTCCTGCGATGGGAACTATGTTGCTATAAATAATAATGGTATCATATCGCTTTCATGGAATGTATCAGTCAATGGGAAAGACTATTTTTGTGACTCCCCATCACCACAGTTTAAAATCAAAGTTAAAAACAATAAATTTTATTTAAATAGTCAGTTGTTAAAAGATGAAAATGAATGGTATCTGATGACTGAAAAGTAATTTTCAGTTTATAGCTAGCGTTTTCAACCGGGTGAGATCATCTGTGTGCTATGAGGGTGTTAGGTATAAGATAAAGCGAGTAGCTATTACATAACACCGGCCTAGCGCCGGTGTTGTTTTATCGTCATTGTAGTGGTCTAATCATCCCGGACACCATTTTAGGTGGTACAGTCACCACCTTGACCTGAGGTGTTCAATGACATGAGTATGTCGCTCATTTACTGCTGAATTCAAACTCGAAGCCGCATCCCTGGTGCTCGACCAGAGATATTCTGTCCCAGAAGCCAGCCGCTTACTGGATGTTGGTGAAACCGTACTTCGCCGCTGGGTTCAGCAGCTTCAATCCGAACGCTGTGGCACTACCCCAATCAGCAAAGCGCTGACTCCGGAGCAGCAGAAAATCCAGGAGCTGGAGGCCCGTATCAACTGGCTCGAACGTGAAAAGGACATTCTAAAAAAGGCTACAGCTCTCTTGATGGCGGACGAGTTCACACGTACGCGCTGATAGACCGATTAAGGGAGCAAGCCCCCATCACCTTGGTCTGCTGCGCTTTCGATGTTCCCACCTCCTGTGTTTTTACGATTATCTGGCTCGCAGGCGGACGATTAACCATGAGCGTATGCAGCAGCAGCGCAGTGAGTTGCGCCGGTTGTTCAAAGCGAGCAGGGACTCGGCAGGCAGCCGGGCCTTGATGTCGATGATGCGGGAGTTGGGGTATCAGATTGGCCGATTCAAAATACGTAACTTGATGAAGGAAGCCGGGCTGGCATCCAAGCAGCCGGGCGCACACCGTTATAAGGTGGCACAGTCTGAACGACCGGACATTCCCAATCTGCTGGCCCGCAAATTTGATGTCCAGCAACCCAATCAGGTGTGGTGTGGCGATATCGCCTACGTCTGGGCAGGTGGCCGTTGGCATTACTTGGCAGCGGTGCTTGGCCTGCATACCCGGCGGGTTGTGGGGTGGGCGATGTCAGATAAACCAGATGCCGAGCTGGCCGTGAAAGCACTTGAGATTGCGTATAAGCAGCGGGGTTGTCCGCCCGGCGTGCTGTTTCACTCCGACCAGGGCAGCCAATATGGCAGTCGGGCATATCGGCAACGACTGTGGCGCTATCGCATGACCCAGAGTATGAGTCGGCGTGGAAACTGCTGGGATAACGCCCCGATGGAGCGGTTGTTCAGAAGCCTGAAGTCAGAGTGGCTCCCGGCAACGGGATACATGAGCCTGCGGGAAGCGAAGCGGGATATTAGTTATTACCTGATGGATTACTACAACTGGCGGCGTCCACATCAATACAATGACGGGATACCGCCAGCAGAGGCCGAGAATCGGCTTAACTGTGTGTCCGGATTTAGTTGACCACTACACATCTTCTTCGGTACCAATTTCATAGCCTTCTTGAACATGTAATAAGGGGGACTGTCCCTCCATCATTAGGCCCTGACGAGATCACTGGTTGTTGTCGTGTTCTAGGTAGCTGTCCAGGCCTGTTTGCATCTGCTCCACCGGTTCGTCCGGGCAGCGCTCATCGAGCAGAGGTTGATGTAACCGCTCGATAAAGCTGTTGCTTTGTGGCCTATGCACCTTGGTTTTCCGGTGGCGAATCCCTTTCAGGTGCAGGAACAGATCGTAGGGATGATGGTAAGGACACTGCTAGAACTTACGAGACAGTATAAAACTGCGCCTATGGACTTCGAAGAGCAGCTGTGCGTTTCATTGAGCGCATGGACCGGGGTCACCGGCTGCTTGCAGCGGTAGCGTCGTCCTCAGGTGTGTTGGTTGTAGCAACCTATACAGCTTGCAGGTACACCTCACCAATCCCCTTGAGCGAAGGTGTCGACTGCCATCAGCTTTCCGGTGTAGTGAACCTCAATATAGTGTTCTATGAACTCGGGACTGAAGCGTTCGAGCAGGCGAATTTGCTCGTCATTGAGCACAATCGTTTGTTCTTGGTGGTTTTTCTCGAGGCGCAACAAACAGTCGTATCTGGCGTGCAGGTCGTGACGTTGTCATACGCCACTCAGACCGCCCGTACCGACGTTGATGCCACTTGGAATGAGCACGAATGAAACCTATTGCAGACATCTTGCAGTGAACCACCCGGATGAAAAAAGGGGTTTATTTCTACCGGATTTAAATAGATAAGACTGGATGTCTTCTGAAAGGAGATATTGGGGTGGCTGATGGGGCTCGAACCCACGACAACCGGAATCACAATCCGGGACTCTACCAACTGAGCTACAGCCACCACTGAAGATAACCATCAATGCTTGCATCGGGGAGATGCATATCATCAATGGCGCGCCCTGCAGGATTCGAACCTGCGACCCACGGCTTAGAAGGCCGTTGCTCTATCCGACTGAGCTAAGGGCGCATTGCCTCGACAAGCCTGGCGGCATGTCGAAAAACCTGGTCGGTGATAAAGGATTCGAACCTTTGACCCTCTGGTCCCAAACCAGATGCGCTACCGGGCTGCGCTAATCACCGAAAATCTCGTCTCCAGCATAGCGACAGCGGCTGTACTGGGCAACGGGCCGGCATCATACCCAAGCGGGAAAGCCAGCGTCAACGAATTTTTCCACCAATGAATTCAAATGCCTACTTATTGCCCTCCATGCGAGAGCCGCTAACACCCGTGGCAAAAAAATGCGACAATGCGCGGCAGTTGAACACATGGTGAGTGAAGAACGATGTCTGCCAAAATCATTGATGGAAAACAGGTTGCGCAAACGATTCGCAATCAGGTCGCAGCGCAAGTCCAACAGCGGTTGGCACAAGGAAAACGGGCGCCGGGTCTGGCGGTGATCCTGGTCGGGGTAGATCCTGCCTCTCAGGTCTATGTCGGCAGCAAGCGGCGTGCCTGTGAAGAGGTGGGCTTTATCTCCCGCTCTTACGATCTGGATGCGACGGCAAGCCAGGAAGAGTTGCTGGCACTGATCGATAAACTGAATGAAGACGCAGACGTTGACGGTATTCTGGTGCAGCTCCCCTTGCCGGCTCACTGCGATACGACTCAGGTATTGGAGCGTATTCGTCCTGACAAGGATGTGGATGGTTTCCACCCCTACAACGTGGGTCGGCTGGCACAGCGTATTCCGGCACTGCGTCCCTGCACGCCCAAGGGCATCATGACCTTGATTGAAACGACCGGGGTCAAGACACACGGCTTGCATGCGGTGGTGGTCGGTGCGTCCAACATCGTTGGCCGGCCGATGACGCTGGAGCTGCTGTTGGCCGGTTGCACTACCACTACCTGCCACCGTTTCACTCAGGATCTGGAAGAGCAGGTTCGCCGTGCTGATCTGCTGGTGGTCGCCGTTGGTAAACCCAATTTCATCCCGGGTGAGTGGGTCAAGCCGGGGGCACTGGTGATCGACGTGGGTATCAACCGGTTGGCGGATGGCTCTTTGGTCGGTGACGTGGAGTTTGAAACGGCCCGCAACCACGCATCCTTCATCACGCCCGTACCGGGTGGGGTGGGCCCCATGACGGTCGCCAGCCTGATGGAAAACACTCTGAGCGCCTGTCAGGACTATCACGACAACGCGCGATGATCTTTGCCTGATCCGCCAAGAGAATGCACTTCTCCTCTAGGATCGCAGCAATAAAAAAACCGGCAAGCCGCAAGGTTGCCGGTTTTTTTATTTATCCAGTTCGACTCTTACAAGTTCTGTGCTTCGTTTGGCACAATGACAGAGGCATGATTGCCTTTCGGCCCCTGCTGCAGTTCGAAGTTGACTGCTTGACCTGCTTTCAACGTCTTGTAGCCTTCCATTTGTATCGTGGAGTAGTGGGCGAAAATATCTTCGCCACCTCCTTCCGGACAGATAAACCCAAATCCTTTTGCGTTGTTAAACCACTTGACTGTTCCGGTTGCCATACATCTACATCCTTTTATTGATTACCTTGAAGTCGTTGAGTAACCTGCGCCAGCCCTTTATAACTAGTAACATAGCCCATAGCAGACGGGCGCCGATTAGCAAGTAACCAATCTAGTCTAACTTTTGAGCGAGTCAAGGAGTTGTTAACAACTGATGTGATCTGGTTAACAAGTCTATTGACCAATCTTGTGTTAGGCGGTAGTAATCTAGAGGTACCAAAGCGCGACTATGAGCAAGCAGAAAGAACTCTTTGCTAATGAAGAGATTGCAGAGGCAGAGAAAACCAAGCTGCAACCGCCACCCATGTACAAGGTCGTCCTGAACAACGACGACTACACACCGATGGAGTTCGTGGTGGAGGTGCTGCAAAAGTTCTTTGGTATGGATTTGGACAAGGCCACTCAGGTGATGCTGAGCGTGCATTATAGTGGTAAGGGAGTCTGTGGCACATTCACCGCCGAGATTGCCGAAACCAAAGTGGTCCAGGTCAACACCTATGCACGTAACAACGAACATCCACTGCTCTGTACCATGGAAAAGGCTTGAATCTGATGACTTGATGGCGATGACGACACCACATTGTTGCTGTACTAGGGGAGGTGCCTATGTTGAATAAAGATCTAGAAAAGACGCTGAACGAGGCTTTCAAACTGGCCCGTGACGAGCGCCACGAATTCATGACCGTCGAGCACCTGTTGTTAGCCCTGCTGGATAACAGCTCAGCCAATGAGGCGCTGAGTTCTTGTGGTGCTGACGTGGAGCAGATGCGCAAAGAGATCAGCGCATTCATCAGTCAAACAACCCCGCTTATCCCCCGTGATGATGAAGACCGCGAGACCCAGCCCACACTGGGCTTCCAGCGGGTGCTGCAGCGCGCCGTGTTTCACGTTCAGTCCTCCGGCAACACCGAGGTCAGTGGAGCCAACGTGCTGGTTGCCATCTTCAGCGAGCAGGAGTCCCAAGCTGCTTACTTCCTGAAAAAGGCCGAGATCAGCCGGCTGGATGTGGTCAACTTCCTCTCCCATGGGGTACGCAAAGACAGCAAACCGGACAACAGCAACAACAACGTCGAGTCTGACGATGAGGTCTCTGCTGCCCAGATTGAGAGCTTTGCCACCAACCTCAATCAGCTGGTACTGGAAGGGCGTATCGATCCCCTCATCGGGCGCGATCAGGAGCTCAACCGTACCATTCAGGTGCTCTGCCGCCGTCGCAAGAACAACCCCTTGCTGGTGGGCGAAGCCGGGGTGGGCAAGACAGCCATCGCGGAAGGGCTGGCCTATCGTATCGTCAAGGGTGATGTGCCCGAGGTGATTGCGGGCAGTACCATCTACTCCCTGGATATGGGGTCGCTGCTGGCGGGGACCAAATATCGCGGTGACTTCGAGAAGCGCCTCAAGGTGCTGCTCAAGCAGATCGAGCGTCAGGAGGGGGCCATCCTCTTCATCGACGAGATCCACACCATCATAGGGGCGGGGGCCGCGTCCGGTGGCCAGCTCGATGCCGCAAACCTCATCAAGCCACTGCTCTCCAATGGCTTGCTGCGCTGCGTCGGCTCTACCACCTATCAGGAATACTCCCAGATCTTTGAAAAAGACCGCGCCCTGGCGCGTCGCTTCCAGAAGATCGACATTGTCGAGCCCAGCGTGGATGACACTACGCGCATCCTGATGGGCCTCAAGAGCCGCTATGAGGCTCACCACGGGGTACGTTACACCGTCAAGGCCATTCGTGCCGCGGTGGAGCTCTCCGCCAAATACATCAATGACCGCCATCTGCCGGACAAGGCGATCGACGTGATCGACGAGGCCGGGGCGGGTCAACGCTTGCTGCCGGTGAGCAAGCGCAAGAAAGTGATCAATGTGCAGGAGATCGAAACCATTGTTGCCAAGATTGCCCGCATCCCGGAGAAATCTGTCTCCTCTTCCGACAAGGAAGTGCTGAAGAACCTGGAGCGCAATCTCAAGATGGTGGTCTTTGGCCAGGACAAGGCCATCGAGGTACTGACAGACTCCATTCGCCTCTCCCGCTCAGGGCTGGGCAACGAGCGTCGCCCTGTGGGCTGCTTCCTGTTTGCCGGCCCGACCGGGGTAGGCAAGACCGAGGTCACCCAGCAGCTCGGCAAGGCGCTTGGCGTGGAGGTGCTGCGCTTTGATATGTCCGAGTACATGGAGCGCCATACCGTCTCTCGCCTTATCGGGGCGCCTCCCGGTTATGTGGGGTTCGAGCAGGGAGGCCTGCTGACCGACTCTGTCCTCAAGCATCCGCACTCAGTGGTACTGCTGGACGAGATCGAAAAAGCGCATCCGGACGTGTTCAACCTGCTGCTGCAGGTGATGGACAACGGCACCCTGACTGACAACAACGGGCGCAAGGCGGATTTTCGCAACGTGATCCTAGTGATGACCACCAACGCGGGGGTACAGGAGACCCAGCGCAAGTCAATCGGCTTCCAGCAACAGGATATGAGCCACGATGCCATGGCGGTGATCAACAAGACGTTTAGTCCGGAGTTTCGCAACCGGCTTGATCACATCATCTGGTTCAACCATCTGGACATGCAGATCATCCATCAGGTGGTCGACAAGTTCATCGTCGAGTTGCAGGTTCAGCTGGATGCGAAAGGGGTATCCCTTGAAGTGTCCGAGGGTGTCCGCCACTGGCTGGCCGAGAAAGGGTATGACAGGGCCATGGGGGCAAGACCCATGGGACGGGTCATCCAGGAACACCTCAAGAAACCCCTGGCCAACGAGATCCTGTTCGGGGCGCTGGTCGATGGGGGGGTTGTGAAGGTTGAGTTGATAAACGACAGCCTCAGCTTTGACTATCAGGTCAATGTTGAAGCCGTTTCCCACTAAGCATTGAACAGTTGAAAGACCACAAAAAACCCCAACCGAAAGGTTGGGGTTTTTTGCTGAATTCCTGGCTTAGCGAGAGCGGAAAACAATACGTCCCTTGGAGAGATCGTACGGAGTCAGAGCTACCGTTACTTTGTCTCCAGTCAGGATACGGATGTAGTTTTTGCGCATCTTGCCGGAAATATGAGCGATAACCACGTGACCATTTTCCAGTTCCACACGGAACATGGTATTGGGCAGGGTTTCGAGAATAGTGCCCTGCATCTCAATACTGTCTTCTTTAGCCATTGAATCCTCTTGATAAGCCACAACAAAAATCCGCTGGATCATGCCGGATTTAAGGCTATGTGTAAAGTTTACTCGGGCTTGCTGTCGATATTTTTCCATTCTCCCTGTATCAGACGCTCATGAGGCAGGTACTGGCTCTTGTAATTCATCTTGCGGCACTCCTCCACCAGGTAGCCCAGATACAGCCAGCTGCGGCCTGTACGCCTGGCCAGTTCCAACTGGCTCAGAATGGCAAAGGTACCGAGTGAGCGATCGGCATGGGCCGGGTCGAAGAAGGTGTACATTGCGCTGAGGGAATGGGGCAGCAGATCCGTAGTAGCAACCCCGATCAGCCGATTATCCTTGCGCATTTCCAGATAGAGGGGAGGCATCCAGTCGCAATGGAGAAACCCCTTGTACTGGGTGCGGCTGGGGGGATACATGCTGCCGTCATGGTGGCGTTCGCGAATGTAGCGCTCATAGAGCTGATAGTATTCGGGCTTGTCATCGTAGCTCAGCACCAGCTCGATATCCCGGTTGAGCTGGCGGATCCGCTTCTGGCTGCGGCTGGGCACGAACCGTTCGCTGTGGATGCGCAGTGACTGGCAGGCATTGCAGGCCGGGCAGTGGGGGCGATAGATGTCGTTGCCACTGCGCCGGAAGCCGGCCGTCAGCAGGCGCTCGTAACCGCTGGCGTTGAGCAGGCTGTGATCCATCAATACCAGCAGTTGTTCCTGTTCATGACCCAGATAGCTGCATTGATGCTTGGGGGTCAGTCCTACCTTGAGGATCACTTCTTCGGTCATAGTGTCATGCTCCCCGCCTGCCAGCAGCCGGCCGCCAGTGGTTGCCGACTCAGCTGGGTCAGCGTCGTCAGGAATTTGCTTCTCGGCCACTCCTCTATTCCCATGGTGGCCAGAAAGTCGTTCTGCATCTGGCAATCGATCAGGGCCCCGTTATGCCGGGCAAAGTGCTGGCAGAGGGCTACCATGGCCAGCTTGGCGCCGTTGTCGATGCGACTGAACATGGACTCGCCACAGAACACCCGGCCGAGGGAGAGGCCGTAGAGGCCGGCCTGCAGCCGGCCATCCTGCCAAATCTCGACGGAGTGGGCATGGCCAAGGCGGTGCAGTTGTCGATAGGCGTCGATCATGGGTGTGCTTATCCAGGTTCCACTGGCACTGCGACGGGGGGCGGCGCAGGCCGCTATCACCTCATTAAAGGCGCGATCGATGGAAATATCGAATGGGGTTCGGCGGATAAATTTGCGCAGGCTGCGGCCGATGTGCAGTTGCGTCGGCAGTACAACGCCTCTGGGATCGGGTGACCACCACAGCAGCGGCTGGTGGGGTTCGTTCCACGGGAAGATCCCCTTGTGGTAAGCTGCCAGCAAACGGGCGGGGGAGAGATCGCCACCGATCGCCAGCAGGCCGTTGGGTTCATCCAGGGCGTGCTCGGGGTCGGGAAACCAGCACAGCTCATCATCCAATTGGGTAAGATAGCGAGACATAAGGCAACGAGGTTCATAGATGAAGGCCATTATCCTGATAGTATCCAGCTTGTTCTGCTTTGTCACTGCGCCCGCCTGGGCCCAGGTCTACGAGCGCAATACCGCCAGGCCCGTGAATCAGGTGGTGTTTGGCCAAGTTGAAACGGTGCGCAACATTACCCAGCGTCAGATCCTGGAGTCCGAGCGTTCAGGCTGGAAAACCCTGGGCGGCGCCGTACTGGGTGGTCTGCTTGGCAACCAGTTCGGTGGCGGCCATGGTCGGGAAATCGCCACTGCCGTCGGGGCTCTGGCGGGCGCCGCTGCGGCGCAGCAGTATCAATCCGGCGGCACAGTGGTGGAGAACAAGCTGGTGGAACTGCTCATTCGCAACGAACAGAACGGGCTGGTCAACGTCATTCAGGATTACGATCCGGCCATGGTATTCATGAACGGTGACAAGGTGCGCATCCTCTATTTCGACGATGGCGTGCGGGTCGACAAGACCTACTGAGCAGGGCTGTGGCATGACGGGGAGGTAACAGGAGGGGAACCCGACGTGTGCCCGGGGAGGGGCTGCGGTCGGGCGGTACTACACGACGAGCATCCGGGATGGTGCGATCAGGCCGCTGAGCCTTGAGACACTATCTTGTCACGACCGGTGTTCTTGGCCTGATAGAGCAGGCGATCCGCTTCGCTCAATGCCTCGTCCATGGAGACGCGCCCGACCTGGATCACCCCGAAACTGGCGCGAACGAACAGCGGCGTTTCCCGTGACAGCGGTTGCTGGCGCATCTGCTGGCGCAACCCTTCCAGCCGCTTGAGCAGCACGGGCACGGTGCAGTGAGGCACCATCAGGGCAAACTCCTCGCCGCCAAAGCGGGCGATCATGGCATCGGGGAAGAACTGGGTGAGCAGACGGGTGAGGTGACACAACAGCTGATCGCCGATGGCGTGACCCCAGTGATCGTTGACCTGCTTGAAGTGATCTACATCGAGCACGCACAGTGCAAGCGGCGTCTCCTGGCGCTGGTGTTCCTCGAACCATTTTTGACCCTCGTTGAACCAGTAGCGCCGGTTGTAGAGCCCGGTCAGGTAGTCACGATTGGCCGACTCCTGGATGCTGTTGAACTGCTCCAGCGCCTCCAGATTGTGGCTGACCCGGCACTGCAGCTCTTCCGGCTCGAACGGCTGGTTGAGGAAGTCGTTGGCACCCTGTTTGAGGTAGCGGGCGGAGAGGCCGCGTTTGTCCGACACCGAGATCCCGATGATGGCGAGCTGCTGCTTGCTGTAGCGCTCGCGCAACATGCGTACCAGGCTGATCCCGTCAATTTCTGGCATATAGTAGTCGACCAGCACCAGCCGGATGGCTGGGTTCTGTTCGAGCTGGGCCAGCGCTTCACGGGCATGGCTCGCCTCGTGCACCTGCAGCAGTTGCTTGCGCAGCTGGGCCATGGTGCGGTGGCGGGAGGTACGGGAATCATCGACCACCAGCACTTCGATGCGCTGGTTGAGGTAGAGGCGATGGACCAGGCTGACGGCATACTGCAGGGAGTGGCGTGAATCTTTCATCACGTAATCGAGCACCCCGGCCTCAAGCCAGGCTTCCCGTTTCTCCTCGCTGATGTCGGCGGTGAGGATCACCACCGGCAGGCCGCGCTCCAGCAATACCTTGACCGCTTCTCCGCTGGGGGCATCCTGCAAGGTGAGATCCACCAGGGCAACCACATACTCTTCTCCCCGGCAGTGTCGGGCCCCTTCCAGGGTTTCGAACGCATCGATTTCCAGCCCGGTTTGCTGGGCAATGGCCTGGATCAGCATGCGACGAATAGTCAGACTATCCTCGACAATCAATATTTTCTGTTTCATCCGGCTCCTTAAAGCAAAAAGGCATGCCTTGCGGCATGCCTTTTATATCCCTTGTGCTTATTGCGCGTCCAGATAACGCTCTGCATCGAGGGCGGCCATACAGCCAGTACCGGCGGAGGTGATGGCTTGACGGTAGGTGTGGTCAGCCACGTCACCGGCGGCAAAAACCCCTTCGATGCTGGTCTGGGTGGCAAAGCCGTCCAGGCCGCCACGCACCTTCAGATAGCCGTTCTGCATCTCTAGCTGGCCGGCGAAAATCTGGGTGTTGGGCTGGTGACCGATGGCGATGAATACCCCCATCAGTGGCAGGTCGGTGGTGGTATCGTTCTGGGTGTTGCGCAGGCGCACACCGGTCACCCCCATGTCGTCACCCAGCACTTCGTCCAGGGTCTGGTGGGTGTGCAGCACGATGTTGCCGCTGGCAACCTTGTCGTGCAGGCGCTTGATCAGGATCTTCTCGGCGCGGAACTCGTCGCGGCGGTGGATCAGGTGCACCTTCTTGGCGATGTTGGCCAGATAGAGTGCCTCTTCCACGGCGGTGTTGCCGCCGCCGACCACGGCCACTTCCTGGTTGCGATAGAAGAAGCCGTCACAGGTAGCGCAGGCGGAGACGCCGCGGCCCTTGAAGGCCTCTTCGGAAGGCAGGCCCAGGTACTTGGCGGAGGCACCGGTCGCGATGATCAGCGCATCACAGGTGTATTCGCCGTTGTCGCCCTTGAGGCGGAACGGACGCTGGGTCAGCTCCACTTCATTGATGTGATCGAACAGGATGCGGGTATCGAACTTCTCCGCATGCTCTTTCATGCGCTCCATCAGGGCCGGACCGGTCAGACCCTCGGGGTCACCGGGCCAGTTCTCCACTTCGGTGGTGGTAGTCAGCTGACCGCCTTGCTGCATGCCGGTGATGAGCAGCGGATTGAGGTTGGCACGGGCGGCGTAGACGGCCGCGGTGTAACCAGCCGGGCCGGAGCCCAGGATCAGCAGTTTGCTATGAGTGACTTGGCTCATGATGTGATTTCCGAGACGTGATGAGTTTGCGCGATTGTAGGTAATTCGTGATATGGGGTCAAAGGCCAGTGCGTCGATTGCATCAATCGGCCTCAAGGCCCTTCATGAAGGGGAAGCGCTCTCTTGTCACAGGTTGTCCCTGGCAGTCGTCATGGGCCCGGGCGAGCAATGCCTGGTGGCCCTACAGCCGACAACAAGGGGAGTGGGGCTCGTGCGTACTGATTGCCGGCACAAGTGAACCAGACCCCGCTCACATGGAGACAAGCTCGCCAGGATTGACAGCTTCTGGCGCAATGGGGCCCGCCGTGGGTGGGGCAATTTGGCTTCGATGGGGCTCACCAGGAGGCCCGGTTGTCAGCGAGAGTCGCTTCGGCGGCACAGCTTGGGGGAGGGGCCTGAGCTCTCTTGCCGAAGAAACGCCCTCGTTATGGCACATCGGATGCAAAACACGCTGGAGCGGTGAGGTGCATATCTATAGAAAGGAGGGAAACACGAGAGGGCTGCAGCCGGCTTGGCGGCCTTGGCTGATCGTTGTGGTGACTCTGCCCTGGCGAAAAGCTCGGCAACACAGGACAAAATAGCAGCAGTGGCAGCGTGATAATCTGCATTGGCAAACTCATTGCCGCTTCCTGCGCCGCTTTGGGCGAAAACGGTATGGTTTCGTGCTGTTAGTTAACGTACACTGGCCAGAACCATGCCTAAGCGGTATTCATGGTTTTTTATTTCTTCAGGTACACCGATAATCATGCTATCCCTCGACTATCGATTGGTGTTTTGTGTTGCGTTCGTTTTCCGCAACATTTGCGCCTAGCATATTCAGGTATTGACAGGATTTGTGACCATAATTATAAAATGACTGGTGATTCTTACCAAAAAATAGCCAAAGGATGGAATAAATGATGGAAGCTAAGAGTCGGCTAAAGGATTTGGACAGGATTGACCGCAACATTCTGAATGAGCTGCAAAAGGATGGCAGAATTTCGAACGTTGAGTTGTCCAAACGTGTTGGCCTGAGTCCCACACCGTGTCTGGAACGGGTTCGTCGCCTCGAGCGACAAGGGTATATCGAAGGATATGCCGCCATTCTGAACCCTCATTATCTGGATGCGTCTCTGCTGGTATTCGTGGAAATCACCCTCAATCGCGGTGCCCCGGATGTATTTGAACAGTTCAACAAGGCTGTTCAGGTGCTCGAAGAAATCCAGGAGTGCCATCTGGTCTCCGGCGATTTCGACTATCTGCTCAAGACCCGAGTCAGCGACATGTCGGCCTACCGCCGCCTGCTGGGGGAAACCCTGCTGCGTCTGCCCGGCGTCAACGACACCCGCACCTACGTGGTGATGGAAGAGGTCAAACAGAGCAGTCGGCTGGTGATCAGCACCCGTTGAGTTGGGTTATGCTGTGGCTTGCCAGCCTTGCGACAAGTCACGACATTCAGAAACGAGCGGCCGGTCCGCTCGTTTCTTCTTATCGTGCCGGTTGTGAATACGGTCGGCACATCGGGCACTGGCTGACAACCGGTGGGCTTTTCAGGGATACTAGGCCCCCTTATCCCCCTGCATTACATGTTTTCAGAAAGGAGCCGGAGTTTGGCCGATAAAAAGCTGTTTACTCCTTTATCAGGTACACAACGGATCTTCGAAGCCGTCTTGATCGCCATCACCCTGATGGCTGCCTATCTCTTGCTTGCCCTGTTGTCCTACCACCCCGCCGATCCCGGTTGGTCCCAGACCTCCTGGCAAGGGGAGGTGAAGAACCTCGCCGGCAGCGCGGGGGCCTGGCTCGCCGATATCACCATGTTTACCTTCGGGGCTTTCTCCTACCTGGTGCCCCCCCTGGTCGTGCTGCTTGGCTGGAGCTTGTTCTGGCGCCCGAGCCGCCTGCTCGATGTGGACTACCTCACCCTGTCGGTGCGCATCGTCGGTTTCATCCTGACCGTGCTCGGCATGTCCGCCATCGCCAGCATGAACTTCAACGATCTGCAGAATTTCTCCGCCGGCGGCCTGGTGGGGGACGTCATCTCCTCCGCCGTGGTGCCGCTGTTTGGCGGCGTCGGGGCCAACCTGCTGCTGCTCTGCTTCGTGGCCACCGGCATCACCCTGTTTACCGGCTGGTCCTGGCTCACCATCGTCGAGCGGATCGGTGCCGCCTGCACCGGCTCGGTCAGCGCCGTTTATCACTTTCCTGCCACCCTGGGCCGCTGGCTCACCGGTGGCTGGCGCCAGCCCCGTTACGAGGGGCCGGATCCCCTGTTGGAAGGGGGCGTAGGTGCCATCGAGCTGGGTGACGACGAGGAGGATGAGCCGCATACCGGCTGGACCCGTCGCCCAAAGGAGAAGGTGACCGCCAAGGGCCAGAAGGCCAAGTCCGAGGAGTGGCTGCCCGAGCTCGACGAGGATACCTTCCAGTTCGATCCGCAGTTTGACGACGACGATGATGACGCGCCTGCGCCGGTTACCCGCACCAAGCGGGCCGCCGCGACCGGCGCCCGTCGTCAGCCCGCGCTGGTGACGGCCGATGACGAGGACGATGATCTCGACTTGCCCTGGGCCGAAGGGGATGAGGAGGCGCCGGTCCCGGCTGCCCCAACTCCTGGCAAGCCCAAGCGCCGTCTGCAACCAGGGCTGCCCCCCTTGCCGAGCATCGAGCTGCTGGACCGTCCGCCCGCCAAGACCCAGATGATGAGCAAGGACGAGCTGGAACGCATGGGCCGGCTGGTGGAGGCGAAACTCGCCGACTACAACGTGCAGGCCAAGGTGGTGGGCGTCTATCCGGGCCCCGTCATCACCCGCTTTGAGCTGGATCTGGCGCCCGGCATGAAGGCGAGCAAGATCACCAACCTCTCCCGTGACTTGGCCCGTTCTCTGTCGGCCAGCAGCGTGCGGGTGGTGGAGGTGATCCCGGGCAAGACTTATGTGGGGATCGAGCTGCCCAACCGGGTGCGTCAGACCGTCTACCTGCGCGAGACCCTCGACTGCGAGGCGTTCTCGGGCAGCCGCAACCCGCTCACCATGGGCCTGGGTCAGGACATTGCCGGCGAACCCGTGGTGGTGAACCTCGCCAAGATGCCCCACCTGCTGGTGGCCGGTACCACCGGCTCCGGCAAGTCGGTGGGGGTGAACACCATGATCATCTCCATGCTCTACAAGTCGACGCCGGACGATCTGCGCTTCATCATGATCGACCCCAAGATGCTGGAGCTGTCGGTCTACGAAGGGATCCCCCATCTGCTGACCGAGGTGGTGACCGACATGAAGGACGCCGCCAATGCCCTGCGCTGGTGCGTGGGCGAGATGGAGCGTCGCTACAAGCTGATGTCGGCGGTCGGGGTGCGCAACCTCAAGGGCTACAACGACAAGGTGCTGGCGGCCATCGAAGAGGGCGACCCCCTGCTGGATCCGCTGTGGCGTCCGGGCGACTCCATGGATCAGATGCCGCCTGAGCTGGAAAAACTGCCCCATATCGTGGTGGTGGTGGACGAGTTTGCCGACATGATGATGATCGTCGGCAAGAAGGTGGAAGAGCTTATCGCCCGTATCGCCCAGAAGGCGCGGGCGGCCGGTATCCACCTCATTCTCGCGACCCAGCGTCCGTCGGTGGATGTCATCACCGGCCTCATCAAGGCCAACATCCCGACCCGTATCTCGTTCCAGGTGTCGAGCAAGATCGACTCCCGTACCATCATCGACCAGGGTGGGGCCGAATCCCTGCTCGGCATGGGCGACATGCTCTACATGCCGGCCGGTACCTCCAACCCGACCCGGGTGCACGGCGCCTTCGTCGATGACCACGAGGTGCACAAGGTGGTGGCGGACTGGAAACTGCGCGGCGAGCCGAACTACATCGAGGAGATCCTCTCCGGTGAGTCGGGCGGCGAGGGCGGCAGCGGCGAATATGGCGGTGGTGACGACGAAGAGCTCGACCCCCTGTTCGACGAGGCGGTGGCCTTCGTGGTGGAGTCGCGCCGTGGTTCCACCTCCAGCGTGCAGCGCAAGTTCAAGATTGGTTACAACCGGGCGGCCCGTCTCATCGAACAGATGGAAAACCAGGGCATCGTCAGCGCCCCGGGCGGCAATGGTCAGCGCGACGTGCTGGCCCCGCCGCCGGTGCGGGACTAAGGCTCACCCCTCTATCATCCTGGCCATGCCCTCTGCGGGCATGGCCTTTTATCGAGATAGCCGTTATGAAAAGCGTGATGAAAAAACAACTGTTGATGGGCACTGTGCTGCTGGTGGCCAGCAGCCAGGCGTGGGCCGATGCGGCCAGCGATCTCAAGCAGAAGCTAGCGGGGGTGAGTCTCTTCTCCGCCAAGTTTGCCCAGGTGGTCTATGACAGCAAGGGCAAGGAGCTGCAGCGTGCCGGCGGTACCCTGCTGGTGCAGCGTCCCAACCGTTTCAACTGGCATACCACCACGCCGGACGAGAACCTGATCGTGGCCGATGGCAAGGATGTCTGGATCTACGATCCCTTCGTCGAGCAGGTCACTGCCCTCAAGCTCAAGGATGCGGTGCTCAACACCCCCTTCGTGCTGATCGCCGGCAACGACGATTCGCTCTGGAAGAACTACGACGTGACCCAGCAGGGGGATGTCTACACAGTCACCAGCCGCAACCAGGACGAGTTGATCGCCTCCTTTCGCATCACCTTCGACCGTCAGAACAACATCAACCGCTTCGACGTGAAAGAGGCCCAGGGGCAGTGGAGCGAGTTCACCCTGAGCAACTTCAACCGCAAGCCGGCGCTCAAGGGCAACGAATTTGTTTTCAAGACGCCTGCGGGGGTCGCACTGGACGATCAGCGCTGATGCGCAAGCAGGCGCTGGCTTTATTGGCAGGCCGCCCGGCAACGGCGGCCTGCACCCTTCCTGACGGTCAATGCAGATGAGCAATTTATCGCTGGATTTCTCGTCGGACTTTCGTCCGCTGGCGGCCCGGATGCGGCCGCAAACCCTCGAGCAGTACATAGGTCAGCAACATATCCTCGGGCCCGACAAACCGCTGCGCAAGGCGATCCTAGCGGGCCACTGCCACTCCATGATCCTGTGGGGCCCTCCTGGCACCGGCAAGACCACGCTGGCAGAACTGGTTGCTCACTACTGCCAGGCCGAAGTGGAGCGGCTCTCGGCGGTGACCTCCGGCATCAAGGAGATCCGCGCCGCCATCGACAAGGCCAAGGAGAACAGCTGGCGCGGGGTGCGCACCATCCTCTTCGTGGACGAGGTGCACCGCTTCAACAAGAGCCAGCAGGATGTGTTCCTGCCCCACATCGAAGACGGCACCATCACCTTCATCGGTGCCACCACCGAGAACCCCTCGTTCGAACTGAACAACGCGCTGCTCTCCCGGGCCCGGGTCTATCTGCTCAAACGGCTGGAGGAGCAGGATATCCTCGCCATGATCGATCAGGCGATGCAGGACCCCCGTGGCCTCAATGACCCGAGCCTCGCCTTCGCCCCCGGGGTGAAGGAGGCGCTGGCGAAAGCCGTGGACGGGGATGGGCGCAAGTCCCTCAACTATCTGGAGCTGTTGGCCGACATGGCCGAAACCGACAGTGCCGGGGCGCGGGTGATCGACAGCAGCCTGCTCGCCGCCGTGGTGGGGGAACACGTGGCGCGTTTCGACAAGGGTGGCGATCACTTCTACGACCTCATCTCGGCGGTGCACAAGTCCATTCGCGGCTCGGCACCGGATGCGGCGCTCTACTGGTATGCCCGCATGGTGAGCGCCGGTTGCGATCCGCTCTATATTGCGCGCCGGCTGCTGGCGATTGCCTCGGAAGACGTGGGCAACGCCGATCCCCGTGCCATGCAGGTGGCGCTCTCGGCCTGGGATTGCTTCCATCGCATCGGCCCGGCGGAAGGGGAGCGGGCCATCGCCCAGGCGATCGTCTATCTCGCCTGCGCCCCCAAGAGCAATGCGGTCTATACCGCCTGGAAGGCGGCGCTTCATGATGCGAAGAACCTGCCGGACTTCGAGGTGCCGCCGCACCTGCGCAACGCACCGACCAGGCTGATGAGCGAGCTGGGCTATGGCGCCGAGTATCGCTATGCCCACGACGAGCCGGGCGCCTATGCCGCCGGCGAGCAGTACTTCCCGCCTGAGCTGGCTGGCAAGCAGTACTATCAGCCCACCGATCGCGGCCTTGAGAAGCAGATCGGCCAGAAGCTCGACTACCTGCACGAACTGGACAAGCAGAGCCCGCGTCAGCGGGAGAAATAACCGGCCGGGGCAGGGGAGTGGCCGTGCCTCTGCCTGACCAATTCGGGCCGATTGCACGTTAATTGGTCAGCCGATTTGATCCAGGTCGTCATCCCCCGGAAAACAGGGCAAAACGGGCGCAATAGTCCCTGTTCGGGCGGGGGGGCGGTCTGATACACTGCCCCTCTGACCCCGCTTGTCTTGGCCTGGTGCCATCTTCTTGATTTCGAAGGCTTGCTCTTGTTGGCCCGATGCAAAAAGACGACAGGGGTGTGCCAACCGATGTTAACTTCCGGATCTGTTTCCCAGCCCGTCATGATGACTCAGGCCCAGATCCCATTTTAAAAAAGTAGGTAAACCATGCTGGATCCCAAATATCTGCGCAGCGACATCGACGATGCCGCCGCTCGTCTGGCGACACGTGGCTACGCTCTGGACGTAGCGGCTGTCAATGCTCTGGAAGAGAAACGCAAGGATCTGCAGTCCCGTACCCAGGAGCTGCAGGCCGAGCGCAACGCCCGCTCCAAATCCATCGGTGAGGCTGCCCGTCGCGGCGAAGATGTTGCCCCCCTCAAGTCCATCGTTTCCAAGATCAACGAAGAGCTCGAGACCAGCAAGGTCGAGCTGGATGCCCTGCTGGCCGAGCTGAAGACCATCGCCGACGCCATCCCCAACCTGCCGAGCGACACCACGCCGGTCGGTCGTGACGAGAACGACAACGTAGAAGTGCGCCGCTGGGGTACCCCGCGCGAGTTCAGCTTCCAGGTACGCGATCACATCGATCTGGGTGAAGCGGCCAAGGGCGTCGACTTCAAGAACGGCGTCAAACTCTCCGGTTCCCGTTTCGTGGTGATGAAGGGCCAGATTGCCCGCCTGCACCGCGCTCTGGCCCAGTTCATGCTGGACCTGCACACCCTGCAGCACGGTTACACCGAGTGCTACGTGCCCTATCTGGTCAACCCGGACAGCCTGTACGGCACCGGTCAGCTGCCCAAGTTCTCTCAGGATCTCTTCAATACCGGCATCGAAGGGGAAGGGGAAGAAGAGGGCAAGGTACGCAAGTTCTCCCTGATCCCGACCTCCGAAGTGCCGCTCACCAACATGGCCCGCGACGAGATCTTCGACGAGCAGGAACTGCCCATCAAGATGACCGCCCACAGCCCCTGCTTCCGCTCCGAAGCGGGCTCCTACGGCCGTGACACCCGCGGTCTCATCCGCATGCACCAGTTCGACAAGGTCGAGATGGTACAGCTGGTACACCCGGAAAAATCCTGGGACGCGCTGGAAGAGATGGTGGGTCACGCCGAGAAGGTACTGCAACTGCTGGAGCTGCCGTATCGCGTGATGGCACTCTCTACCGGTGACATGGGCTTCTGCGCTGCCAAGACCTACGATCTGGAAGTGTGGCTGCCGGCCCAGAACACCTATCGCGAGATCTCCTCCGTCTCCAACTGCACCGACTTCCAGGCACGCCGCATGCAGGCTCGCGTGCGCATCGATGGCAAGCCGCAGCTGCTGCACACCCTGAACGGCTCTGGCCTGGCGGTGGGTCGCACCCTGGTGGCGGTGCTGGAGAACTACCAGCAGGAAGATGGCCGCATCGCCATCCCGGCTGCGCTGCAATCCTACATGGGCGGCCTGACCCACATCGGGTAAGCGCTCATTGCAGACGACAACGCCATGGCATGCCATGGCGTTGTGCATTCTGGCGCCGGTCAACCGTTTTAATCGTGAATAAATCTGCGTTGCCAGCGCCTCTTTGAACATGTAACACAATTTTATCAAGCATTGCGCAATCGTTTTTGTTAGACTGCGCCGCAATTTCGCAGGACATCTTTTTCTATGGTCTGGATTGATTACGCCATCATCGGCATCGTCGGTTTCTCTGCTCTCATCAGCCTGGTGCGCGGCTTCGTCAAGGAGGCCATGTCTCTTGTCACCTGGTTCGTCGCCTTCTTCATCGCCAGCCATTTCTATCCCGATCTAGCCGTCTATTTCACCTCGTTCAGCGATCCCCTGGTGCGCAATGGCCTGGCCATCGCCGCCCTGTTCGTGGCGACCCTGATCCTGGGCAGCGTGGTCAACTACGTGGTGGGCCTGCTGGTAGACAAGACGGGGCTGTCCGGCACCGACCGGGTGCTCGGCATCTGTTTTGGCGCAATTCGCGGGGTACTGATCGTCAGTGCCCTGCTTTTTTTCATGGATACCTTCACCAGCCTCTCCCAGAGCGACTGGTGGGTGGCATCCAAGCTGGTGCCCGAGTTCAAGCCGGTCATCCAGTGGTTCTTCGGGTTCATGCTGAACTCGTCCAGTTTTCTTAAACAGGTATAGTGACTTCGAGGTAGCAAAGACATGTGTGGTATTGTCGGTATAGTTGGCACCACCCCCGTCAATCAGGCCCTCTACGACGCCTTGACGGTGTTGCAGCACAGGGGACAGGATGCCGCCGGGATCGTGACCATTGACAGTGGAAACTTCCGGCAACGCAAGGCCAACGGCCTGGTGAAGGACGTGTTTGAAGTGCGTCACATGCAGCGCCTGAAAGGGCATATCGGCATAGGACATGTCAGATATCCCACCGCAGGCAGCTCCAGTGCCGCTGAAGCCCAGCCTTTTTACGTGAACTCTCCCTACGGCATGGTGCTGGCCCACAACGGCAACCTCACCAACGCCAAGGAGCTCAAGGAGCAGCAGTTCAAGGTGGCCCGCCGCCACATCAACACCACCTCGGATTCCGAAGTGCTGCTGAACGTGCTGGCCCACGAGCTGGATCGCTGCGACAAGATGGCCCTGCAACCGGAGGACATCTTCGCTGCGGTGCGCAAGGTGCATCAGCAGATCCGCGGTGCCTATGCGGTGGTCTCCCTGGTGATTGGCCATGGCCTCATCGGCTTTCGCGATCCCAACGGCATTCGCCCGCTGATCCTGGGTCGCCGGGTCGACGAGCAGGGGCAGGTGGAGTACATGCTCGCCTCCGAGAGCGTGGCGCTCGATGCCATCGGTTTCGAGACGGTGCGCGACATCGCCCCGGGCGAGGCCATCTACATCACCGAGCAGGGCCAGCTCTTCTCCGAGCAGTGTGCGGAGAACCCGCAGATGAGCTCCTGCATCTTCGAGTACGTCTACTTCGCTCGCCCTGATTCGTGCATCGACAAGGTGTCGGTCTATGCCGCCCGCCTCAACATGGGTCGCAAGCTGGGTCAGAAGATCGCCCGCGAGTGGGAAGATCTCGACGTGGACGTGGTCATCCCCATCCCCGAGACCTCCTGCGACGTGGCGCTGGAAATCGCCCACACCCTGGATCTGCCGTACCGTCAGGGCTTCGTGAAGAACCGCTACATCGGCCGTACCTTCATCATGCCGGGCCAGACCCAGCGCAAGAAGTCGGTGCGTCGCAAGCTCAACGCCATCAGCTCCGAGTTCAAGGGCAAGAAGGTGTTGCTGGTGGACGACAGCATAGTGCGCGGCACCACCTCCGAGCAGATCATCCAGATGGCCCGTGAAGCGGGGGCCGCCAAGGTCTACTTCGCCTCGGCGGCGCCGGAAATTCGCTTCCCCAACGTCTACGGCATCGACATGCCCACCGCCAACGAGCTGATCGCCCATGGCCGGGAAGTGGAAGAGGTGTGCAAACTGATTGGTGCCGATGGCCTCATCTTCCAGGATCTGGAAGATCTGGAAGCGGCGGTGCGGGAGATCAACCCCGAGCTGCGTCACTTCGAGACTTCGGTGTTCAACGGCCACTACGTCACTTCCGACGTGGATCAGTCCTACCTCGACCACCTCAACGCCATGCGCAGCGATGACAACAAGGCGGTGCGCGAGTGGCAGGAAGGCACCAGCAACCTGGAAATTTTTAACGAAGGCAGTTAAACGTTTTCCACGCTGAGGTGTTGCAACGAGATGGGGGCCAAGGCCCCCATTGTTGTTTCCGCTTGCCAAAAAGGGCTCTGCATCTGCTTGAAAAAGCAGCGTTTGTAGCCGCAGCTATGGGCAGTGGCGGCGGGATCCGCTAGCATGGGCCGCCGCCGTATCAACCCGACCAGACGAGAGTTCAGATGGATGACCTGCTAGCCCCCGTGCGCCAGTTTTTGCACTGCGAGACCCCGGATGCGTGGATCGAGATGGCGCGGGATCCCGCCCAGCTGCCGACCCTGCTCATCGATCACGCCAACTGCGAAAACAAGGCTGCGCTCACCGCCCACAGCCTGGTGCGCCGCTACTGCCTGCCCAAGGGCAAGCGACATCTGCTGCCCAAGCTGGAGTTCTATCGGGAGCTGGACGCCATTCCGGAGAAGGCCGAGATCTTGGGCAAGCGGACCATGGGAGAGACCGATCGCACCGTGTTCGAGGAGCTCTCTCGCAATCCGCTGCTGTTTCCCATGGTGCGGCTCATTCAGGAGGAGCTGCACCACTTCGAGCAGGTGCTGGAGCTGATGGCCGCCCGCGACATCCCCTACGGCCCGGTGACCGCCTCCCGCTACGCGCGCAACCTGATGCAGCACGTGCGCACCCACGAGCCCGCCACCATAGTCGACAAGCTGATCATCGGCGCCTATATCGAGGCGCGCTCCTGCGAGCGTTTTGCCAAGCTGGCACCCCATCTGGACGAGGAGCTGGGTCGCTTCTACGTCTCCCTGCTGCGCTCAGAGGCGCGCCACTATCAGGATTATCTGGCGCTGGCCGAGCAATATGCGGGGGAGGACATCAGCGAGCGGGTGGCCTTCTTCGGCCAGCTGGAGGCGGAGCTGATCCGCTCGCCGGATCCGCAGTTCAGGTTCCATAGCGGTCTTCCTGTCAGATCTGACAGTTGTTGACGCGAAGGGGGCTGCCTACCATTGCAGCGTTCCTACTACGAGCGACGCATTTACTTTTGAGCGCAATTCCCGGCCCCTGAGCCGGGATTTTTTTGTTTCATTTTCGGGGCAGCGGAAACAGCGGGAAAGGGCCGGCGGCAGGCCGCCGGGCAGGGCTCAGCGGCGGTATTCGTTGTCGTAGTTCTGGATGAGGCGGCGGGTCACCTCATGCTGGGGATCGGCGAATACCTTGAGGGTCTTGCCGCGCTCCACCACCCGCCCTTCGTGCATCACCAGCACCTCGTCGCTGATGTGGCTCACCACCCCCAGATCGTTGGCCACCAGCACATAGCTGAGCCCCATGGTCTCCTGCATCTCCAGCAGCAGGTTGATGATCTGCGAGCGCACCGAGATATCCAGGGTGGAGAGCGCCTCGTCAGCTACCACTATCTTGGGGTTGAGGATCAGCGCCCGCGCCAGCGCCACCCGTTGCTGCTGGCCGGCGGAGAGCATCTGCGGGTAGAAGAGGGCGTGATCCGCCAGCATGCCCACCATGCGCAGGGTCTGTATCACCTTGTCGCGGCGCTCCTCCTCGGTCATCTCGGTGTTGAGGCGCAGCGGTGTCTCCAGGATCTGGCCGACCCGGATCTTGCGATTGAGGGAGGAGTTGGGGTCCTGGAAGATCATCCGCAGCAGCTTGCAGCGGGTCTGATAGTCGCCATGGATCATCGGCTGCCCCTCGATGGCGATCTCGCCACCGCTCGGCTCTATCATGCCCGCCAGAATGCGGGCCAGGGTGCTCTTGCCGGAGCCGGCCTCGCCGACGATGGCCAGGGTCTGGCCCACCTCGAGATCAAAGGAGAGCGGCTTGATGGCTTCCACCGCCCGGCGTCGAAACAGGCCGGTGCGGTTCTGATAGGTCTTGCACAGGCCCCTGACCTGCAGCAGAGAGGGTTCGATCACTGTCCTGACTCCTTGGTGAGAGGGCATGCTGCCACGCTCTGATTCGGGATTGAATTCACTTCTTGGGCTCTTCCATGTTCAGCGGGAAGTGGCAGCTGAACTGGTGCCCCTTGATCTTGCTCATCAGCGGTGTCTGCACGCACTGCTTCTGGGCGTAGGGGCAGCGGGGGCCGAGCCGGCAACCGATGGGCAGGTGCTGCAGCGGCGGAATGACGCCGGGCAGGGTCTCGAGGCGCGACTTGTGGCGCACCAGCTTGTCAAAGTCGGGGATCGACTTGAGCAGCGCATCGGTATAGGGGTGGTGCGGGGTCTCCAGGATCTGCTCCCGGGTGCCCACCTCCACCATCTGGCCGCAATACATCACGTTGATGGTGTCGGTCAGGTTGGCGATGGCAGCGATGTCGTTGCTGATGATGAGGATGGTGGTGTTGCCCAGCTTGTTCATCTTGTCCAGCAGCCGCAGGATCTGCGAATGGGTGGTGGACTCCATGGCGCTGGTGGGCTCGTCCGCCACCAGCAGGCGCGGCTGGTTGGCGATGGCCATGGCGATCATCACCTTCTGGCACATGCCGTCCGACAACTCGTGGGGGTAGGCTCGCATCACCTTGCGGTGATCCTTGACGCCGACCCGGTGCAGCAGGGCGATGGCCTTCTTCTTGCGCCACTGGAAACGCTGCCAGAACTGCCCCTCGAACGAGTCGGTCGGGATCGCCTCTTCCAGCTGGGTGCCGATCTCCTCGGAGGGGTCGAGACAGCTGATGGGGTCCTGGAAGATCATGGCGATCTCGCGGCCCATGATGCGGCGCCGCTCGCGGGGCGCCATGGTCAGCAGGTCCATGTCGTTGAAGCGCATCCGGTCGGCGCGCACCGTCCAGTTGTCCTTCTGGATGCCGACGATCACCTTGGCCACCAGGCTCTTGCCGGAGCCGGATTCTCCCACCAGGCCGCGGATCTCCCCCTCGGCCAGGGTCAGGCTCACCTTGTCCACCGCCTTGACCTTGCCCTGCGGGGTGTCGATCTCGATGGTGAGGTTGCGTATGTCGAGCAGAGGCATTAGTCATTCCCCTCTTTGAGTGCTTCGCGAATGCCCTCGCCAACCAGCGATGGGTTGACCTGCACGCCGTACAGGAATTGGCGGGGGACAAGGGTGAGCATGCCTATCTTGGGCACAGAGCATTGCATCAGTCGTTCCCCTCTTTGAGTGCTTCGCGAATGCCTTCACCTACTAGATTGGTGACCAGCACGCTGAACAGGATGGCCATGCCCGGCAGGGTCACGGTCCAGGGGGCGAGATAGATGAGATCGCTGGAGTCCGCCAGCATGGCGCCCCACTCAGGTTGCGGTGACTGGGCACCGAGGCCGAGAAAACCCACCGCCGAGATGTCGAGGATGGCCGCCGACAGGGTGCGGGTGGTCTGGGCCACCAGGGTCTCGACGATGTTCGGCAAAATGGCGAGGCGCATGATCCGCAAGGGGGGCGAGCCGTCGAGCCGGCTGGCGATGATGTACTCCTTCTGCATCTCGGTGTGGACCGCGTTGTAGGTGGCCCGGATGAAGGGCGGGATCAGCGCCAGGGTGATGGCGATCAGGGTGTTGAACAGACCCGGCCCCAGAATGGCCACCATGATGATGGCCAGCAGCAGGGAGGGGATGGAGAGCAGGGTATCGAGCAGGTGGTGCAGCACGCTCGACTTGAGCCCCTTGCTCATGCCGCCGAGGATGCCGATGGCGGTGCCCACCACCATGGCGATCACCACCACCAGCAGGGCGTTGCCAAAGGTGAGCCTGGCGCCCACCACCAGCCGGGAGAGGATGTCGCGGCCCAGATCGTCGGTGCCGAGGAAGTAGTCAATGTTGCCGCTGTTGGCCCAGGAGGGGGCCAGCAGCAGGCGGGAGCTGTGCTGCTCGTCGATGCCGTAGGGCACCACCAGCGGGCCGAGCAGGGTGATGAGCAGCAGGATCACGAAGCACCAGAGTCCTGCCATCGCCAGCGGATTGCGGCGATAGGAGGCCCAGGTCTGCTCCAGCGGCGAGAGGATCTTGAGCTCGGGGTAGAGGCTAGTCTTGTCTTGCATAGGATTCCTGGCTCCGGGTCATGCCATGAGCACGTTCAGTCTTGTTTTGCATAGAGTTCTTTGCGCCGCGCCGGGTAGATGATGGTGGTGAGCAGCTCGGTGCTGACGCTGATGAAGATGACGAAGCTGGCCACCACCAGGGTGGCACCGCGGATGGCGGCGTAGTCCTGCAGGGCGATGCTGTTGATGAGCCAGCGGCCGATGCCGTGCCACTCGAACACCACCTCGGTGATCATGGCGGAGGTGAGCACGCTGCCCAGCTGCAGGCCCAGCAGCGGCAGCACCGGCGGCAGGGCGTTCTTGAGGCCGTGGCGCCAGACGATCTGGCGGCGGGAGAGGCCGCGGCTGGCCGCTGCCTTGATGTAGTTCTGCTTCATCACGTCGATGAGGGAGCTGCGCACGTGGCGGATCACCTCGGTGGTGGGCACCACCGCCAGCACCAGCGAGGGCAGGATCAGGTGGCGCAGGGCGTCGTGCAGGGCAGCCTGGCGCCAGGGCTCGTGGCTCATCAAGACGTCGATGAGGGCGATGCCGGTGATGGAGGGCACGTCATAGAGCAGGCTGATCTGGCCGGAGGCGGGCAGCCAGCCCAGCTCCAGCGAGAAGAACATCACCACCAGCAGTGCCAGCCAGAACACCGGCACCGCGTAACCGATGAGGCCGGCGGTCATGATGGTGAGATCGAGCGGCTTGCCCTGGGAGAGGGCCGCCAGGGTGCCGAGCGGAATGCCCACCAGCAGCGAGATGGCAAAGGCCGCCCCGCAGAGGATCAGGGTGGCGGGGAAGTAGTGACGGATCTCGTCCAGCACCGGCAGGCCGGAGACGCTGGAGAGCCCCAGATCCCCATCCAGAATGCGGCGCAGGAAGTCGGGGTAGCCGCTCCAGAAGCTGGCTTGCTGGCCGATGAGACGCACGTCCAGCAGGTAGGCGACGAAGGTCAGCGCCAGCAGGGTGATGAGCAGCAGATTGATGCGACGCAGGATATAGAGAAACATGCTTACTCCCGATAGGCCTGGTTGAAGACGGTGCCGCCAAAGGGCATCAGGGAGAGCCCCTCGATGTCGCTGCGGCTGACCTGGGTACGCAGGGCATGGGCCAGCGGAATGAGCGGCATCTGTTCGTTGAGCAGGGTCTGGGCGTAATAGTAGTTGCGCAGCCGAAACGCCAGCTGGGGCGTGGTCACCGCGTCGTCCAGCAGCTGATCAAACGCCGGGCTGCACCAGCGGCTGTAGTTGTTGCCGCGCTCGACGGCGGCGCAGCTCAGCAGCTGGCGAAAGAAGTTGTCCGGGTCTGCGTTGTCGGCGATCCAGCCGCTGAGCAGACTGTCGTACTGACCCTGGGCGAGGCGGGCCTCGATGACCGGCCACTCCTGCTGCACGATTTTGAGCTTGATGCCGATCTTGGCCAGATCGCTTCGCATCAGCTGGGCGGTCTTGAGGGCATCCGGGTTGTAGGCGCGCGAGCCCGGCTGCACCAGCACCTGCATCTCGAAGCCTTGCGCCAGTCCCGCCTCCTTGAGCAGCTGGCGCGCCCGCTTGAGATCCGGCTGGCGCATCGGCAGGGAGGGGTTGTAACCCCAGGAGAGCGGCGGCAGCAGGCTGTTGGCGGGCTGGCCCGTCTCGAAATAGACCGCCTGCAGCAGGTTGTCGATGTTGATGGCGTTGGCGATGGCCTGGCGCACCTGCACCTTGTTGAACGGTGCCTTGCGGGTGTTGAGGGCGAGGAAAGCGACGTTCATGCCGGACTGCACCGCCAGGCTGAGGTCGGGATCCTTGTCGATCACCGACAGCTGGCTGGCGGAGGGGGTGCTCATCACGTCGCACTCGCCGGTCAGCAGTTTGGCCAGCCGCTTGGAGGATTTGGGGGTGATGTCGTAGATGAGCTGCTCAATCTTGGCCTCGCCGCCCCAGTAACCGGGGTGGCGCAGGTAGCGCACGTATTCGTTGTGGCGATACTCCTTGAAGCTGAACGGCCCTGTGCCCACCGGGCGGCTGTCGATGAGCCCCGGGGTGCCGGCCTTTTGCAACTGCTCGGCATACTCGGCGGAGAGCACGATGGCGTAGTCGCTGGCCAGGGTGGCGAGGAAGGAGGCATCCGGCCGGATGAGCTCGAACACGACTTTATCGGCCCCCTTCCGGTAGACCCGCTTGATCAGCTGATCCAGCCCCAGACTGTAGAAGTAGGGGTATTCGCCGCCGGACACCTCGTGATAGGGGTGCAGCTTGTTGAGCAGCCGCTGCCAGGTGAACACAACGTCGTCTGCGTTGAGGGGACGGGAGGGGTTGAACCAGGGCGTGTGGTGAAAGGTCACCCCCTGGCGCAGGGTCAGGGTATAGGAGAGACCATCCTCGCTCACCTGCCAGCGGGTGGCGAGCCCGCCTTCGAGCGCCAGGGTGTTGGGATTCACCTCCAGCAGGCGGTCATAGAGGGGGCGCGAGCTGGCATCCAAGGTCACCCCCGAGTTGGAGACCTGGGGATTGAAGGTCTGGGGCGAGCCTTCCGCACAATAGATGAGTCCCGTCTTGGACGCGTCATCCTGTTTGTGACAACCGGTGAGCAGCACCAGCACACCAAGCAGCAGGGGTTTGAGCATTCTCATTGTCGAACCATGTTTTTATACGAAATTGCCGGCGATGGGGCCGGCAAGGGGTGGAAGCCGCTCTGGCACGGGCTGCCCGGGTTATTAATCCGCATCGTTGTCACTGTCCAGCAACTGGTATTTGCGCAGCATGCCGCGGAACTGGTGATAGCTCAGGGCCAGCAGTTGGGCGGCTTTGCGCTGATTATACTGGGATTGCTGCAACGCTTGCTTGAGTAAATTAATCTCGTAGCCCGCCACCGCCTGTTTGAGGTCCAGCGGCAGGGTGGCAGTGGCCGCAACGGGCGCCGGTTGCGCCTCGCTCGGCAGCGCCGCGGCGGTGTCGGTGCGAGCCAAGGGCCGCCAGGGGGAATCGAACGGGTTGAGCACCAGCTCGGCCAGCGGCAACTGGGGGTTGCCCTGGCGGTAGATACTGCGCTCCACCACGTTTTTCAGCTCCCGCACGTTGCCTGGCCAGGGGTAATCCAGCAGCAGCTGGGTCGCCTTGCGCGAGAAGCCGGCAAACAGTGGATAGCCGAGCTCCCGGGTCATGCCGTGGGCGAAGTGCTCCGCCAGCATCAGAATATCGTCGCGCCGCTCCCGCAAGGGGGGCAGGGTGATGACGTCGAAGGCGAGCCGGTCGAGCAGGTCGTGGCGAAATTGCCCTTTGTCGGCCAGCGCCGGCAGATCCTCGTTGGTGGCGCACACCAGCCGCACATCCACCTTGAGGGCCTTGGCGCCGCCCACCCGTTCAAACTCCCCGTATTCGATGACCCGCAGCAGTTTTTCCTGCACCCGGGCGCTGGTGGTGGCCAGCTCGTCAAGGAAGAGCGTGCCGCCATCGGCCCGCTCGAAGCGGCCCTGGTGACGCTTGGCGGCGCCGGTGAAGGAGCCCGCCTCGTGGCCGAACAGCTCGGTCTCCAGCAGGCTCTCGCTCAGGGTGGCGCAGTTGACGGTCACAAAGCTTTGATCCCAGCGCGCCGAGAGATAATGTAGGCGGTGGGCGATCAGCTCCTTGCCGGTACCCCGTTCGCCAATGATCAGCACGGGCTTGCGCAGCGGCGCCAGGCGGGAGGCCTGCTCAATGATCTCGAGAAATGCGTTGGATTCCCCCAACAGGCTTTCCGTGGCCGTGGTCATAGTCATCCCCGTGAGTCGGTGAAAGCTGGTCAATCTTACCAAAAGTTGGTGATTCTAATCATTACTTGTGTGGTGCCTCTTGAAATACGATCGAGCAGCCCCATATAAATCAACAAGTTAAATTCTGTTCCAGATTGGCACACAAGTTGCCATTGTCAATGGAGAAACAACGTATGCCAACCACAGGAGTACAATCATGAGTATTTTTTCCCGCCTGGCCGACATCATCAATTCCAACCTGACGGCCCTGCTCGACAAGGCAGAAGATCCCCAGAAGATGGTGCGCCTGATCATCCAGGAGATGGAAGACGAATTGGTGAAGGAGCGATCCAACCTGGCCCGCTTCCTCGCCAACCAGAAAGAGATCGGCCGCCAGGTCGCCCGCCATCAGGAGCGGGTCGCCGAGTGGCAGGGCAAGGCCGAGCTGGCCCTGAGCAAGGAGCGGGAAGACCTGGCCCGCGCTGCGCTTATCGAGAAGAAGAAGCAGGCCGAGCTGGCCGACTCCCTCTTGCGTGAGCAGCAGGCGGTGGACAGCGGCATCGAGAAGCTGGGGGAGGAGATCCGTCAGCTGGAAGCCAAGCTGGAAGATGCCCGTGCCCGCCAGAAGGCGATGGCCATTCGCACCGAAGCGGCCAGCAGCCGTCTCAATGTGCAGAGCCAGGTGGCCCGTGGCGACAGCCAGGCGGTGGTGAGCAAGTTCGAACGCATGGAGCGCCGCATCGACGAGATGGAGGCCCGCGCCGATCTGGGGCAGTCCGACAAGGCGCTGGCCCAGCAGTTTGCCGAGCTGGAAGCCGACGATCAAATAAGCAAAGAGCTGGAAGCCATGCGCCAGAAGCTGCAGAGCGACACCACGCCGAAACAGGGAGAATAACAGATGGAAGATCTGCTGGGTGTGTTGATGGTTCCCATGGTGGTCTTCATGGTAGTGGTGGCCCCCATCTGGCTGGTGCTGCACTACCGCGCCAAGGGGCGCATTGGCGCCGGTCTTGCCGATGGCGAGCGTGAACAGCTGCAGGGTTTGCTGGTGCGTGCCGAGAAGATGCAGGAGCGGGTCGGCGCCCTGGAGTCGATTCTGGATGCCGAGGTTCCTGGTTGGAGAAACAAGGTATGACACAGTGGAGCAAAGAGGGGCGCAACCTCTATCGTGACCCCCAGCGCGGCAAGATAGCCGGGGTCTGTGCCGGTCTGGCAGAATACTTCGGGGTGGAGACCTGGATCGTGCGGTTGCTGGCCATCAGCGGCCTCATCTTCGCCGGTTTCATCACCTTCACCGCCTACGTCGCCGCCTGGTTTCTGCTCGACAAGAAGCCGGTCACCCTTTACGCCCAGGAGGATGCCGACTTTGCCGAGGTGCGGATGAAGGCGCGCAGCTGGCAGGCAGGCGTCACGCCTCATCAGGCCCTTGCCCGCATCGGCCAGGAGCTGGATGCGCTAGAGCCCAGGGTGCAGCGCATCGAGAAGCTGGTGACCTCCAAGGAGTTCACCCTGCAGCGGGAGTTTCGCAACTTGTAAGGCCTGAGCGGTACGATGGCCCCGCCGGCCTGGACTTGCCTCTGATGGCAGGGGAGGCGGGCGGGGATCATGACGAGGGTGGTGCTGCCTGCCACCCGCTTCGCCGGGCAGCTACGGGAGAACAGAACAAGCCTTGATACTCAATAAACTGGAACAGCAATTCAATCGCCTGCAGCACAAGGCAAGCGACGTGGTGAACCGGGTACGGGATCGCCACATCCGGCTGGCGGTGACCGGCCTCTCTCGCAGCGGCAAGACCGCCTTCATCACGGCGCTGGTCAACCAGCTGGAACACGCGGCCATCGATGGCCGGCTGCCCCTGTGGGATGCCCTGCGCCAGGGGCGCATCCTCGGCGCTCGCCGGGTACCCCAGCAAAATGCCCACATTCCCACCTTCCCCTACGAGCGTGGCCTCGACTCTCTGTTTGGCGATCCGCCGGCCTGGCCCGAGCCGACCCGCGGGGTGGCCGAGGTACGCCTCGAAATTCGCTATCGCACCCGTCATCCGCTGCGCAAACACTTGGGGGAGATCTCTACCCTCTACGTGGATCTGGTGGACTACCCCGGGGAGTGGCTGCTCGACTTGCCGCTGCTGGAGATGAGCTACGAGCAGTGGAGCGAGCAGGTGCGCGAGCAGCTACGCCGCCCCGAGCTGCAGACCCTGGCCGCCGGCTGGCTGGCACCCGCATGGCAGGCGGAGCAGGACTTCGAGGAGCGGCCGGTGGCCCAGCTCGCCGAGCGCTACACCGATTATCTGCACGCCTGCAAGCGTGAGCTGGGGCTGCACCTGATCCAGCCCGGCCGCTTCGTGCTGCCGGGGGAGTATGTCGGTGCCCCCATGCTGCAGTTTGTGCCCTGGGTGTGGGACAAGCCTGCCGGCGAGCCCGCCGAGGGGACTCTCTACGCCACCCTCAAACAGCGCTTCGAGCAGTACAAGCAGCATCTGGTGCAGGGGTTTTATGAGCAGCACTTCGCCGGTTTCGATCGCCAGATCGTGCTGGTGGATTGCCTGCAGCCCCTCAACGCCGGGGCGGCCAGCTTTGGCGACATGCAGCAGGCCATCGCCCGCATCATGGAGAGCTTTGCCTACGGCAAGAGCAACTGGTGGCGGCGGCTCTTCTCACCGCGCATCGACAAGCTGCTGTTCGTGGCGAGCAAGGCCGATCACGTCACCCCGGAGCAGCATGGCTCTATGGTCTCCCTGCTGCAGCACCTGGTGCGCAGCGGCCGCGGCCAGGCCCGTTTTGAAGGGATTGCCACCGAGTGTCTGGCGCTGGCCGCCATCAAGGCGACCGAGGTGGGCAAGGGGGTGGCCGATGGCCGCGAGTTCCCCGCCATCCGTGGCACCAGCCTCTCGGGTGAGCCGCTCTTGCTGTTTCCGGGTGAGGTGCCATCCCATATCCCCCCTGCGCAGTGGTGGAACAATCAGGGCTTTGATTTTCAGGCTTTTCGCCCGCTGCCCATGAGCGCCCATCAGGCGCTGCCCCATATCCGGCTCGATGCGGCGCTGGAGTTTCTGCTCGGGGATCACCTCGAATAAGGGTGTGCGGCCGGGGTTGTTTCCGTCGCCGCACCCAGAAGACGGTTTTCAGGAGAAGCGATGAACGATCAGACAAAAGCGCAGCCGCCGCTGCAGGGCAAGGTGATCCTGGAGCCCACCTTGACGACAGCTGACGACCAGCGAGCGCCGGCACCCGCCCAGCGACTGGAGGAGGCGAGCTTCGAGCGCCTCGATGAGCTGGAAGAGCTCACCGAGGTGGAGAGTGCCCTCGTCATCAAGCCGCGCCGCCGTCATCGGCTGCTGGCCTGGGGGCTGGGAGCGGTCGGCCTGCTCTCTCTGGGCCAGTACGGCGCCTTTCTCTACGAGCAGTTTCTCACCACCCCGCTCTGGGGCGGTGCCTGGCTGGCGGCCTCGGCACTGGTGGCAGCGGGCACCGCCGGGGTGGTGGGGCGCGAGTGGCTGCGCCTGCGCACCCTCAAACGGCGCCAGGATGTACGCTCGCGGGCCGAGGATCTGCTGGCCCATCAGGGGGTCGGCCAGGGTCAGGGGTTTTGCGAAGGGCTGGCCGAGCGCAGCGGCGACAAGGGGCGCGAGGGGTATCAAACCTGGCTCGCCCAGCTCGACGAGAGCCACAACGATCGGGAGGTGTTGACCCTCTACAGCCAGCTGGTGCTCGGTGAGCGCGACAAGCTGGCCCAGGCGCGGGTGGCCAAATGGTCGGGGGAGGCCGCCGTGCTGGTGGCCCTGAGTCCGCTCGCCACCGTCGACATGATGCTGATGCTGTGGCGCAACCTGCGGATGATCGAGGACATCGCCGACGTCTACGCCATCGAGCTCGGCTACTGGAGCCGCATTCGCCTCATCCGTCAGGTGTTTCGCAACATGCTCTACGCCGGCGCCACCGAGCTGGTGACCGAGGTGGGGATGGACTTGCTGGGGGCCGAGCTCACCGCCAAGCTCTCTGCCCGCGCCGCGCAAGGGGTGGGGGCCGGGCTGCTCACCGCCCGCCTCGGCCTGCGCACCATAGAGGCGTGCCGCCCGCTGCCCTGGTGCGCGGACGAGAAGCCGAGATTGGGAGAGCTTCGCAAGCGGCTGATCGGTCAGCTGGCGGGCTACCTCAACAAGGGGTGAGCACCAGGCCAGGGGCTCGATTGTGGTTGTCACAAATTATTTACAATTGTCCGCGGCAGCCGACCCCTGGGTCGGCTGCTTTTTTGGGGGGCAAACCGTTACAGTGATCTCATCGCGCAATGGCGCCACACCGCCCGGATGGCGGGTTGCAACCCAGAGGATGGAGTCACCCATGGCAAGTATCTACACCGCCCACCAGCCGGATGAAGCGGGCACGATCCACTACTCGGACGAGGAGCACGGTACCTGGCAGATCCTGATCGCACGTCAGCTGGCGGCGCTTGAGGGCAAGGCCTGTGACGAGTACCAGGCCGGGCTGGCGCGGCTCGACCTGCCCCGGGATCGGATCCCCCAGCTGGCCCAGATCAACGCCGTGCTGCAACCGGCCACCGGCTGGTCGGTGGCGGCGGTGCCGGCGCTCATCTCCTTTGACCGCTTCTTTGCCCTGCTGGCCAACCGCCAGTTTCCGGTGGCCACCTTCATCCGCCGCCGGGACGAGCTCGACTACCTGCAGGAGCCCGACATCTTTCACGAGATCTTCGGCCATTGCGCCATGCTGACCAACCCCGCCTTCGCCCACTTCACCCATGTCTATGGCCAGCTCGGCCAGCGGGCCGGCAAGGAGGAGCGGGTCTTTCTGGCGCGGCTCTACTGGTTCACGGTGGAGTTTGGCCTGCTGGCTACGGCAAAGGGACTTCGCATCTACGGTGGCGGCATTCTCTCCTCCATCGGTGAGACCGCCTATGCCCTCGGTGGCCAACCTGTGCTGCAACCCTTTGATCCCATCGAGGTGCTGCGCACCCCGTATCGCATCGACATCATGCAGCCCACCTATTTCGTGCTGCCCGAGCTTGATGAGCTCTATCGTCTGGCGGAGCAGGATATCATGGCCATGGTGGCCGAGGCGCGCCGTCTGGGGCTGCGTCCCCCCCGTTTTGCACCGGCCGGCGGCAAGCAGGCGAGTTGAGTCGCCCGCCGGTATTTGATTACCCCTTTTCATCGATACACAAGGAGAGTCCCATGTCCGAACTGGCCAGCCAGCAGTGTGAAGCGTGCCGCGGCGATGCCCCCAAGGTGAGCGAGCAGGAGCTGAGCGAACTGATGCGCCTCATCCCCGACTGGCAGCCGCTGGTGGTAAAAGGTGAGCTGCAGCTGCGGCGCGAATTCACCTTCCGCAACTTCAAGGAGGCGCTCGCCTTCACCAACCGCCTGGGCGAGCTGGCGGAGGCAGAGTTTCATCATCCCGCCATTCTCACCGAGTGGGGCAAGGTGACCGTCAGCTGGTGGACCCACAAAATTGGCGGATTACACCGCAACGACTTCATCATGGCGGCGCGTACGGATGAGCTGCTGAAGTGAAGACGCCCTCACTCACCGAGTGGGCGAGATGGTGACCGCCAGCTGGTGGCCCCGCAAGATAGGTGGCTTGCACCGCAACGACTTCATCATGGCGGCGCGCACGGATGAGCTGCTGAAGTGAAGAGGCCATCGTTCATCGACAAGTCGCTCAAATAAACGCCTGTAGATGACGCGGGCCTGCCTGGTGAAAACGGGGCGGGCCCGCATTTTTATGGGCTGGCGCTCGCACTGGCGGGATCGAGTCTGTATTATCCGGTCATTCATAGAGTTAGCTAGGAAGTGTGTCCCGAATGCGTCTTGAAGTCAGCTGTGAAGACCGCCTGGGCCTGACCCGGGAACTGCTCGACCGCCTGGTGGAGCACAACATCGATCTGCGCGGCATCGAAATCGATACCTCAGGCATCATCTATCTCAACTTTCCCGAGCTGGAGTTTCGTGATTTCCAGCACCTGATGCCGGAGATCCGCCGCATTCCCGGCGTCTATGACGTCAAGACCATCCCCTACATGCCCTCCGAGCGGGAGCACCACGAGATTGAGGCGCTGCTCAAGGCGCTGCCGGATCTGGTCTTCTCCCTCGATGCCAAGGGCAAGGTGACCCAGGCCAACCAGTCCGCCCTCACCACCCTGGCCCTGCCGGTGGAGGAGGTGCGCGGCGCGGCGCTCGGCTCCCTGGTCAAGGGCTTCTCCTTCAGCCGCTGGCTGGAGGCGAGCGAGATCCGCCCGCAGACCTGCAAGCTCAGCATCGGCGGCGAGGAGTATCTGGCGGATCTGATGCCGCTGTTCGTGGCCGAGGAGAAGGGCAAGCAGGCCCTGGCCGGCGCCGTGGTGGTGCTCAAGTCCGCCCGCCGGGTCGGCATGCACTTCAGCGCGCTCCACGCGGTGGAAGTGGGGGGCTTTGAGCACCTGCAGGCCGAGAGCCAGAAGATGAAACAGGTGCTGGCCCAGGCGAGCAAGCTGGCGATGCAGGATGCGCCGCTGCTGATCGTCGGCGAGACCGGCACCGGCAAGGAGTTGCTGGCCCGCGCCTGCCACGGTGCCAGTCTGCGCTCCAGCCATCCCTTCATGGCGCTCAACTGCGCGGCCATGCCGGACAACGTGGCCGAGAGCGAGCTGTTCGGTTACGCCCCCGGCGCCTTTGGCAACAACACTGAGGGCAAGCGCGGGGTACTGGAGCTGGCGAGCGGTGGCACCCTGATGCTGGACGAAATCGGCGACATGTCGCCCCATCTGCAGACCAAGTTCCTGCGGGTGTTGCAAGACGGTGTGTTCCGCCGGGTCGGCGACGAGCAGGAGGTGAAGGTCAATGTGCGCTTCATCTGCACTACCCAGAAGCAGCTGCTGGATCTGGTGCACGAGGGCAAGTTCCGGGAAGATCTCTACTACCGCCTCAACGTGCTGAGTCTGGCGCTGCCGCCGCTGCGCGAGCGCAAGGCGGACATCATGGCGCTGGCCCAGCAGTTCGTCTCCCGTTTTGCCAGCGAACTGCAGCGTCCGCGCCCGCGCTTTACCCGCAACATGGCCGAGTACCTGACCGCCTATCGCTGGCCCGGCAACGTGCGCCAGCTGCGCAACTGCCTCTATCGCGCCATGACCTTGCTGGAAGGGGACGAGATCGGCCCTGAGCACGTGGACTTGCCGGTGGCGGCCGACGCCATGCCGCTCATCGACGAGTGGTTCGAAGGGGGGCTGGACGAGGCGGTGAAACGCTTCGAGAGCCGGCTGCTGGAGCGGCTCTACCCGGCGTTCCCCTCCACCCGTCAGCTGGCCAAACGGCTGGGGGTGTCGCACACCGCCATCGCCAACAAACTGCGGGAATACGGGATCAGCAAGAAGTAACCCCATGAATGTAACTTATCGCAGGGCTCACGCCGGGGTGGGCCCTCTTCATTATTGTGACGCCAGCCCGGTCAGCCCCTTGCTCTGCGGGCTGCGCCTTGTCATGCTGCTGACAAGTTCCATACTATCTCCTGCCGGCTCACCCCCTTCGGGCCTGTGCCCTGTGTGGTTGCTGAGGCGGGTGTAAGCGCAGGCATGATGCACACTTTTTCACTGTTCAGGATCCTGGTCTGGCTGGCGCCCCTGTTTTGCTCGCTGGCCCTCTCCGGCGAGTCGCCCCCGCTCACCGCGGCCGAGCTGCGGTCCGAGCAGGTACGCCAGACCGTGCTCGACATTCTCAGCTATACCCGCTGGCCGAATGAACCGAGCGAGCTGCGCCTGTGCGTGGCGGCACCGACGGAATACGCCACCGCGCTCTTTTCCATCAAGCAGCAGGCCAACGGCCGACCGGTCAGCGTCCATCGCTACGAAATCGATGACGAGGCGATCGGCCCCCAGTGCGACGTGCTCTATCTGGGGGTGCTCTCCTCCGAGCGGCGCTTGCCGCTGTTTGAACGGCTGCGTGGCTACCCCATCCTCAGCATCAGCGAATCCAGCTCCGAGTGCGTGGCCGACGCCGTCTTCTGCCTGCAGATCGGCAAGGAGCGGATCCGGTTCAGGGTCAATCTGGATGCCCTGGCCAGGAGCGGAGTGCGGGTGCATCCGGCGGTGCTCAAACTGGCCAAGGCCGATGAGGGGGGGGCATGATAGGTCTGTTCCGCCCCCCTTCCCAGCGCCTCACCTTGCGACAGAGTCTGGGACGCACCCACCTGGTGACGTCCCTGACCGCGGTCTGCATGGCCGGTCTGCTGCTGACCGGCATCGCCCTGCTGGCGCTGCGGCTCTATGCGGATCACAATCTGGAGCTGGTCGCCCGCGCCATCGGCTATACCAGCGAAGCGGCCGTGGTGTTCCACGACGAGGAGGCGGCCCGGGAGGCGCTGGAGGCCATCCTCACGCACGAAGACGTGGCGCAGGCCAGCATCTATCTGCCGAGCGGCCAGCTGCTGGCGAGCTGGAGCCGGGCCATGAGCACCCCCTGGTCCGGCCTTGAGCAGTATCTGGCGCGGATCATCCTGCCGGGGCCGGTGGATCAGCCCATGATGCGGGGGGGCATGGAGATCGCCCACATCCACCTGGTGGGGCACGGCCAGTATCTGTTGTTGTTCCTGCTGCAAACCCTGCTGGCCATGCTGCTCTGCCTGGTGCTCAGCACCCTGGGGGCCCTCTATGTGGCGCACCGGATGCAACACTCCCTCACGGCGCCGCTCAAGGAGCTGGCCCAGGTGGCCCACAGCGTGAGCCGCCAGCGGATCCTCGCCATGCGGGTGCCGGAGGCCAACATCGCCGAGCTGCACGAGCTGGGTCAGGATTTCAACTCCCTGCTCGACGAACTGGAGGCCTGGCAGGCCCACCAGCGGCGGGAGAATGCCAGCCTGCTGCACCAGGCCACCCACGATGCCTTGACCGGCTTGCCCAATCGTGCTCTGTTTGAGGCTCGTCTGGATCAGGCGGTCACCACGGGCCGGCTGCATGACGAGCGCTTCGCGCTGCTCTACCTCGATTGTGATCGCTTCAAGCAGATCAACGACACCCTGGGCCATGCCGCCGGGGATGACGTGCTGATCGCGCTGGCCAGACGGGTACAACATCAGCTGCGGCCGATGGATCTGGTATGCCGTCTGGGGGGCGACGAGTTTGCCATCCTGCTCACCCCCCTCTCCCTGGTGGAGGAGGCGGAGGATGTGGTTGCCCGCATCCAGCAGGCCATGGCGGACCCCGTGGTACTGGGGGACGGCAGCCAGCTGGTGGCGGCCGTCAGCATTGGCGTCGCGCTGTATCCGGATCAGGGGCAGAGTGCCGCCGATCTGCTGCAGCAGGCGGACCATGCCATGTACCAAGCCAAACGGCTGCGTCGGGAGCTTGCACTCCATGAGCAGCTGGAATTTGATGTCTCTGCTGAGGAAAAATAACAATGAAGATCCATGTCCTGATGAAAACCGGCTTGATCGGTCTGCTGCTGAGCGTGCTGATGGGTTGCCAGAGTGCCCCCCACGGCCTCACGGCAGAGCAGATCGCCGTACTCAAGGAGCAAGGCTTTCGCCTGACCGACGAGGGTTGGACTCTGGACTTCTCCAACCGTGTGCTGTTTGCCAACAACGCGGATGCCCTGACCCCCAAGACGCGCGTCGTGGTGGAAAAACTGGGGACGACTCTGCTGGAAGTGGGCTTGAACCGGGCGCGGATCGATGGCCATACCGACTCCAACGGGGCGGCGGACTATAACGATCAGCTCTCCTACAAGCGGGCACAGTCGGTGGCCGACGTGCTGGTTTCGGTCGGCATGCCGCAGGCCAACCTGGACATCCGGGGCCGTGGCGAGCGCGATCCGATAGCCGACAACAAGACGGCTGCCGGTCGGGCCGAGAACCGCCGCGTGGCGATTGTCATCAGCAATGAATGACACGGTTGTGTAGATACAAAAAGAGCGCCATCAGGCGCTCTTTTTTGTGGCTCGCCGTTATTGCTGCTTGAGCTTCTCGCGGTCGTGGTGACTGCGCAGGCGGATGTTGATCATCTCCACCGTCAGCGAGAAGGCCATGGCGAAGTAGATGTAGCCCTTCGGAATGTGCAGATCCATCCCCTCGGCCATCAGCGCAAAGCCCACCAGGGTGAGGAAGGAGAGGGCCAGCATCTTGATGGTGGGGTGGTTGTCGACGAAGTCGCCGATGGCCTTGGCGGCGAACATCATGATGAAGACGGCGATCATGATGGCCAGCACCATGACCGGCACGTGATCCGCCATGCCCACCGCCGTGATGACCGAATCCAGGCTGAAGACGATGTCGAGAATGGCGATCTGGATCAGGGTGCTGATGAAGCCGGAAGCGGCCGTGCTCACGCTCTCGGGCTCGGCGGCCCCCTCCAGGGTGGCGTGGATCTCGTGGGCACTCTTGCCGATGAGGAATAGGCCTCCCAGCAACAGGATGAGATCGCGGCCCGAGATGGCCTCGCCCAGCACGGTGAACAGCGGCTCGGTGAGGCGCATCACCCAGGCCAAGGAGAGCAGCAGCAGGATGCGGGTGCCCATGGCGAGGCCCAAGCCCAGGATCCGCGCCTTCTGGCGCTGGGCTTCCGGCAGGCGGCCGACCAGGATGGAGATGAAGATGATGTTGTCGATGCCGAGCACGATCTCGAGCAGGGTCAGGGTGGCGAGCGCGACCCAGGCGGAGGGGTCTGCAATCCATTCCAGCATGATGAAACCTTGGTTTAACTTTGGTTGAGGGTTGGAACCGCGCATTCTAGCAGGGGGTTATGGCTTGTCCCAGTGGCTGGAAAAGATAAAAATGGCGACCATCCAACGGGAGGGACATATGTTTCGTTTAGGACTCATCATCAATCCGGTCGCCGGCATCGGCGGCGCGGTCGGTCTCAAGGGCAGTGACGGCATGGTGGCCGAGGCGCTGGCTCGTGGCGCCGTGCCCAAGGCTTGCGAGCGGGCTCGTCAGGCGCTGCTGCCACTGTGTGAACTGGCGGAGCGTTTCGAGTTGCTGACGGTGGCGGGGGAGATGGGGGCCGGGCTTGCCGGCGAGCTCGGTCTGCCCTGTCGCATCGTCTACCAGCCCGCCACTGTGCCCACCACGGCGGCCGATACCCGCGCGGCGGCGCTGGCGCTGCGCGAGGCCGGCGTCGATCTGCTGCTGTTTGCCGGCGGTGACGGCACGGCGCGGGACATCTGTGCGGCGGTGGGGGAGTCGTGCCATGTGCTGGGCATTCCGGCCGGCTGCAAGATCCACTCCGGGGTGTACGGGGTGACCCCCGCCGCCAGCGGCCGGGTGGCGGCCAGGATGATCGCAGGCGAACTGCTGAGCCTGGTGGATGCCGAGGTGATGGACATCGACGAGGAGGCGTTTCGCGCCGGCAAGGTGCGCGCCCGCCACTATGGCCAGCTGCAGGTGCCCGGCGATCTGCGCTACGTGCAGGCGGTCAAGCAGGGGGGACGGGAGTCCGAAGAGCTGGTGCTGGCGGACATCGCCGCCGGTGTGGTCGAGCAGATGGAGCCCGATACCCTCTATCTGATGGGATCCGGCAGCACGGTGGCGGCCTGCATGGCGGAGCTGGGTCTGGAAAATACCCTGCTCGGTGTGGATCTGGTGGAAAATGGCCGGCTTATCGGGCAGGATCTCTGCGCCGCCGAGATCCTGACCCGGATCCGCGGTCGTCGCTGCCGGCTGATCATCACCCTGATCGGCGGTCAGGGACATCTGTTCGGGCGCGGAAATCAGCAACTGAGTCCAGAGGTGATCCGGGCCGTCGGGCGGGACCAGATCCAGGTCCTGGCCACCAAAGCCAAGCTGGCAGCCCTCGCTGGCCGTCCGCTGTTGGTGGATACCGATGATCCGGCGCTGAACCGGTCGTTAAGTGGTTATCTGCGGATCACCACGGGATACAAGGATCAGGTCATCTACCCGGTGGCCAACCCGGAATAGGACATCAAGGATGCGGCTGGCCTGGCGCCAGAGAGCCGCGATCAACCGGATCGCGGTTCCACTCCCCCGAATTATTTTGCCGGCAATCCCGGAAAATGAGGCTGCGTTAAATGACGATTCATGAATTTGAGCACAAGTTGTTGGGACTGATAGACAGCATGGTGGCCACGGCGACCGATGACGAGCTGTTTGCCGGGGGCTACCTGCGCGGCCACATCTCGCTGGCGGTGGCGCGGGCCGAGCTGGAAGGCAAGACCCTGGTGCGGGATGTAAAGAGCTATGTGCTGCGCAGCCTGAACGAGGCCATTTTGCAGGGTGAACTCTCGGAAGAGGATGAGAAGCTGGTGCAGGCGATGTGGATTCGTTTGCAACAACAGGCAGAAGCTTGATCGGTTACACAGTTCAAACAGAAGTTTAAGTTTATTCTTCCCTGAGGTTAGTGAAAGGTTAATAATAAGTTTCGCCTTTTGTTTCAGGGATTAAACTATGGCTTCCTCCTCGCGTATTGCCAATAAACTGCCGCTCGAAATGCTCTATCACTGGGAGCGGCAGTCTCCTGACAGAGTCTATCTGCGTCAAACCATCAACCGAGAATACGTGGACTTCACCTGGGGCGAAGTGGCCGACGAGGCCCGCCGCATGGTGACGGCACTGCGTCAACTGGGGCTGGTGGCCGGCGACAAGGTGGCACTGCTCTCCAAGAACTGCGCCCAGTGGTTCATCGCCGATCTCGCCATGCAGATGGGGCAGTACGTGAGCGTCCCCATCTACCCCACCGCCAACGTCGACACCATCGAATATGTGCTGCGCCACAGCGAGGCCAAGGCCATTTTCGTCGGCAAGCTCGATGACTGGAAGAGCCAGGAGGCGGGGGTGCCTGCCGATCTGCTGCGCATCGCCTTTCCCTATGACACCATGCCGGCGGCCCACCAGTGGGACGAACTGCTGGATCGCCACGAACCGATCCCGGACAGCCCGGTGCAGGCGCCTGACGCCCTGCTGAGCCTGGTCTACACCTCCGGCAGCACCGGCAAGCCGAAAGGGGCCATGCTGAGCGTCGAACGTTACGCCTGGTCGTGCGAGAAGCTGGTGGAGACGGTGGGCCTGACCCAGTCCGACCGCGGTTTCTCCTATCTGCCGCTCGCCCACATCACAGAGCGGGTCTACATCTACGGTGGCAGCCTCTACGGCGGCGCCACCATCGCCTTCCCCGAGTCCCTCGATACCTTCATCGAGGACGTCAAACGCTGCCGTCCCACCGTGTTCATCTCGGTGCCGCGGCTGTGGGCCATGTTCCGCATCAAGATCCTCGAGAAGCTGCCTCAGCAGAAGCTGGCACTGCTGCTCAAGATCCCCTTCGTCTCGGGCCTTATCAAGCGCAAGCTGCAAAAGGGGCTGGGGCTGGATCAGGCGCGGGTACTTGGCTGCGGCTCGGCGCCGGTGTCGCCGGCCCTGCTTGAGTGGTACCTGAGCATCGGCCTTCAGGTGACCGAAGCCTGGGGCATGACCGAAAACCACGCCTACTCGACCATCAACTACCCGTTCAGGGCCGACAAGATAGGCACGGTCGGCAAGGCGGGGATCGGGGTCAACATCAAGATCTCCGACGAGGGGGAGATCCTCTGTCGCTGCGAGGGCATGATGCTGGGCTACTACAAGGATCCCGAGCACAGCCGCGAGGCCATCGATGAAGAGGGCTGGCTGCACACCGGCGACATGGGCAAGCTGGATCGGGAGGGCTACCTCACCATCACCGGCCGCATGAAGGACGTGTTCAAGACCGCCAAGGGCAAGTATGTGGCGCCGGTGCCCATCGAGGGGCTGCTGGGCCAGGAGCCCATCATCGAGCAGCTGTGCGTGATCGGCTACGGTATGCCGCAGCCGGTGGCGCTGGTGCAGCTGGCTGAACACGCCATGAAGGGGGATCGCAGTCAGGTCAATGCCCAGCTGGAGGCGGCCCGCAACCGGGTCAACGAACAGCTGGAGTCCCATGCCAAAATTCGTGGCATCCTGGTGGTGAAGAGCCCCTGGAACATCGAGAACGGGGTGCTGACGCCCACCATGAAGATCCGCCGCCACCTGCTGGAGCAGAAGTACGCGAACCTGGGGGACGCCTGGTCCTCCTCCCAGAGCATCGTCTGGGAGTCCTGACGGGGATCAGCTGATCACCGCAAAGCAACAAGGGGAGCCACTGGCTCCCCTTGTTGTTTCAGGCCATGGCCGATCAGACCGCCTGATACTCCAGTTCGACCGAACCGAGCGCCTTGAGGGTGGCGCGGGCGGAGTCCTGCTGGCTGATCTGGCCATCCTTGCTCTCCAGCAGCACGGCGCGGCGGATGGTGGCGAGATCCTCGCCGCCCAGCACCGCATGGGCGCAGGCCATCTGCATCGGCGGCAGGCTGGGGTTGAAGGCGGCGTTTTCGGCGTAGCGGCCGCAGAAGATGCGACCGTCGGCGAACTGCAGTGCCACTGCGGCATAACCCTGGCTGTAGGGGGCGTAGCTCTGGCGGGCGGCGGCCAGCGCGGCCTGCCACAGCGGATCATCGCTCTCAAGCTGGAGCTCGTCGTGGGACTGCGGGCTCATCAGGGCGTCCGTGATGTCCAGATCCGCCGGGCCGAACGAGTGGGGCAGGAAGGATTGCAGCGCGCTCAAGTCGTCAGGCAGGGAGACCTTGAGGGTCTTGGCGGTGCTCAGCTCGTTCATGAACTGGCGGCAGTGACCGCAGGGGGTGTAGTTGACGGTGATCTCGGAGATGCCGGTCTCGCCGCCCAGCCAGGCGTTGGAGATGGCGGACTGCTCGGCATGCACCGAGTGGAACAGTCCCTGGCCGGCGAACTCCATGTTGGCGCCGAAATACCAGTTGCCGCTCAGGCCGCAGGCGATGGCGCCGACGAAGAACTTGGAGATGGGGGCCACCGAGCAGGCGGCGGCCAGCGGCAGCAGGGCCAGGCGCAGGGCGCGATCGTCAAGACCGGTAGCGGCTTTCAGGGTCGCGACCTGATCAGCGGTGAAGCGGGCCTGGAAGTCATCGCCCAGCATGGGCAGCAGGGCTGCCTTGAGCGGAGCGGACAGGGTATCGAGTGGCTTGGCAAAACGGGGATGCATAGTGTGTCCTCAAAGGCCAATTGGGGGGCCATTGTAGGGAGCAAGCTCGGCTAAATGTGTGAGCGTGCTCACGCCCTGACGGGCAAACGGAGGGGGATGTTAATGGAAACGTTTGTCTTGTGCAAATTGTGCGGCAGGTCGCACATCGGCGGGCCTGCAGGCCCGCCGCAGCGGAAAAGGGTGCGCTTCAGCTCAACCAGTGGTAAATGGCAAACAGCAGGGGGGCCATGGCGGCGGTGAGGATGCCGCATACCACCATGGCCAGCGAGGCAAAGGCGCCCTGGGTGATGCCCTGCTCGGCGGAGGTGGCGGTGCCGATGGCGTGGGCGCAGGCCCCCATGGCCAGCCCCTGGGCTTCAGGGTCGGTGACCCGCATCAGCCTGAGCAGGGGGAAGCCGACCAGGGCGCCGACGATCCCGACTACCACCACCACGGCGGCGGCGATGGCAGGAATGCCGCCGAGGGACTGGCTGACGCTCATGGCGAGCGGGGTGGTGATGGATTTGGTGGCGAGCGAGGCCAGCAGTGCCGGATTGGCGCCCATGAAATGACCGACTGCCAAGGTAGTGCAGACCGAGATCAGGACCGAGCTCAGGGTGCAGATCAGGATGGGCTTGAGCCTGGCCTGGATCTGGCGGGCCTGCTGATAGAGGGGCAGCGCCAGCGCCACCACCGCCGGTTCCAGCAGCGCCGTGATGGGGCGGGTGCCGCTCTCGTACTGTTCCAGCGGCAGATCGAACCAGAGCAGCAGGCCGATGATGACGGCGGTGGGTACCAGCACCGGGTTGATGATGGGCCAGGGCAGCTTGCGATAGAGGGCCCGGGTGGCGAAATAGAGTGCCAGGGTCAAGGGAATGGCCAGCCAGAAGATCATCTGTTCATCCTCTGGTAGAGACGGCCGACGGTGCCGAGGATCAGCACGATCCCGAGCACGATGCAGAGCATGATGAGGCCGAAGGATTGGCGCAGCGGCTCCAGCCAGGCCACCAGCCCGACCGCCACCGGCACGAACAAGACCCCCATGTGGCGCAGCAGCAGGCCGGCGCCCTGCTCGACCCAGTGCAGTTTCACCAGTTGCAGGGAGAGCAGCACGAACAGCAGCAGCATGCCGATGATGCTGCCGGGAAAGGCGAACGGCAGGATGGCTGCCAGGGCTTTGCCCGCCAGCAGGCAGGCGACGATGACCAGAAAGTCACGAAGGTACAGCAAGGCACGTTGCGCGATCACAGGAGCCCCATCTTGGTAACGGTAAAGTAAGGAATACGCCAGTCTACCAGAGAGACAGGGTCGCGGCATTAAAACAATAACAGCTGAAATCAGTTCGTTTGAGGCTGATTTCATTGAAGATTTTCAGATAGAACCCTTTTCGAACCACAAGGAGTCGCCATGACATCTCTCTTGTCCCGCCTGCGTCAGCTGGCGGACGACCACCATCTCCCCCCTTCGTTGCTGCAAACCCGCCAGTGGGAAGGCCCCCTGTGCCGGGTGCGGCTCGACAACACCGGCAGCAGCGAGGCCCGGGTCGGGCACTGGACGCTGTTTGACGGCAAACTCGGCCTCTCGCCTGCGAGCGCCATCTACGGCGAAGGCTTCCAGATGCTGGCCCAGACCATGGGCAGCTGGCAAGCGCCGCAACCGGTCGGCCGCTGCCCCGATGCCGGCGTCTATCGCATCACCGACGATCAGGGCTATCACACGGTGCACAACCTGCTGCTGGTGGAGCATGACAAGGGCTGGCTGCTGCTCGCCTTTGCCAGCTGCCAGCGCTTTGGCGGGGAGTTTCGGCTCTACCCCGATGGCCGGCTGCAGATCCTGATGAACGGCGAGGGGCGTGCACTCCCGGCCGGCCAGTTCTGGCAGAGCGAGGCGTTGCTCTGCCTTGAAGGAAAAGATCGGGAGGCGCTGCTGGCCGAGCTGGCGCAGCGGATCGAGGCCGAGCATGGCTCGCTGATCGGCCAGGTTGGCGAGCGCCCCAGCGGTTGGTGCTCCTGGTATCACTACTACGCGGACGTGAGCGCCGCCGACATTCGCGAGAACCTGCAGGTGCGTGCCGAGCGTTTCCCAGCCCTGCGCTACGTGCAGATTGACGACGGTTATCAGGCCAAGATGGGCGACTGGCTCACCCCGTCGGCCAAGTTCGAGCAGGGGGTGGCATCCCTGGCCGCCGAGATCAAAGACGCTGGCTGCGAGCCGGCGCTCTGGGTCGCACCCTTTATCGCCGAGCCCGGCTCCCAGGTGTTTCAGGATCACCCCGACTGGTTCGTGAAGGGGGAGGACGGGCTACCGCTGCCTTCCGAGCGGGTTACCTACGGCGGCTGGCGCTGTACCCCCTGGTACGTGCTGGATGGCACCCACCCCGAGGTGCAGGCTCACCTCGAGCGGGTGTTTCGCACCCTGCGCGAGCAGTGGGGCATCCACTACTTCAAGCTTGACGCCAACTTCTGGGGGGCCATCCACGGCGGTTGCTTCCACGACCCGGCTGCCACCCGGGTCGAGGCCTACCGGCGCGGCATGGCCGCCATCCTGCGCGGGGCGGGCGAGGGGGCCTTCCTGCTCGGTTGCAATGCGCCCATCTGGCCAAGCCTTGGCCTGGTGCACGGTATGCGGGTGAGCGATGACGTGGAGCGCAATGGCCAGCGCTATCGCCAGATCGCTCGCGAGGCTTTCTGCCGCGCCTGGCAGAGCGACCGGCTGTGGGCCCTCGATCCTGACTGCATCTGTTTGCGGGATCTGCCGAGCCAGCAGGCGAGCCCTGCCGAGTACCGTTTTCATCTGGCGGCGCTGGTGGCAAGCGGCGGCATGATGCTGGCCGGGGACAGGCTGCAGGATCTCGACGAGGTACAGGCGGCGCAACTGCGCAAGCTGCTCGAGCTCTGTGCGGCGCGGGCCCCTTGCGCCCGTTTCGAGTCGATGGACTTTGCCTGCGGCGAGGTGAGCCTGCCCGAGGGCGGTACCCTGCTCTGTCTCTTCAACTGGGAGGCGCAGCCTCAGGAGTTTTTGCTGCCAGCGGGTGGCGAGGATTTTTGGGAAGAGGGGGCCGTCGGTACCGCGCTCACCCTGCAGGGGGGTGAGGGGCGGGTGATCCGCTACCGCTGAGCAGGCTGGCAATCATGATTCAGGCTCCCGTGGGAGCCTGAATTTATTGTGAAAGGAGCTGCTATAGCGGAGTCAATAACGCCACTCGAAGCCGATGGCGTAGTTGGCGGCGCCATAGCCCGGGATCTCGTTGCTGGAGAGCAGGGCCTTGAAGGTGAGCTGCGCCGTGAGCGGAATGCCGAGCCCCATGCCGAGGGCCACCTCGTCGTTGGTGTTGCCCATCATGTCGGCCCGGATCATCCGATAGAGCGACATGTCCTGGCTCATGTGCACATAGCTCTGGGAGGCGCGGTTGTAGAGCTGGCCGAATACCTCCAGCTGAAAACCGGCCTGGGGCGTGATGGCCAGTGGCACGCCGACGAAGTTGTAGAGATCGGAGCGGTTGAAATAGCTGTTGGTGATCTGGGGGGTGAAATCGGTCTGCCGATAGAGGCGACTGAAGTTGCTCTCGATCAGCTCATAGGTCTGCTGCGGCAACTGCAGCAGGTAGTCGGGGATATCAAAGCGCACACCCGCCATGCTGGTCGATGGCAGCAGGGCGCAGATGAGCAAACCAAAACCGGATAATCCTGAACGCATCGGATGAGGCATCCCCAAGGGTCGATAGGCCAACCGGCCGTTAGTGCAATGTTAGCGCACAAATAATTGAAACATCAGGAGTCTTTGCTCCCCTTCCCATTATGTCGCGGGGCGGGGGAGCGTACAGTCATTTAACCGTGAGGCGGGTCACATCTCACAGATTTTCGAGGTAGTGATAGAGGCTCTTGAGGATGGCAAAGTTCCGATCGTTACCCTGATTCTGCTCGGCCAGCGCTTCCAGGCGTGGCACATAGTCGGGCAGACGACGGCTGAAGTAGTCGCTGCAGTGCAGCCGCCAGCGCTTCTGCTCCGTTTCGCTCAAGGTGTGCGGCCAGTTGCGGGCGCGGTAGCGGAACAGCATCTCCGGCAGCCGGGCGTCGGTGAAGGCAAACTCCCGCTCGCCCAGCAGATCCGCCGGGGTGGCGCGCACCAGATCCATGGTGGACTTGTCGCCGTGACCGAAGAAGCCGGCGTAGAGCTGGGTATCCGGATCACCGTCATTGTTGCCGGCAAACTCCTGATTGAATACCTCCACCAGTTTTTCCCGCACTTCGGGGTGGGCGCGCAGCAGATCCAGGCTCTTGCGGCACTGAGCCCGGTCGATGCCCAGCTCGTCCGCCCGCTCCGGCGTCAGGGTGGCGGCCGGCGCCAGCACAGGGCATTTGTTGATGTGCACCAGCTTCACCGGAATGCCGGCAAGATCCCCGAGATCCTCTTTCTTGGTGTAGAGGCGCTCGCGTATCTCCTCGCTGGTGAGCTCGATGAGCGGGGTGGGGTCGCGGGTCAGATCCACCATGATCACCGCGTTCTGGTTGCTGGGGTGCCAGGCGAGCGGCGACACCCAGCTTGCGCACCCCTGCCAGGGGGAGAACATGCCGGAGACGTGTACCAGCGGCTTCATGGTCACCACGTCAATGAGGGCCTTCACCTTGTTCTTGTTGCGAAGATCAAAGAGATAATCGAACAGCTTGGGCTGGGCCTTTTTCACCAGCCTGGCCATCTCTATGGTGGCCAGCACGTCGGAGAGCGCATCGTGGGCGTTGGCGTGGGATACGCCATTGGCGACGGTGAGCTTCTCCAGTTTGAAGCTCGGCTTGCCCTCTTCGTCAAACGCCCACTCGATCCCCTCCGGGCGCAGGGCGTAGCAGGCCCGCAGCATGTCGAGAATGTCCCAGCGGGAGTTGCCGTTCTGCCAGGCGTAGGCATAGGGGTCATAGAAGTTGCGATAGAGGGTGTAGCGGGTCACCTCGTCATCGAAGCGGATGCTGTTGTAGCCCAGCACGCAGGTGCCTGGGGTGGCGAACTGCTCGTGGATCTGGCGGATGAAATCCGCCTCGCACAGCCCGTCCTTCATCGCTTTTTGTGGCGTGATGCCGGTGATGAGGCACGCCTCCGGCTCCGGCAGATAGTCCGCCGGCGGCTTGCAATAGATGACCAGCGGCTCACCGATGAGGTTGAAATCCCCGTCGGTACGAATGCCGGCAAACTGCGCCGGTCTGTCCCTAGCCGGGCTGATGCCGAAAGTCTCGTAATCGTGGAAGTAGAAGGTCGGCTCGCTGCCGGCGTGTGCTGTTTTGCTCATGTTGCTCGAGAGGGATATCCGATGACGGCGGCGTCTGGCGCCTGGGTGGGGGTGCCATGCACCTCGGTTGCCTGCATGGTAAACCATAGCGCAGGCAGAGCGAAGGGCAGTCGTCGTGGTTGGCGGTTTATTGGCCGCGGCAGGTTGGCCAGCCCGGTGAGATGAGCAACTCCATGATCTTCTAAGACAAAGGCATGTCTCAACGGTTTCTTCTGGCCGCGTCCGACAGTGTGCCGGACATCGAGGATGGATGCCCAGCCTGGCGATCGCGGCCGGGCACGGCAGGTTACTCCTCGTCGATGGCGGCGAATCGAGCCACCAGATAGTCGATCAGCGCCCGTACAGAGGGGAGCAGGCCGCGCCGGGAGGGGAACACAGCGTGGATGAGTTCGGGCTTTGGCTCCCAGGCGGGCACCACCTTGATCAGGGTGCCGGCATCGAGCTGCTCCCGCACCATCAACAGCGGCAACTGCACCACGCCGATACCGGCCAGCGCGGCACTGCGCAGGGCCACCATGTCGGTGGTGACGAAACGGGGTTGGTGGGCGAGCTCGACATGGGCCCCCTGCGGCCCGAACAGCGACCAGACATAGTGCTGCCGTGGCGCTCCCAGCCCCATGCTGGGCCAGCCGTGCAGATCCGCCGGCGCGGCAGGCAAGCCCCGTTGTGCTATCAGTGCCGGGCTGGCCACCAGGCACTGGCGACGCTGTGCCAGTGTCCGGATCACCAGTTCGCTGTCCTGCAGCGGTGGCGGCCTGACCCGGATCGCCACATCGACTCCTTCGGCGATGGGGTCGACCCGCCGATTGGTCCCTTCCAGCTCGACCCTGATCTGCGGGTGACGGGCCATGAAATCCGCCAGCATGGGGCCGATATGGGTATGCAGCAAGGCGATGGGGCAGCTCATGCGGATGAGACCACAGGGCTCGGTTCGGGTCATCTCGATGGCAGCCTGCGCCGCCTCGGCCTCCACCAGCATCCCCTTGCAGTGTTCGTAATAGGTACGGCCCAGCTCGGTCACCGCAAACTGGCGGGTCGAGCGCTGGAGCAGCCGCACGCCGAGCCGCTCTTCAAGCTGTGCTATCCGGCGGCTGAGGCGGGATTTGGGCATGCCGATGGCGCGGCCAGCGGGGGCAAAACCGCCGTGATCCACCACCTGGACGAAGTAGTAGAGATCGTTCAGATCCTGCATAGAGTGCTCTCATCGTTCCAAAAATAGGACGCTGATGCCTAATTTAGCAGTCTACCCACCTGTTCGTCTCGAAACTATGCTGTCTCCAGTGTTCAATTCCACCAGATATGTCAGGAGCGACAGATGAAAAAGATCCTCGGCGTTTACAGTGCACCCCGTCCTCACTGGGTAGGCGACGGCTTTCCCGTACGCTCCCTCTTCTCCTACAGCAGCCACGGCAAGCAGTTGAGCCCGTTTCTGCTGCTCGACTATGCCGGCCCGGCCAACTTTACGCCGAGCAGCCGGCCGCGCGGAGTGGGTGAACATCCCCATCGCGGTTTCGAGACGGTGACCATCGTCTACAAGGGCGAAGTGGCGCACCGGGATTCGACCGGTCGGGGCGGCGTGATAGGCCCGGGTGACGTGCAGTGGATGACCGCCGGCGCGGGTATCTTGCACGAGGAATTTCATGCCCCGGCCTTCAGCAAGTCAGGCGGTGAGCTCGAGATGGTGCAGCTGTGGGTGAATCTGCCGAGCCGGCACAAGATGACGCCGCCCGGTTACCAGCCCATCCTGGCACGCGACATTCCGACGGTGGCGCTTGCCGACGACGCGGGGTCGGTACGGGTTATCGCGGGCGAGTTTGAGGGGGGCCGTGGCCCGGCCCATACCTTCAGTCCGCTGCATGTCTGGGATCTGCGTCTGGTAAAGGGCAGCATCAGCACACTTGAGTTGCCCGAAGGCTGGACCGGCGCGCTCATCGTGTTGAAGGGGTCGGTGCAGGTCAACGGCAGTGCCATCGCCCGGGAGGCGCAGATGGTGGTGCTGGACCGGGCAGGGCGGCAGGTCATGATCGAGGCAAACAGCGACGCCACTGTGTTGCTGCTGAGCGGCGAGCCCATCGAGGAGCCTATCGTGGGTCACGGCCCCTTCGTGATGAACAGCCATGAGGAGATAGTGCAGGCCATCGATGACTTCAACAGCGGCAGATTCGGCGTGATGCCGGAGTGATAAATGGACAAGGCCCTCGCAGGAGGGCCTTGTTTTTGTGATGCTGTGGATCAGCGCTGACGGGCCTTGAATCTGGGGTTGCTCTTGCAGATCACGAACAGCTTGCCGCGTCGGCGGACAATCTGGCAATCGGGGTGGCGCGACTTGGCTGATTTGAGGGAAGAGAGGACTTTCATGACTGCGCTTTTCCTTTGTTGAAGAACTGACCGAAACGCTGGCCGAAGCGGGCGACCTGACCCTCCTTGCTGACCTGCTTCTGCTTGCCGGTGTAGAAGGGGTGTGACGCACTGGAGACATCCAGCGTCACATAGGGGTAGGTGTTGCCGTCTTCCCACAGCTTGGTGCGATCGGTCTTGAGGGTGGAACCCACCAGAAAATAGGTGTTGGCGGTCAGGTCGTGGAACAGAACCTGACGGTACTCGGGGTGAATGTCTGGACGCATGATGGTTTGCTCTGTGTGATTTCGTGTTATGTTATAACAATAAAATAATGCCTCCGTTGAGAATCAATATCAACAACTTTTTGCACTGCATCAGGGTTGAGCGAGGAGAATGAAGTTGCCGCGTTGCGCCGTTTGCTCGGTTGACCGCTTGAATAGACAGCCAATTGCATCAGGGGAGAAGGTCTTGCAGGAAAGAGTTTTTGGTCAGCCGCTGGCGCCCTCTTTACTTTTGATTTTTACTGTATAAAAATACAGTAAAAATCATGGAGAAGTATCCTATGCGTCTGGAAATCATCATCGACAAGAAACATCAGGTGCCCACCTCGACCATGGAGGCGCTGCGCCAGGAGCTGCTCAAGCAGCTGGGCGAGAAATTCCCCGACCTGCATGTTCGCGTCGCCCCCGGCAGTGCCATGGCGTTGACCGTCAGCCGGGCCAGCAAGGAGGAAAAGGAGCTGGCAGAAGCCATGGTGCAGGAGGTGTGGGAGAACGCAGACAGCTGGATGCCGGAGAGTGCAGCCTCCTGAGCCAGGCGGGGCGGGCGTCGAGCATATGCAAGCCAGATAGACAGAAAAACGCAGCCTCGGCTGCGTTTTTTGTTTTCGCGGGATGGGAGCCAGTGCTTGTCGTGCTCTCTGCCCTCAGCCCTTAATCCTCAATCCTTAAAGCCCAGAACAGGCAGCAAGTGTTAGAGCCCGGCCCAGCGTTTGAGGCTGTTGACCTGCACCCGCTGATCGGCCTGGGCGATGTCGCCGCTGGCCCGCAGCGCCTTGAGGGCGATGGGAAGGGCGGCGCGCACTTCGCTGGCCGTCATGCCGGCCTGCAGGGCCGGGTGATAGGCGAGCTTGAGCAGCACGTAATCGAGCCCGGTCGGGAAACTGTCGATGCTGTTGTCGTTGAAGATGGAGGGAAACACCTTGTCCGAATCGTTGGGCAGTCCCATCACCTGGGTGAGCTCCTCCACCACGCAGTCGAGGAAGCGCCCCTTGGCCCGGCTGTAATCCACCGGAATGATGATGGTGGCGCGGGCCATCTCGCGGCGGGTATTGGTGGTGAAGTTGGCCATGCAGAGTCCCTCCTTGAGCGCCGTCTTGACGGAGGCATCCTGCCCCATAGTGCGCTTGGCCCAGCTCGCCATCTTGGCGCGTTCGGTCATGATCAGGGTGATGTTGGGCCGCTCGCTGACCAGGGCGATGGGGCGGCCGATGATGCCGGCCAGATGCTGGCTCTGCACCCTGACCACCTCGCTTTGCAGCGCCTTGTCGCCAAACTCGTTGACCAGCTTGAGCCGGATGGGCTGCTGCCAGCGGGAGAAGCGCACGTTCTGTTCGTGGCCGTACTCCCGCTTCATGGCGATCTCAAAGAAGCTTGCGGTGAGATAGGCATCGCTCTGCCAGCGTTCAGCCGCCGAGAGGGAAGGGCTCAGCAAGAGTGCCGCCATCAACCAGCGGGCAAGTGGTCGGCGCAACGGGGTCATGTCTCCTCCTTGAAACCTGCGATGGGTCAGCGTGCGGCACGCTCGAGATCACGCCAGGTGAGCCAGAGCCTCAGATCAAACTCCAGTTGATGATAGTCCGGCTCCATATGCTGACAGAGCTGATAGAAGCTCTTGTTGTGATCCTTCTCTTTCAGGTGGGCCAGCTCATGCACCACGATCATCTTCAGGAAGGCCGGGTGGGCCTCCTTGAACAGGGCGGCGATGCGGATCTCGTTCTTGGCCTTGAGCTTGCTGCCCTGCACCCGGCTTACATAGGTGTGCAGGCCGAGGGCATCCTTGATCACGTTGATCTTGCCGTCGAAGATCACCTTGGAAAGCGGCGCCGAGCTCTTCAGGTAGCGGTTCTTCAGCTCCATGGTGTAGGCGAGCAGCGCCTTGTCGCTCTGGATGAGGTGGGTCTCAGGATAGCGCCTGGCCAGCACCTCCCCGAGCTTGCCCGCCGCGATCAGCTGTTGCACCTGGGCCTTGAGGGGCTCGGGGTAGCCACCGAGATAGGTCAGTTCCGCCATGTCTGCATTACTCAATACATCAAAAGAGCGCCATTGTAGTCAGCGCGTCGCCGCTTGCCTACCGTTTCGGGCCGGGCCTGCCTCACCGCAATGAAAAGGCCATCATCGCGGGATGACGGCCCTGTGCGCTCAAGGGGGGGCTCAGCGTCTGCGATAGAGACCCGGATCCACCTCTTCATACTGGCTCACCAGGTATTGATAGAAGGCGAGGCTGGAGGGGGAACTTGGCTTCTTGAGCTCATCGGCCACCCGATCCGGCTTGGCGATGATGAACTTGGGGCTCTGGCGCTTGAGGTCGGCCAGCACCCGTTCACGCACGTCGTAGGGCGGGTTGACGTTGGCAAAGAACAGGTAGGCGGAGGCCGGCTGGCGATCGGTCCAGAGGTAATATTGCGGCTGGATGCCATCCACCCAGATCTTGTCGGCAGGGGTGCTTTCGGCCAGGATCCGGTCGACCCGTACCTGGGCCGGTGGGTTGAAGGGCCTGCCTTTCTGGCTGCCTTCCCAGGCGTTGTTGAGCATCAGGGCCAGCATGGCCAGCGAAGCAAGCCAGGGGGTGGCACTGCGCACGTCCCAGGCGCGCCAGAGCGGCACCAGAATGAGCACCGGCAGCGCCCACAGCAGGCTGTTGCCGAGCACTTCACGTACCCGTTCCAGTGACCACTCCTTGGTGCTCCAGCCGTAACCGAGCTGCTGGGCCAGCAGCCAGCTGGCGGTCAGCACCACCAGCGAGATGCAGAGCAGACCGAGGGCATCGGCCTGCTGTTCGCTGCGATCCAGCAGGCAGGCCAGCGGCAGCAGGGCCAGCTGCAGATAGAGCACGTCGTAGTGATCGAACACGTGGCCGGAGACCGAGTTGGCGATCAGGGTGAAGATGACCCCAAACAGGGTGGCGCACAGCACCGGCAGGTACCACTCCTGACGCCGGCTCATCATCAGCACGATGAAGGCGGGCAGCAGCATGATGAGGCCGGTACGCAGCAGGCCGACGCTGCCCACATCCGGCGAGAAGCCGTTGCCGTAGCTCCCCTCGAAGAAGATGTCGAAGGCGTAGTACTTGAATTCGGCCAGCAGGTTGTGGTGCTGGAAGTAGGCCAGCAGCGGACCGCCGACAAGCGCCAGCCCCAGCAGGCTGGAGCAGAGCAGGGAGAGGGCGCAGCGCCACTGCTCGCGCAGGCACCAGTGGCAGAACAGCACCAGATACCAGGCGCCCCAGAAGGCGCCGTTGTTGGTGCGCATCCAGGCGACGATGGCAAAGGTAAGCGCGGCCACCAGCGCCGGTCCCCAGCTGCAGCGCTTGTCCAGCAGCATGGTGATGAAGGCCCACTGGGCGATGAGGGCCAGATGGAACGTCCAGTCCTCGGTCATGTTGCCGTAGTAGTAGCGGGTGCCATAGAGCGCCAGCACCGCCAGCATGCTGCCGAGTCGGGCCCGCAATGAGAGGCCGAGCTGACCGAAGGCCTGCCAGCTGGCCATCAGTCCCAGCCAGCAGAGCGCCCACTCCAGCAGCCAGATCCCGAAGAAGCCGCCGAGGCCGTAGCCGAAGGCGTCGAGGGCGAAGATCATGGGGCCCTTGATGTCGATCATGTCCCGATAGAGCACGCCCCCCTCGCTCCACATCTTGCCCATCACGGCAAACAGCGAGGCGTCGAAGCCCGGCGCCATGCCGTGGAACAGCGGGTTGCGCAGGCAGAACAGCAAGGCCAGCAAACCGGTGAGCAGGATCACCAGCGGCCGCAGGCCTGGATTGACGCGAGGAGGAGTAAAACGGATGGCATGATTCATGGGTGACCTGTTCCTGCTGGGAAGTCTCGAAAGCGGGCCTATCTTGCCGAGCCTGACCACACGATGCAATGGGCCAGGGGAATGTGCTTGAAATAATTTGCAAAAGTGCCGCTTTACGACAAGAAAGCGGCACGTTTTATGGCGTACGGGGACAAAGGGCGAAGCCGAGTCCGGCTTTCGCCCCGGCTGGCGGGGGCTCAGCCGGCGGTCGGCCCCTGATACTCCACCCGCGCCGGCATGGCGGTGAGCGCCGGCAGATAGCGGGCCCAGCGGATGAAGGCATCCGCCAGGGTGATGCCGAGCTCCTGATTGTGCTGGGTCAGGGTGCGGGCAAGGGCGGTGTAGCCCTCCTTGCCGGAGGCGGTGTAGGCGCTGGAGACCCCCCGATAGATGGCGTCGGTGTCGACCGCTTGCCACTCATCAGGCGCACGCTCCCACTCCAGCCGGGTGATCCGGCGCCCCTTGGGCTGATCCGCCTGATAACAGAAGCGCACTCCGGCGGTGTAGGGGAAGCTGCCGCTGCCATTGCCCGTCACGCCGTTGTTGGTGGCGTTGTCGATGGCCCCCTCCAGCGCTTCGGCCAATTCATGACCGTGCACCCGATAGAGAGTGAGCGGGATGGCGAAGGGCAGCAGGCGGCCGGCGATGTCCGCTTCGCTGAGCGGCCCGGGTTCGAGGGAGCAGCGCACCCCGCCGGCGTTGTGCAGGGCGAAGTCCACCTGACCGACCTGCTCGCGGGCGCTGGCCAGCATGGCGCTCGCCACCAGGGGGGCGACCTGGCTGCCGGCCGGCAGGTTGGCATCGGGCAGCCGCTGGTGGTGCAGCGGCTCGTCAAGGCGGGTCACGATGCGCTGGGTCATGGTCTCCAGCTCGGGCCGGTAGCGCCTGGCCAGATGCTGTTCCAGTTCGGGATCGGGGTCGCAGAAGGTGAGCCCGGCCGGCGGATTGCCGGCAAAGGGCCAGGGCTGCCAGGGCAGCCACTCCAGCTGGCCGCGGCTGCGCGCTACCCGGCCGCGCTCGTCAAAGGTCAGCTCGCACACCCCGAGGCAGAGGGCGCTGTGGGCGGCGTGCAGGACGGCCACCCCGTTCACCATCAGCGGGTAGCTGCCTTCGCTGTCGAGCCCGAGCGGCGCCAGCTCCCCCAGCAGGCTGTGGGTGTGGCCGCCGATGATGAGGCTG
>NZ_CDBH01000046.1 GCF_000820305.1 Aeromonas dhakensis
TGACCGAGACCGGCACCCTGACCGTGACCGACGTGGACGGCGCCGACGAGGCCAAGTTTGTGGCCGGCAATGGCACCCCGAGTGCCGGTGCACTGGGCAGCCTGACCATCACCGAAGGCGGCGCCTGGACCTACAACGTCGACAACAGCAAGGTGCAGTACCTGGGCGAAGGCGAGACCAAGGTCGAGACCTTCACCGTCGAGTCTGTCGATGGCACCACCCATACCGTCTCGGTCACCATCACCGGCACCAACGACGCACCGACCCTAAGTATCGACAAGGGGGCCGTGGTCTCCGAAGAGGGGCTGGCCGGCGGCATTGCCGACACGGCAGGCAGCAGTGATACCACCGACAGCGTGGCCGCCAGCGGCAAGATCACGGTTGGCGACGTCGATAGTCAGGATACCCTCACCATCAGCCTGAACGGGCCGGCTGGCCTGACGGCTGGCGGTGCCGCGGTGCAGTGGAGCTGGAATGCCGCCACCAAGGTGTTGACCGGTTATACCGGCACTCCGGGCGGCGCCGATTACAAGGCGGTCATGGATGTGAAGCTGACCGCACCTGCCGGCAACGGCAAGGGCGACTGGAGCTATGACGTGACGCTCAAGGCCCCGCTGGATCACCCGGTCAAGGGCAGTGAAGACGTACTCAACTTCCAGATCGGTGTGACCGTATCGGATGGTAAGACCACCACCACCGGCAGCCTGCCCATTTCGGTCGAGGACGACTCACCGGTGGCTGGCGACATGGCGGCCGTCTCCGTCATCAAGACCAACATCCCGGATACTCTGACCGGCCTGTTTGATCTGACCAAGTACAGTGGCAGCAACCAGATGACCCTGAACGTGAGCGGTTTCAGCATCACGGCGCTGGGCTTTACCTCGTCGACCAACTCGGCCCTGACGACGGCCAATGTCAACGGTTCCAGCGCCGGCCTGGGTGTTTCCAGCGTTGGTTCACCGAACCACAACCTCGCCAACGAGGTGGACTTCCGCCACTTTGCAGATGGTACTTCGGCATCCGAGCAGCTGATCATCAAGCTGGATGCGGGCAAGGTGGCCTATGGCGCCAACATCAAGTTCAGCCAGATGTTCGGTGGCGAGCTGGAGAGCGGGGTGGTCGAGTTCTACCGCGGTGGCGTGCTGATCGGTACCCAGACCTTCAGCTCCAACGCGGCGGGTGGCGACTATGCCGGCAACTTCCAGGTGCAGCAGGGTGGCTTCGATACCATGGTCATCAAGGCCACCAACAATGGTAACGGCCTCTACGCCGACAACAGCGACTTCACCGTGAAGAGCATCGAGTTCCTCGGGGCGACCACGGCACCGGCCATCGCCTACGGTTCCGGCACGGTTACCCCGCAGTGGGGCGCTGACGGCAAGGGCTACATGCAGCTGGTCGGTTCTACCGAGACCGGGCTGACCACGGCGACCGGCAAACTGATCACCACCTCGATGGAATCGGCCAATACCCTGATCGGCACGGCCAGCGATGGCACCCTGGTGTTCCGTCTGGAATTTACCCCGGCCACCGGCAAGTGGGAGTTCTTCCAGTATCAGAACATGTCCAAGCCGCTGGGCGATGGCGACATCGACTTCCAGATCAAGGTGGTGGATGGCGACGGCGACTACAGCCTGGGCTCTTTCGCAACCAAGCCGCTGTTTACGCCCATCGTACAGTCGGTCTCCAGTGAGAGTGCGGCCGAGGGCGGCAACCTGCTGCACACGGTGACGCTCTCTGATGCGACCCAGGAAGCGACCCAGTATGACTTCGGCATCAAGGGCAGCGGCACCAACCCCGCTTCCAGCCTTGACTGGGGTACTGCCCAGTTCAGCAACGGGGTGACCTACAACAGCACTACCGGCAAGATCACGGTACCGGCCGGGGTGTCGGGCTTTACCGTGACCATCCCGACGGTGGACGATCGTCTGGTCGAGGCGAATGAAACCCTGACCGTGACCGTTGGTGGCCAGAACGGCACCGGTACCATCATCGACAACGATCGTGCGCCGGTGACCACGGGTGGCTACAGTGCCGGCAAGGAAGATACGCCGCTGGTGCTGAAGTGGGCCCAGTTTGGTGCCAGCGATGATCAGGCAGCCTCCGACCTGAGCGTGCAGATCAATACCCTGCCGCTGAACGGCAAGCTGGAGTACCTGAACGCAGCCGGCCAGTGGATTGCGGTGAAGGTGGGGGATCTTGTCTCTTACGCCGATATCGACAACGGTCACCTGCGCTTCGTGCCGGGCCTCAACGAGTCGAGCACCAATGCCAGCAACGGCAATGGCGTCGTGACCGGCAACCTACAGGGCGACTACGCCAGCTTTGGTTACCAGATCAGCGACGGCGCCAACCTGAGCAACAGCGGCAAGCTGGTGATCGATATCGCGGCGGTGGCGGACAAGCCGGTGGTCGACATCAGCCTGACCGGGAACGGTGTTCCGCTCTATAGCCAGTACCCGTCGTCCGGCATCTCCACCGGGGCGTTCCAGAGCGGCAACTTCAACAAGGGCAGCTTTGGCATCACCAGCAGCTTTACCGACAGCACCACCACTCAAGACAGCGTGGTGGGTACCAGCGGCAACGACTACATCGTCAGCGTCAAGGGCGGCGGCGATTACTTCGTCGGTGGTGCGGGCAATGATGTGCTGGTCGGTGGCAACTCCACCTCAGGTGACACCCTCGACGGCGGCACCGGCAACGACATTCTGGTGGCCGGGCTGGGTGGCGACACCCTGTATGGTGGCGCCGGTACCGACCTGGCCGTGCTGATGGGCTCGCGTGCCAACTATGTCATCGAGCGCAGAAGTGACGGCGGTTTCAACTTCCTGGTCAAGGAGAACGGCGTCACCATCAGCAAGTCGCTCTACGACATCGAGCTGGTGCAGTTTGATGACGGCATCTACCAGTTCAATCAGACCGACGGCACCCTGACGGCGGTACCGCCCAGCTTGGTGGATTATCCGCTCGAGATCAGCGCCTCCCTGACCGACCGGGATGGCAGCGAGCAGTTCGACAGCCTGGTGCTGACAGGCATGCCGACGGGGTCGACGCTGTATCAGGGCTCTACCGTGCTTGGCACAGTGGGGGCCGATGGCAAGCTGACGCTGACCGGTTTGTGGAACCAGAGCGCGCTGGACGTCAAACTGACCGGTCTGACCCTGCGGGTGCCGGGCAGCAGTGCCGGCCAGTTCGACCTCAAGGTCGAAGCCATCGCCAAGGAAGTGGCGACCGATCAGACCAGCAGCGCATCGGATCAGGATTCGATTCGCATGAGCTACTTCCTCTCTACCGAAGGGGAGCCAGGCGATCAGAACCGTACCTACGGCAGCGAACACAATATCGTGGTCGGGGATCTGGATGGCAGTGTGGTGCTGCCGGGCCAGAACTACAACATCGCCTTCATGGTCGACAGCTCGGGCAGTATCGGCACCAGTGCCATGAACACCATCAAGAGCCAGCTGGCGCAGGTGTTTGCAACCCTCAAGACCAGTGCCGGTACTGAGGGGGCGGGCAAGGTCAACATCTTCCTGGTGGACTTCGACAGTCAGGCCAACAAGTCCATCAGCGTGGACTTGAAGGATCCCAATGTCCTGACCAAGTTGCAGGCCGTGCTCGACAGCATGGACGGCAGTTACTGGAATGGTGGGGCGACCAACTACGAGGATGCGCTCAAGACCACCTCCAACTGGTTCAACAGCGACACCGCCAAGAACAACGCCAATGCGAAGAACCTGGCGTACTTCATTACCGATGGGGCACCAAACACCTATTACGACTATGAAGATACCAACCCGATCGTGAATACGAGGACCAACGAGCGTCTCGATTCGTTTGTCAACGTCAACAACTATGTGCCGGGTGAAGCCTTCTACGCCAACATAGGCGGCACCAACCGGGTGTTGATCGACGCGAATGGCAATGTTCAGAAGTGGTCGCAGGGCAATAACAACAAGTGGAGCTCGACCACCATCGGGACCTTGAAGGCACAGGGGGATGGTACCTTCGAGATCTCCACCTCCTATGACAGCAACTACTGGGCATTGCAAAACGCGCTGGCTGTGCTGCCGCTTCTGCTGGCCAATAACGTGACGCTGGAAGCGATCGGCATCGGCAGCAACGTCTCCATCGATACCCTGAAGCTGTTCGACAGTGATCAGATTGTGCAGTCCAACGTGTCAGCCAACGATCTGGCCAACGCCATCCTGGGTACCTCGGTGAACAACCTGCCGGGCAGCGACCGGATCGACGGCGGTGCCGGTGACGACATCCTGTTCGGTGATGCCATCCACTTTGCCGGCATCAATGGTGAAGGCTACGCGGCCATCAAGCAGTATGTGGCCGGCAAGCTGAGCGCAGGCTCGGTGACCGATGCCCAGGTCCATGACTACATCACGGATCATGCCAGCGAGTTCGATCAGTCCTCCAGCAACGACAAGGCAGACGTGCTGATCGGCGGGGATGGCAACGACATCCTGTTCGGTCAGGGTGGCGATGACTTCCTGTTCGGCGGGGCCGGCAACGACATCCTGTTCGGTGGTGCCGGCAACGACACCCTGTACGGCGAGAGCGGCAACGATACCCTGTACGGTGGCAGCGGCAACGATACCCTGTTTGGCGGCATCGGCGACGATACCCTGAGCGGTGGTCTGGGCAATGACATCCTGGTTGGCGGGCTTGGCAATGACATCCTCAAGGGGGATGGCGGCGCCGATACCTTCACCTGGCTGCAGGGCGATACAGCTGCGGGCAGCGTGGCCAAGGACTACGTGGTCGACTTCTCCAAGGCGGAAGGTGACAAGCTGGATCTGAGCGACCTGCTGGATCACGACGGTTCTCGCAACCAGAACGATCTGAAGAGCCTGCTCTCTGTCTTCCAGGACAGTGAAGGAGTGCATCTGCAGGTCAAGGAGAGCAGCGCCGCCCCCGTGACCCAGGAGATAGTGCTGATGAACCACACGTTCGACAGCCTCACCGGCAGTGCAGCGGCCACCTCGTCTCAGGTGATCGACTACATGCTCAACAACAACATGCTGGATATCGACAAGTAATCCGGTCGACCCCAGGCAAAAAGCGGCAGAGCAATCTGCCGCTTTTTTTATGGATGGCGCTACCGGGCTGGTTCGATGCTTCCCCCCAAAGGGGGGTGAATGTGCGCCAGGAGCGGGAATTTAGGTGAATGACTACTGACAGGCTTGAAGAGAGCATGGGCGCGAGCGGGGTCTCGCTTTTTTTAATCAAGTTCAGCCATCATCTGGCCGACATAGGATAAGAATACGGGTCGTGTTGGGATTCTGACCCTTCTATACTATGGCGAGACTCGGGCAACGGACGTAAGGGCTTTATATGGCGAGCATATTGGATTCGGTGGATCAGCGTACCCAGTTGGTAGGGGAGAACCGCCTGGAGCTGTTGATGTTCCGTTTGGGATCCCAGCAGCTGTTTGCGATCAACGTGTTCAAAGTACGGGAAGTAGTCAAGCTGCCTCACCTCAACAAGATGCCCGGTGCACACCACAACATCAGCGGGGTGGCCAACATCCGCGGCACCTCCATTCCGGTGATCAACCTGCGCAGCGCCATCGGCATGCGCCCCATGCCCATCGATGCCGAATCCAACCTCATCATCACCGAGTACAACCGCACCATTCAGGGCTTTCTGGTCGGCCAGGTGGCCAACATCGTCAACATGACCTGGAAGGACATACTGCCGCCACCGCGTTCGGCCGGGCGGGCGAACTACCTGACCGCCATCACCCGCATTCCGGAGGATGGCGTTGACCAGATCGTCGAGATCATCGACGTGGAGAAGGTGCTGGCCGAGATCATCACCTACGACATCCGCATCTCGGAAGAGGTGCTGGATCGGGATATCCTGCCGGAAATGCATGGCCGCAAGGTGCTCATCGTCGACGACTCCAGCACGGCCCGCAACCTGGTGCGCGAGACCCTGGGCCAGCTGGGGCTGGAGGTGATCGAATGCCAGGATGGGCTGCAGGCGCTCAATCTGCTCAAGGGGTGGTGCGATGCGGGCAAGAAGGTGACCGACGAGATCCTGCTGATGATCACCGATGCCGAGATGCCGGAGATGGACGGCTACCGGCTGACCCACGAAATTCGCAGCGATGCTCGCATGTCCGATCTCTTCATCACCCTCAACACCTCTTTGAGCGGCAACTTCAACGAGGCCATGGTCAAGAAGGTGGGCTGCGATCGCTTCATCTCCAAGTTCCAGCCAGACTTGCTGGTTGGCGTGGCTCAGGAGCGGCTGCGCCAGATCCTGGAGCGCTGATTCAGGAGCAATAAAAAATCCCGCCAAGGCGGGATTTTTTATTGGGCCGTTCGAGCTGGATGGCGGACGAGGCGCTATGCCGTACTCATTGAGTCAGCAGCGGCTCGATGAAGCTGGCCACCCGGTCGCGGATCTGCGGCTGAGCGGCGGCGGTGGGGTGGATGCCATCGTTCATCATGAGTTCAGGGCGCAGCGCAATATCATCCATGAAGAAGGGCATCAGCGGCAGCTGATTGGCGCTGGCCAGTTCCGGGAAGATCTGCTCGAACTGGCGCAGGTAGCGGGCTCCGTAGTTGCGGGGCAGCTGGATCTGGGTCAACACGGTTTTTACCTGTTGCGCCTTGGTCAGCTCCACCATCTTGGCCAGGTTGTCCCGGGTGATGGCCGGTGCGAACCCGCGTAGCCCATCGTTGCCACCCAGCTCGATCAGCACCCAGTCCGGTTGATGTTCCTTGAGCAGAGCGGGTAATCTGGCCAGCGCCCCTTGCGTAGTTTCACCACTGATGCTGGCATTGATAAGCTGATGTTTACCCCCCTGCTGCTGCCATTTCTGATTGAGCAGGGCAGGCCAGCTCTGCTCCGCCGGCATCTGATAACCCGCACTCAGGCTGTCGCCCAGCACCAGCAGGGTCTGGGCCTGCACCGATGACACCAGGCAGCACAAGGCAAACAGGAAACGCGTCATGAATTCAACTCCCATTATCAACGTCAAGGGCCTGGGCAAGACAGTGCGCCTGGGCCAGGAAAGCCTCACCATCCTTGAAGGGATCGACCTGCAAGTCAATAGCGGCGAAACGGTGGCGCTGGTCGGTGCCTCCGGCTCCGGCAAGTCCACTCTGCTGGGGCTGCTGGCCGGGCTCGATCTGCCGAGCCAAGGGGATATCGAGATCCTCGGCCAGTCGCTGCTGAAGCTGGACGAGGAGGGGCGTGCCCGACTGCGGGCCGAGCAGGTGGGGTTCATCTTCCAGTCTTTCCTGCTGTTGCCCACCCTGAGTGCGCTGGAGAACGTCATGCTGCCCGCCGAGCTGCGCGGCGAGACCCGCTGCGAGCCGCGGGCCCGCGAGTTGCTGGCGGCGGTCGGCCTCAGTGAACGGCTGCACCATCTGCCACCGCGTCTCTCCGGCGGCGAGCAGCAGCGGGTCGCCATTGCCCGCGCCTTCATGACGAAGCCCAGCCTGCTTCTGGCCGATGAGCCCACCGGCAACCTCGACAGCAAGACCGGGGAGCGGGTGATCGAACTGCTGTTCGAGCTCAACCGCGAGCACGGCACCACGCTCGTGGTGGTGACCCATGATCACGACCTGGCCCGGCGTTGCCAGCGGCAGCTGGTGATGGCGGCGGGGCGACTGGAGGCGGCTGCGTCAGCATTCGAAGATGCCTCTGCAGCAAGAGTCAGGGAGCTGTGATGAGTCAGTGGCGACTGGGATTGCGCCTGTTGCGGCGCGAAGGATTCAACGGCGAACTGCGCTGGTTCGTGCTGGCGCTGGCGCTGAGCGTGGCCTGCGTACTGAGCGTGGCCCTGGTGGCGGATCGGCTGGATGCCGGGCTCAAAGCCTCGGGGCGGGACTTTATCGGTGCCGACCGGGCGCTGCGCACGGCCACGCCGGCACCGGCCGCCTGGCTCGAGCAGGCGGCCAAAACGGGTCTGGCGGTGCAGACCACGGTCAGCTTCAACAGCATGCTGTTTCATGGGGATGCCCTGCAGCTGGCGTCTATCCGCGCCGTGCCCGAGGATTTCCCCTTCTACGGCAAGCTGGAGCTGAGCCCCCAGCGGGCGCCGGCACCCGGCGAGATCTGGCTCTCCGCCCGGGTGATGCAGCTGCTGGCGGCCAAGCCGGGGGATGAGCTGGAAGTGGGCAATACGGTGCTCAAGGTGGCGGGGGTACTGGGTCAGGAGCCGGATCAGGGCTTCAGCCCCTTCCTGCTGGCGCCGCGGGCGCTGATCCACAGCGCCGATGTGGAGGCGACCGGTGCCCTGCTGCCGGGCAGCCGCCAGCAGTGGCGCTACCTGTTCAAGGGCACCCGCGAGCAGGTGGCCGAGTATGAACGCTGGCTCAAGCCCAGGCTCAAGGCGGGACAGAAGCTGATCAAGCCGGACGACCAGGGCTCCCAGGTTGGCCGCTCGCTGGCCAATGCCGAGCGCTTCTTCCGGCTCGCCTCCCTGGCCGGGGTGCTGCTGGGGGCGCTGGCCATGGGCATCGCGGTCCGTCACTTTGCCGAGCGCCAGACCAACATGGTGGCGCTGCTCAAGACGCTCGGCGCGTCGCGGCGCACGCTTTGGCAACTGATGGGCACCCTGCTGCTGTCACTGACCCTGGCGGGCGCCCTGCTCGGTCTGGTGGCGGGCAGCGCCATGCAGTGGTTGACCCTGCATCTGCTGGGCAACCTGCTGCCTGCCGATCTGCCGCCGCCGTCGTGGCGCCCCTTTGCGCTGGGGCTGGCAGTGGCCTTCTTCATCACCCTGCTGCTGGCCTTCGTGCCCTTCCTGCGCCTGCTCAAGGTGCCGCCACTGAGGGTGCTGCGCCGCGAGCTGGAGGCGGGGATCCCGCCCTGGCTGGCGCTGCCGGTGGCGCTGCTCGGCCTGTTTGGGCTGGTGTGGGGCTTCACCGCCGACGCGACCCTGGCGTTGGGGCTGATCGGCGGCATGGGTCTGTTGATGGGGCTGCTGGCGGGGATCGCCTCCCTGCTGTTGCGACTGGGGCGCCGGGTACAGGGCCCTCACGCGCTGCGGCTGGCCATCAGCCACCTTTCCCGCGAGCGGGGCAGCGGTCTGTTCCAGCTGGCAGGCTTTGCGCTGGCACTCATGCTGTTCGGTCTGCTGTGGGCGGCGCGGGTCGACCTGCTCGGCGAGTTTTCGGCCCGGCTGCCGGCTGATGCCCCCAACCGCTTCCTGGTCAACGTGGCAGACGGGGAGCGGGAGGGGATCCTGGCCGATCTGCGCCAGGCGGGGGCCGTGACTTCGGACTTCTACCCCATGGTCCGTGGCCGGCTGGTCAGCATCGCCAGCGAGGCGGTGCGCGACACGGATGAAGATGGCCGCGAGGGGGTCAATCGCGAGCTCAACTTCACTACCACCGCCACCCTGCCGCCGGACAACACCCTGACCGCAGGACGCTGGCTGGACGGCCCCGGCCAGGTATCGGTAGACAAGGATCTGGCCAAGCGACTCGACATCGAGCTCGGCGACACCCTGGGCTTTACCATCGAGGGGCGCAGCTTCAAGGCGAAGGTGACCAGCCTGCGGGCCATCAAGTGGGACAACATGCGCCCCAACTTCTACATGATCTTCTCGCCGGACGTGCTGGCTCCCTTCTCCCAGACCTGGCTCGGCAGCTATCGTCTGCCGGAGCAGGGCCGGGTGGCCGAGGTGGAGCTGATCCGCCGGCACCCCACGGTGAGCCTGATCGATGTGGACGATTTGATCGTGCGGCTGACGGCGGTGTCGGATCAGGTGAGCCGGGCGCTGGGGCTGATGCTGGGGCTGGTGACGGTGGCGGCGCTGCTGGTGCTGCTGACCCAGACCCAGGCCAGCATGGCCCATCGGCGCCGGGAACTGCTACTGATGCGCACCCTGGGGGCCGGCAGCGAGCTGCTCAGGAAGATGCTGCGCTGGGAGCTGGTTGCCAGCGGCCTGCTGGCGGGATTGTGCGCCGCCATGGTGGTCGAGCTCTGCTCCCTCGGCCTGCAGTGGTGGTGGTTCGAGGGGCAGTGGCAGTTCCACTGGGCCATCTGGGCCGGTCTGCCGCTGCTGGGGGCCGTGCTGGTGACACTGGCCGGGCAGGGCATGCAGCGCCAGCTGCTGGCGGGCACCCTGAGCGATCGGCTGCGGGGACTGGGGCAGGGCCTGCTCTGAGCACCAGATCCTGCGCGGATGCCGCGAGGCACAACAACAATCAGCCCGGCCAATTGCCGGGCTGATTGTTATCCGGTTGGCTGAAGAGCCCGGTCAGCGGGCAGTAGTGCTGAGCAGATTGGCAAGGGCCTGGGGCAGTTCCGGGTAGGTGAAGTGGAAGCCGGCCTGCTGCAGACGGGTTGGCAGCACCCTCTGGCCGGTGAGCAGCAGATCGGCCGCCTCGCCCATCAGCAGCTGTAACAGGGGGGCTGGCACGAAGAAGAGGTGCGGCCGGTGCAGGGTGCCGGCCAGAGTCTGGCTGAACTCGTGGTTGCTGACCGGCTGCGGTGCCGTGCCGTTGAACAGGCCGTCGCACTCCTCGTGATCCAGCAGGAACAGGATGGCGCGCACCAGATCCTGAATGTGGATCCAGCTCATGATCTGGTTTCCCGTGCCCATGGGGCCGCCGAGGCCGAGGCGATAGGGAGGCAGCATCCTGGGCAGGGCGCCGCCGTCGGTGCCGAGCACCAGCCCGATGCGCACGATGCAGACCCGGGTATGCTTGCTGCGGGCCTCGCGGGCCAGGGTTTCCCACTGCTGGCAGAGCTGATGGGTGAATTCGTCGTGAGGGGTCTGGCACTGTTCGTCCAGCGGCGCATCGCCCTGGCGGCCATACCAGCCGATGGCGGAGGCGTTGATCAGCACCCTGGGCGGGGTGTCAGAGAGCTTGATGAGATCGACCAGCTGCTCGGTCAGCAGCCAGCGGCTGTCGCAGAGTTGCTGCTTGCGCCGCTCGCTCCAGCGGCCGGCGGCGATGGGTTCTCCCGCTAGGTTGATGACCGCATCCACGTCGTTGAGGTTGTCGAGCCGGTCCAGGGTATCGATCAGCTTGACGTCGTGGCCGAGCAGATCGTAGGCGCGGCTGCCCTGGCGGGTCAGCACCAGCACCTCGTGCGCCACCTTGAGGTGGGCCACCAGGCGGCGACCGATAAAGCCCGTCCCGCCCGTGATCAATATTTTCATATCCAGACTCCCTGACGCTGTTGGCTCTACTCTAGTGGGCCTGCGCAAGATGAACAAGCAACTGTTTTTGCAAAGATTATAATCGTCACTGCAGACGTGGGCGGTGCTCACCCAGGGTGTGAGCCGTCATGCCGCCTGCCCTGACGGGGCGCCTTGCCCTGTTGTCCAATGCATCAGAAGATGCTTGTCAGGAAAGGGGATAGGAGTAGACTCGTCCGCCTTTTCACCGTTGCAGCGAGGGGGAGTATGCCGTTTCGTCGTTTGAGGTTGCGCCAGTTTTATACCCGGCTGGGGGCGGCACTGCTGGCCGGCCTGCTGCCCCTGCTGCTCGGCGTGCTGATCGTCTCCTGGCAGACCTTTGCCGGCATGAAACAGGATGCCGAAGAGCGCCTGCTCCATGCTCGCAACATGCTGGAGCGCACCCTGGATCACGCTCACCAGGCGGCCGCCATGGTAGAGGGCAGCGTCGGGCGTCCCTGCGAGGAGGTGGTGCAGGGGCTGCGGGATCAGGTGGCCACCATACCGGACGTGCGCACCGTCAACCTGGCCAGGGGGGAAGTGGTCTACTGCACCTCGCTCTATGGCTCCTATCATGGCCCCTTCAAGCTGGCCGACTACGCCAACGGCCAGCTGGATCTGATGCGGGGCAACCCGGTGACCCCGGATCGGCCTCTGGTGGTCTATCGCCAGCCGGTGGGGGAGTACAGCGTGCTGGTCGGGGTCGACGGTTACTATCTGCACAACATCCTCGACATGCTCAGCCGCAACTCGCCGCTGACCCTGGTGATCGGGGCGCAGAGCATGCTGGCCAACGGCCAGATCCATGACGAGGTGCCGCCCGTGGTGCTGGGCTCGCTGGAGCAGGTCTCCGGCAAGTACCCGTTTCGGGTCGTCACCGAGCTCTCCTATGACGAGTACGGCAGCCACATCTGGACCTACTCCCGCGCCAGCCTCATCATCTATCCCCTGCTGGGGCTGGTGGTGGGCTGTCTGGTCTACTGGCTGACCGGCCGCTCGACCTCTCCCTCCCAGGAGCTGCGACGGGCGCTGGATCAGCGGGAGTTCATCCCCTACCTGCAACCCGTGGTGACCGGTGACGACGCCCACTGGAGCGGCTGTGAGGTGCTGATGCGCTGGCTGCATCCGCGCCAGGGCCTCATCTCGCCGGATCGCTTCATCCCGCTGGCCGAAGACAGCGGCCTCATCGTGCCCATGACCCGCCTGCTGATGGAGCAGGTGCGCGAACAGTTCGCAGGCCGAGTGCACAGCCTGCCCAGAGGGTTCCACTTCGGCTTCAACATCAGCGCCAGTCACTGCAAGGATCTGAGCCTGGTGGAGGATTGTCGCCAGTTCATCAACGCGTTTCGGGAGAACCCCGTCAAGCTGGTGTTGGAGCTGACCGAGCGGGAGCTGATCGTGGCGGACGAGACGACCGACCGGCTGTTTGCCGAGCTGCATCAGCTGGGCGTCTTCATCGCCATCGACGACTTCGGCACCGGCCACTCCAGCCTCACCTACCTGCAGCAGTTCCAGGTGGACTTTCTCAAGATTGATCAGAGCTTCGTCGGCATGATCGGCTCGGATGCCCTCTCCAGCCATATCGTCGAGAACGTCATCGATCTGGCGACCCGGCTCGGTCTGCAACTGGTGGCCGAAGGGGTGGAGAACGAGGTGCAGGCCGCCTATCTGCGGGCGCGTCAGGTGACCTTCCTGCAGGGTTATTTCTTTGGCCGGCCGATGCCGATGAAGGAGTTTGCCGCCCTGCTGGCGAAGGCCTGAGCCAGCCTGCCACCCATAAAAAAACCAGCGACCTTGGTCGCTGGTTTTTTTCATCCCGAGGCCTGTCAGAGCATGCGGGCGAGGGCGCGGCACAGACGCTTGACCCCCTCCTCTATGGTGGCTTCATCCACGCAGGAGAAGCTCAGGCGCAGGGTGTTCTGGATCTCGGGGCGCACATAGAAAGGAGCGCCCGGTACGAAGGCCACCTTCTCCTTGATCGCCTCGTCAAACAGCTCCATGGCGCTGACGCTGGCGGGCAGGGTCAGCCAGAGGAACATGCCCCCTTCCGGTCGGGTATAGCTGACGCCGGGCGGGCAGTGACGGGTCAGGGCGGCCTCCATGGCGGCGCGCTGGCGGCCATAGACCTCCTTGATCTTCTCGAGGTGGGCGTCCAGCGAGTTGTCGATCAGGAAGCGGTGCAGCACCTGTTGGCTGAAGGCGTTGCTGTGCAGGTCGGTGGCCTGCTTGGCGATGGTGACCTTCTTGCGCAGCCAGTCCGGCACCAGCATCCAGCCGAGGCGGAAGGCCGGGACGACGGTCTTGGAGAAGGAGCCGAGCAGCACGGTATTGTTCGGTGCCAGCTTGGCGATGGGGGGCAGGTGCTCGCCCTCGAAGCGCAGCTCGCCGTAGGGGTCGTCTTCCACCATCAGCAGCTCGTGGCGTACCAGTCGCTCGGCCAGCGCCTCGCGGTTGGCGCGGCTGTAGGAGACGCCGCTCGGGTTCTGGAAGTTGGGCACGCCGTAGAGCAGCTTGGCGTTGGAGCCACTGGCCAGCAGCGCATCCAGCGCCGCCAGATCCAGCCCCTCTTCACCCAGAGTGATGGGCTTGAAGGCAGGTTGATAGACGGAGAAGGCCTGGATGGCGCCAAGATAGCCCGGCTCCTCGATGATGAGGTCTTGTCCCTCGTCGATCAGCACCTTGCCCAGCAGATCCAGCGCCTGCTGGGAGCCGCTGGTGATGAGGATGTTGTCCGGATTGACCTGCATGCCGTGGCGGGCCAGATAGCGGTCGGCGATGTACTGGCGCAGCGGGGCGAAGCCCTCGGTGGCCGCATACTGCAGGGCCGCGGCGCCCTGCTCGCGCAGCACGTCCTGGCAGGCCTGCTCGATGGCCTTGACCGGGAACAGGTGCGGATTGGGCAGGCCGCCGGCGAAGGAGATGATCTCCGGATTGGCGGCAACTTTGAGGATCTCGCGGATGAAGGAAGGTTCTACCTTCTCGAAGCGCTGGGCAAAAAAGGGCTGCATAGGATTCTCTCTGGCGTGGTAAGCGGTCGCTCCATTCGACCGCCAAGTTATCCGTTTGTATCAGATTTAAAAAATGAGGCAATGGCTGTAACAAAAATCGATAAAAAAGGGCAGGTTTGGCACCTGCCCGAATTTTATCGGCCGGGGAAGGCCGCGAGGCGTAAAAGCCCCGGTTCAGCGGCGAGATGGCAGGGTTACAGACCCGGCTCCCTGAGGAAGCGGAGCATCAGCTCGGTGTTGGCGCCGAGTTGCTGCTGTACCCGGCCCGGGAACAGCTCGGCCATCTTGTCGAGACGGTCATACTGGGTATGCCAGATCTTGCCCCACTGGGTTTCGCTGCCCCGATCGCAGGAGCTCTTGGTGGCCTCGTCGTAGCAGTCCCACAGCGCCGGATTGGTGGTCTGGGAGTAGCCGTCATAGCCATCTTCCCCGTTGATGGTGAAGTTGGTGGCCTCCACGTAGGCGACGGGCACCCCCAGGCAGGCGAACGGCGCATGATCGGACCAGCCGCCGGTCTCCCCCTCAGGGTAGCCATCATAGCTGGGATGAATGGCAAACGGGGTGGCGGTCTGTTTGGAGATGGCCAGCAGGCGATCCCGTACCTTGGGATCGAAGCTGTAGCGGCTCGGGTCGGCACACTTGTACTTGGCCACGTTGGAGTGGGCCGAGTGAACGTAGACAAGGTCGCCCCCGGCGATGGTGTCGTAGTTCACCATGGCCAGCAGCTTGGCAACGGCGGCGCTGTCGAGGCTGGCGGCATAGGCCTTGGAGCCGTTGAGGCCGTTCTCCTCGGCGCCAAAGAAGGCGAAGCGTACCGTGTAGGGCAAGGTCTGCCCCTTGAGCGCTTCGGCGACCGCCAAGAGGGCTGCGACCCCGGCACCGTTGTCGGTGGCTCCCTCGGAGCCCTGCTTGTCGCCTGTGCTGTCATAGTGGGCACCGATCAGGATCACCTTGTCGCTCTTGCCCTTGAGCTCGGCGACGAGGTTCTGGGAGGCCTTGCTGGTTCCGCTCTGGGTGTAGGTGAAAGGCTGGTGCTGCACCTCGTAGCCCCAGCCGGCCAGATGGTCCTGGATCCAGGCGGCGGCACGGGTCTCGGCCTCGCTGCCGGTCGGTCTGGCGCCTATCCCCTCGGCGGTGGAGCTCAGCTGCACCAGGTATTCATAGGCCTGCTCGGCGGCGGAGGGGGCCTGTGAATCGTTGCTGGAGGTGTTGCACCCGGCCAGCAGGGCTGTGATGGCAAACGCCAATGCTGTGTGTTTCATACTGCAATCCTTTGTTGTGTATGGTTTTATTTGCGCAGGTCAGGATGCGCCCGTGCCCCGGCAGATTCTGTGAACGGGGTGGCATTTGTCAATTGCGGTGGCGGAATTGGTCTGTGTCGGGGGATTTGTTGCGTGAAACACTTGCGCCTTGGGCCTATCTTGGGATAATTCGCTACCCTGTTTCGCCAAGCGATGAAATGACGAGCAATTTCGCGTTCATCGGCGAGGTGGAGCGATGAAACAACGAGCAATTCATCTCGGTCGTCTGTGACCAGCACGACGAGATAGCTAGCAATCCATTTATGTCGTCTGTGACCCAGACCGATGCAATAAACGAGCAATTTGATTATGCCTGTGACCCAAGATGTATTTAACGAAGACGGCAAGTTCATGCGCAAGATCCGCAGCTTTGTCCGTCGCGAAGGCCGCCTGACCAAAGGGCAGGAGAAGGCTCTGGAGGAGCTGTGGCCGGTCATGGGCATCGATTTCGCACCGGAGCCGCTCGATCTGGTTGCCCTGTTTGGCCGCGAGGCCCCGGTGGTGCTGGAGATCGGCTTTGGCATGGGCGCCTCCCTGGTGGAGATGGCCAAGAATGCCCCCGAGAAGAACTTCATCGGTATTGAAGTGCACTCACCGGGTGTCGGTGCTTGCCTGGGCACCGCCCAGGAAGCGGGGGTCACCAATCTGCGTGTCATCTGTCACGACGCGGTCGAGGTGCTGGAGCACATGATCCCGAACGGCTCGCTCGCCTGCCTACAGCTGTTCTTCCCGGACCCCTGGCACAAGAGCCGTCACCACAAGCGCCGCATCGTCCAGCCGGCCTTTGCCCAGGACATTCGCCAGAAGCTGGCCATCGGTGGCGTGTTCCACATGGCCACCGACTGGGAAAACTACGCCGAGCACATGCTGGAAGTGATGAGTGCCGCCGAGGGGTACGAGAACACCTCCGCCACCGGCAACTGGGTGGCGCGCCCGGACTGGCGTCCGCTGACCAAATTCGAACAACGTGGCCATCGTCTCGGTCACGGGGTGTGGGATCTGATTTTCAAACGTGTCAACTAACTGAAGGAGCTATCATGGCCAACCGTAGCCGCCGCCTGCGCAAGAAACTGCGCGTCGATGAATTCCAGGAAATGGGCTTCGACATCAGTTTCAACTTCCCGGTCGGCACTGCCGAAGAGACCATCGATGCGGTAGTCGATGCGATGATCGATGAAGTGATCGAACCCCGCAAACTGGCCTTCGCCGGCTCCGGCCACCTGGCCTGGGAAGGGATGATCTGCACCCAGCTGCTGGGCAAGTGCAGCGAAGAAGACCGCGCCGCCGTCAAAACCTGGCTGGAAGGCAAGGGGATGGAAGCCGTGGTGGTTTCCGAGCTGTTCGACCTCTGGTACGGTGAACCCGCCTGATATCAGGCCGGCTGTGGCAGGCGCCCCGGTTCGACAGCCTGCGACAGCAGATAGACAAGTCCCGCCGCTGGCGGGATTTTTGTCGGTGGTGATGGGATCTCCACGTTAGTTATGGAATCGCTTATGGTGTTGTCATCCGAATTACTGGCCAGCATCCTGGATGAGGTGCGCCCGCTGCTCGGACAGGGCAAGGTGGCCGACTATATTCCCGCACTGGCCCAGGTGCCGGCCGATCGGCTCGGGATCGCCGTCTGTACCGTCGAAGGGGAGCTGTTCACCGCAGGTGACGCCTTCGAGCCCTTCTCCATCCAGAGTATCTCCAAGGCCTTGAGCCTGACCCTGGCGCTCACCCTCTACCAGGAAGAGGAGATCTGGGCCCGGGTCGGCAAGGAGCCCTCGGGTCAGCCCTTCAATTCTCTAGTGCAGCTCGAGTTCGAGCAGGGCATTCCCCGTAACCCCTTCATCAACGCCGGTGCCCTGGTGGTGAGCGATCTGCTGGAAACCCGCCTTACCGCCCCGCGTCAGCGCACCCTGGAGCTGGTCCGCCGCCTCTCGGGCAACCCGGCCATCATGGCAGATCAGGTAGTGGCCCGCTCCGAATATCAGCACTCCGCCCGCAATGCGGCCATCGCCTATCTGATGAAGGCCTATGGCAACTTCGAGAACGAAGTGGACAAGGTGCTGCAGAGCTACTTCAATGCCTGTGCCATCCGCATGAGTTGTGTCGATCTGGCGCGGGCCTTCATCTATCTGGCCAACCGTGGCGTGCCGCTTGGAGAAAGCTCCCCGCTGCTGCCGGCCCGTACCACCAAGCAGGTCAACGCCCTGCTCGCCACCTGCGGCCTCTATGACGAGGCGGGGGATTTCGCCTATCGGGTCGGCATGCCGGGCAAGTCGGGGGTCGGTGGCGGCATCATCGCCCTCATCCCGGGGGAGTTGTGCGTCTGTGTCTGGTCGCCCGAGCTCAACAAGGCGGGCAACTCGCTGGCGGGCACGGCCGCGCTGGAGCTGCTGGCCGAGCGTCTGGGCCGCTCCATTTTTTAACCTTGTCACTCTGAATCGAGAGATCACCATGAAACGAATAATGAGCTTGTTACGGGCCACCCTGGCGACCTTGTTGCTCTGGCATGCCCTGCCGACCCTGGCAGCCGAGCTGCCACCGCTCTCGCTGGCTGACGCCAAGGCCAAGGCGGCGGTCATTCTGGATACCCGCGCCAGCTACTTCTACCAGGGCTGGCCCATGGAGGGCGAGCAGCAGGGCGGCCACGTGGCCGGTGCCGAGAACCTCTCCGCCGACTGGAAGTACAGTGATGAAGAGTGGCCGGCGGCGCTGGAGACCAAGGGGCTGCAGGCCGAGCGGCCGGTGGCGCTCTACGGTGCGCCGCGCGAGGTGGCCGAAGTGGCCCGCCTGCTGCGCCAGCAGGGCATCAAGCAGCTGTTCGAGCTGCAGGGCTGGAAAAGTGCGCCGCGCGAGCATCTGGCTCGCTGGCAGCAGCTGGTCCATCCGCGCTGGTTGGCCGACCTGCAGGAGGGCAAGCCGGTGGTGGCTGCGCCCAAGGGCGACTGGAAGCTGTTCGAGGTGGCGTGGGGTTCACCCAAGGCCTATCTGCTGAGCCATATCCCGGGGGCCGGCTACATCGACACCAACCGGCTGGAAGAGGAGCCGCTGTGGAACAAGGTCTCTGACGAGGCGCTCAAGAAGCTGCTGCTGGAGAACGGCATCCGCCACGACACCACCGTCATCCTCTACGGTCGCAACACCATGGCGGCGGCCCGCGCGGCCCACCTGATGATGTATGCGGGCGTCGAGGACGTGCGGCTGCTGGACGGCGGCCTGGATGCCTGGTTCGTGCAGCATCTGCGCACCGAAACCGGGCTGGCCAACACCTTCAAGCCGGCCAAGGAGTTTGGCGTCGCCATCCCGGCTCATCCCGAGTACTACACCACCCTGAGTCAGGCCAAGGAGCTGCTCAAGCAGCCCGACGGCGCCCTGGTCAGCGTGCGCACCTGGGACGAGTTCGTCGGCAACACCTCCGGCTACAGCTACATCAAGCCGAAGGGCGACATTCCGGGCGCCAAGTGGGGTCGTGGTGGTGTGGATGCCAACAGCATGAGCGACTTCCACAACCCGGACGGCACCATGAAGCCGGCCCGCGAGATCCTCGCCATGTGGGATGAGTGGAACATAGAGCCGACCCAGCGGGCCGCCTTCTACTGCGGTACCGGCTGGCGCGCCTCCGAGGCCTTCTTCTACGCCTGGCTGATGGACTGGAAGCGGATCAGCGTCTACGACGGCGGCTGGTACGAGTGGAGTGCCGATCCCAAGAACCCCACGGTTACCGGCGAGCGCAAGCCAGCCAAGTAACTGATAATCCAGAGCAGGCCGGACCCATGTCCGGCCTTTTTGTTGCCGCATTCGTAGCACGGGCGAGGGGACACTACACTTTTTGCGAAGGGATATCAGATCGACGTGAGGAGTGACTGATGAAACGGATATGGATAGGCCTGCTGGTCGCGGGCGTGCTGGGACAGGGGGCGATGGCCGCCGAGCGGGCGCGTTATCTGGTGCAGCTCAAGCCGGGGGCGGAGGCGGCCGTACTGGCCCAGAGCCGGGGGATGGGTGGCGAGCTGGCCCTGGCGCTGAAGGAGCAAAATGCCCTGGCACTCTGGTTGCCGTCGGCGGCCGCCACGGCGCTGGCGCACAATCCCAACGTGCTCTGGGTTGAGCCGGATGCCAAGCGCTATGTCAGCGCCGAGACCCTGCCCTACGGCATTCCCATGGTGCAGGCGCCGCAGCTGAGCGATGCCGCCGCCGGCGAAGTGCTGGTGTGCATCATAGATTCGGGCTACAGCGGCGGCCACCCGGACTTGCCCCACGGCCCCCAGGTGCAGGGCTATGACGATGCCGGTACCGGCAACTGGGACAGCGACGAGAACAGCCATGGCACCCATGTGGCGGGCACCATAGCCGCAGTGGGGGGCAATGATCTGGGCGTGCTCGGGGTGTTGCCAAACCAGAGCGTGCCGCTGCAGATCGTCAAGGTGTTCGGGGCCAACGGCTGGGCCTACTCTTCCAACCTGGTGGGGGCGCTCAATGCCTGCAAGCAGGGGATGAGCAGCCGCGGCTTCACCCGCATGGTCATCAACATGAGCCTGGGGGGCAGCGTACCCAGCAAGACCGAAGAGAGAGCCTTCAACCAGGCCTACAGCCAGAACGTGCTGAGCGTGGCGGCGGCGGGCAATGCGGGCAACACCAGCAAGTCCTATCCCGCTTCCTACAGCAGCGTGGTGAGCGTGGCCGCCATCGATGCCAACAAGCAGCTGGCCTATTTCTCCCAGCGCAACGATCAGGTGGAGCTGGCCGCCCCCGGCGTCTCTGTGCTCTCCACAGTGCCGGCCGGGTACGCCTACTACAGCGGCACCTCGATGGCGACGCCGCACGTGGTCGGGGTGGCGGCGCTGGTCTGGTCACAACGACTGGAGTGCAGCAACGATCAGCTGCGCCAGACCCTGCGCAGCAGCGCCCAGGATCTGGGGGCTCTGGGGCGCGACAACAGCTTTGGCTACGGTCTGGTGCAGGCGAAGGCGGCGGCAGACAAGCTGGCACTTGGCTGCGGGTCCGGTACCGGAGGTGGTGGCAGTAGCAAACCGGGGGGGCGCAAGTAGCTGATTCTTGACGTTGATCCCGTTGCGGCAATGGCGGCAAACGGGCTCATCTGGTTGAGCTAGGCTTCAGTCACCACCCTCGTGGTGAGGGTGAAGCGGGAGGCGAAACAGGCGATGAAGCAACTGATGATGATCCTGGTGTGTGCCCTGGCGCTGGCGGGGTGCAGCTCGCAATACATCATGAGCACCAAGGATGGCAAGATGATCACCACCGACAGCAAACCCAAGCTGGACGAGAGCACCGGCATGTACCGCTATTACGATACCGAAGGGCGGGAGGTGATGATCAAGAAGGATGACGTCACCCAGATCATGGAGCGTTGAGGCTCTGCCCAAGCAACAAGGGCTGCCCGCGGGCAGCCCTTGTCATTTTTGGTGCTCAGGCCGTCTGGGGCACCTGGCGGTTCACCTGACCCACGAACAGCTGATGGAAGCGGGAGTGGGAGTTGGCCAGCAGGCTGACCGGCGAGCCCTGTTCCACTACTGTGCCGGCCTCCATCACCACCACCTTGTCCACCGACAGCAGCGGCTCCAGATGGTGAGCGATCACCAGGTAGCTGGCCTCCGGCCGGTAGCGATAGAGCAGCTCCGCCATCTTGCGCATGCCGCCGTGGTCGAGATCCGAGGTGGCCTCGTCCAGCACGATGAGCGGGCGGCGCGACAGCAGGATGCGGGCGATCACCAGCAACTGGGTCTCGCCGGCGGAGAGCTGCAGCTTATCGAGCTCCTCGTCCAGCCGGCCGGCGCAGCGCTCGGCCAGCCCCACCCGGGCCAGCGCCTGCTCCAGTGCCGCGTCGTCATGCTCGGTCAGGGGCGCCAGGTTGGCCCGCAGGGTACCGAAGAAGGTGAGCGGGATCTGGGAGACGGTGTCGTAGAGATCGCGCACCGCCTCCGGGGCCAGCCGGGAGAGCGGCTGCTCGCCGTAGTAGATCTCCCCCTGGGTGGCGGGATACATGGCCTGCAGCACCCCCAGCAGCGAGCTCTTGCCGGCGCCGGTACGGCCGCACACGCCCACCTTCTCGCCGGGGGCCAGCTCGAAGTTGACCTTGTGCAGCGCCCACTGGCTGGCCTGGGGGTAGCGCAGCCCCAGGTTGTCGAAGCGCACCTTGGGGTGAGGGGTGGCGAGGGCCTCCCCCTCCTGGCGCTCGCTCTCTATTTCGCTGTATTCGCGCACCCGCTCCACCGCGTTCATCACCTGCTCCACCTCGGCGAAGGTGCGAATGAGGGAGTTGAGCATGGCCGAGGCGGTAAAGGCGTAGGTGATGGCCACGGCCCCCAGCAGCGAGCTGTTGCCAAAGGCCACCATCAGCGCCACGGCGCCCACCAGAGCGGCGGAGAGCAGGGTCTGGTGCATGCCGAGCCAGCGGTTGATGGAGGTGGTGGTGTACCAGCTGCGCAGGTTGTTGTCATAGTGCAGCAGAACCTGATCCAGCGCGAAGCGCTCGGCCCCGGCCAGGCGCAGGGCGGGGGCGCCACGGATGGTCTCGCTGATGCTGATGTAGAGCGGCGAGCGCAGCACCGATGCCTGCCGCCGCAGCTTGAGCTGCACCGCCCGGTAGCGGCGCTGCAGCACGTAGAGGGCCCAGCCCACCAGGGGGGCGATGAGCAACAACAGCGGCATGTTGATGCCGATCACCACCACCTGCAGCGCCACCGACACCAGCATGCCGAACAGCCCCATCAGCATCGACAGCAGGATCTCCTGGGCTTCCCCCAGATCCCGGTCGAAGCGGTTGAGGATGCGCCCCTGCGGCACCTTGTCGAAGAAGGCCATGGGGGCGCGGCTGATGCGCCCCAGCATGCCGTCAAACAGGGTCCAGGCCAGCTTGAGGCCGAGTTTGTAGTTGATAACCCGCACCACCATGATGCAGGTGAGGGAGCCTGCTCCCAGCAGCACATAGATGCCGAGCAGCTCGCTCACCTCGGTCACCCCGGCCTTGCCGCCGAGCCAGAGATCCGAGGCGATGCGCAGCCCCTCCTGACCCAGGGTGAGCAGCAGGGCGAGCAGGATGGCGCCGGGCGCGGCCAGGCGCTGCCACATGAAACCGAACAGCCCCCAGTCCACCTTGCCCTCCACCACCTTCTCCTCGCTGAACTGCTCCGCCTCTTGGGGCGGCACCGGCGGGGTGGGCTGGGGATGCTGGATAAGATCCGCCAGCTGGTGGGCATCGAGCTCCACCAGTTCACCCTGCTCGATGCGGATCACCCGATCGCAGTGAGCCAGCACGTCCGGGTCGTGGCTGACCAGGAGCCGGGTCGGCCCCGGCTTGAAGGCGAGCCCCCGCTCCAGCACCTGGGCCGAGACGATGGGGTCGAGCGCCGAGAGGGGGTTGTCCAGCAGCAGGATGTCGGCCCGGGCGTAGAGGGCGCGGGCCAGGGCGACTCGCTGCTGCTGGCCGCCGGAGAGGCGGGTGCCGAGCTCGCCCACCAGGGTCTGATCGCCGTGGCTGAGCAGTTCGAGGTCGGCGCCCAGCGCACAGGCCCCCAGCACCCAGCGATAGCGCTCGGCGTGCCAGGGCTGGCCAAACAGGATGTTGTTGCGGATGGTGTCGTTCATCAGCCAGGGCTTGTGGCCCAGATGGGCGACCCGGCCGTGGCGGCGGATGCAGCCCTCGAAGCTGTCGTCAAAGCCGGCGACCAGGTGCAGCAGGCAGCTCTTGCCCGCCCCGGTGGCGCCGGTGATCCCCACCAGTTCCCCCGGCTGGATAAACAGGCTGGCTCCCTGCAGCACGGTTTTTTGCTGGTGCAAGGCGGTGACGTTGTCGAGCTGCAGGGCCCCCACCGGCAAGCTTGAGTCGGTGAGATCCCGATGCTGCTCGGGGCTGTTGAGGAACTCGCACAGCCGGTTGAAGCCGGTGTTGAAGTTGATCAGGGTGCGGATGAGATAGGGCAGCCGCATCATGGGGATGCGCAGCACGGTGAACAGGGCGATGGTGGTGAACACCTGGGGCAGGGTGAGCTCCCTGCCCGACACCAGATAGGTGGTGAAGGTGGCCAGGGTCACCAGCAGCGGGGTGCTCAGCATCAGGCTCTCGTTGATGGCATCGAGCCGGAGCACTCGTCCCAGCACCCCCAGCTCCTGCTGGCGCTTGTGGCCGGCGGCCCCGGTGAAGAAGGCGCCGAGCCCGTTCTGGCGTACCAGCCGCAGCTTCTTGATGTACTCTGCCAGGATGCCGTTGCGCTCGTCCTGCTGGCGCTTGAGCTGCTGTTCCTGCTGGTTCATACGCCGCACCACCCGGGTGGAGATGAGCAACAGCAGGGTGAGCACTGCAAAGCCCACCAGGCCGGCGCTGCCCACCTGCCACACCAGCAGGGCGATGGTGCCGAGCAGTTGCAGCAGCATGGTGAGCGGCATGGCGGGGTCTGCCAGAATCCAGGTAATGTCCCACACGTCTCGGTTGATCAGGTTCTGCACCCGGCCACCGGCCCGGTCATCGAAGCTCTTGCCGCCCAGCTTCATCACCTTGGCGAGCAGGGACTCGGCCAGCAGGCGGCGGATGGGCACGTGCATCTTGAGCGCCAGCTGCAGCGAGTGCTCCGCCAGCATGCCGGAGGCGAGCACGGAGGCGAACAGGGCCAGGGCCAGCAACAGCTTGTGGCCGGTGTCAGCGCCGGTGCCAAGCTGGGTCATGCTGTGGTTGAGCAGCCAGGGGCTGGCCAGGGTGGCCAGCATGCCAAGCAGCTGCAGCAGGGTAAGCAGGCCGATGCGGCCGCGATACTGGCGCCAGATAAAGGCGGTGATGGGCCAGGGGCGCACCGGCTGGGCGGCGGTGAGCGCGAGGAAGGCGTCGGCACGGCCATCGCGCCTGTCTTCCGGCAACAGGGGATAGAGATCGTCGAGGTTGACCTGGGGCTCGGTCAGCCCCTTGCGTTGCAACGGGCCGGTCCAGTGATAGAAGAGGCGGCTCAGCCAGCCGGCCGATATTTCCGGATGATCCAATGGGTGTCCTTATTATTTTGTGCTGCTTCCAGGGGGCGGGGCGGCTCATGGGCCGCCCTCGATATTGTCGTCTTGCTGTGGGCGCGAGCCCGGCGGGATCAGCGATCCCGATTCATGCGGATGAGTCGGTCCAGGATCTGCTCACCATCGACCCGTAGACCGTTGTGCTCGTACTCGTTGGTGATCCAGGCGCGGCTGTTGCCAAGCCCCTTGAGGGTGTCGCGGCTGTAGTCGAACTCCACGTACATGTCCTCGGCATAGACGGCGCAAGCCACCGGCACTTGGTTGCGGGCCAGCTGCACCGGGTCGTAGAGGGGGCCCCAGTCCGCCTTCTTGGCCAGCAGGTGAGCGGCTTCCTTCAGCGGGATGAGCTCGCGGAACTGCTCGAACATCCAGGGGAAGATCATCTCGCCGGTGAAGGCGAAATCCTTGCCCGGCGCCCAGGCCAGGGCCGGGAACTCGCCCCTGACCCGCTCGGCCGCCCAGTTGCTGGCGCTCCCTTCGCAATAGATGGACTCGTGCAGGATGGCGAACACCGGGTTGGTGTTGAACGGCTGCATCGCCTGCAGCTGATAGAGGAAGGCGGGGTTGAGCCGCTCGCCGATGAAGGCGTCCTCCAGCAGGTAGTAGAGCTCCTCGAAGGCGCCGCTGGCACCCAGATCCAGCCCCTGCTGCTGCAACTGCTCCACCGTCAGGCGCTGGCCGTTGGGCAGGCGCACCTCGTGACTGTGCAGGTGGTTGGCCAGCCGGTTGGCGATGGCCTGGGCATGGGGGAAGCGGGCGAAGAAGGCGCGGTTCTTGTCCGCCACCCGCTGGTAGGTGGCGCGGTAGACCTCGTCTGCGCTGCGACCGATGGGGGCCACCCCGCCGGTGAGGTAGACCTCGTGCAGGCTGCCTGGGAACAGGGAGAGGTAGGTGAGGCTGCAAAAGCCGCCGAAGCTCTGGCCGAGCAGGCTCCAGGGGCGACCCGGGCTCAGCACTTCGCGAACGTACTCGGCGTCGCGCACTATGCTGTCGGCGCGAAAATGGCCGAGGTACTCCGCCTGCTGCCGGCCAGTGAGCTGGGCCAGCGCATCGGCACTGATGGGGCTGGAGTGACCGGTGCCACGCTGATCGAGCAGCAGCACCCGAAACTCCTGCAGGGCCCGCTTGATCCAGCCGCTGGCGGCGGTCGGGCGCGGGGCGCCAAAGCCGGGCCCGCCCTGCAGGAACAGCAGCCAGGGCAGATCGTCATGCAGCCTGTCCTGGCGGCAGAGGGTGCGGCCGAACAGGGTGAGGGTCTCCTCCTCATCCGGTCGCTGGTGGTCGAGGGGCACGGTGAAGAAGCGGGGCTCGCAATGGATGCCGTCCAGCACGTAACGCAACGGGCTGCTCATCTGGGGTCTCCCTGAAGGTAGGAAAATCGTCGGCCTCATCATAGCCCTGGCGCAGGAGCGGGTCACGCCGGTTTTCCAAATTGTTAACATTGTCGTCAAGTGAAAACGGGGGCTGCAGGGTGATGAATTTATTGTCGGCAAGGGAGTTGACGGTGGCGGGCCGGCTGCACAAAGATGGCTCGCCTGCCGACGGGGCAGGGGTCGTAACAGGATGAGGTGGGCGCGATGAAGCCTGGGTGGAGACGATTGCGCAAAAAAGAGAAACGGGTGAACCCGGAGGGTTTGCTGCAGACCGGCTTGTTGCTGTTCAGTGCCACCTGCGGCGCGACCCTGCTGCTGGCAACCTGCAACGGCAGCTGACCGGAATGAAAAAAGCCCGCTCGATGAGCGGGCTTTTCAAATTTGGCTCCTCCTACTGGACTTGAACCAGTGACATACGGATTAACAGTCCGCCGTTCTACCGACTGAACTAAGGAGGAATTGTGGTGCCCAGAGACGGAATCGAACCGCCGACACGGGGATTTTCAATCCCCTGCTCTACCGACTGAGCTATCTGGGCAACGGCGCGCATTAAACCCTTTCTGAACGGATGTGTCAACCGCATGGCGCAGATAGTCGCATTGTTCGCTCGACAAGTGAGCAATCAGGGTGTTTGTTGGGCGGTTTGGCCTGTTTTCATCCTGGGCGGCGGGTCGGCAGATGAAAAAAGGGGCCCTAGGGCCCCTTGTCATGGTTATCGTGCTCAGTGGCGGCTGACGATGATCCGCCCGGTACTCATGTCACGGGCCTGACCGGTGACGCTGATCTTGAGCCCGTATTCGGGCAGCAGGCGACCGGCATCCGGGATCTCCTTGCTCTGGTAGCTGCGGGAATCCTTGAACACCCGGTTCGGGGTGATCCAGAAGTCGCGCAGCAGGGAGCCGCTCGGGTGCTTGAGGTTGAGCGGCTGCTGGAAGCCCAGGCTGAAGGTGGCGTCGTGGATCTGGTAGCGGGTACCGGCCACGGCGCCGTCGCTCCACTTGAGGGTGCGCTGATCCGCATCCACCACCCCGAGGAAGCCCTCACCCGGGTGGACTCCCACCCAGTTGTTGACCTGGCTGTTGTCCACGTACCAGAGCAGCATGCCCGGCTCGTAGCGCATCAGCTGGTCGGCCACATTGATGTGGGCCAGCCCCTTGTCCACTCCCGCATGGTTGCGCCACTCGGCCAGGTAGTAGTGATCCTTGGCCTCGTTGCCGTCGCTCTTCACGAAGCCGGCCAGGGTGAAGGGGGAGTTGCCCTCGGCACCGTCTCTCAGCAGGGTGTCGCCATCGGCGAGGATCTGCAGCTCGTCCACGAACAGCCCGTTCTCGGCCACGCCGCCGTCGCTCAGGTATTGCAGGGTCAGAGTGACCTGCTGACCGGCCCAGGGGGTGAGGTCGAACTCGGCATCGGTCCAGCCGTTGGAGTTGCCGGTGATGCCGACCCCGAAGCCGACCCCGTTGGGATCGTCACTGGTGGTCAGGTTGCCCGCGATGGGCTGGCCGTTGACCAGCACCCTGGCGTAGTCGTACCCCTCTTCAATCTGATACCAGGCCTTGAAGTTGAGGCTGGCGCTCTGTTTGCCGCTCAGATCCAGCTTGAGGCTCATGCGGTTGTCGAGGTTGTTGCCCTTGCCGCCGTGGTACTCGTACTGGCCGGCGTAGGGCGGGTTGAGGGGGATCTGCTTGGCCGGCAGGTTGATGCGCACCACGTCGTCGTTGCGTCCCTTGTCGTTGGCCTGATCCAGCATGTAGACGTTGCCGCGCGGGCTGAGATCGGCGAGCTGCACATTGCTGCCGTGCAGCCAGTTGCCGCCGAGGGAGGCCTGCAGGAACTCCTTGGCCCAGGCGGAGAACCCGGTCGGCTCGGTGCCGCCGATGACCCCGGCCCAGGAGCCTGAGGACATGATGGACCAGGTCGCCACCGGTTCCCCCTTGCCGGTGTACTTGGTGTCGTACTCGTCCGGCAGCCCCAGATCGTGGCCATATTCGTGGGCACAGACCCCGGCCGCCGCATCGATGGGCTGGATGGTGTAGTCGTAGGCGGCAAACTTGCCACCGAAGTTCTGGCTCGGGCTGCTGGTGCCCGGGATGGGGTAGGGGGCACCCAGGTTCCAGCGGTGCGCCCAGATGGCGTCTTCGCCGAGATCGCCGCCACCGGCCTCCTCGCCGACGCTGGAGTGGAAGATCATCAGGTGGTCGATGAGGCCGTCCGGCTCGTCCCGGTTGCCGTTGCCGTTGAGATCGTAGCGATCCTCCTGGTCAAACTCGGACAGATCGATGGAGGGGTCGCCCGCCACCTGGATCAACGCCTCCTTCACCAGCTCCCGGATGGTGTTCGGGGTGGCATTGGCGCCGTAGTAGGCGGCGTTCTTGCTGGCGGTATACCAGCCCGCCACCTGGCCGCGCACGCTGTAGCTCTTGCCTGACTGCTGCTCGTAGAACTGGCGCATGGAGATGAACTGCTCGCCGTTCGGGCCGGCATAGCCCTTGGACGAGAACAGCAGGTCGTTGTAGTGCTCCGGGGTGTAATCCGGGTAGTACATCTTGGTGAGCTCGGGGCGGATGCTGTTCTTCGGGTAGTCGGGGAAGTCCACCAGGATGGCGAGGATCTTGTCCTTGCGCATCTTGCCCTGGTAGTGCTCCCGCTCGATAGACTTGAGCAGCAGGGTAGGCACCCGATCGCCGGGACGGGCGGTGCCGTTGAGGCGGATCTTCTTGAGGATGGTCTCCCGCACCTTGCCCTCTTTCACCGCCAAGGTACCGCTGTTGCCCTGATAGGCCCGCGACTTCTCGCGATAGTAGCTGGCGAGGGCCGCCTGCTCCTGCTCGGGGGAGGCCAGGGTCGGGATGCGGCCGCTCTTCTTGAGCATCTCCAGCACCTTCACCTCATCGGCCAGGGGGGCATCGAACGGACCGTGGACCGGGGCGGCCATGGCGTGGTTTCCAATCATAAGGGTTGAGCCGACAAGCAGGCTCATTATTGTTTTTTTAGGCATTATCTATGTGCTCCTTCACATGATAAAAAGGGAGCCTCACTGGCTCCTCTTTCCGTACGGGCGATGGATTGCCCGCGTCCCTTGATACACTCCGTGGATGGCCTTGTCACCGTCGCGCTGCTGGTGGATCCTGCTGATTTCAAACGGCTTGCTGGCGCTGTCGCGTGGTTTTGACACATCCGTGCAAAGCTCCATATGGAGCAATCCTGTTTTGGCGGCAGATTACCCTTTATTAACCTTTTGTGATGGCACCCCATTTGGGGTGGCTGCCGACGACGGCTTATCTTGGTCTGCCGCATTGAGCCGGATGGGCTGTGCGAGTATGCTTTGCCGCAACCGGGCCTGCGGGGCGGCAGATGGCCGAGATGGCACCGTCCGCGCAAGCATTTGATCACAACACAGTCGCATCTGGGGTTAATATGAGTCTTGATATGCAAGAGTGGCGCGAAGAGACCACCGCCATCGTCAACGAGTTGCTGGCCGATGGCAGCAACCCGGATTTGGAGTACGAGATTGAGCACCACTTTGCCTGCCAGGATTTCGATCTGCTGGAGAAGGCGGCGGTCGACCTGTTCAAGGCCGGTTTCGAAGTGACCGATGCCGAAGAGATGGAGCTGGATGACGGCGCCACCATCTTCTGCTTCGACGCCACCGTCGAGTGCAAGCTGGACATCGAGACCATAGTGGCGGATATCGCCACCATGCTGCCCATCCTCGAAAAATACGGCGTGGACTACGACGGCTGGGGCACCTACTTCCAGGAGTAAGGCGCCAGCTCACGCACGCTTTGCAAAAACAACAAGGCCACCCTCGGGTGGCCTTGTTGTTGTGAGCATCACGCCTGTGGCAACTGGTAGCAGCGGGCAAACTCGGCGGGGGGTAGCGGGCGGCTGAACAGGTAGCCCTGCAACCGGTCGCAGCCGGCCTGCACCAGCCACGCCTGCTGCTCTTGCGTCTCCACCCCTTCGGCGGTGATCTTGATGCCGAGCTCGTGGCCCAGCCCGATGACGGAGCGCACGATGGCGGTGGTGGCCTGGTTGGTGACCAGCTCCTGCGTGAAGCTTTTGTCGAGCTTGAGGGTCGCCACCTGCAGCCGTGGCAGGTAGGCCAGACTGCAGTAGCCGGTGCCGAAGTCGTCGATGGCGAGTTGAAAGCCCGCCTCGATCAGGCAGGCCAGGTTGCTCTCTATCTCGTCGGCGTTCTCCATCAGCACCCCTTCGGTGATCTCCAGCTCCAGCTGCCAGGGGGCGAGGCCGTGACGCTCGATGCAGGCGAAGATCTGCGGGCAGAGCTCGGGATCGCGAAATTGCAGCGGCGACAGGTTGATGGAGAGCACCAGATCCGGCGCATCGGCCTGCCAGCGGGCCAGCTGGGCGCAGCCCTGCTCCAGCATGTGGCAGCCGAGCAGGCCGATGAGTCCCAGCTCTTCCGCCAGCGGGATGAACTCGTCAGGCGAGATCATGCCTAGCTCGGGATGGGGCCAGCGGCAGAGCAGCTCGGCCCCGTGCAGCTGGCTGGTGCGGGTGCTGATGATGGGCTGGTAGACGGCGGTCAGCTGGCCGGACTTGATGGCGAGCGGCAACTGGGCCGCGATGAGCTGGCGACGCTTGAGCTTGGCATCGAGTTCGGGGTCGAACAGGGTGCAGTGCTGCTGTTGGCGTTTGCCCTGGGCCAAGGCGGCCTCGGCGTGGCTCAGCAGCCGTTCGGCATCGTTGGCCTTGCCGTGGGCGATGCCGAGGAACACCGGGATCTGGATCCTGTGCTCTTCCACCTGGTAGGGGACCATCAGCGCCCCCTGCAAACGGCTGCTCCAGTTGGCCAGCGGCTCGTTCAGTTCGGGCAGCAGCATGGCAAAGTCGTCGGCGGCGACCCGGCACACCAGCGACTGGGGCGGAGCCAGCTGCTGCAGGCGACGGGCCACCTGGCTGAGCAGGCGGTCTGCGACCCGGATGCCGAAGCGGTCGTTGATCTCGCGAAAGTGTTGCAGGTCGACCAGCACCAGGCTCGCCTTGCGGGCGCCGAGGTGACGGCTGGTCTGCAGAAAGTGGGAGAGCTTGAGCAGGCCGGTCAGGCTGTCGTAGTGCTGCTCCTGCTGCAACTGGGCCTGGGTGGTGCGCAGCCCGGTGATGTCGCGGCTCAGGGTGAGGATGCCGAGGGAGTTGCCCTCGTCGTCCGGCACCTCGACCCGGGTCACCTCCAGATGGCGGCCCTGGCCGTTGGCATCCACCAGGCAGTATTCACCCCGTCCCATCGGCAGCTCGGTAGAGAGACGGTGGGCCACCCGCTGGCCGAGGGCCTCGCTGGCCGCCATCCCCATGAAGTCGAGAAAGGCCTGGTTGCAGTCGATCAACAGCCCCTGATGGTCTTCCAGCCGGATCGGATCCGGGATGGCGTCCAGCAGGCGGCGTTGCAGCAGCTGTTGCTGGCGAAAGGTCTGCTCCAGCTCCTTGCGCTGATCTATCTCGTTGACCATGCCGAACAGGGCCACCGGCTTGCCCTGCTCGTCGTAGAGCGGGATCTTGTGGATCTCCATCCAGCTGGTGGCGTCGCCGTTGCTGCAGTGCAACTGCTGATAGAGCAGGGGTTTGCCCTCCGCCAGCAGGCGCAGATCCTCTTCCCGAAAGATGTCACCCCAGGGCATGTCGGCGTCCGTCTTGCCGACGAGATCCGCCGGCAACGGCAGCCCCGCCTGCTCCGTGAAGGCACGGTTGGCAAACAGGTAGCGCCCATCCGTATCCCGGCAGAAGATATTCATGGGTAGCTGGTCGATGATCTGCTGCAGCAGGGGCAGGGTGAGCAAGGAGTTCACACAGACACTCACGGGGGAAATTTCGAGCAAATCTATGATAGCAGGCTGGTTTTGTAAAGCTTGGGTTAAGGCTGACTCATTTCTGCCGATCCCTGCTGACAGTCTGTGTCGCTGCCGCCATAATAGCCGCCGGTCGGCCGAGGGCCGGATTATATGGATGAGAGAAGCAGCATGAAAAAGATAGTGGGAGTAGCACTGGCCCTGTTGATGGCCGGTTGTGCCAGCGACAACAATGGCGGCGAGCAGTACCGCTATACCCCGCCGGTAGCCAAGGCGACCAACAACACCCAGGAGATGCAGATCCCGGTGGATCTGGTGTGGGCCCGCGCCGAGAAGTGGTTTGGCGATCATGGCCTTAACATCGAAAACAGCCAGCGTGGCTCCGGCCTGATGACCGCCAACGTCGAGAATTCGGCCGACGGTCTGGAGTGGCTGGATTGCGGTACCATGGGCTCCAAGGTCGCACTGGGCAACCCCAACCTGCAGATCAACCTGATCATCACCCAGAGCGGCAACAACAGCGTGGCCACCGTCAACGTCAAGGGCAACACCCAGCTCTACTTCGTCGAGTCCTCCGGTGAGCGGGTACCGGCTCCTTCCATCACCCCGGTGTGCGTCTCCCGCGGCAGCCTGGAGCAGAGCCTGTTCTCCACCCTCGCCAACTAAGGTTGCGCCGAGTGCCAGCAAAAACCCCGTTGCCTGCAACGGGGTTTTTTGTTTCCGGCCTGGTGGAAGGGGCATGCGGGCCGCTGTTGATAGCCGCAAAAACAACCCCCGGCAGGGCCGGGGGCTGGATAGAGTCGGGTGACTCAGCGGGCGACGTCGCCGTGAAACAGCGTCTGCTCGCCGGCTTTGAGCACATACCCCTTCCACGGGAAGAGGGTGTAGCCGCTGCCTTGCCACGACCAGTTGCCTTCTGCGCCTTGGCGGGTGAGCAGGTGTTGCTCGCCGCTCGGCAGGGTCAGCTCGGCCTGGCTCTGATCGGCGTTGAACAGCACGAAGGCGCTGCTGGTCTGGCCGGCATCGGTCGGATTGAGCCGGATGCCCTGCTCGAACAGCCGCACGCACTGCCTGGTCAGCGCCGACCACTGATAGCCGGCGCTGGCTCGGCAGCCGTGGACATCCTGATCATTGCCGACCAGGTGTTGTTCCGGGGTACTGCAGGCCGCCAGCAGCAGGGAGGCAGCCATCAGGGTCAAGGTACGCATGGTTACTCCTTGGCATCCCGCTCGATGACGATGTTGGAGAAGCCCAGCTCCTTGAAGTAGTTCTCTCGGTAATCCTTCACGCTCTTCTTGTCGCGCCGGCATACCTGGGCCAGCTGCTCCTCCATGGCGTGGAAGCTGGTCAGGTTGATCCCTTCGGCAGCGGCAATGGCATCGTAGATGCTGTTGAACTTGTCGTTGGCGTAGCCGATCTCTTTGGTTTTCTTGCCGTAGGTGTAGGTAATCTTGAACGCCATGGCGTTATTCCTTTGCTTTGGCCTGCTTGCGCTGGACGTACAGATAGAGGCTCTCGACCTTTTCCCGCGCCCAGGGAGTTTTTCGCAAGAATTTCAGGCTGGATTTGATGCTGGGATCCTGGGTAAAGCAGCGGATATTGATCTCCTGCCCCAGTTTCTCCCAGCCGTAGTGTTCGACCAGGGCGGTGACGATGGCTTCCAGCGTCAGCCCGTGCAGCGGGTTGTTCTTCTGGGAAGAGACGGGCTGATCGCTCATGCCTGCTCCGCCAGCTTGGCAAAGGGCTGACCCATGCGGGTGGTGACCCCGTTGGCCAGATGGGGCTCGAAACCGGCCAGCATGCCCGGACCAAACAGGCAGACCACGGTACTGCCCAGCTTGAACAGCCCCATCTCGGCGCCTTTTTGCAGGGTGATGGCCTCGTCGCCTGTGTAGTCCCAGCGCACCACCTTCTTCTCTTTGGTCGGCGCTATGTTGCCGGCCCAGATGGTCTCGATGCTGGCCACGATGGTGGCACCGACCAGCACCAGCGCCATGGGGCCGTGCGGGGTGCGGAAGGTGGCCACCACCCGCTCGTTGCGGGCAAACAGGTTGGGCACGTTCTCGGCGGTGAGCGGGTTGACGGAGAAGAGATCCCCTGGCACGAACACCATGCTCTCCAGCACGCCGTCCAGCGGCATGTGGATGCGGTGATAATCCTTGGGTGCCAGGTAGATGGTGGCGAAGTCGCCATCCTTGAACGGCGCCACCAGATCCTCATAACCGCCCAGCAGCTCGCGGGCGCTGTAGTCGTGGCCCTTGGCCTGGATGATGCGGCCCTGCTGGATCGGACCGAGCTGGCTGACGGTGCCATCCACCGGCAGGGCCAGGGTCATGGCGTCTTCCACCAGGGGGCGAATACCGGGCTTGAGTTCGCGGGTGAAGAACTCGTTGAAGCTCTTGTAGTGGGCAGGGCTCTCGTGCAGCGCCTCGCTCATGTCGACCTGGTACTGCTTGATAAAGGCCTCGATCACCCTGGTGGTGAGGTTGCCCGCTTCGGCGGCGGCAAGCTTGCCCACCAGGCGGGAGAGGGCGTGTTTGGGCAGACAGTATTGACCGGCAATTTTCAGGTTGTCAGTAATGCTCATGTTCATCATCAACGTAGGTTAAACAGGGTCACAGGCGTGCCTGTTGGCGACCGTGACGGGCTTCCTGCATGGTTTCCAGGATGCGGTGATAGTTGTGGAAGCGATCGGCGCTGATGGCGCCCGCTTCGACCGCGGCGCGCAGGGCGCAGCCGGGATCGTCCTTGTGGGTACAGTCGCGGAACTTGCAACCGCCCAGATAATCGCGGAACTCGACGAAGCACCAGGTGATACGGTCGGCCTCCAGATGCCAGAGGGCGAACTCGCGGATCCCGGGGGAGTCGATGAGATCGCCGCCGCTCGGGAAGTGGTAGAGCCGCGCCGTGGTGGTGGTGTGCTGGCCGAGCCCCGAGTTCTCGGAGATCTCGCCGGTGAGCACATCCAGCCCCGGCATCAGGGCGTTGGTCAGTGACGACTTGCCGACCCCGGACTGGCCGACGAAGATGCTGATCTTGTCGGTCAGGGCGGCTTTCAGCTCATCGAGCCCTTCGCCGCTCTCGCAGCTCACCAGCAGCACCTCGTAATTGAGCTTGCGGTAGGTTTCGAGCTGGCGCTCGATGCGGGCGCGGGCGGCATCATCGAGCATGTCGACCTTGTTCAGCACGATGAGGGGGCGGATCTCCACATCCTCGGCGGCCACCAGATAGCGGTCGACGATGTTGGTGGAGAACTCGGGCATCACCGCCGAGACGATGATGATCTGGTCGATGTTGGCGGCGATGGGTTTGACCCCGTCGTAGAAATCCGGCCGGGTCAGCACCGAGTGACGCGGGTGCACCGCCTCGATGACGCCGGCGGTCGCGGCATTGAGGCCGGGACGCCATACCACCTTGTCGCCGCACACCAGGCTGCTGATGCTGCTACGCCGCAGGTTGCTGCGGTGGATGGTGCCATCGCTAGCCTCGACGTCTGCATGCTGACCAAAACGGCTGATCACCACCCCTTCGATGGCCGGCCCGAACAGGGTGTCATCCACCTCTGTGGTGTGCTCTTTTTGCAGCCGACGCTCGCGGTTGGCCTGGACGCGCCTTTGTTGACCCAGATTGAGTTTTGCTTTCTTTGCCACTCGATTCGCCAGTTTATGAACAGATCCAAAGCCAGTATGATACATGCAAATTGGCAAAATTCCGCCATTCCTCCCAATAGAGAGAGCAATCATGACAGTCAGCGCGCAGAACCTGGTATGGATCGACATGGAGATGACGGGCCTTGACCCTGAGGAAAACGTGGTACTGGAGATTGCCACCATCGTCACCGACAAGGACCTGAACGTGCTGGCCGAAGGGCCGGTTATCGCCATTCACCAGAGCGACGAAGAGCTGGCCAAGATGGACGACTGGAACGTCAACACCCACACCAAGAGCGGTCTGGTGGCCCGGGTCAAGGCGAGCCAGCACGACGAGGCGAAAGCCGTCGCCGAGACCCTCGACTTCATTCGCCAGTGGGTGCCGGAGCGCACCAGCCCGCTGTGCGGCAACAGCATCGGCCAGGATCGCCGCTTCATGGTCAAGCACATGAGCGATCTGGAAGCCTTCTTCCACTATCGCAACGTCGATGTCAGCACCATCAAGGAGCTGGTACGCCGCTGGCAGCCGGAGCTGCTGGATCAGTTCAAGAAGAGCGGTACCCACCAGGCGCTGGACGACATCCGCGAATCCATTGCCGAACTGCAGTTTTACCGCAGCCACGTCTTCAAGATCTGACGCCCAGGCAAGGGATTGCCCCGCTCTGGTTGCTAAAATCGACAGTTCGACCAGCTTTTGAGCGAACGCGCGCAACCAGACAAAAAAGCCCTTGCAATTGGAATGACTGCTCTTATAATTCGGCTCCCGTACAGTAGCGCAAGCAACCAAATGCTGTACGGCCTGTTTTAAGGTAGTTGCGGGAATAGCTCAGTTGGTAGAGCACGACCTTGCCAAGGTCGGGGTCGCGAGTTCGAGTCTCGTTTCCCGCTCCAAAATCTGATGATGACACTGGTGCAAACCAGCCCGATGCGGGAATAGCTCAGTTGGTAGAGCACGACCTTGCCAAGGTCGGGGTCGCGAGTTCGAGTCTCGTTTCCCGCTCCAATCATCAGCCAGCCTCAAGACAACCTAATGTTGCGGGAATAGCTCAGTTGGTAGAGCACGACCTTGCCAAGGTCGGGGTCGCGAGTTCGAGTCTCGTTTCCCGCTCCAAAAATTTGTAAGTGGTATTCCGATGCGGGAATAGCTCAGTTGGTAGAGCACGACCTTGCCAAGGTCGGGGTCGCGAGTTCGAGTCTCGTTTCCCGCTCCAATCACTTGCAGATGACATTCTGTTGCGGGAATAGCTCAGTTGGTAGAGCACGACCTTGCCAAGGTCGGGGTCGCGAGTTCGAGTCTCGTTTCCCGCTCCAAACAGTTTCTAGTAGATATGTGTAAGTGACATTCCGTTGCGGGAATAGCTCAGTTGGTAGAGCACGACCTTGCCAAGGTCGGGGTCGCGAGTTCGAGTCTCGTTTCCCGCTCCAATCACTTGCAAATGACATCCTGTTGCGGGAATAGCTCAGTTGGTAGAGCACGACCTTGCCAAGGTCGGGGTCGCGAGTTCGAGTCTCGTTTCCCGCTCCAATCTCTCTTCAAATTCAATCTCTCTCCCCCAAGTTCACGAATCCAGTTGCTCAATACAATCACTGCCACATTCAGTTGGTAGAGCATGATCCGCGCTTGCCAAGGCTGGGGTCGCGAGTTCGAGTCTCGTTTCCCGCTCCAATCTCTCTTAGAAGTCCTCACCATCCATTTGAATTGCCCATTACATCGCGCTGCGATGATTTGTCGTATCCGGCGTTCAGCCAGATCAGATCCATGTTTGCTGTACTCGTGTCGTACACAAGGGCGGGAAGGGCTGTTGCTGCTGCGGGCAGGTTGATGATCGTGGCGGGGAAGGGGAAATGGCAGGCAAAAAAATAGGAGGGGCGATGGCTCCTCCTACCGGCTCACTGGCGCTGGCTTAGATAACGGTAACGTTCTCAGCCTGAGGACCTTTTTTGCCCTGGGTCACAGTGAACTGTACTTTTTGACCTTCAGCCAGGGTCTTGAAACCGGCGCTCTGGATGGAGGAGAAGTGAACGAAAACGTCCGGTCCCTGGGATTGCTCGATGAAGCCAAAACCCTTGGTCTCGTTGAACCATTTTACTTGGCCGGTGCGAATGTCAGACATGTGGTAAGTCCTATCTATAACAAAATGAAACTAAGCCTGGTTGGGCAGCATTTGCCTAGAAAGCAGGGGTTGAAGCATGACTGACCACGTCAATTTGTCCCAGTAGCATGTAGCACAATCCCTGTCTAAAGCACAAACGATTGTACGTGAGCACGATCCCTTGTCAATTTGGCACTTTTCATTTTTTGAGCAAGCTAAAAATATTGTGAAGTCAGTAGCTTGTTTCACGGGAGCCGGTCAAAAAAACGGGAGGCGCCAGGCCTCCCGTTTCATCACTCCTTGAGGGCGAATCCTTCGCCCTGTCGGTCGTAGCGATAGATGGCCTGACCGTAGGAGCGGATCTCGACCCGCTGGATGCGGCGGGTGTCGTCCACCAGGATGAAGATGGCGCGACCGGACTGCAGGCGGGTCAGTGGGCGATCCGGCCCTTCGATGGCAATGAGGCGGCTCAGCTCGGCACCTGGCAGCTCGAACTTGCGGAAGATGGAGTAGAGGGTTTCACCGGCCTGCACATCGTGTTGCAGCCAGGTGCCGTTGACCTTCTCTTCCACCGGTTTGGCCGCGGCGGGGGCATTGCCGCTGGCGCCGTTGCCCACGGTGAGGGCCTGGGCCGGTACGGCGATGGGCACCGTCAGCGAACCGGACGGCGCCGCCTTGGGTTCGGTCGGGGCGGGTTCCCAGGCCAGTACCAGCAGCCAGAGCGGGATCAGGATCAGCAGCCCTATGGTGTGCTTGCGGGGCAGCGGGCTGGCCAGTTTGAACTTGCCAGTCCTGGGTTCCTGGCCGCGTTGGCCAAGTCCGCTCATGCCCTGGCCGATGCGTTGGCGCAGGGGCAGGGTAGCGGCATTGATACGATGGAGCAGGGATCCTTGTGATTCGTCTTGGCGACGCTGCTGGGCTCGTCTGTTGTGGCCACGGGGGCGACGGTCCGGGGTGGGCACGGCATTTACCTCTCACTACATTGCCTGCCATCAGGCAAATTCGTGCCTATGGTAAACGGACTCGCCCCCGAGGGGGAGAGTCCTGACCGTGAAAATTATCAGCTGAGACGAAATTGTCCCAACAATTGCTGTAAACGCTCGGCCGCCTGACGCAATGCCTGGCTGGCTTTGGCCGTCTCGGTGGCATCCTGGGCGATGTCGTTGGCCAGTGCGTTGGTTTTTGACAGATTGCCGGAGACGGTCTCGGAGACCGAGCTCTGCTCCTCGGCGGCGGAGGCGATCTGGTAGGTCATGTCGTTGATGGTGGAGATGGCCTGATAGATGCTGCCGAGCGCCTCTTCTGCCAGATCTGCTTCCCCTACCGCCTGATGGGTCAGCTGCTGGCTCTGGTTGATGGCGTTGACCGCGTTGGCCGAGCTGTGGCGGATCTTCTCGATCAGCTCCTGGGTATTCTGTACCGCCTGCTGGGTGTTGCCCGCCAGCTTGCGCACCTCGTCGGCCACCACCGCAAAGCCGCGGCCCTGCTCGCCGGCCCGGGCCGCCTCGATGGCTGCGTTGAGCGCCAGCAGGTTGGTCTGATCGGCAATGCCCTGAATGACGGTGAGGATGCTGGTGATCTGCTCGCTGTCGTGAGCCAGCCCTTCCACCACCTCGGCGCCCTTGCCGGCTTCGGCGGCCACCTTGTGCATCGACTGGATCACCTGCTGGAAGCGCACCTTGCCCTGATCCGCCGCGCCCTGGGCCTGTTTGGCTGAGTCGGCGGTGTTGTTGGCGTGGGTCGCAACCTCCTGGCTGACGTAGGACATCTCCTGCACCGCAGTCAGCATCTGTTCCATCTCCGCCTGGTGGTGCTGCAGGTTGTTGTCGGTTTGGCCGGCGATGCGGTCGGTGTCGCCGGCGTGACGGTTGACCTCGCTGGCGGTCTTGAGCACATCCCCCAGCAGCACCTGTAGCTTGTCGATGAAGCGGTTGATGCCCTTGGCCAAATCCCCCAATTCATCCTGGGACTGGGTATTGAGCCGCTTGGTGAGATCTCCCTCGCCATCGGCGATGTCATCCACCAGGCTCACCATTTGGCGGATGGGGCCTGTGATGCTGCGGGCAATGACCAGCATGGTGGCCAGCGCCAGCACCAGCACCACGACGGCACCCACCAGTTGCTGGGTCATGGCGGCCCGGTTCATGTCGCCCAGCTGGGCTTCCAGCTGATCGGCACCGGCCAGCACCACCTTGTAGGGCAGGGTGACGATGATGGCCCAGTTGCGGCTCATACCCGGCACCGCGATGGGTACCGAGATGCGAAACGCATCGTCGAGCTCCTCGCGCTGTACCTCGGGTTTGAGGTACTGCTGCCAGCCGTTGCCGAGCAGCTTGTCGGCGCGACTGCCGAGCAGGCTGGCATCCCTGCTGGTGCCGGTGATGACGCCGGCGGCGCTGACGATCAGGGTCTCGCCCTTGCCGTCATAGATGTTGCTGTTGAGGGACTGGGCCTGACGGCTGATGGAGTCCACCGCCAGATCGAGGGCGGCTATCCCCTTGAACTGGCCGCCCACCATGATGGGGGTGGTGATGGTGCTCACCAGCACCTGCTGGCCGTTGATGTCCACCTTGAAGGGGTCGATGAGGCAGGAGCGCCCCTCCCGTTTCGGGCAGGCGTAGTAGTCGTTGGCCGGATTGCCAAACTCATCCGGATCGCTCTTCTCGATGGAGAGCAGCAAATCGGTGCCGATCTGATCCTTGTCACGATAGAAGTAGGGGACGAAGCGCCCCTTGCTGTCGCTGCCCAGCGCCGTCTGGCCGGCAAAGCTGGCGTCCTGGCCGTCGAAGCCGTTGGGCTCGAAGCCGGCGAAGGCACCGTAGAGCTGGGGTTCGAGGGCGAGCTGGGCCTTGAGCAGGTCGGTGGCCTGCTGGCGATCCAGCGGCAGCTTGCCCTCCTGCTGCAGGGCGAGGGCGCTGGCCATCTGCTGGGTATAGGAGAGCCCCTTTTGCAGCAGCTGGGTGATGGTGGCGGCCTCGGCACGGGCGTTGGCGCTGACCTTCTGCCAGGCCTCCTGCTGCAGGGCGGCGCGGCTGGAGCTGATGGTCAGCTTTTGGGTCTGTTGACCCGAGTACTGGTTGAGCAGGATCAGGATGACCAGGGCGGCGGTCATGGCGATCCCGGCCATCACCAGAATGCGATTCTGGATAGAACGGAACTGCATCGTCTCTTCCTTGTTGGTGAGCGTTATTTGAATATCGGCCGGAGGAGGCAGCTCTCCAACACTTTGCATAGCAAATAGGAAACGGGGATTTTGTTTTGCGATCCCCTTCAAACATCAGGTGGCAAGGGGGCGGACCGGTGCTTTGTTCCCCCTACTTTGGCTCGTGGCAGCGCCATGGTTTTCCCATCCGTCATTGTCGGTGCTAAAATGCGACGGTTTTTTTAACGAATTGGCCCAAGGCCCTCTACACAAGGCTTAAAGATGAAAGTCAAAACCCGTTTTGCTCCCAGCCCGACCGGCTTTTTGCATGTCGGCGGTGCCCGTACCGCACTCTATTCCTGGTTGTTTGCAAAGAACCAGGGCGGTGAGTTCGTGCTGCGTATCGAGGATACCGACCTGGAACGTTCCACTCAGGAGGCGATCGACGCCATCATTGAGGGCATGGAATGGCTGGAGCTGAACTGGGATGAGGGCCCCTACTACCAGACCAAGCGCTTCGATCGCTACAACGGTCTGATCGACGAGATGCTGGCCGATGGCCGCGCCTACAAGTGCTACTGCTCCAAGGAGCGGCTGGAAGCGCTGCGCGAAGGCCAGATGGCCAATGGCGAGAAGCCCCGCTATGACGGCAAGTGCCGCGACCACGCCCACGACCATCCGGCCGATGCGCCCCACGTCATCCGCTTCCGTAACCCCACCGAAGGCTCCGTGGTGTTCGATGACCACGTCCGTGGCCGCATCGAGTTCGCCAACACCGAGCTCGACGATCTGATCATCCGCCGTACCGACGGCGCGCCGACCTACAACTTCTGCGTGGTGGTCGATGACTGGGACATGGAGATCACCCACGTGGTGCGTGGCGAAGACCACATCAACAACACCCCGCGCCAGATCAACATCTACAAGGCGCTGAATGCGCCGGTGCCGGAGTTTGCCCACGTTTCCATGATCCTGGGTGACGACGGTGCCAAGCTCTCCAAGCGCCACGGTGCTGTCTCCGTGATGCAGTACCGCGACGACGGCTACCTGCCGGAAGCGCTGCTGAACTATCTGGTGCGTCTGGGCTGGTCCCACGGCGATCAGGAGATCTTCAGCCTGGAGGAGATGATCAAGCTGTTCAGCCTGGATGCCATCTCCAAGTCTGCCTCCGCCTTCAACACCGACAAGCTGCTGTGGCTGAACAACCACTACATGCGCAGCCTGGATCCGGCCTATGTGGCCAAGCATCTGGCCTGGCACATGGAAAACCAGAAGATTGACACCAGCAAGGGCCCATCACTGCCAGAAGTTGTCACTCTGCTGGCCGAGCGCTGCAATACCCTGGTGGAGATGGCCGCCCAGAGCCGCTATCTGTTTGAAGAGTACGAAGCGATCGACGAAGCGGCTGCCAAGAAGCACCTGCGCGGCGTCGCCGCCGAGCCGCTGACCCTGGCCAAGGCCAAGCTGGCTGCCCTGGAAACCTGGACCACCGAAGCGCTGCACGAGCTGATTGAAGCGACCGCCGCCGAGCTGGGTCAGGGCATGGGCAAGGTCGGCATGCCGCTGCGCGTAGCCGTCACCGGGCTGGGTCAGTCCCCTGGCATCGACGCCGTGATGGCGCTGGTGGGCAAGGAGCGGGTACTGGCCCGCATCGACCGCGCCCTGGCGTATATCGAAGCGCGCATGGCTGCCGAGTAAGCTTGCCGTCGCACATTGCCGTCACCGGTCTGGGGTAATCTCCCCCCGCCATCGATGCCGTGATGGCGCTGGTGGGCAAGGAGCGGGTACTGGCCCGCATCGACCGCGCCCTGGCGTATATCGAAGCGCGCATGGCTGCCGAATAAGCACCAGCCAGTACTTGCGGAAAGGGCTCCCGTACGGGGGCCCTTTGTTTTTGGCCAAAGGCCGGTTTTGTGACATAAAACAGCGAGATAGCTGTGCCATTGCCGGTTAAATCGGCTAACTGCTTGAATTTTGACTAAACGCGCGAATCGCCGTTATTTTTGGGTTGACAGCAAAGCGGCCGGTGCCTATCATGCGCCTCCGTTGCCAGAGATAACTTTGGTAGCGCCGAGGTGAGTTGGGGTTATAGCTCAGCTGGGAGAGCGCTTGCATGGCATGCAAGAGGTCCGCGGTTCGATCCCGCGTAGCTCCACCAAATTCTCCTCGAACAATCTGGAATCCAAGGGGTTATAGCTCAGCTGGGAGAGCGCTTGCATGGCATGCAAGAGGTCCGCGGTTCGATCCCGCGTAGCTCCACCAGGTTCCTGATTGAAATGAAGTGCCCAGGGCAGTGCGGTGTGTATCACCCAAGCCGGCCTTTGTGGGGTTATAGCTCAGCTGGGAGAGCGCTTGCATGGCATGCAAGAGGTCCGCGGTTCGATCCCGCGTAGCTCCACCATTATTTAGGATGATTGGCCGCCAGAACCATTCATTCAGTACCGAATTTGGGGTTATAGCTCAGCTGGGAGAGCGCTTGCATGGCATGCAAGAGGTCCGCGGTTCGATCCCGCGTAGCTCCACCAAATTCAGAGTGACTCAACGTCACTCACACACATCGGGGTTATAGCTCAGCTGGGAGAGCGCTTGCATGGCATGCAAGAGGTCCGCGGTTCGATCCCGCGTAGCTCCACCATCTTTCGTACTGAAAGTAGAAAAGGCCACCGCACTGCGGTGGCCTTTTTGTTTTGCGCTCCGTTCACCAGTCGTGCCGACGATCCATAAAAAAGCCCGCATCGCTGCGGGCTTTTGGCTTGATGGCAAGGGTCATCAGCCGTGGCGGCGACGCCAGGCCAGCGGCAGCAGGGCCAGCAGGAGGGCGCCCATGGCACCGCCACCGCCGTTGCTCTCCTCTTTCAGCTTGAGGTCGACGATGATGGGGTCGTGGTCGGAGGCGCTGAACGGGTTGTCCGACTTGATCATGTCGCCGGTGAAGTCCCGGCCGTACTCGAACAGGTTGCTCTCGAACGAGTTGATGTGCCAGTCGGCCACGGCGATCACCTTGCCTGCCAGTGCCGGGTTGGCGAGGGCATAGTCCAGGGTGCCGAGCTCGGCCTCGTAGCTGTAGGAGATGGCCTTCTCTTTGTTGAACTTGACGTTCATGTCCACCAGGCCGTAGCTCTTGGCCACTTCGCTGCCGGTCTGCTCAAAGACCTGGTCGCCGAGGAAGGTCTGGGAGGCAGAGACTATCTTGCGCTGACCGTCGGTCGGCACATAGTCGGTCAGCACCCGGATCGCATCTTCCCGGGCGTAGGAGTTGAAGTCGCCCACCAGCAGCACCTGGCCGGCCAGCTTGCTCACCGCCTCGCCCAGCACCTTGGCGGCGCTGACCCGGAACTCGGTGCACTTGCCCTGCAGATCGGCCGGCTCCTTGCCGTCCAGGTTCTCCAGGCAGCCTGAGCCCTTGGATTTCAGGTGGTTGACCACCAGGGTCAGCGGATCCTTGCTGCCCTCGACGGTGAAGGTCTGCACCAGGGAGTCACGTTGGGAAGCCTGCTTCTCGACCCCTTTGGCATCCAGGTATTTCTGCACCGGCAGGGTGATGACGTTGGCGTCCCCTTGCGGGGTCAGCTTGGCCGGCCGGTAGATCATGGCCACCATGATGGCGTCGCCGCCGAAGTAGTGCTCGCCCTGCAGCAGCGCCTTGGGCAGGGTGACGAAGGCGTACTGCTTGCCCGCCTCTTTCTGCTGGGCGTTGAGGGCCTGCACCAGGTCGCTGATGGCGGAGTGGCTGTCAAAGCCGTTGTTCTCCATCTCCATCAGGCCGAGCAGGTCGGCATCCATCTCGGTGATGGCGTTGACGATCTTGGCGCGCTGCTTCTGGAAGTCCTCCAGGTTCTTGGCACCACGGTTGCAGCCTTTGGCGCTGTCCGCATCCGCCTGATCCTTGCACAGTACGTTGAGGGCACCGCCCACGCTGGAGTGGCTGGTGAAGTAGTTGAGCACGTTGAAGCTGCCGACGCGCAGATCGGTGCCGTCGGCACGGGCCGGGGCGCTCTGGCGGTCGTTGTCGCTGGTGCGCAGCAGATCGCCGGCGGTGATCACCTGATCCTGCGGCACGATCAGCCGGTACTCGTTGTAGCTGTAGCCCACCATGGCGTCCAGATTGACCGGGGCATCGCCGATGCGCAGGTAACCCTGTTCCGGCTCCCAGGCCGGCAGCCAGGGCAGTTTGCCGTCGGCGGCCTTGAAGTCCGATTCGAGGAATACCCGGTTGCCGGCGTTGGCCTTGGCCAGCGCCTTGGCGGCCTTGCTGTCGGCGTCGTGCAGCTGGGTCGGCTTCATCAGCGGCGCCTGGTGGGAGAGCACCAGGTTGTTGCGCCGGGCGGCGTAGTCGTAGCTGAAGTTGCGGCTGATTTTGAGCGCGCTGTCGGCATCGAGCCGTACCCGCATCCCTTCGTGGCGCTCCAGCGCCCGGGCCAGGGTCTCGTTTTCCAGCACCCGCAGCGGGATGGCGGCCGGGGCTGTGCCCTGGGCGATCACCTGCAGGCGCGGGGTGCCGCTGTCAGTCAGTGGCTTGAGCTGGGTATGGCCGTAATACTCCTCGACCTTGGCCTCTAGGCAGACTTCGGCGCCCGGCTTGATGTCCGGGTACTTGCTGGCGAAGTTTTTGTCGTTGAGATAGACGAAGATGCCGTCCGAGGTCTGGGGGTTGCCGTCGCCCTGCACATCCAGCAGGTAGAACCCCTTGTTGAGGCTCTCGCCCAGACCCGAGACCACCGCCTTGACCATGACGCTCTGGGGGCTTTCGAACTTGTCGGCGGGAATGAGCGGGCTCTTGTCACCGCTGCCCTGAATGACCGGGATCGGGGTGAGGTCGCTGTCGGCCGGGCAGCTGAAGCCGGCGGCATAGACGGACGGGGAGGCGAGCGCAATCCCCACGGCCAGCGACAGCAGGGTACGTGTTCCTTTCATATCTGTTCCTTTTTTATTTTTTGCCAGTGTTTCCATAGCCTTGGCGCATCGGCCAAGGGCGCGCATTGTCACATTTCTGGCATGTCGTACCAGTGAGCCAACGCACATTACGGGGATACAAATGAGGGCAATGCCGGTTTTTTTGACTTAGCTAACAGCATGAAACTAATGACAAATTTGTTATTTCATCCGATTGGCGAAAATGTGATCCCGCTGGCATCCACATATTTTTCCTCGAGAATGAAGATTGAGACTCGGCTGGTTGATTCCTATACTCGGCTTGTTCCTCACGGAACCCAGGTAAAGGGCAAACCGGCCGAGACGCCGGGACGCAATGCCTCCGGTCTTCAGATCGTGCGATCCAGATAGCGGGGCTTCCCAGGGTGAGGGTGACGTTTGTGGCAGGTCCATTGCCAGTTGTCTGCGCCCATCACGCAGGTTGCGCTTGTGCTTTGCCTTGGAGACCAATGCCAAGACAAAACAAGGAAGATAACAATATGCAACAGACCCTAAGGCCCAGCAGGCTTGCCATGCTGGTGGCTTTGGCTGCCATGCCCGCCTGGGCACAGGCCGCTTATCCCGCCTATCAGGCCGGTACCGCCTACAAGGCCGGCGACATCGTCAGCAACGTCGGCAATCTCTATGAGTGCAAAGAATTTCCCTACTCCGGCTGGTGCGGGGCCTCGCCCTATCACTATGAGCCAGGTGTCGGGGTCGTCTGGGCCGATGCCTGGAAACTCTATGGCGGCGAGGTGCCGCCCCCGGCGCTCGGCGTAGCTGTCAGCTCGCCGGCTGCCGGCGCCAGTGTCAACGAAGGGGCCAGCGTCGCGCTGGCGGTGACCCTGAGCGGCCCGGTGACGGCGCTGGTCAAGGTCGAGTACCTCATCGACGGCACCCTGGTCGCCACGGCGAGTGCCTCGCCCTGGAACGGCAGCTGGCGTGCCGCCGGTGTCGGCGCCCACGCCCTCAAGGCGCGAGCGCTGGATAAAGACGGCAAGGTGCTGAGCGAAGCGGATTCCAGCTTCAAGGTCGCCGCCGTGGTGGCGCCAGAGGCGCCCAAGGTGAGCATCAGCAGCCCAGCCGCCGGCGCCAAGGTGACCCTGGGTCGCAGCGTGGCAGTGAGCGGCAACGTCACCGATGCCAACGACGACGTCGCCAAGGTCGAGCTGTTCGTCGATGGCAAGAAAGTGGGTGAAGACACCAGTGCCCCCTGGCAGGTGAACTGGACGCCCCAGAGCAAGGGGCTGGCCGGCCTCAAGCTGGTGGCGACCGACAAGGAGAACCTGAGCGGCGAGTCGAGCCAGGTCGACGTGCAGGTGGAAGAGGCCGCCTTGCCGCCCACCGGTGGCAATCTCTCCTGCGACATTCGTCAGATCTACCGTCCGGATGGCTACGAGTGCATGGGGGATGACCACGCCCGCCGGGTCATCGGTTACTTCACCTCCTGGCGTACCGGCAAGAACGGCTTGCCCTCCTACCTGGTGAGCGACATCCCCTGGGACAAGATCACCCACATCAACTACGCCTTCGCGGCGGTGGACGAGCAGAGCCACACCATCAAGGTGGATGACTCGGCGACCAAGATGACCTGGGACGGCGTGCCGGGTGCCGAGATGGATCCGGAGTTCGCCTACCAGGGCCACTTCAACCTGCTGTCCAAGTACAAGAAGCAGTATCCGGACGTGAAGACCCTGATCTCGGTGGGGGGCTGGGCCGATACCCGCGGCTTCTATACCGCCACCACCAAGGGTGACTGCTCGGTCAACACCGACGGCATCAACGCCTTTGCCAACTCGGCGGTGAGCTTCATCCGTCAGTACGGCTTTGACGGGGTCGACGTCGACTACGAGTATCCCACCTCCATGAAGGATGCGGGCAACCCCAACGACTTCCCGCTCTCCAACCAGTGCCGCGGCAAGCTGTTTGCCAACTACAAGGTGCTGATGCAGACCCTGCGCAGCAAGCTCGACAGCGCCGGCAGCGAGGATGGTCGCAAGTACATGCTGACCATCGCCTCGCCGGCCTCGGCCTATCTGCTGCGCGGCATGGAGAACTTCCAGGTCACCCAGTACCTCGACTACGTCAACCTGATGACCTACGACTTCCACGGCGCCTGGAACAACTTCGTCGGTCACAACGCCGCCCTGTTCGACAACAAGGCGGATGCCGAACTTGCCCACTGGGGCGTCTATACCCAGAGCCAGTTTGGCGGCATTGGCTACCTCAACGCGGCCTGGTCTGCCCACTACTTCCGTGGCGCCCTGGCGGCCGGCAAGATCAACGTGGGCGTGCCTTACTACACCCGCGGCTGGCAAGGGGTCAGCGGTGGCACCCACGGCCTGGGCGGCAAGGCAGCACTGCCGAGCCAGAGCGATTGTCAGCCGGGTACCGGCGGCAGCACCATTCCGTGCGGCAACGGGGCGGTCGGCATCGACAACATCTGGCACGATCTCGACAAGAACGGCAAGGAGATCGGCGGCGGTGCCGTGCCCATGTGGCACGCCAAGAACCTGGAGAACGCCGCCAGCCTGGGTATCACCACCATGCCGAGCTACGGTCAGGCCTGGGGTCTGGATCCCAACAACCCGGCTCACGTGATGCAGGGCAAGTACGTGCGTTACTACGATGACAAGGCGCAGGCGCCTTGGCTGTGGAACGAAGAGAAGAAGGTGTTCCTCTCCACCGAAGATGAAGAGTCCATGGGCCACAAGCTCGACTACATCATCAAGCGGGGCCTGGGCGGGGTCATGTTCTGGGAGATGGCGGGTGACTACGCCTTCGATCCGGCCAAGAACGAGTACGGCATGGGGGATACCCTGACCACGCTCGCCTACGACAAGTTTGCCAAGGCGACCAAGTACGACACCAGGCAGAACGATCTGGCGGCGCCAACCGCCCAGCTCGACATCGCGGTGAGCCTCTCCGGCTTCAAGGAGGGGGATTCCAACTACCCGATCAACCCGACCCTGAAGCTCACCAACAACTCGACCCAGACCATTCCGGGCGGTACCCGCATCGAGTTCCTGGTGCCCACCTCCACCTCCGACACCATCACCGACCAGAGTGGGATGGGGCTGAAAGTGGTGGAGAGCGGCGGCAACCAGAACTCCGACGGCATCGCGGGCGAGAAGGATTTCCACAAGGCGGCCTTCACGCTGCCGACCTGGAAGGCGTGGGCGCCGGGCAGCGACGTGGAAGTGGCGATGACCTACTATCTGCCGGCCGCCGGTGTGCCGAGCGGTATCCGCATCATCAGCGGCAGCCAGACTGCGGGTCTCAAGGCCGAGTTCCCGACCCTGCCGGAGGCCGTGCTGGGCAGCAGTGGTGGCGGTGAGAACCCGGGCGGTAGCACCTGCAGCAGCCAGAACGTCAATCCGGCCGCCTACAAGGCCTATCCGACCTGGCCGCAGGGGGATCACGCCAACGGTGGTGATCGTATGACCAACAACAAGGCGGTCTGGCAGGCCAACTGGTGGACCAGCAGCGAGCCTAAGGCGGGCGACGGCAGCTGGAAACTGGTATGCAGCTACTGAGTTGTCCAAGCTGCCGCACCAGCAGCGAGCTCAGAGCGGGCGATAGCAGCTGGAAACTGGTATGCAGCTACTGAGTTGTCCAGGCTGCTGTACCAGCAGCGAGCTCAGAGCGGGCGGCGGCAGCTGGAAACTGGTGTGTAGCTACTGATGACCGTTTGAGAGGCAGGCCGGCACTCTGCATGGCCTGTTCTCTCGCAAGGTAATGACCCAATCCGGAGCCCAGGCTCCGGATTTTTTTATGGCGGGGTAATAAAGGCAGGGGCATAAAAAAGACCGCTCCGGGGAGCGGCCAATTGCCACCAAGGCAATCTGCGGGGTAATCCCCTTGTTGTTGATCGGCAGGGCGGGAGCCCGTACTGCCGAGAGTTGTTGCGTGCCTTGCCGAGAGATGGCCCCGGTCGGCACGCGGTTTGGTTACTGGGTGACGGCGCCGCCCTGCTGCTCTTTCAAGAAGCTGATCCAGGGCGAGGCGCGGCCGCTGACGTTGCCGTTCTGGGCAGCCTGGGTGAAGGCGGAGAGTGCCTCCTTCGGCTTTTGCTGCTCAAAATAGGCAACCCCGGTCAGGAACTTCAGATCCGCCCGCTGCTCGCCGCTGGCGTTGGCGGCAGGCTTGGCGGCGAAGGCCACCAGATCCTGGTAGCGCTTGCTCTGGATCATCATGCGCGCCATCTTCAGCTGCAGATCGGCACTGGGGGCCAGCTTGTAGGACTTGGCCAGGGTGTCGATGGCCGGGTCCAGCTCCTTGGCCTGGTGCCAGTAGTTGGCCAGCGTCTTGTAGTTGGCTGCGTTGCTCTCGATGGTCCCTTCCTTCATCGCCTTCTCCATCACGCGGGCGGCGCGGTGGGGAATGCCGGCGAAGGCCAGGTAGTTGGCGAGGCGCTGCAGCTCGCTGGCTTCGGTCAGCATGCCAAGGTTGTAGGCGCCTTCCAGCGCCGCCAGGGCCTTGGCATCGTTGCCCGCCTGCATGTGCATGGCCGACAGCTGGGTCCAGTACTTCTTCTTCTCCGGGTAGCGGTCGACCAGTGCGGTCAGCACCTCGGTGGCCGGCTTGTACTGCTTCAGCTCGTAGTGGGCCGCCATCTTCAGCAGGTACCAGGACTCCGGCGCCTTGCCCGCGGAGAGCTTGATCGCGTTGTCCACCGCCGGAATGGCTTCCCGATACTGCTTGAGTTGCACATGGGCGTTGGCCAGCGTGATGTAGGCGTGCGGGGTCGGTTTCTCGTCCTTGCCGAGGTTCGCGAACCACTGGTTCATGGTGTTGATGGAGGCCTTGAAGTTCCCCTCCGCCATGTAGAGCTGGGCCAGGTTGTAGCGCACCTGCTGGGCCACCGGCTGGGGCAGCCCGCCGGTGGCGATGGCATCGGCGAAGTACTTGGTCGCCTGACCGTACTTCTCCTGTTGCGCCGCCACGAAGCCCAGGGTCTGCAGAATGACCCCCTTGTCGTAGACCCGCTCGCCGGCGCTGGACAGCGCCTCCTGCAGCTTGGCATTGGCCTCGCCGTATTTCTTCTCGGTGATCAGTGCCTGCGCCTTGTTGACCGCGCGGTAGGCGCGGTCAGAGAGGGCGGGCTGCTCGGCGGCCCAACCGGCGGTGCTGAGCAGCACCGCCATGGCGACCGGGGCGAGGATCAGGGTGTGTAACTTTTTCATCGCCACCTTCCTTAGTTGGTCGCAAACTCGATCTCTTGCTGCATGCGACTGGCCTGCGGCTTGCCATCCACCATGGCCGGTTTGAACGTCCATTTGGCGATGGTCTGGCGCGCTGCCTTGCCGAGGTCGTAGCTGCGTGGCTCTTCCTTGACGATCCGCACGTTGCTGACGGTGCCGCGTTCGGTGACGGTGAACTCCACCAGCACCTTGCCGGAGGCGAGGCCGGCCAGCGCCGCCTTGCGGGGCATCATGGGCTCGAAGGTCGCCAGTGGAATGGCGCCGTTGTTGCCACCCATGCCGCCGCCACCGCCACCAGTGCTGTAGGCACCCAGGGCGTTGCCGCCGCCGATGTTGACCGGGATGTCGAGTTTGGGCATGTCCATCGGCGAGCTCTCCATCTGCGGCCGATCCGTGCTCGCCACTTCCATCTCGGGAGGGGGCGGCGGGCGTTTCGGAGGCGGCGGTTTGGGCAGCTCACGTTGTCTCTCTTGCAGGGTCTCCTGAGGCTTGAGGCGAATGAAGTCGGTCATGGTGACGTCCTCCTTCTCCGTCAGCTCCCGGTGATCCGGCGTGATGAGCTTGTTCATTCCCAGGAACAGGAAGAACACCACCACGCAGGAGACCGCTAACGATATCAGGTATCTCATGGCATTCGCTCCGGCATCAGCTGCTCTTGTCGGCGGCGATGGAGATGTTCTGGACACCGGCCATGCGGATCTGATCCATGACCTGGACCACCAGACCGGAACGGGATTCGCTGTCGGCCTGGATCACCACGGCGCTCTCCGGGTTCTCTGCCCGCAGCCGCTCGATGTTGGCACGCACGGCACCCACTTCGACGATGCGCTTGTCGACCCAGACCTGGCCGTTCTCGCGGACCGCGACCATGATGTTCCCCTTCTTCACCGTTTCGGCCGTGCTGGCGCTCGGGCGGTTGATCTCCACGCCGGACTCCTTGACGAACGAGGTGGTGACGATGAAGAAGATCAGCATGATGAACACTATGTCCAGCATGGGGGTCAAATCGATGGCCGCCTCATCAGCACTGCTGTCGCTGTGACGTTTTCTCATGGCAAAAACTCCTTGCTTGTTCTGTGCCCCCGCCAGAACCGGGTCCGGCGGGGGAGTGCATCCTGCATCAGCCGTGTTTCAGGTTGTCTTCCAGCTTCTGCACGGCCAGCTTGGCCTTGTGATCGAGCCGGCTGACAAAAAACAGACCGGAAAGGGCGGCAATCATGCCCGCCATGGTCGGTACCGTCGCCTTGGAGATCCCCGAGGCCATCGCCCTGGGGGAGCCGGTGCCGGTGATGGCCAGGGTGTCGAACACCTGCACCATGCCGACCACGGTCCCAAGCAGTCCCATCAGCGGGCAGAGGGCGATCAGCACCTTGATGACCGGCATCCCCTTGTCCACCGCCATGGCCACCCGGGAGACCAGCTCGCGGCGGATCTGCCTGGCGGACCAGGAGAGGTGATCGCTGCGGGCCAGCCAGGCGGCCTTGGTCTGCTTCACCTGTTGCGGGTAGACCGCCATGAAGTAAAACCAGCGCTCCAGCAGCAGGGCCCACATCATCAGGGTCAGGAAGAACAGGGCGACCAGCACGTCGCCCCCCAATCCCAGAAACCGGCGGACCGACTCGACTTCTTCAATCAACCAGAACCACATGGGTGACTCCTTACGCTGCGGCTTTGGAGGCGTGCAGACGTTCCTGATAACGGGCGACGAAGCCGGCGCTCTGCTCTTCCAGCACCTGGATCAGACGGCGGCTCTGGGTCTGAACGATGGTGTAGAGGAACAGCATGGGCACCGCGACCACCAGACCCTGCATGGTGGTGACCAGGGCTTCGGAGATACCACCCGCCATCAGCTTGGGATCGCCGGTACCGAACAGGGTGATGGCCTGGAAGGTGGCGATCATGCCGACCACGGTACCCAGCAGACCCAGCAGCGGTGCCACCGAGGCGATCAGCTTGATGATGCTGATGCCCTTCTCGAACTTGGGCACGTTGCGCAGGATGATCTCGTCGAGCTTGGACTCCAGATCCTCGATGTTGTCGCCACGGTGCGCCTGGTAGGCGCCCAGCATCTCGCCGATGGGGTTGCCCTTGATGATCTGATCGGATTTGAGCTGCTTGCGCATGGATCCGCCGATGAGGGAGAGGCGGGCACCGCAGAACAGCGCCAGCAGGGTGCCGATGACCCCCAGTGCCAGGATCACGTAACCCACGGAGCCGCCCTGATCGATGCGCTCTTTGAGGGTTGGCGACTGCACCAGCAGGGAGAGAATCACGCCGCGGGACGGGTCGATGAAGATGGGTTCGACGCTGCCACCGCCCTGTTCAAACTTGGCGACCGGTTCCAGCACATTGTTTTCAGGCTGACGGGAGAGCTGTTCGAACTTGCCGGTCTCCGGCACGAAGGTCAGGTACTTGCCTTCGGAGACGGTGTTGAACTCGCCGATCTGGGTGACGGTCTTCTCGGCCTGGTTGCCTTCGCCATAGACCACGGTGGCCGGGATCTGGCTCACCTTGCCACCGTCGACCATGCGGCTGAGGGTGGTGGTCCAGAAGGCGGTCAGGTCATCGCTGGAGGGGAGCTCCTTGCTCTCGGCCAGGCGGGTCAGCAGGGCGGTCTGCTCCGGATGCTCGACCCGACGGGCGGAGGCGTTGAAGATCCCCTTGAACTCGCCGGCGAACTGGCGCAGTACGCCGAACATCTCGCCCATGTTGCCGGAACGCTGGCGCAGGGTCTCGGTCAGCTCGGTCAGCTGCTTGTCATTGGCATCAAAAGTGGCCTTGAGCTGCTCGCCTCTGGCGGTCTCGGCAGCCAGGTCGGCCTTGGCCTTGGCCAGCAGGGCGGTCTGCTCGTTCTTGTCGGCCAGGAAGCGGGCTTCCCGCTCCTTGTTGAGCTGGGATTCAGTGGTGCTGGCAGCCTTGACCTGATTGAGCAGGGCGTTCAGATCCACCGGTTTCTCGGCGGCGGTCACCGGCAGGGTGACCAGGGTAGCGCCCGCGATCAGCGAGGCGATGGCAAGTTTGATTCCTTTCATGATGCTTTCTCCGCAGTTTGAACCGGCAGCTTGATGAGGGCGGGAGGCGCCTGCTTCTTGGCGATGCGAAGGCCCTGTTCCACTGCACTGCGATACTCCTGGGGCAACTCTTCCCACTGGCGGGTCTGCTTGTTCCACATGCCGGTTTCCTGGCCGTCCGGGGACTGGTAGAGCAGGGCGATGCGGCCGACGCGCAGGAACTCGTAAGTCTTCTCGCTGCCATCCTTGTCCAGGCTGGCCTTGTAGGACTCGATGGTGCGGCTGAAGCCCTCCTCGATCTGATAGGCCTCCAGGATCTTGCGGTACTTCTCGGAGATGGTGACATCGGCCCGGTTCATCAGGTCGGTCAGGGCCGCCACGCGGTCCTCCCGCTCAACCTTCTGGAACGGCAGGTCCAGCGAGACGAACTGGTCGAGGGAGTCGATCATCTTGAGCATCAAGGGCACCACTTCGGTGCTGGTCTGATCGATCTGGGCGATCTGGCGCTGCATGGAGGCCAGCTCGCTGCTCTGGGATTCGACCATCTTGCCCACCTGCTCGTTGTAGGTGCGCAGGCTGTCGACCTGGCGCAGAGCGGCCTTGTACTGGGCGAGGGCGGATTCGGCAGAGTCGGCGTAGTTGTCGATCTTCTGCTGGGAAACTTTGGATGCATTGTCGGTGGCGGCTTGAGCGTCCACTGCCTGGCTGGCAGAGGCGGCACTCAGATTGAAGCTGGTCAGCAAGGCAGCAGAAACCAGGCTGCCGAGGAGCGCTTTCTTCATTGTAATTGTCCTTGTTTTCATAGGATTACCCTATCTCCGTAACTTCCTTGGACGTTGGGCAAAGCCGGCCCGACCGGGCCGGCTTAGGTTGGTATATCAACGAGAGTTGATTAGAACTTCTGGGTGTAGTCGAGGTAGACGATGCGTCCGTCGATGCTGTAGAGATCTTCGTCGTAGGTGAAGCCGTCGCTGGAGAGCGAGGGGCCTACGTTGAACATGTTCTTCACACCGGCTTGCAGCTTGCCGTTCCAGGGGGTGTTAACACCGACGTTCAGGTTCCAGGTGGTCTGGGAGGCGATATGGCCCTCGGTCCGACCGTCAACATAGTCCTGGCTCTGGGAGTCGATGTAGTTGGCACTCAGGTAGGCATCCATGTTCCACCACTGCGGCACATTGACCCCGACACCGGAGTTGAAGCGCAGTTCAGGCTTGGCGTTCCAGCCCTTCTTGTCGACCATGGGACCACCGGCGAACAGACCCTCTTCGTATTTCAGAATGTAGGTGCTGCCGAAGTCGTAGCGCACAGTCGCGACGTTGAAGTCGTACTTGTAGTCAGCCTTGAAGTCCAGACCGCTGGTCTTGAGCTGGCCCAGGTTGACCATGCCGGCATAAACCTGCTCCACATCGCCGTTGGCATCGCGGATGACGTTCGGGTTGCTGCCAGTGTTCAGCTCCTGATAGAACTGGGTCTGGGTGGTGGCCAGCTGGATCACGTCATCAATCTTGATGTAGTAGTAGTCCAGCGAGAGGTTGAGGTCGTCGATCGGGCTGTAGGCAGCGCCGATGCCGAAGGTGTCAGCCGTCTCTTCCTTCAGGTTCTTGTTGGATTGGCGAACCGTGGTGTACTGCTCTTCCGGGCAGTTGGCGACACCGTTGGCCTGGCAGGAGACATAGTCCTTGGCGTAGTCGGCGGAGTCGGCATCGGCCGCGTACAGGTCGTCCAGACCCGGGGCACGGAAGGACTGCGACCAGGAGGTGCGGAACAACAGGTTGTCCAGCGGCTGATAGCGCAGGCTCGCCTTGGGCGAGAAGGCGCTGCCGAAGTCGCTGTACTTGTCGAAACGACCGGCCAGGTTCAGCTCGATCTGCTCGGTGATGGGGATCAGGCTCTCGATGTAGGCGGCGAAGACGTCGCGCACACCACTGCCCGAGTTGCCGGAAGAGCCGATGACGTTGCCGGCCGCAGACTGGCTGTCATAGGTGTCGGAGTAAACCCAGTCGTTGTACTCGGCCCCCAGGTACCAGCCGATGGGGCCGGCCGGCAGCTCGCCCATGCTCCAGCCCAGGCCACCGTACCACTGGAAGAAGTCCATCTTGGAGGTGCGGCTGGTGTCGTAGGAGAGGCTGTTGGTGGCGGCACTGGAGAACTCGCCGTTCTTGAAGTTGCCGCTGTCGACCTCCTGCTGGACCGCCGGATTCAGCACATAGCCGGTCCCGCGGTTCTTGTTGTCGGTCTTGGAGTACATGTAGCCCGCATTCCACTCCACATCGCCCACCGCTTCGGTCGGCAATGTGCCCTCGAAGCCCAGGTTCATGCTGCCGGTCATGTCGGTGACGTCGTTGTCACGGGGGCCGACGTTGCTGAAGCGATAGTAGACGGTAGCCTTGTCGCCGATGAAGCCGTTGTCGGCCAGCAGCTGGGCGCCGCCCGGAGTGGTACCGTCGATGCTGAAGGGACCGGCGGCTGGGGCGAAGCGGCCGAAGCTGGTGACCCGCGAGCCGATCAGCTGGGGTACGAAATCGACGTTGTCATTGATGTGATAGCGGCCGTTGACATAGACGGTGTCCCGGGTACGGGAAGCGGTCTTGGCGGCGACCTGGGCAAAGTCGAAGCGGCAGGCGGTACCGACCGGCACGAAGCCGGGACCGGTATTGGCGCAGTCGATGCCGTCCAGGGTACGGGTGACCGTCTTGCCGGTGGCGGCATCGATCCCCTTGATGTTGCGGCCATACAGGCTGGGAGCAGACGAGCCCTGCAACGCCAGGTAGTCGCGATCCTTGTAGTAGATCTCATCCTTGACGTCGTGCTCGTACACCATCATCAGGGAACCCTTCTCCCCGGTGATGCCGCTGACGATGGAACCGCTCTTCTCGTCACCACCCTCTTCGGTGGGAGAGCCGATACGGCCCTGGAATTCCAGCCCTTCATAGTCCTGTTTCAGGATGACGTTGATGACGCCGCCGATGGCATCGGAACCGTACAGGGCAGAGCCGCCGTCCAGGTTCACTTCAACCCGCTCCACCGCCGCCATGGGGATGGAGTTGAGGTTGATGGAGCTGCCACCGATGGAAGGAGAACCGGCGACCCGCTTGCCGTTGAGCAGCACCAGAGTGCGCTCTGAGCCAAGCCCGCGCAGGCTGACGGTGGCCTGGGATTGGGCTGAGCTGCCGGAGGAGGGGGAGATACTACCGAAGGAGTTGTAGGAAGCCTGCTTCAGGTAGTCGGCCACGGTCTGCTGACCGGATTGTTCGATCTTGGCCTTGCTGATGGCGACGACCGGGGTGGCGCCTTCCACGTCGACACGGGAGATGCGCGAGCCGGTAACCTTGATCTTCTGGAGTTTTTCGACGTTTTGGCCTTCTTCGGCCAAGACAGGGGTGGCCACTACTGCCGCGCTCGCCAAGGCAAACGCAACGGCAGCAGAGAGTCTGCTTTTCCTAAGCATCGCTTATATCCTTCCTGGTTGTTTTTTTGTTTGCTTCCATACCGCCCTCGTTGGGGCGATGCGTAAGGCTTATCAAGGTTTGGCGGTTGACGTCAATTGAGGCGGTACGGATGGGGGCGTGGCGGGCAATAAGATGACTATGTTTTATTTTTTCGCATTTGGCAGAGATTTATTCTGATTTGGTAACGTTTTCCTATGTAAAGGTTTTGTTAAAGCAAATTGATTCCAGTTTATTGATTAATTTTGAACTTATCGATAAGGGTGGTGTCTTTCTGGGTTTTATATTGTTGAGTTAGGTATTTTTAGCATTATTGTCTGTTTTGGTAGTGTGTTCGGCTGAGGTTCAGGCTGGGCGCCGGCCACCTATTTATGTGCAGCCATATAGAGAAGGTGTTCTTTTGTGGGGTTTGCTTTAAGTAGCTGTTTTTAATGGTTTATTTAATTTATTTGCTGGTTTTTATCTGTTTTGTTGAATTACTAAACGTTATTTAAGTTGTTCATCTTGTAGTTTTTTATCTTGAAGTTGCGAATTTCAGAAAAAACTCACGATAAATTCCACTGCACAAGCCGGGACCAGAATGCACCCCTAGTTCTACTTGATTTTTGTTGCAGAGCTTTTACAGTGACCGAGCGGATAGTCTGTCAATCATCGGCTATTCAGTGAGTAATGCCAGGAAGGACGGGCCCGTCACCGGATGTGACTGGCCATAAAAGAACAACAAGGACGAGGTTCCACCATGCTGTCGTATTTCCTACGTCGGATGCTTTTGATCATCCCGACGTTTCTCGGTATCACCCTGCTCGTCTTCACCATCACCCGTTTCGTGCCGGGCGGTCCGGTCGAACGCATGTTGCTGCAGGCCCAGGTTTCCCAGAATGAGTCCGGTCGCTCCAGCGGCAGCAAGGGGGCGCAGGCGCTCTCCGACGAGCAGATCGAGGAGCTCAAGGCGTTCTACGGCCTCGACAAGCCCATGCTGGTCGCCTATTGGGAGTGGCTGCAGAAGCTGGCGGTGCTGGATCTCGGCGAGTCGACCCGCTATTACGAGCCGGTGTGGGATCTTATCAAGGACAGGTTGCCGGTGACCGCCTTCTTCGGGCTGGCCACCTTTCTGCTGAGCTACGCCGTCTCCATCCCGCTCGGGGTGGCCAAGGCGCTCAGACACAACACCCGCTTCGATTCAGTCAGCTCCATGCTCATCTACATGGCCTATGCGTTGCCCGCCTATGTGGTGGGCATCTTCCTCATCACAGTGTTCGCGTTTCATCTGGAGTGGCTGCCCATGGGTGGCTTCCCGGGGGACGAGTTTGACGGGATGGAGAACAGCTGGGATCAGATCCGTACCCTCTTCGCCCACGCGCTGCTGCCGCTTATCGCCTATGCCATCGGGGATTTCGCCATCCTCACCATGACCATGAAAAACAGCCTGATGGAGAACCTGTCGGCGGATTACGTACGTACCGCCGTGGCCAAGGGCTTGCCGTTTCGCAAGGCGGTGACCGATCACGCCATGCGCAACAGCCTGATCCCCATCGCGAGCCACCTGGGGTCGGTGCTCACCGTCTTCTTCGGCGGATCCTTCCTCATCGAGACCATCTTCAACATCGACGGCATCGGCCTGCTTGGCTATGAGGCCATCGTGGAACGGGACTACCCCACCGTAATGGGCATTCTGGCCATCACCTCCATGCTGATGCTGGTGGGCAACATTGTCTCCGACATCTGTGTCGCCCTTGTCGATCCCCGCGTGCGGTTTGGAGAGTGAACATGAATCTGAATCCGGTGACGCTGAAAAAACTCAAGCGTTTCAAATCGATAAAACGCGGCTACTACTCCTTTATCATCTTCACCACCCTGGTGCTGCTCTCCCTGCTGGCGGAGCTCTTGGTCAACAGCCGGGCACTGATGGTGAGCTATCAGGGGGAGCTCTATTTTCCCACCTATGGCGACGTGATCCCGGGTCAGCAGTTCGGGCTCGATTACGAGTACGAGACCAACTACCGCCAGCTCCAAGACAAATTCACCGCAGAGGGCAAGGGGGACTGGGTGCTGCTGCCACCTGTGCCCTGGAACCCCTATGAGCAGGACTTCAAGCAGGACGCCTACCCACCCTATGCACCGAGCCTGGCCGAGCGCCACCTGCTCGGCACCGACACCAGCGGCCGCGACGTGCTGGCGCGGCTGGTCTACGGCTTTCGCATCGCCATCGGCTTTGCCTTCATCGCGCTGGTGGCCAGCTACGCCATCGGCGTCACCATCGGCTGCATGATGGGCTTTCTCGGCGGACGCTTTGACCTGGTGCTGCAGCGCTTTATCGAGATCTGGTCCCAGGTGCCGTTTCTCTACGTCATCATGATCCTGGTGTCGCTGGCCAAGCCCAATTTCGGCCTGTTCGTGGCCATCAACGTATTGTTCGGCTGGATGGGCATCACCTGGTACATGCGCACCCTCACCTACAAGGAGCGGGCGCGGGACTACGTGATGGCGGCGCGGGCCCAGGGGGCCGGTACCGGGCGGATCATCTTCAACCACATTCTGCCCAATACCCTGATGATGATCGTCACCCTGGCGCCGTTTGCCGTGGTGGGCAACATCTCCACCCTGACGGCGCTGGACTATCTGGGCTTTGGCCTGGCCCCGCCCACCCCGAGCTGGGGGGAGCTGCTCTCCCAGGGGATCAACAACCTGGATGCCATCTGGATCGTGAGCTCGGTGGTGGCGGCGGTGAGTCTGGTGCTGATCATGGTCTCCTTCATCGGCGAGGCGATCCGCGAGGCGTTCGACCCGCGCAAATTTACCCGTTATCAGTGACCTGTGGCGCACTCAAGGCGCCGGGTTGCTCACCCTTAAATTGCTAAACCCCCAGTGCAGGGGTATGACCAGGAAGTCAAACATGAACAATAAAATCAAATGGATAGGTGCTCTATTCTTGTTGGTGAACGGGACCTGGGTGTGGGCGGCCAGCCTGCCTGCGGATCTCAAGTGGGAAACCAACGACACCGACCCCGTGTTCGCCTCGCCCAAGGCGCTGCCCGGCGGCAGCATCACCATGTTTATAGACAGTTTTCCGCTGACGTTTCGCACCGTGGGGCCGGATTCCAACGGCTCTTTCCGCTCCTTCATCATGGACAACCAGCTGAGGCTCATCAGCTTCCATCCCAATACCGGCAACCCCATCCCTGCGCTGGCGACCCACTGGGCCATCGCGCCGGACAACCAGACCGTCTACTTCAAGCTGGATCCGCGTGCCAAGTGGTCCGACGGCAAGCCGGTGGTCGCCGATGACTACACCTTCGGCTACGAGATGATGCGCTCCAAGGACATCAAGGGGCCCTGGTTCAACAACTACTACACCACCGAGGTGGTGGCGGTGGAGAAGGTTGACGACCACACCATCCTGGTCAAGGCGGGCACCCGCAAGGCCAAGCTGGATCTGCTCAACACCACCGAGCTGTGGCCCCAGCCCAAGCACTACTACAAGCTGACCCCCAACTGGGTGAAGCAGTACAACTGGGCAGTGGTGCCCACCACAGGCCCTTACGTGATGACCGACGTGAAAAAGGGCAAGTCCATCACTTTCAGCAAGCAGAAGGGGTGGTGGGCCCAGAACTATCGCTACAACCAGCACAGGTTCAACCTCGACACCATCAAGGTGCAGGTGATCCGCGATCACAACATCGCCTTCCGTCACTTCCTGAAAGGGGAGCTGGATACCTTCGAGATGATCCTGCCCAACTGGTGGCATGAGAAAGCGGTCACCCCCGAGTACAAGCAGGGATACGTGCAGAAGGTGATGGCCATGACCGACACCAAGCAGGGCGGGCAGGGGCTGCATCTCAATATCGCCACTCCCAAGCTGGCGGATATCAACGTGCGGCTCGGCATTCAGCATGCCCTCAACATCGACAAGATGATCAAGACGGTACTGCGTGGCGACTACGACAGAGCCACCACCTTCGGTTCGGGTTTTGGCGAGTTCACCGACATGCAGCTGCCGGAGCGGGCCTATGACATCAGCAAGGCGCGCGACTACTTTGCCAAGGCGGGTTACAGCAAACCGGGGCCGGACGGCATCCTGCAGAACGACAAGGGTGAGCGGCTGACCCTGGCGCTCACCTACACCAGCCAGGAGCACTCCAAGCGGTTGACCGTGCTCAAGGAAGAGGCCAAGAAGGCGGGGCTGGATCTGGAGCTCAACCTTGTGGACGGCGCCACCGGCTTCAAGGCGATGCTGGAGAAGAAACACGAGGCGGCCTGGATGGGCTGGGCCGGCGGCGGTCTCTATCCGCAGTATTGGGAGTCGTTCCACTCCGCCAACGCCAACAAGCCGCAGACCAACAACCTGTTCAACGTGGCCGACAAGGAGCTCGACGCGCTGATCGACGCCTACAACGTCGAGTTCGACATGGCCAAGCGGGCCGAGCTCTCTCGCCAGATCCAGCAGCGCATCTATGAATTGGCCATCTTCGTGCCCGGAGTCCAGCTCAACTACGTGCGAGCCAGCAGCTGGCGTTACGTGATGCTGCCCGAGGTGCCCGCCACCAAGAACACGCCGGATCTGCTCTACTGGCCCATGGACGGCTACCCCCACAGCAGTGGCGGTCTGCTCTGGCTCGATCCCAAGGTGAAGGAAGAGACCCTGAAAGCCAAGGAGGCAGGGGAGGCGCTGGCGCCCATCAACCTGCTCGACAAGACCTATGCACGTCACTGATATGGCGCAGAAGGGAGCAGCAGTCATGCCCAACACACAGGCTCCCCACCCGGGCGCCCGGGATCATGGGAGGCAGCTCGGCGTGGATGATGGCCAGAGCAAGGCCCCGATTCTTGAGGTGCGCGATCTCGAGGTGGAATTTGCCGTCGACGACGGCAAGATCAAGGTGCTCGACGGGGTCAGCTTCCAGGTTGCCCCCGGCCAGACCCTGGGGGTGGTCGGCGAGTCCGGCTGCGGCAAGAGCGTCACCTCGCTCGCCATCATGGGGCTGTTGCCCAAGCCTCATGGTCAGGTGGTGGCGGGTTCCATCCGTTTTCAGGGGGAGGATCTGCTCGCGCTGTCACCGGATCAGATGTACAAGGTGCGCGGCAACCGCATCTCGATGATCTTTCAGGAGCCGATGACGGCACTCAACCCGGTGCAGACGGTCGGCGATCAGCTGATGGAGGTGTTCCGCCTTCATCGTCCCGACTACAACAAGGCCCAGCGCAGGGAGGCGGCCATCGCCATGCTGCAGAAGGTGGGGATCCCCGAGCCCGCCCAGCGCTTTGCCGTCTATCCCCACAATCTCTCCGGCGGCATGCGCCAGCGAGTGATGATCGCCATGGCGCTCGCCTGCGAGCCAGCGCTGCTTATCTGCGACGAGCCGACCACGGCGCTGGATGTGACTATCCAGGCCCAGATCCTGGAACTGATGAAGGAGCTGCAGGCCCAGACCGGCATGGCCATCATCTTCATCACCCACGATCTCGGGGTGGTGGCGGAGCTGTGTGACGAGGTGGTGGTGATGTATGCGGGCCGGGCGGTGGAGCAGGCCGACGTGTTCGAGCTGTTTGACCACCCGCGCCATCCCTATACTCATGGTCTGATGAGCTCGATCCCGCGGCTCGAAGATGAGCCCAAGAGCCTGCTCAAGACCATCAAGGGGCAGGTGCCCGCCCTGCACGAGATGCCCGCCGGGTGCCGTTTCTCCAACCGTTGTCCCCATGCCACCGAGATCTGCGTGAGGGCCATTCCGGCCACCGAGCAGCTCGCCGAGCGGCACGGGGTGGCCTGCCACCACTGGAGGGAGCTAGCCGTATGAAGACGCTTTTATCGGTGCGCGACGTGAAGCAGCACTTCCAGCTGGGCGGCGGCTTGTTGCGCAAGAAGTACCACGTCTACGCGGTGGACGGCATTAGCTTCGATCTCAAGCAGGGGGAGACACTGGGGCTGGTGGGCGAGTCCGGCTGCGGCAAGTCGACCCTGGGACGCACCCTGCTCAAGCTGTTCGAACCGACCGCCGGCACCATCACCTTCGAGGGGCGTGACATCACCCACCTCTCGCCCAAGGAGATGCGCTCCCTGCGCCAGGAGATGCAGATCGTGTTTCAGGATCCTGCAGAATCCCTCAACAGCCGCCACACGGTGGGGCAGATCCTGGAGGAGCCCTTCGTCATTCACGGCAAGGGCAATGCCGAACAGCGGCGGGTCTGGGTGCAGGAGCTGCTGGAGAAGGTAGGGCTGCCCGGCAGCGCGGTGGATCGCTATCCCCATGAGTTTTCGGGCGGCCAGCGCCAGCGCATCGGCATCGCCCGGGCCATCGCCCTCAAGCCCAAGCTGCTGGTCTGTGACGAGGCGGTGTCGGCGCTGGATGTATCGGTGCAGTCCCAGATCGTCAACCTGCTGCTCACCCTGCAGCGGGAGATGAATCTCGCCATCATCTTCATCGCCCACGACCTGTCGGTGGTCAAGCACATCTCGGATCGGATTGCGGTGATGTATTTGGGCAGGATCGTCGAACTGGCTGAGGCCCAGTCGCTCTATCTGGCGCCGCGTCACCCCTATACCCAGGCACTCATCTCGGCCATTCCGGTGCCGGACCCGCGTCGGCGCAGCCAGCGCATCCTGCTGACCGGTGATGTGCCATCCCCCATCTCACCGCCGAGCGGCTGCCACTTTCACCAGCGCTGCCCCTATGCCGGTGAGCTGTGCCGCACCCAGTCGCCGAGTCTGCAGTCGTGCGACGGGGCAGGTCACCAGGTGGCCTGCCACACGCCGTTGCCGCTGGCCGAGGCGCTCCCCCTGGGAAAGGCAGTATGATGCCGGTGCCCGCATCGCAGCAAGATGGCACGGGAGAGAGCAAATAAAAAATGGGGCCTGTGGGCCCCATCTTCATGGTTGGAGTTCAGGTTTGGCCGTGGAACATCTGGCCAGGGCAGGACAGCGCCCCCGAGAGGGGATGGCTGCTGTGTGGATTGCTGTTGTTTGTAATTTTACTACTTAAATACCCGGTAACTCTTTCACGAAATTGGCCGCTGGTGGTATCAGGCGCCATAACGGAAGTAGTAGTTGCGGGTTGACGGTGCATAAGTATCTTTCTCTGCCACGCCTTTCTTTCTGGTTACACCCTTCAGGTGGAACAGTACTGCCAGATTCTCAAACATATATTCACCTCATCGCTCTGTCGTTGACTTGTTATCTGTGACCTGGGTCACGCTTTGATCCTATGGCCTTCTGTGAGCTGGATCAACTTTTTGTGTTGTAAATTTACATAAATCATGGAAAGGGTTTTCAAATCCAGCGCTGTTTATGGAGACGGTTTCAGCAGACTCTCAGATTGATCCCCGTGGTCTGGCTGACGAGTCTGGATTAGCTGCGGATGGGGGGGCAGAGCAGTCCGGCGGTTTCGAGGGGAAGCACGCCAAGGGCTGGCGGGAGCAGGCAAAAAAATACCCCGCACCTGGCGGGGTATGTGGTGTAGCCGGTCGGCCTTGACCTGCGGGCTTATTTGGCCGGGATCTGTTCCAGCACGTGAACCAGCAGCTGCCAGAACCGCTCGACCGCCGGAATGTGTACCTTCTCGCCCGGCGCGTGGGCGCCGCGGATGGTCGGGCCGAAGGAGACCATGTCCCACTCCGGGTAGGCGCTCTTGAACAGACCGCACTCGAGGCCGGCGTGGATCACCATGACGTTCGGCATCTCGCCGAACAGGGTCTGGTAGCTGCTCCGTACCAAGGCCATTACCGGGGAGTCCACGTTCGGTGCCCAGCCCGGGTAGGCGCCGGTAAACTCGCAGCTGGCGCCAGCCAGATTGAACAGGGAGCTGGTCATCTGCTCGACGCTCTCGCGACCGGAGTCGATGAGGGAGCGGATCAGGCACTGTACATACACTTCGCCATCCTGGGTCTTGATGACACCCAGGTTGGTGGAGGTCTCGGTCACGCCCGGGATGGCATCGCTCATGCGGATCACCCCGTTCGGGCAGGCCATCAGGGAGTCCAGCAGGCGGGCTTGCAGGGACTCGCTCATCAGCTGGGCCGGTTTCTCCTGGGCGGTGAGCAGCACGGTCAGGTTGGCTTCGGTAGCAGCCAGCTCGCTCTGGTAGATGCCGGTGTAACGGTCGACCAGGGCCTTGAATTCGTTGACGCTGGCGGCGGGTACCAGCAGCTTGGCACGGGCCTCGCGCGGGATGGCGTTGCGCAGGGTGCCGCCGTGGATCTCGGCCAGACGCAGGCCCAGCGGCTCGGCGGCCTTGAGCAGACGCACCAGCAGCTTGTTGGCGTTGCCGCGGCCGCGATGGATGTCGACCCCGGAGTGACCGCCACGCAGGCCCTTGACCTGAAGCTCGAAACCTTCACCTTCAGTGGCGGCAACCTGCTCCAGCGGGAAGCGAATATTGGCATCCACCCCGCCGGCGCAGCCCATGTAGACCTCGCCATCCTCTTCGGAGTCGGTGTTGAGCAGGATCTCGCCCTCCAGCCAGCCCGCTTCCAGACCGAAGGCGCCGGTCATGCCGGTCTCTTCGTCGGTGGTCAGCAGCACTTCCAGCGGGCCGTGCTTGATGCTCTTGTCGGCCAGCACTGCCAGGCAGCCAGCCATGCCCATGCCGTTGTCGGCACCCAGGGTGGTGCCGCGGGCGGTGACCCATTCACCGTCGATGTAGGCATCGATGGGATCCTTGGTGAAGTCGTGCTGGGTGTCGGCGTTGGCCTGGGGCACCATGTCGATGTGGGCCTGCAGCACTACCGCCTTGCGGTTTTCCATCCCCGGCGTGGCCGGTTTCTTGATGATGATGTTGCCGACGGCATCTTGCTTGACCGCCAGCCCTTCCCCTTCGGCCCACTGCATGATCCAGGCGCTCAGCTGGGCTTCGTGCTTGGAGGGGTGGGGGATGGAGCAGATCTGTTCGAAGAAGTGCCAAATCAGTTTGGGAGAGAGAGAGCTAAGCTGTGCCACGTCGGGACTCCTTACCAGCACGGAAAATGACAGAGCCCCGGCAGCGGGGCGAGGAAGAGGATAACGATAATACAGTCAATCACACAAAAATGTGAGCGATCAGCGCAAATTGCGGGCAGCTTGTGCTGGCAAGCGGGGGATTGGCAGCGAACTGCTCCGGTGGGGGCAAAATGAGCCTGCACAAAAGATTTTTGTGATTCACATCACAAAAATATTGAGTTTATGGCGCCGACTGGTAAATTAACGACCGTGGTTCGCCACCCGTCAGGATGACGATGAATGCCTCCAGGGAACCGAAGCAAAGCAAGTGCGCCTCCATGGAACCGAGTGTCCGTTCAAGGATCTGAACCCGCATAAAGGTACGTAACTTGTTAAGCAATCAGGAGTTTATTATGTCAGGCAGCAATTCAACCTATTGGTTCGCCCAGTCTCTTTATACCCAGGGCTTCAGCTACCCGAACCCCTACGCCAACCGCCGTTGATGCGGGCCGTCAGCCAGGCTGACGACAGGCGTATCGAAAAAAGCAGGTGAGTGAGGAATCCATCCTCCCCCTGCTATTTTTTTATCTGCCGAGCGGCAAACCCCGTCGGGGAGAGGAAAAAGAGGGAGTCAGCCGGACTTGCTTCGATTTTTTTCCTGCATTTCGCATACGTTTGCCAGTCAATTTATCCGCAAACGATGGTATCATGCCCGCCCAACAGCCTGTCTGCGGTCCTGCCCCCTCTGTGACATGACCGCCAGCTCTGCCCATCCTGCTTCCATTGCATCTGTTTTCGCTGCCGAGGGTCTTCTCCCGAGGCGGCCGCGGTGCAAGCTGAATTTGGTAGACAGGCGGCCGACATTATCTGCTGCCGATTCACTACGGAGTCGGCATGTGAATTTAAGTAATTGTTTTGTATAACCATTTGAGAACGATAGCATGCCAAAAAAATTCTACGTGTCGTGGGACAACCTGCAACGTGAAGCGCGCCGTCTGGCCCGTCGTCAACTGCCTGTCAGCCAGTGGAAAGGGATCATCGCGGTCAGCCGTGGTGGCCTGGTTCCGGCGGCGCTGATGGCCCGCGAGCTTGGCATCCGCAACGTCGAAACCCTCTGCATCTCCAGCTACGACCACAACAACCAGCGCGACCTGGTGGTGGTGAAGGCCGCCAGCACCGCGGGTGACGGCGAAGGCTGGCTGGTGGTGGAAGATCTGGTGGACACGGGCACCACTGCCAAGGTGATCCGCGAGCTCTACCCCAAGGCCAAATTCATCGCCATCTTCGCCAAGCCCATGGGCGAGCCGCTGCTGGATGATTTCGAAGTGGCCATCCCGCAGGACACCTGGATCGAACAGCCGTGGGACATGGCGCTGGAGTTCGCCACCCCCATCTGCGACGAAGAGTAAGCCGCAAAGCTGCTGCAAAGGGCCCCTGTATGGGGCCCTGTTTTTTTGTGGTGCAACTGGCTGCCCGGCGGCAAAAGTGGTTAAGATGGAGCCATTGCATGACAGAAATGAGTAACAGCTTTGGACTTGAACGACGACCTCAACCTGACCGAGCAGCTCTTTACCCGGGTCAAGAAGGTGCTGGAGACCTCCGAAGTCTCCAACTCCAGCCCGGTGGAGGAGCAGGATCACAATGTGGACGAGAGCTTCATCGACGGTTCCATGTCAACGCGCTGGTATCGTCTGCTGCGCCGGCCGACCTGGGCCTGGCAGGGGGCGGATCCGGTCGAGGTGGAGCAGACTCTGGCCCGCATCGCCATGGGCGAGGGCGAGCGTACCCACGAGCGTTTCCTCGACACCATCAAGGGCTATGTGCCCGGCAACTGGGTCTATGAGTGGAGCCAGCTGGCCGGCCGCTACTTCAACCGGGGTCGCGAGCTGGTGGCGCAGGGCGAGCGGGGCGCAGCCCTGAAAAGTCTGCTCAAGGCGGTACGTTACTACTCCATTGCCAGTTATCCCCATCTGAAGAATGACGAGCTGGCGGATCAGGCCCAGTTGCTCGGCAACATGGCCTACCGCGAGGCGGGCCGTCTGTTCAAGGTGCCGCTCAAGGAGCTCCAGGTGCCGTTTCGCGGCAAGCACATTCAGGGCTACCTGCACCTGCCGACCACCGACAAGCCGGTACCCCTGGTCATCGTCAGCGGCGGCATCGACTCGCTGCAGGTCGACTTCCTCAATCTCTATCTCAAGTGCCTGGAGCCCAACGGCATCGGCATGCTGTCGCTGGACATGCCGGGCATCGGTTATGCCGAGCACTGGCCGCTGGTGCAGGACACCAGCCGGCTCCACCAGGCGGTCTTGAACCATCTCTCCGAGGTGGCCTGGGTCGATCACCAGCGCATCGCCATGGTGGGATTCCGTCTGGCGGGCAATGTGGCGGCGCGGCTCGCCTTCATCGAACCGTTCAAGCTGCGGACCGTGGTCTGCATCGGCGCCGGCGTCAACCAGGTGTTTACCAATCATGAGATGTTCGCCCGCTGCCCCCGCATGATGCGGGACGGGCTGGCCAACCGCCTCGGCGCCGATGCGGCCGAGTGGGAGTCGCTGCGCACCAAGTGCCAGGTATTTTCACTCAAGACGCAAGGATTGCTGGGGACTCGCACATCTGTGCCGATATTGAGTATTGGACACAAGCGAGATTTCATTTGTCCCGAGCAGGATGTACGGGCATTGGCCTCCGCCAGCCGCAACGGCAAGGCGGTGGTGTTCGACAAACAACCCTTGCTGGAGGTGTACGACGAGGCGTTGAAAGAGATGGTCGACTGGCTCAAGAAGCACTTATGTACATGATATAGCGCTAAAATTTATCGTCATCCCAGGGTGACGTGGCTTGTTCAACAGGGAGGTTAACATGTCAGAAAGAGTGACCTACAAGCGACTGCTGAGGCAGTTTGCCGCGATTGGCCCCTATTTACGTGAGGACCTGTGTGAAGAGGGGCGTTACCGTTTCGACTGCCTTTCCGTCTGTGTCAGTGCCAAGCCGGCACCGGACAAACGGGAGTTCTGGGGCTGGTGGCTGGTGCTGGAGCAAGACGATCACAGCTTCAGCTACCACTATCAGGTCGGCTTCTACAATGCGGACGGGGAGTGGCTCGACAAGCCGTTGCCCAAGAAGCATCAGGTGGAAGTCGAACGCACCCTCAACCACTTCTACAAGCTCATCAGCGACAAGCTGCACCAGCTTGGTTGCCGGCTCGCTCCCGCCGAGCAGGTCACCAACGAGCTGACCGTCACCGCCGCCTGATGACCCGCCGCCCCGCCAGCCACCCATCGGCTGGCGGGGCATTTCTTTGCCGCGCTGCCGGCCATCCCGATTTCCCGCCTGCCGCGTGGCGTTAATTGCCTTGCAGGGCAACAGGGCCGTGGGTATAAAGGGATTCCTTACATTTTAGCCTTTTTGCTCCCATGGAAAACAGAACCATAGTCGTCAAACTGGGCACCAGCGTGCTCACCGGGGGATCTTCCCAGCTCAATCGTGCCCACATGGTCGAGCTGGTCAGACAGTGTGCAGCCTTGCACCGTCACGGCCACAGGGTCGTGATGGTCACCTCGGGGGCCATCGCCGCCGGCCGTGAGCATCTGGGCCACCCTCCGTTGGCGCCAACCCTGCCCAACAAACAGATGCTGGCGGCGGTGGGCCAGACCCAGCTGATCCGGGTCTGGCAGGATCTGTTCAACCTCTATGGGCTGCACATCGGCCAGATGCTGCTGACCCGTGCCGACCTGGAGGACAGGGAGCGCTACCTCAATGCCCGCGACACCCTGCGCACCCTGCTCGATCACCGCATCATCCCGGTCATCAATGAAAACGACGCCGTGGCCACCGCCGAGATCAAGGTGGGTGACAACGACAACCTCTCCGCTCGCGCCGCCATCCTGGCCGATGCGGATCTGCTGATCCTGCTTACCGACCAGAAGGGGCTCTTCACCGCCGATCCGCGCACCAATCCGGATGCCCAGCTCATCGAAGAGGTACAGACCATAGACGACACCCTGCGCAAGCTGGCGGGTGACAGCGTCAGCGGGCTCGGCACCGGTGGCATGGCCACCAAGCTGCAGGCGGCCGACGTGGCGCGCCGCGCCGGGGTCAACGTGGTGATCGCTACCGGCCAGATGCCGGAGGTGGTGGGGCGTCTCGCCAGGGGCGAGCGCATCGGCACCCTGTTCCCGGCGCTGGCTTCTCCGCTGGAAGGGCGCAAGAGCTGGATCCTGGCAGGGCCACCCCCTCATGGCGAAGTGCAGGTGGATCAGGGGGCTGTCGCCGCCATGCAGGAGAAGGGCTCCAGCCTGCTGCCCAAGGGCATAGTGGCGGTGAAGGGGGATTTCGTGCGCGGCGACGTGGTACGTATTCTCGATCCCAAGGGGGCCGAGCTGGCGCGCGGCATCTGCCGTTACAATCATCTGGAGCTGGATAAACTGCGCGGCGTCCATTCGGACAACATCGAACAGGTGCTGGGCTACGGCTACGGCGCCGTTGCGATCCACCGCGACGACATGGTGCTGCTGTGAGGCGTCAGCCGCTGCAGAGCATGGGCAGCGGCACACCAGGATAAGAGAGGCGCCGCCATCAGGCGGCCCCGCAAGAACCAAAGGGAAGAGAGATGAGTCTGGAGAAAATGGGGCAGGCAGCCCGCGAAGCCGCCTATCAGCTGGCCACCGTCAGCACGGCGCAGAAGAACCGGGCGCTGGCCGCCATCGCCGACGAGCTGGAGGCACGCAGCCACCAGATCCTGGCCGCCAACGAGAAAGACATCGCCGCCGGGCGCGAGGCGGGCCTCTCCGAGGCCATGCTGGATCGGCTGCTGCTCAACCCGGCCCGACTGGCCGGTATCGTGGCGGACGTGCGCAAGGTGATCTCCCTGGATGATCCGGTCGGCAGCGAGATCGACAGCCGGGTGCTGGAGAACGGCCTGCGTCTCTCCCGTCGCCGGGTGCCCATCGGGGTCATCGGCGTCATCTACGAGGCGCGCCCCAACGTTACCATCGACATCGCCAGCCTCTGCCTCAAGACCGGCAACGCCAGCATACTGCGCGGCGGCCGCGAGACCTTCCACTCCAACCTGGAGCTGGTGCGGGTGATCCAGCGCGCGCTGGCGGCCTCCGGTCTGCCCGAGGCGGCGGTGCAATATATCGACAACCCGGACCGGGCCCTGGTGGGTGAGCTGCTGCGCCTCGACCGCTACGTGGACATGATTATCCCCCGCGGCGGCGCGGGTCTTCACAAGATGTGCAAGGAGAACAGCTCCATTCCGGTGATCATCGGCGGATTTGGGATCAGCCACATCTTCGTGGATAAGAGCGCCGATCTGGCCCGTGCCTTGCCCCTCATCGACAATGCCAAGGTGCAGCGCCCCTCCGCCTGCAACGCCCTCGACACCCTGCTGGTGCACGAGAAGGTGGCGCCTGCCCTGTTGCCGCAGCTGGTGACTCTGATGAACGAGCGCAAGGTGGCCCTGGTGGCCACGCCGGAGGCCATGCCCCTGCTGGCCGGTGCCGAGCAACTGCGCGAGGCGGGTGCCGAGGATTTTGATACCGAGTGGCTGTCGCTGACCCTGGGGATCAAACTGGTGGCGGATGTGAACGAGGCGCTGGCCCATATGCGCGAGCACAATGCCGGTCACTCCGATGCCATCCTCACCAACGATCTGGCCAATGCCGAGCGTTTCGTCAACGGCGCCGGTTCGGCGGCGGTCTACGTCAACGCCTCCACCCGTTTCACCGATGGCGGCCAGTTTGGTCTCGGCGCCGAGGTGGCGGTATCGACCCAGATGCTACACGCTCGTGGCCCCATGGGGCTGACCGAGCTCACCAGCTACAAATGGGTGGGATTGGCGGATTATCTGAGCCGCGCCTGAGCCCCCGTTTTGCCCTGTGTGAAGATGCCGACCCTGGTCGGCATTTTTTTGCTTTTTTCTTGCGGGCTATCAGGGGCTTGCATATAACTATCCAGCAGGGTGTGGCGATATTTTGCACACTTTGCTAGCAACAAAAACGGGAGCAGATTCAAGGATGAAGCAGACAGATTGGATAAAGCGCTGGGGAGCGCTGTGGCTGAGCGTACCACTGTTGCTGGGGGCGCTCTGTTTCAGCAGCAGCAGCCACGCCAGCTGGGATCAGGATCTATATCGCCAGTTGGGGCTGGCCGGCAAGCTCGACAAACAGGTGTTTCGCAAGGCTCTCAACAGTTACCAGAGCGTGCGCCACAAGCGCAAACCCATTCTCACCATCATCGACTACAGCAAACCCTCAACCCAGCGCCGTCTGTTCGTCATCGACGTGAAACGCCACAAGCTGCTCTATCACACCTGGGTCAGCCATGGCCGCAATTCGGGTGAGCGGGACGCTCGCCAGTTTTCCAACCAGTTCAACTCCATGAAGAGTTCGCTCGGGGTCTATCGCACCGCCGAAACCTATCAGGGCAAGCACGGCTATTCGCTGCGCCTCGACGGCCTGAGCCCGGGCCAGAACAGCAATGCCCGCAAGCGGGCCATCGTCGTGCACGGCGCCGACTATGCGAGCCCCCGTCATCTGCTCAAATATGACAAGCTGGGGCGTAGCTGGGGTTGCCCGGCGCTGCCCAAGGAGCAATCCAGGGCCATCATCGACATCATCAAGGGGGGCAGCGTCATCTACGCCCATGGCTGAGGCCTGCCTTAAAGCCAAAAAAGAAGGCCAGCATATGCTGGCCTTTTTGTTTCGGGTGATGGATTACTTGCGTACCACCAGCACGGGGCAGGGGGCGTGACGGACCACGGATTCGGCGACGCTGCCCACCAGCAGGTGGCTGATGCCGGAGCGGCCGTGGCTGCCCATCACCACCAGATCGGCCTTCTCTTCTTTGGCCTGCACGACGATCTCGTCGGCGGCGCGGCCGAAGCGTACCTCGAAGGTGGCCGGAATGGGCAGGCTGGCGATCAGCTCCTTCATCTGGCTCTTGGCCTGACGCTCCATCTCGTGGGTGATCTCGATGGCGGTCATGTGCAGGATCTTGTAACTGTCGAAGCCGTGCAGCTGGTCCACCACGTGAACCAGTTTGAGTTCGGCTTGATGGCTCTGGGCCATGAATACGGCATAGTCGAGCACGGCTTGCGACATCTGGGAAAAATCGACCGGGCAGAGCAGGGTTTTGATGGATGGCATATGAAGGCTCCCCTATGGTTGGGTTACTAATGAATCTCATTGTCAATAATACCCATTCGGTCGGCAATAACCCTCGACTCGCTCGCAAAACCGGTAAAAAGTGGTGCTTTGCCGACGGATCTTCATATCATGGGATATGGCCTGTGCACCCTTGCCAGATAGGCCGGCTCGATGGGTGACAGCGTTCGCCTCCGGAGAAATAGTCAAGACATGGTTCGTTTGCTGCTTTCATGGGTATTGCTGCTGCTCTGCTGGCCCGGTCGGGCCGATCCCCTCAATGTCTATTGCGATGACTGGCCGGGTTTTTGCCAGCGGGATGGGCGTGGCATCTATCTGGACATAGTGCGCGCCATCTACCAGCCCAATGGCTACGAGGTCATCCCCCGCATCGTGCCCTACAAGCGGGCGCTGGCGGTGATCGCCCAGCAGGGGGGCGACATGGCGATGGGAGTCTACCGGGATGAGGTGAGTGGCGTGCTGCAGCCCCGTTATCCCGCCTCGGCCGATGACCTGACGGTGCTGATGCTCAAGAAGTGGCAGCCCCAGTGGCTGGGCGAGTCGAGCCTCAAGGGGCAGGGGGTGGTGTGGCTGCGGGGCTGGGCCTTTGACAAGTACATCCCGGTCTCCATGCGCTGGCACGAGATAGACAGCCACGACATGGCGCTGCAACTGCTGGCCAAGGAGCGCTACCGTTACTATCTGACTGCCGGGGTGCTCTACTCGGAGGACTCCATTCCTGCCAACATGCATCGTACCTTCCTGCGCTGGATCCCGACCTACCCCATCTTTGCCGACACCGAGAAGGGGCACACCCTGCAGCAGCTCTGGGATCAGGGCATGGTCAACCTGGTGCGGCACGGCACCCTGGCCGAAATCTACCGACGCTATCGGTTGCACGACTACTACCGTGGTTTTATCGAAGAGCAGGAGCAGCGGCTAAAGCCTGGCAACTAAAACGCCCTGCGTCGGGGAGGGCTGGTTACCTGTTCAGGAACTTTTCTGTCAGCTTGCCGAGTTGCCGCGCAGCTGCTTGGCTAGTCGATCGTAGAGGACCACATTGACCGAGGCGGCTAGATTGATGCAGCCCTTGGGTATGGCCACGTAGATCACCTCTTGCTTACTTGGCACGCAGCTGCTTGGCCAGTCGGTCATAGAGAATTACGTTGACCGAGGCCGCCAGATTCATGCATCCCCGGGTCGGTACGTAGATCACCTCTTTCACCGCCTTGAAGCGGGCCGGCTCCAGGGTGCCGTCTTCGGGGCCGAAGATGTAGAAGGCGCGCGCCGGGTGTACATAGTCCGGCAGCGAAGTGGCTCCCTCGATCAGATCCACCAGCACCGGGGTGCAGCCGTCCGGCACCATGGCCATCAGATCGTCGACACCGAGCAGGGGGATCTGCTCCACCATCTGCTTGGTGTCGGTGACGAAACGGCGCGCCAGCTCGAAGCGGGTCCCCGTGTAGTAGACCTCATCCGCCCCATAGCAGCCGGCGGCCCGCATCACGGCCCCCACGTTCTCCGGTGACTTGGGGTTGACCAGCCCGATGCAGCAATAACCTGCATCGCCGTGCTGCGCTGACTCATCCCCCTGTGGTGGCAGGCATTCGTGATCTGACTCTCTCATCTCGCTCTCCTCTGTGGCGGCCGCATTATAAGCCGCACTCGCCGTCAGGCGCAGGAAAAGTGACGCTCGATGGCCGAGTGTCGCTTGCTGCCATCCGCCGAATTTTTGTGCGCAAGCCGACAATTTTTGCACGAGGCGATGGCGGGTAAACGTTTTTCGGAAATAATGGACAAACGTTTGTAACTGGATGTTTGTCTATGACGGAACGTGAGCAAGAGATCCTCGCCCTGCTGCGCCAGGATCCCATGATTGCCCAGCAGGAGCTGGCGGACAGGCTCGGCATCAGCCGTTCGGCGCTGGCGAGTCACATCTCCAGCCTGATGCGCCAGGGCTATGTGCAGGGGCGCGGCTACGTGCTGCGGGAGGGCCCCTACGCCGTGGTGATCGGCGGTGCCAACATGGATATCTGCGGCTGCAGCCACGACAATCTGCGCATCGGGGATTCCAACCCGGGCCGGGTGCGTACCTCCGCCGGCGGGGTGGGGCGCAACATCGCCGAGAACCTGGCGCGGCTCGGCACCGACACCCGGCTGCTGACCGCGGTGGGCAACGATCAGTACGGCCATCACCTGCTGGAGGTGAGCCAGCGCGCCGGCGTCGACGTGCGCCAGGTGCTGGTGCTGGACGGCCAGGCCACCTCCTGTTACCTCAGCCTGCACGATGGCAGCGGCGAGATGAGCTGCGCCGTCAACGACATGGGGATCATCGACCAGCTCACCCCGGCCCGGCTCGCCCCCTTGAGCGGTTTTCTCGGGGCGGCGCGGCTCTGGCTGCTCGACACCAACCTCGCCACCCACACCCTCGACTGGCTGTTCGAGCGCCAGGGGGAGCACATCATCTTCGTGGACACCGTGTCGGTCGCCAAGGTGGAGAAGATCCGCCCCTGGCTGCACCGCATCCACACCCTCAAACCGAACCGCAGCGAGGCGGAGCAGCTGTGCGGCTTGCGCATCGCCGGGCCGGACACCTGGCCCATGGCGGCGGCCTGGTTCCACCGCGCCGGGGTGCAGCGGCTGTTCCTGAGCCTCGGGGATCAGGGGATCTTCTATAGCGACGGGGAGTGCCAGGGCCATCTGCCCGTGCTCGGCAGCCCGGTCGTCAACGTGACCGGCGGCGGCGATGCCTTCATGGCAGGGCTGGCCCACGCCTGGTTGCAGGAGCAAGGCATCGTCGAGACCGCCCGTTTCGCCCTCGGCTGCGCCGCGCTCACCGTCAATTGTTCCGATACCGTCTTTTCCGGCCTCTCCAAGGCCGCCGTTGAACGCATGCTGGAGGAGTACCCATGTTGAACGCTTACCTCGATATCCAACCTGAAGTTGCCGCCGCCCTGGCCGCCGGCAAGCCTGTGGTGGCCCTGGAGTCCACCATCATCTCCCACGGCATGCCCTATCCGCAGAACGTGGAGACGGCGCGCCAGGTGGAGCAGGTGGTGCGGGACAACGGCGCCGTGCCGGCCACCATCGCCATCATCGATGGCCGCCTCAAGGTGGGTCTGGATGCGGGGGCGCTGGAGGCGCTGGGCCGGGCCGGCCACGCCGCCACCAAGTGCAGCCGCCGCGACATCCCCTTCGTGCTGGCCAACAAGGGGCTGGGAGCCACCACGGTTGCCTCCACCATGATCATTGCCGCCATGGCCGGGATCCGGGTGTTTGCCACCGGCGGTATCGGCGGCGTGCATCGCGGCGCCCAGGAGACCTTCGACATCTCCGCCGACCTGCAGGAGTTTGCCCAGACCCCGGTAGCCGTGGTCTGCGCCGGTGCCAAGTCGATCCTCGACATCGGTCTGACCCTGGAGTACCTGGAGACCCAGGGCGTGCCGGTGATCGGCTACCAGACCGAGGAGCTGCCCGCCTTCTACACCCGCGAGAGCGGCTTCAAGGTGGATTACCGCCTCGAGAGCCCGACGGCGATCGCGCAGGCGCTGCGCCTCAAGTGGGAGCTGGGGCTGGCGGGCGGCGCCGTGGTGGCGAACCCCATCCCGGCCCAGTTTGCCATGCCCAAGGCCGACATCGATGCCGCCATTGCCCAGGCACTGCGAGAGGCGGACGAGCAGGGGGTGAAGGGCAAGGAGTCCACCCCCTTCCTGCTGGCCCGGGTGTGCGAACTGACCGGCGGCAACTCGCTGGCAGCCAACATTCAGCTGGTACTGAACAACGCCGCGCTGGGGGCGCGCATCGCCGCCAGCCTCTGATCCGCTGTCGCAACAAAAAAGAGGGCCCGCGGGCCCTCTTTTTTTATGTTGGCTCTGTGAGTTGCCGGGGGCGTTATTGCAGTACCAGCCGACCGTGCAGCGGCTGCACGGGTCTGTTGTTGGGGTGGTGCATCACCGCCTTGAAGGCGTCGATCTGGCCCTGACTCACCTGCACCGGCTGCTTCATCACCAGCCAGCGCACCCCTTCCGAGCAGGGTGGGGTGGTCAGCGAGCCGCTGAAGCGGTAGTAGTCGCGTTTAGCGGGCAGCAGTTGTTCGGCCGAGATCGGTTCCTTGAAGGCGTGACTCTCTCCCGCCTTGGCTGGCAGCAGCTGCCAGGCCTGGCTCAGGGCAGCATTGGCCTGGCCCGGCTCGAACATCACCGCGACCACCGCGAGCTCCCCCTGATCATTGACGTGCACCAGGTGCCCCTCCAGGGGGTAGGACTTGCCCTCGATGAGGTTTTCGCTGGGGGCGTGGAAGTGGAACTGCTTGAGCTCGAAGTGCATGCCGTCGAGTTCAAGGCTGCTGCCCGGGGCATAGTCGACCTGCACCGTGTGGCCGTTGTTGGTGACACTGCGGCCCCCCGCCAGGTAGTGAAACTGCAGCGGGGCCAGCTCGGCCTCGACCAGACCGTCGAGGTTGACCGGCGACTGGTTGCTGCCCGCGCACTGGCCAAATTCCGGGGTCAGTCTGGCCCATTTTGCCGGGCCGGCCTCGCCGCTGTATTCCCAGTGCACTGTAGCGGCAAAGGCGGCGGGGCAGAGCAACAGGGCGGCGGCCAACAGGGACTCTTTCATCATGCATCCTTATCTTGATTGAAAAGCACGGCGATCCGTTTCCTGCATTGACGAGGAAATAACGGAAGGCATCATCTGAATTGCGGGATACAGAAGGTCAGACGCTATTTTTATTATTGGCTGGGTGAACGCCGGCGATATTTATGATGCATTCAAGATGAATCTAAATAACGGGGCGGTCACGCCTGCATATTGAATAATCGCTTTATTCAATGACAGCAATCTAATTAATTGGCTGTCATTGTGGATGAATTTGCTCATAATTTATTCATCAGAATTCAGCTCTTTTTTGCCGCGCAAGTCCCCGCCATCAGTCCGTCCGCAATATATTAATTCATTGTTTTTAATGTGGTTTTTGTTGGTCTCATTTGATCTTGAGCAAATTATGCACAGGCTTTCCCGGGCAGGCTGAGGCTGCTGTTATGCACAGCCACAAGGGAGAGATAAAAAATGAATAAATATTATCTGTTGCTGGCGCTGGGCCTGCCAGGGATGGGGTGGGCGAACGAGCCGATCCAGGCAGTGGAAGCAGCCAAGGTGAGCGCACCGGAAAAAGTCGAGCTGGGCAAGATGCTGTTTTTCGAGCCGCGGCTCTCGAAATCCAACGCCATCTCCTGCAACTCCTGCCACAACCTGGCGACCGGCGGAGTGGACAACCAGGTCAGTTCCCTCGGCCACAAGTGGAAGGAGGGGCCGATCAATTCGCCCACCGTGCTCAACTCCAGCCTCAACTTCGTGCAGTTCTGGGATGGGCGCGCCAAGGATCTGCAGGCGCAGGCTGCGGGCCCCATCGAGAACCCGCTGGAGATGGCCTTCAGCCACAAGCTGGCGGTGGAAACCCTGCACACCCTGCCCGAGTACCGGGCCCGCTTCAGCGCCGTGTACGGCAAGGCGGACTTCGGCATCGACGAGGTGACCGATGCCATCGCCGCCTTCGAGGAGACCCTGGTCACCCCCGATGCGCCGTTCGATCGCTGGCTGAAGGGGGATGCCAAGGCGCTGACTGCGCAGCAGCTGAAGGGCTATCAGCTGTTCAAGGAGAAGGGCTGCACCGCCTGCCACAACGGGGTGGCCATCGGCGGCAACTCCTACCAGAAGATGGGGCTGGTCAAGCCGTTCAAGACCGACAACCCGGCCCAGGGACGCGGTGGGGTGACCGGCGAGAAGCAGTTCATCGGCTGGTTCAAGGTGCCGACCCTGCGCAACATCGAGCTGACCTACCCCTACTTCCACGACGGCTCAGTGTGGGATCTGAAGGAGGCGGTGCAGATCATGGCGGACATCCAGCTCGGCCAGACCCTGAGCGAGCAGGAGGCGGACGACATGACCGCCTACCTCAAGAGCCTGACCGGCGAGCAGCCGCAGATCGTGTTGCCGATCCTGCCGCCCTCCCAGCCCGATACCCCCAGGCCTCAGGTCAAGAGCTGAGCGGGCGTGATGATTGCAGCGGAGCCGCCGGCTCCGCTTTTTTGTTCCTATCTATCTGATAAGCCTCTCGAAGTTACTGCACTACACAATGACAAAGGGATGACAATCCCCCAGCTGGCGACGGCGATTTTACCGATTTGCAGCCCTCTTCACATTTCCGACACGCTCACAATTCGTTCGATTGCCTTACTCATCCGACCTGGTGTCAAATCACTCCGCCTAACACAAGGAGTGGCATAATAATGAATAATATCAATAAATTAGTTCTGGCTATCGGATTCACTCTCACCACCTTCCCGAGCCTGGCGGCGGGCTTCCAATGCAAGGATCACGTCAAGCTCGGGGTACCCAGCCAATCCAGTCAACTGCTGTGCCGGGACGGCTATGCCGCCGGTTACAACTACGACACCAAGGTCTCTGACTGGGTCTCTTATCGGATGACGGCCGCCAGCGCCCAGGGTCAGGTGCCGCGCAAGGATGCCTTTGCCGAGGACAAGGAGGTGCCGGTGCAGTTCCGCGCCACCCTGGCCGACTACAAGGGCTCCGGTTATGACCGTGGCCACCAGGCGCCCGCGGCGGACATGCGTTCCACCGCCACCACCATGAAGCAGAGCTTCCTGCTGACCAACATGACCCCGCAGCTGCCGGCGCTCAACCAGGGGGCCTGGCGCATCCTGGAGGAGAAGACCCGGCAGTGGGCCATCGCCTATCAGGATGTCTATGTGATCACCGGCCCCATCTTCACCAACTCCGATGCTTCCATCGGCAACGGTGTGACCGTGCCCCACGCCTACTACCGGGTGGTGATGGATGTGGCCAACAAGGAGGCGATCGCCTTCATCCTGCCGCAGGAGAATGTGTCGGCCAGCCGGCTGGCGGATTACATAGTGACGGTGGATGAGGTGGAGCAGCAGACCGGGCTCGATTTCTTCGCCGAGCTGCCGGATGAACAGGAAGAGGCCATGGAGTCCCAGCTGATGGCCATGTGGAGCAACTGAGTTCACCCATGACGCTGATGAAAACAGGGGCCTGTCGGCCCCTGTTTCTATTTGCTCAGCTCATCACCGACCTTCTTGACGGTGTCCCGGGTGCCGTGGCCTATCTCGCGGGTCACGTCCCGGGTGGTGTGGCCAATCTCGCGGGTCACATTGCGAGTGGTGTGCCCCACGGTTCTGCCCGCCTCCTTGATGTCGGCGCAGCCGCCGAGCAGGCTGCCCAGAACCAGGCCGAGGGCCATCAGGGCCATGCAGTCACGCCTCATGCCGTGCTCCTTCTCGTTTCATCATCGTTATGCCGATGGCGGCATTATGGCCTCGTGTGCAACGGGCGGGCAACCAGCAGGGTGTGGCCCGGGCCCGGGATCTCGTGCTCGGCTTCCACGTGGAAGTGGGCCTCGCGCAGGCACTGGTACAGCTCCTTGGAGTGGTAGAAGCGGCTGTTGCCGTTGGCCAGACAGGTGAAGTAGAGGGAGGTGGCGTTGAGACTGAAACTGGCGGCTTCGAAGGATTGGCGGTCCCAGAACAGCTCCAGGATGCAGACCCGGGCGTCCGGCTTCATGGCCAGCCGGATCCGGTTCAGGATGGCGACGATCTGCTCGTGACTGAAGCAGTCGAGGAACTGGCTCATCCACCAGATATCCGCCTCGCCGGGCAGGGTGCCCGCTTGCAGCAGATCCACCGGGTGACCCTGTACCCGCTCCGTCAGCCCCGCCTCCTCGATGTTGCGGCGAGCCAGTGCCAGCTGCTCGGGCAAGTCCAGGATGGTGACTCGCAGCGCCGGATCCCGCTTGGCGCAGGCGATGGCCCACTTGCCGGTGTTGCCACCCAGGTCGTAGAGGTGGCGCGGCTCGTAGCCGAACACCTTGTCCTGGGCCTGCTGGAAGGCCCAGTCGGAGTAGAAGTGATCGAACGCGAACCAGCTGCGGCGGGCAGGCTCGGGCAGCTCGCTCAGGTGCGGATAGAGGGTCTGCCAGGGGCCGAACTCCTGCAGGCCGGCCGGCGTGCCGTTGCGGATGGCGTCGAGCAGGTGGGCGAGGGGTTGGTAGCAGACGTGCTGGGTGAAGTCGAGATTGACCCGGCTCATGGTGTCGTTCAGCAGGTACTTGCCGACCCGCCCCAGCACATAGTGCTCCTCGGCCAGGTAGCAGAGCCCGCCGCCGAGCCCCATGTCCAGCAGCACGCCGGCGCCGTATTCACTCAGCTCGCATGCCTGGGCGATGTCGGCCAGTGGTGCCCCCCGCTGGCCACGGGTCTCGAGATAGGCCAGCACCCCGGTTTCGCGCAGGCACCAGCTGGCCTGAAACAGCATGGGCCCGAAGGCGATTTTCTGGGCCTCGCTGATGGCTTCCAGCGCGTTGTAGGGGTCTGTCTGATAGTGATTCACGGGGGGCTCCTGCCGGATCAGCGGCTCTGCGCGCGGGCGAGTTCCAGCTGAATGGCCTGGTTCAGACCCAGTACCCAGCGGTTATAACTGCGGTGGATGCTGCCCTTGCCCTTGTCGTCCAGATTGACGCTGCTCACATAATTGATGGAATAATCGCGAGCGCTGTAGGGAATATTGATCACCGCCTGATGCTGACGCACATTGACCTGGCCCCGAATTAGTCCCGGCTGCTCCTGGCGCATTACCCAGCTCTTGCTGATACCCGCCGTAATAATGGCGTTGGCGACCTGCTCCTCGGTGAGGTTGGATGGCACCGGATTGGCCGCCATATTGCGGATGGGCTGGCTGGTGGAGCAGGCGGCCAGCAGGGCACAGGCCAGCAGCAGGGATATTTTATTAATAATCTTCATAATATTTTCCTTGAGAAGGATATTCATCAATTGAGCGTGGCAATGAGACAACACAAATTGTTTATTTTCAATCACCAAGGCGGTGGATAATCCGGGCTGGCTATTATTTTTGATGAATAATGGTATTATCCGCCCGGTATTCACCTGATGACGTCATTCAATACCATGGCGCAGGCACTGCCCGTCGGGTGAGTGCCTTTTATGCTCTTCGCTCCCACCACGGTTTTAAGGACAGGTCGCCTGCAACATGCTCTCTTTCTCGCTGCTGGATAGTCAGGCGCTGTCACCCGGTCTGGCCGATGAGGCCGCCTGGCAGGCGTGGGCGCAGCAGGGGCGCTGGCCCGTCGACCCGCCGTTTCCCGCCACTCCCTTGCTGCCCATGATGATGGCGCGCCGCCTGAGCCAGGGCTCACGGTTGGCGGTGCAGGTGGGGTTGAGCCTGCTGGCCCGCCACCAGGTAGACAGTGCCATCTTCGTCAGCCGCCACGGCGAGCTGGCCCGCTCCATGACGCTGCTGCAGGCGCTGGCAGACGGGCAGGCGCTCTCCCCCACCGATTTTTCCATGTCGGTGCACAACACCGCCGCCGGGCTCTGCTCCATCCAGGGCAAGGCCGCCATCCCCATGAGCTCGCTGGCCGCGGGTGAGAACAGCTTGATGGCAGGCCTCATCGAAGCGGTCGGCGCCCTGCAGGCCGGCGCTCGCCGGGTGCTGCTGGTGGCCTTCGAGGGGCCTGTGCCCGAATTTCATCGCCCCTGGCTGGCGGAGGAGGCGCCGCCCCACGCGCTGGGACTGGTGCTGGAGGCAGGTGAGCAGTGGCGCTGCGAGGGAGTTAGCCCCGCAGTTGACGCTGCCCGCCCGCGGTCCCAGAGCCTCGCCTTGTGGCGCGCCCTGCTGCTAGGCGAGCCGACCCTGATCCTCGGCGATGACCGTCAGGAGTGGACATGGCAAGCTTGCTGAACCGGGCCTGGCGGTTGATCGGCACGGCGCTTGGCTTCACCCTGTTCGGGGTGGGCGGCCTGCTGCTTTCCCTCTTCTGGTTCCCCTTGCTGGCGCTCTGTCTGCGCGGGGAGCGGCGGCGCACCCTGGCCCAGCTCACCATCCGCCACAGTTTCCGGCTGTTTCTCGCCATGCTGCGCGGCTGGGGGGTGCTCGACTATCGCGTCAGCGGCATGCCCGCCGATTTGCGTGGCGCCCTGGTGGTGGCCAATCACCCCAGCCTGCTCGACTACGTCATGCTGGCGGCCGAGATGCCGGTGTGCGACTGCATCGTCAAGCAGTCACTCTGGCGCAACCCCTTCATCGGCGGCGTGGTGCGGGCGGCCGACTACCTGCCCAACGTGGCGGGGGAGGATCTGCTGGCCCTGTGCATGGCGCGGATCCGGGCCGGCGGCCTGCTGCTGATCTTCCCGGAAGGGACCCGCACTACCCCGGGCGAACCCATCAAGCTGCAGCGCGGCGCGGCCCAGTTGGCGGTGCGCAGCCAGGTGCCGCTGCAACTGGTGCGGATCCACTGCAGCACCCGATTTCTCACCAAGCAGGACAAATGGTTCAAGATCCCGGAAAATAAGCCGACTTTCACCATAGAATTCCTGCAGCAAGTGGCGGCGGACGAGGTGGTCGCCGCTGGCCAGAGCAGTGCGCTGGCCGCTCGCCAGTTGACCCGGTTTCTCACCCGGGCCCTGCAACCCGGGCCCCAATGACAGCATATGGAACAGTTATGCAAGACCTGCATCTAGAGATAAAACAACTCATCATCGACAGCCTCAACCTCGAGGGGCTCACCCCTGACGACATCGACAGCCAGGCCCCGCTGTTTGGGGACGGCCTGGGGCTGGACTCCATCGATGCGCTGGAGCTGGGCCTTGCCATCAAGGGCCGCTACGGCATCGTCCTCTCCGCCGAGGATGAGAACACCCGTCGCCACTTTGCCTCCGTTGCGGCCCTGGTGGCCCTGGTGCAGGCCCAGTCGAAAGGGGAGGCCTGAGCCATGACCCGCGACGATATCTTTGCCCAGATCAAGGCCGCCCTCGTCGAGTTGTTCGAAGTCGACGAAGAGGCCGTCACTCCCGAGGCCCGCCTCTATCAGGATCTCGAGCTCGACAGCATAGATGCCATCGATCTGGTGGTGCATCTGCAGAAGCTGACCGGCAAGAAGATCAAGCCGGAAGAGTTCAAGTCGGTGCGCAGCGTCAACGACGTGGTGGATGCGGTCGAGCGTCTGCTGGCCGACGCCTGATGCCGGTGTCAGCCCTGCCATGATGCGCTGGCTCTCCTGGCTGGCCGGTGGTGCCCTGCTGCTCTACCCGCTGGCGGTCTACTGGGGGCTGACCCACGCCGGTCAAACCCCGCTGCTGCTCGGTCTGCTGCTCATCTTCTCGCTGCGACTCTTGCCCGGCCTGCTCAAGGGGCGGGTCCGGTTCGGCCCGCTGCCGGAGTGGCTCTGGCTGGGGCGCCTGCTGGCCTGCATCGGGCTGGGGCTGACCCTGCTCTGCGCTCTGTTCAGCGCCCGGCACTGGCTGCTTTACTACCCGCTGGCGGTGAGCCTGGCGCTGCTCTGCCTGTTTGGCTGGAGCCTGACCCGCCCCATGAGCCTGGTGGAGCGGCTGGCCCGCTTGCAGGATCCCGCTTTGCCGGCCGCGGCCATCGGCTACACCCGGCGGGTGACCCAGGTCTGGTGCGGCTTCTTCGTCATCAACGGCGCCCTGGCGGCCTTCACCATCTGGCACGGGGATCTGGCGCTCTGGAGCCTCTACAACGGCTTCATCAGCTACGCCCTGATGGGCGGCCTGATGGGGGCTGAGTATCTGGTGCGTCGCCGCCTGCTCAAGAGGCTGACCCCATGAGCCTGCTGCAAACCCTCTGGCTGCGCGATGGTGCCCGGCCGGTGGCCTTCGGCTCGCAGGGGGAGGTGACCCTGGCCGAGCTGCGCCGCGCCAGCCTGCAACTGGCCAGTGCCATGGCCCGTCATGACGGCGCCGGCCAGCCAGGCGCGCGCTGGGCCCTCTGTTTCGACGACAGCCTGCTGTTCACGCAAGCGTTGCTCGCCTGCGCCCTCGGCGGCTATCAGGCGATCTTGCCGGGTCATCAGCGGCTGGCCGGCCTGCAGGAACTGCAGGCGCAGTTTGACGGCCTGCTCACCGACGCCGAGCTGCCTGGCGCAGCACTTGTCGTGCCTCAGCTCAGGCTGCCGCTGGCCGATGCCCACGAGGGGCTGGATATCGCACACGGTGATCTTGCGCCTGTGCGCCTGGATATCACCCTGTTCAGCTCAGGCTCCACCGGCGAGCCCAAGGCGATCCCCAAGGCCTGGCCCCAGCTGGAGGCCGAGCTGCGGGTACAGATGGCGCTGTGGGGCGAGCGGCTGGCCGATGCCCGGGTGCTGGCCAGCGTCAGCCACCAGCACATCTACGGCCTGCTGTTTCGCACCCTGTTGCCGCTGGCCCTCGGCCGCCCGTTCGATCGCCGCCCCATCGACTACCCGGAGCAGCTGGCGGCGCAAGGCGCCCCCTGGTGCCTGATCGCCTCCCCTGCGTTTCTGAGTCGGCTCGATCCTGCCATGCCCGCCACCGGCTGCCGGTTGATCGTCTCCTCCGGCGGTCCTTTGCAGCTGGAGGATGCCCGGCAAGCCCGGGCGCTGTTCGGTCAGCTGCCGGTGGAGATCTTCGGCAGCAGCGAGACCGGCGGCATTGGCTGGCGCCAGCGCCACCAGGAGCAGACCCCCTGGATGGCGTTGCCCGGGGTCGAGGTGCGGGTCGGCCCGGAGCAGGGGCTGCTGCTGCGCTCTCCCTTCCTGGAAGCGGGTGACTGGCTGGCCTGCGCCGATCGCATCGCCCTGCGCGAGGAGGGTTTCGAACTGCTGGGACGCCAGGACAGGATCGTCAAGCTGGAGGAGAAGCGCATTTCACTCGACGAGGTGGAGGCGCGCCTGCAGGCCCTGGCGGAGGTGGAGTCAGCCGCCGTGCTGCCGCTGCAACAGGGTCAGCGCCAGATCCTCGGCGCCGTGCTGGTGCTAAGCGAATTGGGGGCCGCCCGCTGGGACGAGCTCGGTCAGGGGCGCTTCCTGCTGGCCCTGCGCCAGCAGCTGCGCCCCTGGCTCGAGCCGGTGGCCCTGCCGCGCAGCGTGCGCCGGGTCGTGCAGATGCCCGTCAACGCCCAGGGCAAGCGCCCCTGGCTACAACTCAAGGAGCTGTTCGATGAGCCTGTCCGCTGACACGCTGCCAACCGAGCTGGGTTGCGAGGTGCTGGCCGATGGCGTGCGCCTGTGGCTGCGACTCGATCCCGCACTGCCCTGGTTTGCAGGGCACTTTCCCGGTGCCCCCCTGCTACCCGGGGTGACCCAGATCCACTGGGTGATGCACTACGCCGCCAGCCGGCTCAAGCTGACACTGCCGTTTCACGGGGTGGATCAGCTCAAGTTCCAGCGCCCGCTGCGCCCCGGGGCCGAGTGCAGCCTGAGCTTGCAGTGGCAGGCGGACAAGGGCCAGCTTCTCTTCAGCTATCTGCTCGACGACGAGCCGGCGAGCAGCGGACGGGTGCGGCTGACCCCATGAACCCTTGCCTTCTTATTCCCTGTTACAACCACGCCGGACCGCTGGCCGCCGTGCTGGCGCGGCTGGCCGAATTCGAGCTGCCCTGCCTGCTGGTCGACGATGGCAGCGAGCCCGTCGCCGCCGCCGCGCTCGATGCGCTGGCCGCCCAGCACCCCTGGGTCAGCCTGCTGCGCCATCCCCACAACCAGGGCAAGGGGGGCGCCGTGATGACGGGGCTGCGCCGCGCCCATGAGCTGGGGTTCAGCCACGCCCTGCAGGTGGATGCCGACGGCCAGCATGATCTGACGGATCTGCCGGCCCTGCTGGCGGAGGCGCGCCAGCACCCGGCGGCGCTCGTCTCCGGCCGCCCGCTCTACGACGACTCCGTGCCCAAGGGGCGCCTCTACGGCCGCTATATCACCCATGTCTGGGTCTGGATCGAGACGCTGTCGTTCGCCATCAAGGACAGCATGTGCGGCTTTCGGGTCTATCCGCTGGCGTCCACCTGCGCCCTGCTGGAGCGGGTGGCCCTCGGCCGGCGGATGGATTTTGACACCGAGGTGATGGTGCGCCTGCATTGGGCCGGGGTGCCGATGCGCTTCGTGCCGACCCGGGTCATCTATCCCGTCGACGGCCGCTCCCACTTTCGGCTTTTTCGCGACAACCTCGACATCTCCTGGATGCACACCCGGCTGGTGTGCCGCCTGCTGTGGGATCTGCTGCTGCTCCTCTGCCGCTGGCCCGCCCGCTTGGGCGCCCAGCTGACCCGGCTGTGGCGCGAGCGGCGTACCCACTGGTCGCGCACCCCGGAGCGGGGTTCATTGCTCGGCATGCAGATCATGCTGGCCAGCTACCGCCTGCTGGGGCGGCGCGGCTTCTCCCTGCTGCTCTATCCGGTCATCGGCTACTTCTGGCTGACCGGCCGCGCCCAGCGGGAGGCATCCCGGGCCTATCTGGCCCGGCTCGAGACCTTCGCCAACGCACAAGGCGTTGCGCTGCCCGCCGAGCCGAGATCGAGCTTTCGCCACTTCCTGCGCTTTGGCGAGGCGGCGCTCGACAAGCTGGCGGGCTGGCGCGGCGATATCACCGAGCAGCAGGTGGAGCTGGTGGGGGCTGAGCACTACCAGGCCGCCATCGGCAGCGGCAAGGGAGTGTTGCTGCTGGGCTCCCACCTGGGCGATCTAGAGCTGTGCCGGGCCCTTGGCAGTCGCAAGCAGGGGCTGCGCATCAATGCGCTGGTGTTCACCCGCCATGCGGCCCGCTTCAACGCCCTGCTCAAGCAGATCAACCCGGATTCGCACCTCAACCTCATCCAGGTGCAGGAGCTGGGGGCCGATACCGCCATCCTGCTCAAGGAGAAGCTGGAACAGGGAGAGTGGGTGGTGATCGTCGGCGATCGCACCTCGGTGACCCGGGAGAAGCGGGTGATCTGGGCCGATTTCCTCGGCGCGCCGGCGCCGTTTCCCCTGGGCCCCTTCGTGCTCAGCAGCGTGCTGGGCTGCCCCGTCTACCTGATGTTCGGCCTCAAGGAGCAGGGGCGCTTTCGGGTGCATTTCGAGCCCTTTGCCGATGGCCAACCTCTGCCGCGGCAGGGGCGCCAACAGATTCTCGCGTCCCGGGTACAGGCCTATGCCGATCGCCTGCAGCACCACTGCCTGCGCGCCCCGCTGGACTGGTTCAACTTTTTTGATTTCTGGCAGCTGACCGATGAACAAGAGTGAGATGAGCAGGGTTGTCTTCGGCGCGAAGCCGCTGACCATCGAAGACGTGGTGGCCCTGGCCGAACGCCGTGCCACCCCCGCATTGAACCCGGATCCCGCCTTCATGGCCCGCATCCAGCGGGGTGCCGACTTCCTCGACCGGCTGCTGGCCGAAGAGGGGGTCATCTACGGGGTGACCACAGGCTACGGCGATTCGGTGACCCGGCCGGTGCCAACCGAGCTGGTGCCCGAGCTGCCGCTGCACCTGACCCGCTTTCACGGCTGCGGGCTGGGGGCGGATCTCGAGCTCGATGCCGCGCGCGCCGTGCTGGCCACCCGGCTCTGCTCCCTGACGCAGGGGGTCTCCGGGGTCAGCCCGGCTCTGCTCGAGCGGCTCTGCTGGCTGCTGGAGCAGGATCTGGTGCCGCGCATTCCCGAAGAGGGATCGGTGGGCGCCAGCGGCGATCTCACCCCGCTCTCCTACGTCGCCGCCGTGCTGGTGGGGGAGCGTGAGCTCCATCAGCAGGGTCGGCTGCGCCCCGCCGCCGAGGTCTATCGGGAGCTGGGGATCACTCCCCTGACCCTGCGCCCGAAAGAGGGGCTGGCGCTGATGAACGGCACCTCGGTGATGACGGCGCTGGCCTGCCTCGCCTACGCCCGCACCGACTACCTGATGCAACTGGCGACCCGGATCACCGCCCTGGTGAGCGTCGCCATGGGGGGCAACGCCTTCCACTTCGACGAGCGGCTGTTTGCCGCCAAGCCGCACCCCGGCATGCAGGGGGTCGCGGCCTGGCTGAGGGATGACCTGGTGGCCGGCGAGCTGCCGCGCCACAGCGATAGGCTGCAGGACAGATACTCGTTGCGCTGCGCCCCCCACGTCATCGGGGTGGTGGCCGACAGCCTGCCCTGGTGGCGCCAGCTCATCGAAAACGAGCTCAACAGCGCCAACGACAACCCGCTGATCGACGGCGAAGAGGAGCACGTGATGCACGGCGGCCACTTCTACGGCGGTCACATCGCCATGGCCATGGACAGCATGAAGGCGGCCGTCGCCAACCTGGCCGACCTGCTGGATCGCCAACTGGCCCAGCTGGTGGACAGCAAGTTCAACGGCGGCCTACCGAGCAACCTCTCCGGCGCGCCGCAGGGGCGGCAGATGATCAACCACGGCTTCAAGGCGGTGCAGATCGGCGTCTCGGCCTGGACCGCGGAGGCGCTCAAGCAGACCATGCCCGCCAGCGTCTTCTCCCGCTCCACCGAGTGCCACAATCAGGACAAGGTGAGCATGGGCACCATAGCGGCACGCGATGCGCTGCGGGTGCTGACCCTGACCGAGCAGG
>NZ_CDBH01000047.1 GCF_000820305.1 Aeromonas dhakensis
CTGCTCACCCTGGTGCTGCTGTTCGCCTTTCAGGGCAACGCCATCATGGAGCAACCGCTGGTCATCGCCCTGTTGGCGGTACCGATCCTGATCCAGGTGCTGTTCAACTCGGGATTGGCTTACTGGCTCAACCGCAAGGTGGGGGAGAAGCACTCGGTGGCCTGCCCTTCCGCCCTGATCGGTGCCTCCAACTTCTTCGAGCTGGCGGTGGCCGCCGCCATCAGCCTGTTCGGCTTCCACTCCGGCGCGGCGCTCGCCACCGTGGTCGGGGTGCTGATCGAGGTGCCGGTCATGCTGCTGGTGGTGCGCATCGTCAACGCCAGCAAACCCTGGTATGAAGCGGGGCTAAGCCGTTAACAGATGGCCGCTAACCCTTTTTACCTACTGTTTTTATTCACTTAAGCCATGAGAGACATGCCAATGAGTGCGATCACCATCTATCACAATCCAGAGTGCGGCACCTCCCGCAACACCCTCGAGCTTATTCGCAACAGCGGCGTCGAGCCGACCGTCATCCACTATCTGGAGACGCCCCCCTCCCGCGATGAGCTGGTGGCGCTGATCGCCGCCATGGGGATGCCGGTGCGCGAGCTGCTGCGCAAGAACGTGCCCCCCTACGAGGCGCTCGCTCTGGCAGAAGATCGCTTCAGCGATGACGAACTGATCGACGCCATGCTGGCCCACCCCATCCTCATCAACCGTCCCATA
>NZ_CDBH01000048.1:0-95452 GCF_000820305.1 Aeromonas dhakensis
AATATAGGGAGGACGGCGACCGCTAGCCCGCCCCCTCCCCCCCGCCGCCATCAGGCAGTGAGGCGGGGGGGAGGGGGCGGGCTAGCGGTCGCTGTCGTCCTGATATTCGTTGCGCAGGCAGCGCAGCAGCAGCTCGGTGGCCGGGCCCAGGGCGTCGGCCGACGGCGTCAGCAGATAGGTATAGAGGTGGCGCTCGTTGCCACCGGCTAGATCCAGCGCCACCAGCTCGCCGCTCGCCAGCTCCTCCTGCACCAGGTGGCGGGGCAGCCAGGCATAGCCGAGGCCGAGCCTGAGCATGGCGATCACCTCGTGGTAGTGGGTCGCCTTCCAGCCGGTGTCGTCCGCATCGTTCCAGTCCACCGAGCGGTGAATAGGGGGATGCAGGCTGATCTGGTTGTGGCCGGCCAGCGCCTCGGCGGCGATGGCGCCGCCCTGGGTGGCGAGCGGGTGATAGGCCGAACAGAGCGGCAGCAGACACACCTCGTCCAGCGGCAGACCGGTGCGATCGTGAGGCAGGTGTTCGGAGAGCATCAGATCCCCCACCTGCAGGGCGTTGAAGTGGCAGTGGATGCGCTCGTGCAGATTGACCCGGCAGCCCCGGCTGCGGGGGTAGAAGTGGGCCAGCGCCCGATAGAGCCGCTCGCGCGGCTGCATCACCGACACATAGAGGTTGATCTGCGGCTCCCACTGCCGCTCCAGGTTGTTGGCCAGGTTCTCCAGCTCTTCCACCTGCTGACTGAGCTGACGGGCCCGCTTGAGGAAGATCTCCCCCGCCGGCGTCAGCACCGCCTTGCGCCCTCTCACCTCCAGCAGGGCCACCCCCAGACTCTGCTGCAGTTTGGCTACCGCATGATTGAGGGAGGACTGGCTCTTGTTCAGCGCCTCGGCGGCTTGGGCGTAGCCGCCACAATCCACCACGGCCTGAAAGATCCGCCATTGCTCAAACGTGCTCTTGGGACGAAACATATCTCAACCTGATAAGGGACTGGATGGAACGGGCCTTGCCATATTCGCAACAGGGTGCCGACGGCACCCTATTGAATTTAACCCCATGCCGCGCAGGGTTGGGGTTATTTTGTTGATTTATTTGGGCTGGGCCACAAAGGTCTGGCCGGTTTTGCCCTTGCTGTCCACTCCCATCAGATAGAGATAGAGCGGCATCAGGTCGGCCGGAGTCTTGAGGGTCTGCGGATCTTCGGCCGGGAAGGCGCTGGCCCGCATCTTGGTGCGGGTGCCACCCGGGTTGAGGGTGTTGACCCGCACCGAGGTGTTCTCCAGTTCGTCCGCCAGCACCTCCATCATGCCTTCGATGGCGAACTTGGAGATGGCATAGGTGCCCCAGTAGGCGCGGCCCTTGCGACCCACGCTGGAGGAGGTGTAGACGATGGAGGCATCGCCCTGCTCCTTGGCGGTCTGGCGGATGAGCGGCAGCAGCGCCTGGGTCAGCAGGAATTCGGATTTGACGTTGACCTGCATCACCTCGTCCCACTCCTGCTCCTGGATGTGTTCGAACGGTGACAGGGTGCCGAGCAGGCCGGCGTTGAACAGCACGCCGTCGAGGCGGCCGAACTGCTGGGCGAAGGTCTCGGCCATGCCGCGATAGTGGGCGGCGGTCGCCCCCTTCAGATCCACCGGCACGATGGCGGGCAGCGGGTGGCCGGCCGCTTCGATCTGGTCGTAGACAGCTTCCAGCTTGGCGCTGGTACGTCCGAGCAGGATCACGGTGGCGCCGTGGGCCGCATAGGTGAGTGCCGCTTCGCGGCCGATGCCGTCACCGGCACCCGTGACCAGAATGACCTTGTCCTTGAGCAGATCCTGGGGGGCCTGATAATCGAACATGACAACTCCTGTTAACAATTCGTGACTGATGCGCCCGGCAATAGAGGGGCAAGTGTACTGATCCCGCACGGCGTTTGACCAGTATGAGATGGCAAAAATGTGAATAAATCAGAGGGGTTGTGATTGTCGATTGGCATTTCTGACGGGTTGACGCAGAGTTTTTGCGCGCACCGGGCAAACTCCCTAGAATGTGAAAAAATCGTCCCCCCGGGGGCACACCAGTGGAGCATCAAGTGGCATTTTTGACCGAATATGGCCTGTTCCTGGCCAAGACCATTACCCTACTGCTCGCCATCGGCGCCGTCATCCTGATGGTGGTAAGCAGCCGTCAGCCCAAATCCCGCAAGGGGGAGCTGGTGGTGACCAATCTCTCCAGCGAGCTGGAGCAGGGGCGTCACCAGTTGCAGGCTGCATTGGCCGGCAAGGCGGAGCGCAAGCAGCTGGAGAAGGCGCGCAAGGCCGAGCACAAGGCGCGAGCCAAGAGCGAAGATGCCCGCAGCCGGCTGTTCGTCATCGATTTTCACGGCAGCATGGATGCCAGGGAGGTGGCCTCCCTGCGCGAAGAGGTGAGCGCCGTGATAGGGGTGGCCCAGCCGGGCGACGAGGTGCTGCTGCGGCTCGAATCCGGCGGCGGCGTGGTGCACGGTTACGGTCTGGCGGCCTCCCAGCTGCAGCGGCTGCGGGATCGTGACATCAAGCTGACCGTGGCCATCGACAAGGTGGCGGCAAGCGGCGGCTATATGATGGCCTGCGTGGCGGATCAGATACTGGCGGCGCCGTTCGCCATCGTCGGCTCCATCGGGGTGATCGCCCAGTTGCCGAACTTCAACAAGCTGCTGAAAAAGCACGACATCGAGTTCGAGATGCACACCGCGGGTCAGTACAAGCGCACCATCACCATGTTCGGCGAGAACGACGACCTGGGGCGCGAGAAGTTTCGCGAGGAGCTGAGCGCCATTCACGAGCGCTTCAAGGCATTCGTGGCCGAGCACAGACCCAACCTCGACATCGACAAGGTCACCACAGGCGAGCACTGGCTGGCGAGTCAGGCCAAGCAGCTCGGGCTGGTGGACAGCCTCTGCACCAGCGATGACTATCTGCTGGCCCAGGCCAGCCAGCACAAGGTGGTCGGCATTCGCTACAGCAAGCCGAAAAGCCTGACCCAGAAGCTCGGCCAGCAGGCTGCCGTGGCGCTGGAATCCGGTCTGGGTCGCCTGTGGCAGCAGGGCCCCTGGCGCTGAGGTACAGTTCAAGGACGGAAAAAAGAGAGCCGGGCACTTGCCCGGCTCTCTTTTTTTATAGGGTTGGAGCGCTTTAGCGCTGGAACGGGTAGACGGAACCCAGTTTCAGGATCTGGGTCAGCTCGTCCAGCGCGGTGCGGGACTCCATCACCAGCGCCGGGTCGCGCAGGTCGTCCAGTGCCAGGCTGTCGCGGTAGTGTTTCTCCACCCAGGCGTCCAGGCGGGCAAACTGGCCGTCGTTGATGAGGCAGGCCGGGTTGACCGCGGCGAGTTCGGTGTCGTTCATGGCGACCCGCAGCCGCAGGCAGGCGGGGCCGCCGCCGTTCTTCATGCTCTGCTTCACGTCCATGTAGTGCACCCCCTTGATCGGGGTCCCCAGGGTCACCAGCTTGGCCAGATAGGCTGACACCGCCGGGTTGTCGCGGCACTCGGTGGGGGCGATGATGGCCATCTCGCCAGACGGCAGGGTCAGGATCTGGGTGTTGAACAGATAGGACTTCACCGCATCCTGCACCGACACCTCGGCAGTGGGCACCTCGATAAAGTGCAGCTCGCCGTCACCGAACTTGGTGCGCACCTCGGCCAGTGCCGAGGCGGTGTTGAGAAACGCCTGCTGGTGGAAGAAGAGCACGTTCTGGTTGCCCACCGCGATCACGTCGTTGTGGAACACCCCCTGATCGATCACGTCCGGGTTCTGCTGGATGAAGACCGCGCTCTCGTCTCCCAGGCCGTGCAGGCGGGCAATGGCCTGGCTCGCTTCCAGGGTCTGGCGGGCCGGGTAGTGTTTGGGGGCGGGCTGGGAGACGTCGAAGGCGCTGCGGCCATAGACGAACAGCTCGACCCCGGACTCGCCATAGGCGCGGCACAGCCGGGTGTGGTTGGCGGCCCCCTCGTCACCGAAGTGGTCGTTCTCCGGCAGGTGTTGATGGTGATAGAAGTGGCGGTCGTTGTTGAACACGGCGCGCAGGATTCGGCCGGTCACCTCGGGCTCGAGGGAGCGGTGAAACTTGTTGGTCAGGTTGGCAGGTGTGAAGTGGATGCGGCCATCCTGGGTATCGGCACTGGGGGAGACGGTGGCGGCGTTGGCGGTCCACATGCTGGAGGCCGAATAGCAGGCGGCCAGCACGGCGGGCGCCTGTTTGGCGGCCTGGGCCAAGACGCTTGCATCGTTGCCGGTGAAGCCGAGGCGACGCAGGGTGGCGAGATCCGGCCGTTCCTGCGGGGCCAGTACCCCCTGCACCATGCCGAGGTCGGTCAAGGCCTTCATCTTGCGCAGACCCTGCTTGGCGGCCTCCTTCGGATTGGACGCTTCCTTGGCATTGTTCTGGGAGGCGACGTTGCCATAGGACAAGCCGGCATAGTTGTGGGTCGGGCCGACCAGGCCGTCGAAGTTGACCTCGAAGTGCTTCATTGAGTACATCCTTTCGATTTTTATATGGGTAGCGGTTCCTTCCGCGCACAATGCTGCGGGATGCAGCCATTATAAGGAGATTTTGTCTTTTGTAACAAGCTGATAACGAAACTGGTTTGTTATGTTACAAGAGCGGTTGGTTATGTCGTTTCCAATATAAAAAGAGGGTGGATATAGCATAAAAATAAAAAAGCGGTTGCTTCCCGCGGCTCGGCTTCGCATTAATAAATAAAGAAGCAAGGTGGTTCGGGCTGCTGGGCAAATTTGCTCACAAGATTGCTTTTTCCCGTCAAATCTCTTATACAGCCCCACAAAACCGCACACCAACCCCGTCGGGTGCAATGAGGATAATAGTTACAGCATGGGCAAATCACTGGTCATAGTGGAGTCTCCGGCCAAGGCCAAGACCATCAACAAATATTTGGGCAAGGACTACGTGGTGAAATCCAGCGTTGGTCACGTGCGCGATCTGCCGACCAGCGGCAGCGCCAGCAACGAGCCCAAAAAACCTGTCATTCGCGGCATCAAGCTGAGCGAATCAGAAAAGGCTGCCAAGGAGCGCAATGCCCTGTTCTCACGGATGGGGATCAATCCGACCGCAGGCTGGCAGGCCAACTACCAGATTTTGCCCGGCAAGGAAAAAGTGGTCAGCGAGTTGCAGAGTCTGGCCGAGAAGGCCGACACCATCTATCTCGCAACCGACTTGGATAGAGAGGGGGAAGCGATCGCCTGGCACCTGCGCGAGATCATCGGCGGCGACGACAGCCGCTACAAGCGCGTGGTGTTCAACGAGATCACCAAGACCGCCATCCAGGAGGCGTTCGCCCAGCCGTCCGAGCTGAACATTCACCGCGTCAATGCCCAGCAGGCCCGTCGTTTCCTCGACCGGGTAGTGGGTTACATGGTCTCTCCGCTCTTGTGGAAGAAGCTGGCTCGCGGCCTCTCCGCCGGCCGGGTACAGTCTGTCGCGGTGCGCCTCATCGTCGACAAAGAGCGTGAAATCAAGGCGTTCGTGCCGGTGGAGTTCTGGGATCTCAACGCCGACCTGCTGACCGGTGATAACGCCGATCTGCGGATGGAGGTGGTCAGCCGCAATGGCGCCGACTTCAAGCCGGTGACCCAGGCCGAGACCTTCGCCGCCGTGGCCGCCCTGGAAGGGGTTGACTACAAGGTGGTGAACCGGGAAGACAAGCCGACCGGTTCCAAACCGTCCGCTCCCTTCATCACCTCCACCCTGCAGCAGGCGGCCTCCACCCGGCTGAGCTTCGGGGTCAAGAAGACCATGATGATGGCCCAGCGCCTCTATGAAGCGGGTTACATCACCTATATGCGTACCGACTCCACCAACCTCAGCAAAGAGGCGGTCGAGGCGGTGCGGGAATACATCGGCGAGCAGTATGGCGCGGCCTACCTGCCGGCCGAACCGAACCTGTACGGTGCCAAGGCCAATGCCCAAGAGGCCCACGAGGCGATCCGCCCCTCCAGCGTGCTGGTGACGGCCGAGATGCTGGAAGGGATGGAGCTGGACGCCATGCGGCTCTATGACCTCATCTGGCGTCAGTTTGTCGCCTGCCAGATGACCCCGGCCCAGTACGACTCCTCCACCCTGACCGTCAAGGCGGGCGAGTTCGAGCTCAAGGCGCGCGGTCGCACCCTGCGCTTCGCCGGTTGGACCAAGGCGCTGCCGCCCATGGGTCGCAAGGGCGAAGACAGCCAGCTGCCGGCGGTGACCGTCGGTGAGGTGCTCAAACTGGTCAAGCTGGATCCGCGCCAGCACTTCACCAAGCCGCCCGCACGCTTCACCGAAGCGGCGCTGGTGCGCGAGCTGGAAAAGCGCGGCATCGGCCGTCCCTCCACCTACGCCTCCATCATCTCTACCATCGTCGACCGCGGTTATGTGCGGGTCGAGAGCCGCCGTTTCTTCGCCGAGAAGATGGGCGAGATCGTCACCGACCGGCTGGTGGAGAACTTCGTCGAGCTGATGAACTACGAGTTCACCGCCAAGATGGAAGACAAGCTCGACGGCATCGCCGAGGGGAGCCTGGAGTGGAAGAAGGTGCTGGACGCCTTCTACGCCGAGTTCACCCAGGAGCTGGAAAAAGCGGATCTGCCGGTGGAAGAGGGGGGCATGCGTGCCAACCAGATGGTGCTGACCGACATCGACTGCCCGGATTGCGGCCGCAAGATGGGCATCCGCACCGCCACCACCGGGGTCTTCCTCGGCTGCTCCGGTTACGCCTTGCCGCCCAAAGAGCGCTGCAAGAAGACCATCAACCTGGTCTCCGCCGACGAGTTCGTCTCCGCCACCGACGGTGACGAGGCCGAAACCGAGGCGCTGCGCGCCAAGCACCGCTGCGGCGTGTGCGGTACCGCCATGGATGCCTACATCATCGACGACAGCCGCAAGCTGCACGTCTGCGGTCGCAACCCGGATTGCGACGGCTACGAGATCGAGAAAGGCCAGTTCAAGCTCAAGGGCTACGAAGGGCCGAGCATCGAGTGTGACCGCTGTGGCAGCGAGATGCAGCTCAAGAACGGCCGCTTCGGCAAGTACATGGGTTGCACCAACGACACCTGCAAGAACACCCGCAAGATCCTGAAAAATGGTGATATCGCGCCGCCGAAGGAAGATCCGGTACCGCTGCCGGAGCTGAAATGCACCCAGTCCGACGCCCACTTCGTGCTGCGTGACGGGGCCGCCGGCCTGTTCCTGGCTGCCAGCAACTTCCCGAAATCCCGCGAGACCCGTGCGCCGCTGGTGGAAGAGCTCAAGCGCTTCAAGGAGCGCCTGTCGCCCAAGCACCAGTACCTGGCCGATGCCCCGGCGTCAGATCCTGACGGTAACGCCTCCATCGTGCGCTTCAGTCGCAAGACCAAGGAGCAGTACGTGATGACCGAGGTCAACGGCAAGGCGACCGGCTGGACGGCGCACTACGACAACGGCAAGTGGCAGGAGAGCCTGGCCAAGTCGAAGAAGGCGTGATTGCGCAGCGCGCACACTCTGATGAAAGAGGCCCCTAGCAGGGGCCTTTTTGTTTTCAGATGGCGGTATACTGAAACCGCTGCAAGGATGGCAGCGCTGGACACGGAGGTTGTGATGGAGATTAACGAGATCCGGCCGGGAATGACCTGTCTGACCCGGGAAGGAACCGCCTATGTGCTGGAAGTGGACAAGCAGAGTCTGCTGGTGCTGCTGCAACGGGAGTATGAAACCATCCCGGTGCAGGTGCGCAGCGACGAGATCCTGGCCCCCATCACCCGGTGAGGCGGGCCGCCATCGTCAAAAGGGCAGGAGAAACAGCAGCTCGGCGAGGTCGGGCTGCCACTGCCACTCCCGCATCCTGACCCGCCCGCCAATCACGGGCACTCCCTCCTCCTGCAGCAATCCCGCCTGTCTGTCAAAGCCAGCCGACCCCTTGGGCAGTGAAATGGTGCCCGCCGCGCCCAGCACCCTGTGCCAGGGCAGCACCTTGTCGGTCTCCCGCAGCACCTTGCCCACCAGCCTGGCCCGGCCAGGTAGCCCCGCCAGATCCGCCACCTGGCCATAGCTCACCACGCGACCGGCCGGGATCAGGGCGAGGATCGCCTCGATGCGGGCCACCTTGTTCAGCGGGGCTGGGGTCGATTCCGTTCTCATGAAGTTGACTCGTCAAAAACAACAGAAGCGCCATTGTGGCGCTTCTGTCGGGTGACTGGCAAATGTGTCAGCCGAAGGTCTGGCTGAGCCCCTTGAGCTGCCTGGCCCGCTCCAGCAGCTCCTGACTGGAGTCGTCGACCTCCTGCATCTTCTGGCTGTTGGCGTGGGAGTACTCGGAGATCTGGTGGATGCTGCGGCTGATGTCCTCCACCACCGTCTGCTGCTGCTCGGCGGCGGCGGCGATCTGGGTGGAGAACTCGGTCACCAGCTCGATCTCCTGCAGCACGGTATGCAGGCTGCTGGAGCCCTGACGGGTCATCTCGGCGCACTCGCGGGTCTGCTGCAGGTTCTCCTGCATCATCCCCTTCCAGCGGCCCAGGGTGTGCTGGATCTGCTGGATGCTGCCCTGGATCTGCTCGGTCGCCTTGTGGGTGCGGGTCGACAGGGTGCGCACCTCGTCGGCCACCACCGCAAAGCCGCGCCCCTGTTCACCAGCCCGGGCCGCCTCGATGGCGGCGTTCAGCGCCAGCAGGTTGGTCTGGTCGGCGATGCCCTGGATCTCTCCCATCACGCTGCCGATCCGCTCCGACTCGCTGGCCAGCTCCACCGCCGAGTTGAAGGCGAGCTCCGCCTGTCTGGCGAGCTGCTCGATGCGCTGCTCGGTCTGGGCCAACTGCTTGTCCGTGTGTTGGCAGCGGCTGCGGGCCTCGCTCACCTGACCGTTGGAGTCCTGGATGTTGCGGGCAATCTCGTGGGCCGTGCTGGCCATCTGGGTCATGGCGGCGGCCATCTGCTGGGTCTGGGCATCCTGCTCGTTGATGTCGAGGCAGGCCTGATGGGAGGCCTGTTTCAGGTTGCTGGCCAGGGCCTGCAGCGGGTTGGTCGCATCGTTGACCCGGCCCAGCACGGTGCGGATGCGGGCCTGCAGCATCTTGATGTGAAAATCGGCAATGGCGCCGGGGCCGTCACCTGAGTAGACCAGCCGGGTCAGGCTGTCATATTCGCGGCCCAGCTGCTGCAGATAGAGCGGCAAGGCGAAGAGCTCGCGCCAGTAGGCGCCGCCGATGAGCAGCAGGGGCAGCAGCATCAGCAGGGCTGTCGTCGGCCCCTGGCTGGCGAAGGTCCAGCCCACCAGGCCGAGCAGCAGCAGGGCGATGGCCGGTGCGCGCACCCGGGTGAGGGAGGGGAGGCGGCTGCCGGTACCGCGCTCGGCCTTGAGCAGGGCCTGGTAGGCCTGGCCGGCGATGCGCTTGAGCTGGGGATCCGGCTTGCAGCGCACCGACTGGTAGCCGCTGATCCGGTTGCCCTCGTAGATGGGGGTCACATAGGCATCGACCCAGTAGTAGCGGCCATCCTTGCAGCGGTTCTTCACCATGCCGCGCCAGGGTTTGCCCTCCTTGAGGCGGGCCCAGAGATCGGCGAAGGCGGCCTTGGGCATGTCGGGATGGCGCACCAGGTTGTGGTTGTGGCCGACCAGCTCGTCGACCGAGTAGCCGGCGATGCGGCAGAAGGCGGGGTTGGCGTAGGTGATCACCCCGCGCAGATCCGTGGTGGAGACCAGTTGTTCGTCGGCAGGAAACTCCACTTCGCTGTCCAGGGTATGGACGTCTCTGCGGGCCATAGGAATACGCTCCGATGTTCTTGTTGATAACTTTGTCGTTGTTATTGTGGCAGATCTGGAGATGGCCGCAGGCTCGCGCCAGCAGGTGGCAGACCGGCTTCATAGGGGGCTGAATTTTGCCAACAATGGCGGATGAATGGTAGGGGCAAGTTGATGTTTTGTTGGTTAATCGTAAAAAAAGGCGGCCATCAGGCCGCCAAGGAAAAAAGATAACACTACCTCTGCGGTACCCGGTAACGCACCTGGAGCTGGTCGAGGATCTGCAGCTGGCCCGGCAGACGGGCGGCGAAGTGCTCCCACCCCTTGCGGGCGGGGGCACTCCAGGCCACCTCGGCGGTCGCCAGCATGCGCGGGAACAACATATAGTCGAGACGATCACGAGAGGTGATCAGCTCCGACCATAAGGGGCTCAGCACCCCCAGGATGTTATCGTTGGCATGGAAATCGGCTGGGGCCGGGTCGCACGCGTAGACCTGCGCCAGATTGAGGGTGCCCGCCCAGTAGAGGCCGGGTTCATGGATGTCCTGACTCCAGGCAAGGTCCAGATAGAGGTGCTGGGCCGGCGCCATCACCACTGGATAACCCGCCGTGGCCGCGTCGAGCCCGGCCTGGAAGCTGGTCCAGGCGAAGATGGTGGCGTCCCGGCTCACCTTGTCGCCGTGCAAAATCTCCTCCCAGCCCAGCATCCGCTTGCCCTTGCCGGCCAGGTACTGCTGGCAATGACGCAGCAGGTGGCCCTGCAGCTCGCGACAATCCTGATAGCCCTGCTGTTTCATCAGTTGCTGGCAGGCGGGGCTGTCGGTCCAGACCCCGCTGGGCACCTCGTCCCCCCCCATGTGCACCAGCGGCCCCGGGAACAGCTCGCACACCTCGTCCATCACGGCTTCCAGGAATTGATAGGTGCCGGGCAGGGCCGGGTTGAGCACGTTGTCGTCAAAATATTGCACCGACAGGTAGCGGGAGCGGTCGGCCTCCTCCACCAGCAGTTCGGGCAGCGCCTTGATGGCGGCGTGGCAGTGACCCGGGATGTCAATTTCCGGAATGATGGTGATGCCGAGCCCGCTGGCATAGGCCACCAGCTCGCGCACCTCGCTCTGGGTGTAGTAACCGCCGTAGGGCTCGGGGCCGCCGCTCAGCTGGGGCCCGACGGCCAGGCCGTGGCCGCGCCAGGCGGCCAGCTCGGTCAGCTGGGGGAAGGCCTTGATCTCGAGGCGCCACCCCTCGTCATCGGTCAGGTGCCAGTGGAAGCGGTTGAACTTGTAGAGGCTCATCAGCTTGAGCAGGCGCTTGAGGGTGGGCAGGGAGTGAAAGTGGCGGGCACAGTCGAGAAAGATGCCGCGAAAGCCGAAGCGCGGCGCGTCGCTTAGCTCGATGCAGGGCAGGCTCTCGCCGTGCTGCAGATACCACTGGGCCAGGCTGACGAGGCCATAGCGCCAACCTGCCTCGCCGCCGGCGGCAATCACTATCTCCTCCGGGGTGATGGTGAGCCGGTAGGCCTCCTGGCCCAGACCGCTTTCAACCAGCCGGATCTCGGCGTCGTGATCCTGCGCCAGCGCGAGCCCGGTCAGCTCGTTGAAGTGGGCCAGCAGCGGGCCGAGCAGGGGGCTCGGGCCGCTGACGTGGGCGCGCTCCGCCAGCCGGAAGTTGCCCTCCAGCAGCAACAAGCGATCCGGCTGGGGCACTATGCCGGCGAGGGGCTCCACCTCGGGCAGATCTGGCGCCGCAGTGGCGGATTGTGGCAGGCCCAGCTCCTCGCCGGTCAGCTCCACCGGCATCAGCTGGGGGCCGCTGCTGGCCCGGGGCAGGCTCAGGAAAAAGCCGCGCGGCATGTCGGAGAGGCGCTTGATGGGGGTGCTGCGACAGCAGAAGCGCAGCTCGCTGGCCCCCGTTTGCGGGATCAAGACCTTGTAGCTGCCGCTCTGGCGCTCTAGCTCCCCTCCCTCTACCGAGCCGGGGTCGATGTGACGGGCCAGGCAGAAGTGGAGCTTCCAGGGGGCATCTGGCAGCTGGCTCAGGCTGAAACGAAACCAGACGTCGTCACCATCGCGTCGGTCGACCTGGGTGTGGATCAGAGGTGCGGACATGAAAACTCCTTCGGTTGCACGAGCAGGGGACCGGCCGCCCTGGTGAAGGCGGCTGGCGATGGTTGAGGGGAGGGCGTGCCGGTGCTGGCCCGGTACGCCCGGTTCAGGAGTGCAGGCATGGCAGCGCCTCCGTCTTGGCAAACAGGATGGCCCCTTCCAGCGCGTCGGCGCCGGGGCTGACCAGCGGCAGGTGCGCCAGACGGGGGGCGAGGCGCATGCCGATGCCGCCGAGCAGGGCAATCCGGTCGGCGCCCAGCTGGCGCATCCCCTCCAGCAGGATGGCCAGCTGCTGGCAGGTCTCCTCCAGCAGCTGGCAGGCGAGCTCGTCGCCGTCGCTGGCGGCATCGAACACCCAGGGGGCGAAGCGGCCGTAGTCGGCGGGGATGGCGCGGGCGGCCCAGCGTACCACCTCGGCCTGATCCCGCTTGAAGTGATCGAGCAAGCGGATGGCCAATGTGCTGGGGGGCAGGATGCCGTCGTGGCAGAGCAGGGATTGCTGGATGGCGCGCAGCCCCAGCCAGGCGCCACTGCCCAGATCCGAGATGGGAAAGCCGCGGCCGGAGCAGGTGTGCAGCTGGCCGTGGCGATAGATGAGCCCGGCCGAGCCGGTGCCAGCGATGAGAATGGCCCCCTCCTCGCCGCCAAAGGCGCCCAGGCAGGCACCGAAGGCGTCGGAGGTGAGTCGCACGCTCGCAAAGGGGAAGGGCATGGTCAGCATGGCATGATAGCAGTCGGCCAGCTCGGCGGAGGCGAGCGCCAGCCCGACCCCCATCCGTTGCTGGGCATCCTCAGCCAGGCCGGCCTCGAGACGGGCCTGCTCGATGGCGGCCAGCACGTTGCCATGGGCGATCTCGATGCCAAGCTCCAGGTTGGAGCCGGCGGCGCGCCCCTCGCCGAGCAGCTTGCCGGCCCGATCCCGAATGCGGGCGCGGGTGTGGGTGCCGCCACCATCCACCCCGACCCAGTACTCAATCATGACGGCCTCCCTGATCATTTGGAGCACTCAGGGTATTTTGCCAGCTGATGGCCAGGGCAAACCTGGCTGGCTGTATGGAGGATCCACGGCTTTCCCCACTGCCAATGCTGTTCGAGTCTCTCTCAATCATTGGAACCTCCGAGGGCGCTCTGCCAGCTGATGGCCAGGGCAAACCAGGCGGCGTGCGGGATCCACTGCTCCCCCCAGCGCCAGTTCTGATCCAGCCGCTCCTTGTAGGCCTCGGGGATAAAGGCCACCTCGTTTTCGTCATCAAACCCTGAGGTGATGCCGTTGCAGATCCCCCCCAGCGCATTGGGATAACCGGCGGTGTAGGCGGGGTTGTTGCTGCCATGGCCCGCCAGCATGCAGGCGTTGAAGGGGTTTTTCCCCAGGATCCAGTCGAGCTGGTGTTGGCCGAAGGTGCGCAGCAAGCGGCTCTGGTGGGGCAGCTGGGCCGCGGCGGCAAACGCCATGGCCGCCAGCGACGCCAGCCGGGCGTTCTCCCCCTGCCACCAGTAACCCGACTCGTTGTGATGGGGCATAAAGAAGCTCACCCGGGGCGCCTCATCGACCCCCTTCACATACTGGCGGGCGAGGGCGAACGGGTTGCCGGGCCGGGCGCAGAGCGTCAGCTCGGCGGCCAGCGCCTGTTCGATGACGCGCTGGGCCGTCCCCTGGCGCGCCGAATCCGGCTCGATGGCGAGATACTCCAGCAGCGCCAGCACCGGCAGGCCCGCCTCGGCGGCGTGGTAGTAGGGGCGCGCGCCATCCTCGTTGGCCGACCAGTAGTGGCCGAGCTCAGGGTGAGGGCGCTGGCGGGCACAGAGCTTGTCGGCCCGTACTCTGGCCTCTGTCAGCCACTCTGGGCCCAGGGTGCGGGTCAGCTCGACCGCCGCCAGCAGGGCGCAGTAGTCGTCGATGATGTTCTCGACCCCGTCGTCCAGATAGGCCAGGTTGTGCTCACGCAGGTGCAGGTAGCCACGACGGGCCGCCTCGGCGTAACGGCTGGCATCGAAGTCGCCGCTGACGCTCTCGCGAGCGGCGCGGGCCAGGGCGGCGATGGCCATGCCGCCCCCTTGGCGGAAACCGGCATGCCAGTTGGCGGACTTGAGCCCCTGCTGGGTGGCGTAGGCGCACAGCTCGCGCTGGGCGGGATCCTTGCTCCACTTGTCGAACAGGGTCATGTAGAAGAAGCCCGACTCATCCTGCATCCGGCAGAGAAAATCGGCGCCGTGCAGCGCCTCGTCATTGAGCCGCTTGCAGAGGTTGACCCCGTCGATGTCGCGGCGCGGGGCCAAGAGCTCCCGGCATTTGAGCAGGGCCCAGACCACCATGGGGGTCTGCTGGGGGTTGAGGTAGTTGGCGTAGGAGAGGTGGCTCAGGTATTTGCTCATGTCGCCGCTGGCATCGAACCAGCCGCCGTGCACGTCCCGGCGCAGGTCGGTGCCAAACAGACGGGCGCTGCGGTCGGCCCGATCGAAGGCGCCGCTGGCGCGCTGTCCCTTGAAGTAGTGGATGACGTCGGAGAGGCAGCGGCTGGCCAGCAGATCGGGGCCGATGACAAAGCGGGTAGAGCGGACAATGCCTTGGGCGGTGATCGCCTCCAGCCGATAGTGGCCTGGCTCTTGGAATGCCGAGAAGTCGGCGCGCCAGTAAGCACGGCCCTGCCAGCCTGGGACGCTGCCGGCCGCTTGCAACGGGGTTTCAAACAGGATCTGGCCATCACCCTGGCGTTGCAGCCTGACATAGCCGCCGAGGTCATGGGCGGGGGTGGCTTGCAGCAGGGCGATCTTCTCCCCATCGCACGGGTAACCCACCTGATTGATCAAGAGTTCCATCGAGGTATTACTCCTGTGGTTCACCGACAGGCGGTGAGGCACATCACGGGGCCATGGCCGCCCCGTATCGAGGCATGGCCGGACAGCGCTGTCCGGCCGGTTCAAGGCTCACCCTCACTCGTAGAGGTAGCAGCGTACGAAGTGGTTGTCGGCGAGCTTGCTGACGGGGGGCAGGGTCTCCTTGCAGCGCGGCATCACCTGATTGCAGCGCCCGGCGAAGGGGCAACCGCAGGATTCCGGCGTCCAGAGCGGGATCTCCCCCTTGCGGCCCCCCTCCAGCTCGGCGTGGATGCTCTTCTCGGGGTCGGGCACCGCCGAGATGAGCAGCTGGGTGTAGGGGTGCTGGGGGTGGTGCAGGATCTCGTCCACCTCGCCCCACTCCACCATGTGCCCGACGTACATCACCGCCAGATCCTCGGCCACGTAGCGGGCGGTGGCGATATCGTGGGTGATGTAGAGCATGGAGACCCCGAGTTCGTCCTTCATCTGCTCCATCAGGTTGAGGATGCCGATGCGAATGGAGACGTCGAGCATGGAGGTGGGCTCGTCCGCCAGCACCACTTCCGCCTCCACCGCCAGGTTGCGGGCGATGTTGACCCGCTGGCGCTGGCCGCCGGAGAGCTGGTGCGGGTACTTGGCCGCAGTCGCCTTGGCGGGGGTGAGCCCCACCTTCTCCAGCAGGCCATAGACCATGTCGGGGAGGTCACGCTTGTCGATCACCTTGCTGTGCAGCAGCAGGGGGCGGGCGATGTGGTGGTAGATGGTGTGGGTCGGGTTCAGCGAACCGAACGGATCTTGCCACACCATCTGTACGCTCTGGCGATAGTCCAGCAGGGCGGTGCCCTTGTTGAACTCCTCCAGGTCGCGGCCGCGATAGAGGATGCGACCGCCAGAGAGCTTGTACATCTTGGCGATGATCTTGGCGATGGTGCTCTTGCCGGAGCCGGACTCTCCCACCACTGCCAGGGCGCGGCCCCGGTGCAGGTTGAAGGTGATGTCCGAGAGGGCCCGCATCTTGCCGCTCTTGATGGCGTTGGAGTTGACGGGGAAGTCCTTGTAGAGGTGCTGGACTTCGATGATGGGGGCGTCGGTTTTGGCGATTTGCATGACAGACATCCTTAACAGCCAGCGGCCTTGTCCAGATAGATCAGGGGATCTTGTTGCTCATCCTGCGCCTCATATAGGTGACAGGCGGTTTGTTGGCCGGGGCGGATCTCGGCGAGCTTGGTGTACTGCTGACGGCAGCGCTCATGCACCCTGGCGCAGCGGGCCTGAAAGCGGCAGCCCACCGGCACCTCCAGCAGGTTGAGCGGGGTGCCCGGGATCCCCTCCAGCACCTTCTTGGGCCCGTGCAGGGGCGGGAAGGAGTTGCCGAGCCCCCTGGTATAGGGGTGCAGCGGCGCGGTCAGGATCGCCTTGGCCGGCGCCACCTCCACCAGTTCACCAGCGTACATGATGCCGATGCGATCGCAGAACTCGACCATCAGCGAGAGGTCGTGGGTGATGAAGAGGATGGAGAAGTTGAACTTCTCTTTGAGCGCATAGACCTTCTGCAGGATCTCCCGCTGCACCACCACGTCGAGCGCCGTGGTCGGCTCGTCCATGATGAGCAGCTCGGGATTGAGCGCCATAGCGATGGCGATCACCAGCCGTTGGCGCATGCCGCCGGAGAACTGGTGCGGGTAGTCCTTGAGCCGGCTCGGGTGGATGTCGACGATGGCGAGCAGCTCCTGGGCGCGCTTGATCGCCTCATAGCGGGTGAGCCCCGGGTTGTGGGCCAGCAGCACGTCGCAGAACTGCTCCTCCATGCGCAGCACGGGGTTGAGCGCGTTCATGGCGGACTGGAACACCACCGACACCTGCTGCCAGCGGTAGCTGCGCAGCCGCTCATCGCCGTAGTGGAGGATGTTCTCCCCCTTGAACAGGATCTCGCCGCCGCTGATGTAGGCGGGCGGCTTGTGCAGCCGCGCCACCGAGAAGGCGACGGTGGACTTGCCGCAGCCCGACTCGCCGGCCAGGCCGAACACTTCACCTGGGGCGATGTCGAAGCTGACCGAGTTGACGGCGCGCACGTCGCCGTTCTCGGTGATGTAGTCGACGCAGAGGTTGCGTACCGACAGCAGGGGTTGTTGCGATCTCATGCTGTCTTCTCCTGTACGGCCGGTACCGGCGTGGTGACGGGGGCGGCGAGTTTCTTCCAGCGATTGAGCCCCTTGTGGGAGCGCAGCTGCGGGTTGGCGATTTCGTCGATGGCAAAGTTGAGCAGGGCCAGGCCGGCACCGAGCGTTGCGATGGCGAAGCAGGGGGCCAGGATCTCCCACCAGGCGCCGACCAGGATGGCGCTGGAGGTCTGGGCGTTGTAGAGCATGATGCCCCAGCTCACGACTGTGGGGTCGCCGAGGCCCAGGAACTCCAGGGTCGCCTCGGTGACGATGGCGTAGATGATGGAGCCGATGAAGCTCACGCCGATGATGGAGATGAGGTTAGGCAATATCTCCACCAGGATGATGCGCCAGGCCGGCTCCCCCAGTACCTCGGCGGCGATGACGAACTCTTTCTCGCGCAGGGCCAGGGTCTGGGCACGGATGACCCGCGCGCCATAGGCCCAGGAGGTAAAGCCTATGATGAGGGCGATCACCGCCGGTGACGCCTCCCCGATGAAGCTGGCCAGCACCAGCAATAGAGGGAGGTTGGGGATCACCAGCACCACGTTCATCAGGAAGGTGAGGCACTCGTCCACCAGGCCGCCGAAGTAGCCGGCGGTGATGCCGATGGCGACGGCGAGGGCGCACACCAGCAGGCCCGCGCTGAAGCCCACCATCAGGGAGATGCGGGCGCCGTTGGTGAACTGGGCCCAGATGTCGTGGCCCATGCGGGTGGTGCCCATCACGAACTCGGTGCTGGGGGGCTGGTGGGGGCGGGCCACCCGCTTGGTCGGTTCGTTGCCGGCCAGAATGGGGGCGAACAGGGCCATCAGCACGAAGCTGACCACGATGAAGAGGCCGCAGGCGGCCTTCTTGTTGCCCAGCAGGATTTTCAGAATAGTCGGCATGCGCATCTTATTTGCCTCCGGTACGCAGACGGGGATCCAGGAAGACGTAGAGCACGTCGGCCAGGAAGTTGAAGCTGAGCATGGTGATGGTCATGATGAGCAGCTGCCCCTGAATGAGCGGGTAGTCGCGGGCCAGAATGCCCTGATAGAGGGTCAGGCCCAGGCCGGGATAGTTGAAGATCACCTCGGTGATGAGGGATCCGCCGATGACGAAACCGAGCGCCATGGAGAGGGCGGTGACGCTCGGCAGGATGGCGTTGCGGGCGCCGTAGTTGAAGATCACCCGGTTGCTGGAGAGCCCCTTGGCCTTGGCCATGGTGATGTAGTCCTCGCCCAGCAGGTTGATCATGTTGTTGCGCATGGTGATGAGAAAGCCCCCCACCTGCACCATGGCCAGGGTGCCCACCGGCATGATGGCGTGGGTCAGGATGCTCTTGATGTGCTCCCAGCCCCAGTCGGGGGTGATCTCCGGGCTGTAGGCGTAGCCGATGGGCAGCCACTCCAGGCTCACCCCGAACAGGAAGAGCGCCAGCAGCGAGATGACCACAGGTGGAATGGCCTGCATCACCAGGGTGAGCGGGGAGAGGATGCTGTCGAGGCGACCGCCCCGGTGCCAGGCGGCGAAGATGCCGACGATGGAACCGATGGAGAAGCTCAGAATGGTGGAGGTGCCCACCAGAAACAGGGTCCAGCCGATGGCGCGGCCGAGTACGTCGGCGACCGGTTGGGGGTAGTAGCGCACCGAGGTGCCGAGATCCCAGGTGAAGACGCTCTTCACATAGGTGAGAAACTGGGTGCCGATGGGGCCGTCCACGAAACCGAAGGTGGCCTTGAGGGCCTCCAGCGCGGCGGGTTCCATCATGGCGCCGGCCCGGGCAAACATGACGGAGACGGGGTCCCCCGGCATGGCTCTGGGCAGCAGGAAGTTGATGGTGGCGGCCACCAGAAAGGCGACCAGATAGAAGGAAAAGCGTCTCAGTATGAATCCCATGATGATACCTTTTACTGCTGGTCCGCCCCGCGCCGGGCATAGTTACCCCAACCCCGGCAGAGCCGGGAGATAAGGGGGATGGGCGGGGAAGAGGGCCCCCCGCAGGGGGCCGGGATTGATTAGCTGTTCGGCTTGAGTGACAACACGTGCAGCAGACGCTCCGGGGTGTCCGGGTGAACCTGCGGCTTGGCGACCGGGTTGTCGGCACTGAACCAGCCGTGGAAACGCTTGGTGCTGTATTCGTACCAGGTCGGGTTGTTGAATACCGGGATGATGGTCTGGTTGGCACCGACCCTGTCCTGGATCTCGAACATGATCTCCTTCTGCTTGGCGGCATCGGCGGTCTGGGTAAAGTCGTCGATCAGCTTGTCGAGCGCCGGATCCTTGTAGCGGGGCGCCGCGAAGCGGTTGCCGCGCTCACCCATGTTGCGGGAGTGGAAGGCGGTCTCGAAGTACTTGTGCGGGTTGGCACCGGCAAAGTAACCCTGCAGGGCGACGTCGAAGTCACCGGTGATCAGGTTTTCGGTCCAGACGGTGGCTTCCGGGGTGGCGGTCTTGGCGTTCAGGCCCAGTGCCTGCAGCCCTTCCACGCCGATCTGGGCGGTGTTGACCCAGTCGGTCCAGCCATTCGGTACCAGCACCTTGAACTCGATCTTCTGGCAGGTGGGGGTGTCGAGGAACTTGTCGCCGTCACAATCCTTGTAGCCGGCCTGTTTCAGCAGGGCCTTGGCGCCTTCCAGATCGAACTTGTTGTACTTGCCGTACTTCTTGTCCACTTCCGGGTTGTTCCAGGAGTCGAACGCCTTGCCCAGACCTGACGGGTACTCGTTGACGGTCGGGTAGCCGTAGCCCGCGATGTCCACCATGGACTGGCGGTCCATCGCCATGGAGAAGGCGCGGCGGAAGTTGACGTCGTTGAAGGCTTCGTGGTTGCCCGGTTTCTTGGCCTGGAAGTTGACGTTGAACGCCACGGTGCCGGAGGCCGGGAACCAGTATTTGTTGTTCTTGGGATCGTTGCCGACGTAGAGGCGCTCGATGTCCGGCACGAAGGAGCCGAACCAGTCCACATCACCCTTCATCACCGCGGCCAGTACCTGGTCGTTGGTGGCCATCTGCGGCATGCGCAGGCAGTCGATGGAGAGGTTGGCGTTGTCCCAGTAGTGCGGGTTGCGGCACTGGGTGTAGAGCTGGGCGGAGAAGTTGTCCACTTCGGTGAAGGGACCGGTGCCGACCGGCTTGTCGTTGGTGAAGGCGACCGGGTCTTTCACCGATTTCCACTGATGCTCCGGCACGATGGGCACCAGCACCAGGTCGTTCACCACGTTGGTGTTGACGTCGGTCAGGTCGAACTTGATCTTGTTGGGAGCCAGCTTCTCGACGCTCTTGATCTGGGTCCAGATTGAGCGCTCGTCCAGCGCCTTGTTGGCCTTGACCAGGTTGAAGGAGAAGAGGACGTCATCGGCGGTAAAGGGCTGACCGTCCGACCACTTCACCCCGTCACGCAGATCGAAGGTGACGGACTTGAGGTCCTTGCTGAACTCGAAGTGGGTGGCCAGACGATAGACGGGCTTGCCGCCCTGCATATCGTTGAAGATCACCAGGGGTTCATAGATGAAGTGACGGGTGGTGTGCAGCAGACCCGCTTGCAGGAAGGGGTTGAAGTTCTTGACCCACGCGGTTTCCTGTTGTGCGACCAGGGTCAGCACCGTCTTGTTGTCCGCCGCCATGGCGTTGCCGGCAGCGCCGGCAAGCATCATGGTGCCCAGCATTACAGCAGTAGAGATTTTGGATACTTTGGCAAGCATATTATTTCCTTTCTTATTTATATTCCTTGTTTGGATTTGAGCACCGACTTCGCATGCTGGGGAGGTCGGCCCTCAATGTTGGTCAGGTTTTTCACCCTTGTAGTTGTGTCATCCAACGTCCCTAGCAAAGCAGAGTTAACAGGAAAACAACAACTGTTCAGATCGTCGATATCGTAAAAATCGGCGCCATCACGTCAATTTCGTCAAAATGGCTTTTAACTCGATTTAAATCATGAGGTTATGTTAATTGCTCTGACGTAATAAGTCCCCGTCAATCTGCCTCTCATGACAATTGTGTGAATTGGATCGGCTCTCGTTTTGACGTGGTGAGCGAGCTTAATTTTGCACAAAAAAAAACCGTCCCGCCAAGTGTGAGCCAGGGCTCAGATTGGAGATGGGGGCGGGGAGGGGATGCGCTAGCTCTTGCGGGTGGCGAGCTGGCGCAGGGTCTGGGCGCTGTGGTGCAGCTGCTGGCGCTGGGCCTCGTTGAGCGGGCCGTGGCTGAGCACGTATTCGGCGGTGGCGACCACCGTCTTCCAGCGCGGCGCCTTGGGCAGGGTGTCCAGGCTCAGGTACTTGTCGAGGGTGCGGGTCTGCGGGCTGGAGCGGTCCATGTAGACCCGCCACAGCTTGCTCTTCTCGGCCAGCACTATCTTGCCCTTGCCGGTGCTCTGCTGCCAGGCATCCAGGGTGAGCCGCATGGTGTCCACCAAGGCGCGGCGCAATGGCTCGTCATCCTGCTGGCGGATGAGGTCGTCGGCGAGCGAGCGGAACTCCCCGCCCAGCCGGCTCAGCTCGCCCAGCAGCTGGCCATCCTCGATGATGGCCTGGCGCGACAGGCTCTTGAGGGCATTCTCCAGCGCCATCACCCGGTTTTCGTCGGGCCGAGACTCGGTACTGAGGGCCAGCGCATAGGCGGCCTGCCCCCCCAGACTGATGGGCAGGGCGCGGGCGTTGAGCTCGTCCCGCTGGCCCGCCACCAGAAATGCCAGCGACTGCTCCTGGCCGGCCTGCAGCCCGGGCCACTGGCTGGCCAGCGGACTGGCCAGCCAGTCGTCCAGCGGTTGTCCCTCCATGGCTTCCGGCTCCTGGCCCAGCAGGCGAGCCAGCACCCGCGAGGCGAACAGTACCGTGCCCTGACCATCGATGAACACCATGGGGTCGGCCCCCTCGCCGAGCAGGGCCAGCAGCCGCTGCTGATCCTGATGCAGCTGCTCCTGCAGCACCAGCCGGTGCTCTATCTCCTGCTTGAGCAAGCGGTTCTCCACCAGAGAGGCGCGCCCGGCGCTCGCCTCCAGCAGGGCCCTGACCCGGGCGAACAGCTCCTCCTTGCAGAAGGGTTTCACCAGATAGTCGTTGGCGCCGGCGTTGAATCCCTCCTCGATATCCTTGGGCTGGTTGAGGGCGGTGAGCAGCAGCACCGGCAGCTTCTCCTTGGGATGCTGTTCCCGCAGCCGGCGGCAGACGTCGAAGCCGGAGAGGGTGGGCATCATCACGTCCAGCAGGATGAGGTCGACCGGCTCCTGGGCCAGCTTGGCCAGCGCGTCGTGGCCGTCGCTGCTGGGCAGGATGCGATAACCGCAGGGCTGCAGCAGGTGGCGCAGTATGTGCAAATTGATGGGCTCGTCGTCCACCACCAGGATGAGGGGTGCATCCTCGGGCGGTGGGGGGAGGTCATCGCTCTCCCACTCCGGCAGGGCAAGCGGCTGCTGGCGCACCAGCTGATGCTCTATCTGGCGGCTGTCGAGGGTCAGGCTGCCCGCCTTGCCGCTGGCGAGCGGCAGGGTGAAGGCGAAGGTGGAGCCGACGCTCGGCTCGCTCTCCACGAACAGCTCGCCCCCCATCAGGTGCACCAGCTGGCGGGTGATGGAGAGGCCGAGGCCGGCCCCCTGCTTGCTCACCTCAGGGCTCATCTGCACCAGCGGCTCGAAGATGTGCTCCAGGTGATCCCTGGCGATGCCGATGCCGGTGTCGGTCACCCGGATGTGCAGGAAGTTGCCCTCCACCAGGGCGCTCAGCACCACCTTGCCCTGTGGCGTGTACTTGATGGCGTTGCCCACCAGGTTGTAGAGCACCTGTTCGAGCCGCTGTTCGTCCGCCAGCACAGGCGGCAGCTCGGCCGGGGTTTTGTCCACCAGGGTGAGGGGTTTGGCCTGCACCAGGTGCTGGCAGAGATCCAGCACCAGCCGGATGACACCCTTGGAGGAGACCGGCTGGGGGTGGATCTCCAGCTGGCCGTAGCGCATCTGGTGGTAGTCGAGCAGATCGTCCACCAGCCGCGCTAGGCCGTCGGCACTCTTGATGATGAGCCCCAGCTGTTTCTGCTGCCCTTCGGTCAAGTCCTGCTGGCTGGCGAGCATGGATTCGGCCATCCCCTTGATGCCGTGGATGGGGGTGCGCAGCTCGTGGGAGGTGTTGGCCAGCAGTTCATCCTTGAGCTTGTCCGCCTGCTGCAGGCTGAGGTTCTGCTTGTGGGTCAGCTTGACCTGCTGCTGCAGCTCCTGGGTCTGCCGCTCGATGAGCTCGATCTTGTCCTTCACCGAGCGCTGCATGTGGCGAAACGCCTGGGCGAGCCGGTCGATGTCGTCATCGGTGCGGGCGATGGCGATGGGGTGATCCAGGGCGCCATCGGCCACCTGCTCGGCGGCGGCGGTGAGAGAGCGCAGCGGCGCCGTGATGGAGTGGGAGAGCCAGCGGGAGAAGAGGATCAGCAGCAGCAATGAGCCGGCCCCCAGCAGGATCACCAGGGTCTCCAGCTGGCGGATGGGGCGATAGGCTTCGCTAGTGGAGATCTCGGCGATGAAGGCCCACTCGGTGTCGAACACCTTCACCTGGGTGTAGGCGGCCAGCACCTCGTCCTCGTGGTAGGAGCGAAACAGCCCGACCCCCTGCTCGCCGGAGAGCGCCTTGACCACCAGCGGGGTCTGCAGCGGCCGGAAGTTGGGGCTGAAGCTGTTCTCCACGCTGAACTCGGGGGCCAGCCAGGCGTTGGCGCGCATCCGCTTGTCCGGGCCGATGAGAATGGTCTCACCGGTTGCACCGAGCCCCTCCCGCTCCGCCATGATCTGGTTGAGCTTGTCCGGCAGCAGCTCGAAGATCACCACGCCGCGCACATAGTCGTACTGCATCACGGGGGCGGCCATGTAGGCGACCACCTGGCCGGTCAGCTCGTTGCGGCCAAAATCGGTGAACTCGAAGATCTGTTGCGGCTTCTGGCCTCCGTCGAGGCGCCGCTTGATCTTGGCGAAGGTCTGGCCCAGACCACTCGATTGGTAGGGGCCGGAGAGCAGGTTGGTGGCGAAGTTGGCGCGCTTGGTGACCGAATAGACCACGTCGCCGTTGAGGTCGATCAGGAAGATGTCGCTGTAGTTGGACTTGCGCACCATGTCGGCGTAGCCGCGGTGAAAGCGCTGATGCACCCGGCCATACATCTCGTCCGCCAGGATCAGGGCACTGATGGAGGGTTCGATGTCGGGGGTATTGTCGGGCTTTTGCAACTGATCCCAAGAGCCCGGCACATAGCGGGCCTGGGCGCGGGCGCGGGCCTCCTGCGGCGTGGTGCCGAGTTTCTCGAAGGCGCCGGTGAAGCCGTAGAAGCGGCCGATACTGTTGCCGGCAAAATCCTGCTGGGAAAAGTTGATGATCTGTTCTTTGAGGTTGCCGAAGTAATCTTCCAGCTGGCTCTTCTTGATGTTGCGAACGGAAACCAGATGGTTGGAGGTCTGGGTGGTGAGATCCTTGCCGTGGCTATAGAGGAAAAACAGGGTGACAACCAGGAAGGGCACCATGGCCAGCATAAAAAATGCCAGCATCAGCTGCGGCCTGAGTCCACGAGGCTTGAAGATCCATTTCATCGGGAGATTTTCAATTGAGAATCCGGTTACTAACCGCCGCAAGTCTCTGATTAAAGGCTAATCATTTCAATGACTTTATCTTGAATTCGCCTGCTGGGTCACAGCCTTGCGCGTTTTTTTTGGGCAAGCCGTCTAAACCCTGAGCAAACAGCACGAGAAAGGGCTAAAAGTGAGAAAAAAGGGTTGTGCCTCTGCTCGGGGTACGTATAATGCGCCTCGTTGTCAGGCAACTGGCACACAAGCAGTAATGCGGGAATAGCTCAGTTGGTAGAGCACGACCTTGCCAAGGTCGGGGTCGCGAGTTCGAGTCTCGTTTCCCGCTCCAATTTTCCATGGCACCAATCATGGATATCACTTTCAAGGCAATGCCTTGTCAGCATGGCGCGTTAGCAAAGCGGTTATGCAGCGGATTGCAAATCCGTTTAGTCCGGTTCGACTCCGGAACGTGCCTCCATCTTCTCCCTGTCTGAATTTTCCGATATCGACCGTTTCGTGCGGCGTTTTGTCGTATCAGTATCCCTGCTGCAGCAACAGCTGTTCGCAACCCTGCTGCTGCCACTCCCGCTCCAGATAGCGGTTTACCTGTGTCAGGTCCTGTCCCCGGTACTGAAACTGCACTTCGGCCGAGTGTTCGGTCACATCCATCATCTTCTGTTTCAACTGACCGCACTGCCACAGGCTGACGGTGGGGGCCCCCTTGTAGGCCAGGGTGATGCTGTCGTCCCGGTTGAGCTGCCAGTCCTGCCATTCCGACCAGATCAGCAGGCCCAGGATCCCTATGATCGCCATTTCTGCGGGTTTCATCGCCTTGACTCCATGTTGACTACCAACTCATTAAATCTGGTCAAACACGGCCGCTTTGCCAGCTTTTGTTGCCTGTAAGTTAATGGATGTAACCCAATTTCACTTTGTGGCTTTTCAGGGCGTTTTTTGCGAAAAAATGGGATTCCTGGTGTAGTAATCCTACAAATTGTGGAGTAATCTTTGCTCAGTGGTCTTACCAGTGAGGAGTGCTATCATGTTTCATCCCTATTCCCTTACTCAGATAATTCTTCGTCGCCTCTATGTGCTGCTGGTGGGTATGCTGGCCTTCCCCGTGATGCTGTTTCGCAGCGACCGGGCCCGTTTCTACAGCTATCTGCACCGGATCTGGAGCAAAACCAGCACCAAACCGGTATGGCTCAAGATGAGCGAGCGCGGCGAGCGGATCTTCTACTGAGGTCCCGGCTTGATGACAAAAGAGACAGCTTCGGCTGTCTCTTTTGCATTTATGGCCCCTGGCCGCACAAATTGCATTCAACAGGGAGAAATGAGGTCTGTATGGCGCCCTTTGCGCCAGGTTTTGTCCTGCCTGATGAGGGCGGGTGGCGCCGCGGTACAATCCGGCCCGCGGGATCCCGGGTAGAGTGGCGACTCATTGATCCGAGGAGCTTTTTATATGTCCGATATTTTCAAGGCCGCCTTCATCTTCGTTGCACCGGGGGCGGATCCCGCCCTCCACGCCAGCTGGGTCAAGACGGAGAACGTCCATGTGAAGACGATCGCCGTGCCCGACTACCAGGGAGGCCGTGAACTGCTCGACGAGCTATATCGGGAGGGGATCCGGGCGGTGGAGCTGTGTGCCGGGTTCGGTCACCTGGGGGTCGCCGCCATGGTGGAGGCGGCCGCAGGACGCATGGAGATAGGCGTGGTGCGCTTCGATCGCCATCCCTGTCTCGACCATGTCAGCGGTGATACCCTCTTCCTGTCCGCCTCTGAACCGAGCCAGTGAGCAACATCGCCTCCCATCATGATGCAGTGCCGTAAATTTCAGCCCGCTCCCGATCTGGCGCCCTGGCTGGCGCAAGGCTGGGAGTGGCGCCTTGGCCACCCCCAGCCGATGCCTGAGATGTTCCCCGGCACCGGGGCCGAGATCCTGTTCAATCTGGGGGCTCCCCTCACCATCACGATCCTCTCGTCAGCAGATTTGCACCGCACCGTCACCGTGGCCACGGGGGTTGCCGTGTTGATCTGCCCGCGCCATGCCCGCCTGCGCTTTGCCGCCCATGGCCAGACTCATCTGCTGGGGCTGCGGCTGCGCTCTTCGGCCTGTTTCGATCTGTTTGGCGTACCGCTCGAGCAGTTGAGCGATCGGGTGCTGTCCCTCGATGAGCTGGGGATTGTCTGCCCCGACCCGCAGTGGTTGATGCAGGAAGGGGCAGGGACGCTGGGCGCCTGGTTGCGCCGGCAGGTGGCGAGTCGTCCGCCGCGGGATCTTGCGCTGGTGCGGGCGATAGAGCGGCTCTATTACGGCACGCCGGCGATTGAGTTGCAGCAGCAACTGGGGATGAGCGCACGCACCTTTCAGCGGCGATTGCGCCGCCATCTCGGGGTGGATGCCCGCTATTTTCTGCGTACCGCCCGCTTTCAAAGGGCGCTGCGCCAGCTGCTGTCGGGCGCCCCGTCGCTCGATGCCCTGCTGGAACAGGGCTATTGCGATCAGCCCCATTTCATCAAGAGCTGCCACTTCTTTACCGGGCGCTCGCCCGGGCAACTGCTCACCCCTGAGCATCAGCGCCTCAACCACTACAGCCCGCAGATAAACCGGCCGGCCGGATCGCTCTGACGACCCAGCCCGCTCGGCGCTTTCCATTCATATTGCCTTGCGATCAGCTCGTCTCTCGCCGCCGCGTGCTGGTGAAAATGTGCCGGCAGACCCGCGTCGGGATGGTCGGGGAGGCGAACCGGTTACCCCGTCACCGCCATGCCATCGTCTCTGTCGCCGACTTGATGTCAATGCCAAGGGGCCGAGAACATCCTGAAAACTCCTTTTAAAACAACATTCTACTAATTGTGTTTTTTATAGATGTGCCGATTTTGCATTTTTTTTGAAATCATTTCGTCGCAGCGCCGGTTCTATGGAAGGCATCCGGTCGCGAATGATCGGGCACACCACACACAATCAGAAGGAACAGAGAATGAACGTTAAAAAGAGCACTGCCATCGCCTCCGCCATGACCGGTCTGCTGGCCCTCGGCGCCCAGTTCATTGCCGCCCCGGCCATGGCTGCCGACGAGAAGGAGAAGTGCTACGGCGTGGTGAAAGCGAGCAAGAACGACTGTGCGACCAAGACCAACTCCTGCGCCGGCACCGCCAAGATGGATGCCCAGGGCGACGCCTTCGTGGTGGTGCCCAAGGGGCTGTGCGAGAAGCTGGCCGGCGGTTCGCTGCAACCCAAGTAAGGCTGGGTGCCACGGTGTTGTGCACCGTGGCTCTCTTTTGATGGCCAACCGCGAGTCTTTGCGATGAACCCCTTGATTGGTATTGGATTGCGAACCCCCCATTACGACGAGATGCTGCGTACCCTGCCGGCCGTCGGCTGGCTGGAGGTGCACAGCGAGAATTACTTCGAACGGCACAGCCGGGGTTTTCAGGTATTGAGCGAGCTGGCCCGGCACTATCCGGTCAGCCTGCACGGGGTCGGCATGTCCCTGGGGTCGGCCGATGGACTCGACCTTGCTCACCTTGCCAGCCTCTCGGCCCTGGCCGGCGCCATCAAGCCGGTGCGCATCTCGGAGCACCTCAGCTGGGGCAGCATCGGGGGGCGCCACTTCAACGATCTGCTGCCAGTACCCTATACCCGGGAGGCCCTGCTCACCATGAGCGACAAGATCATGCAGGTGCAGGATGCACTCGGCTGCCGGCTGCTGATCGAGAACCCCTCTTCTTACCTGCAACTGGCGGGAGAGATGCCGGAGTGGGAGTTTCTGGCCGAGCTGCAACGGCGCAGCGAGTGCGGCATCCTGCTCGATCTCAACAACCTCTACGTCAGTGCCTTCAACCACGGCTTTGCGTGCCGTGACTATCTGGCTGCCATCGACATCGCCACCGTGGGTGAAATCCACCTGGCCGGTTTTACTGACAAGTCACTGCCGCAGGGGCACCTCTATATCGATACCCACAGCGCGCCGGTGAGCGAGCCGGTCTGGGCCCTCTATGCCGAGATCTGCCGCCAGCGCGCCATCCCCACCCTGATCGAGTGGGATCTCGAGATACCGCCGCTCCCCGTGCTGTTGGCGGAGGCCGAGCGTGCGAGCACCCTGCTGGATGCCGCCATGGCTGCCCATCCTGAGTCGGAGGCCGCCCATGTCTGAGCTGGCCCACCGGCAGCAGCAGTTTGCCGAGGGGCTGCTTGGCCAGAGCGAGGCCATTCTGCCCCACGTCCACTCCCGCCTCTTCCCGGCCGATGCCGTGCTGCAGGTCTATCGCAATCACTTCATCCTGAGCCTTGGCGAGGTGCTGGCGGGCAGCTACCCGGCGGTCAAGGCCATGGTGGGGGAGGCGTTTTTCGACGCCGCGGCGCGCGGCTTCGTACTGGCGGAGCCCCTCTGCGAAGGGAGCGTGATGCACTACGGCGCAGGCTTTGGCGACTGGCTCGCCGGGCTGCCCACCACATCCGAACTGCCCTGGCTGGGGGAGCTTGCCCGTTTCGAGTGGGCACTGGAGCGCACCAGCCTGCTGGCCCCCGAGGTGCGCCACTGGCCGGCCGAGCGGGTGGCGGCCCTGCCGCCAGCGGCCTGGCAGACGCTGGTGCTGATCCCGGCCTGTGATCTGCTTCTGTTCGACAGCCTTCGCCCGGTGGAGGCCCTCTGGCAGATGGCTCTGCACCAGGGGGAGGAGGTGCACGATCTGGCGAGCCCCGCCTGGCTTGCCCTCAAGAAGCAGCCCGATTGCCGGGTATTGCCGCTGCGCCTGAGCGAGGGAGAGTGGCGCCTGCTGGATGGCTGCCGCCAGGGCATCGCCCTGTCGAGCCTGCTGGCGCAAGATCCGCAGGCTGCAGAGTATCTGACCCGCCTCGTCACCCTGGGCCTGCTGGTCGATGTGACCTCAACGCTGGAGTAAATTCGATGACAAACCACAAGTTCCCCCTGATGCAGCATCGGGGGCCGGCCGCCCCCTGGTGGCTGAGCGGCGCCCTCTTGCTGCTGGCCAGATGCTGGGTGGCGGCGGTCTTCTTGCGCTCCGGCTGGCTCAAGCTGAGCGCCTGGGACAGCACCCTCTACCTGTTCGAGTTCGAGTATCGGGTGTCCCTGCTGCCCTGGCAGTGGGCAGCCTGGCTGGGGACGGCCACCGAGTTGCTGCTGCCGGTGCTGCTGTTGCTTGGGCTCTTCACCCGGCCGGTCGCCGCCCTGCTATTTGCCTTCAACATCATGGCGGTGCTCTCCTATCCCGCCCTCTGGGCCGGCGGCTTTTACGATCACCAGTTGTGGGGCTGGATGTTGCTGACCCTGGCGGTGTGGGGGGCGGGGCCGCTGGCCCTGGATCAGTGGCGCCTTGTCAGGCGGGCATGAAGCCGCCACACTGGCACTCTCATCAGGCACCCTGCGGGGTGCCTGCTCATTTCATCACAAGGAGGAGAGGCGATGATCATCCGGCAGGCAACACAGGCAGACATTCCCGCGCTGGTGACCCTGCGCATGGCGCTGTTTTGCGAGGTGGGGGAGCTGAGCGAGCCGTTGGCCGATCTGCCGCTGTGGCAGGCCACCACCACCTATTTCAGCACGGCGCAGGCCGAGGAGAGTGCCCGCTCCTGGGTGGCGGAGGTGGATGGCGAGGTGGTGGCGAGCGCAACCCTGGCCCTCTTCGTGCGCCCGCCCTATCCCGGCAATCTGACGGGGAGGGAGGGCTATCTGCTCAACATGTATACCCTGCCTGACTATCGCCGGCAGGGACTGGCCGGTGCCCTGCTGGACCAGATGGCGGACTATGCGAGGGGGCTGCAGCTGGGCCGGGTCTGGCTCCATGCCAGTGAAGAGGGGCGTCCCCTCTACGAACGGATGGGGTTTGTGAGCAACCCCGCCTATCTGGAGTGGCAACCCGGGTGATCCCGCCTGCCGCCCTGCCCGTATCACGCCTGCCAACGGGATACGGGCGCTGCGAACATCTCCCTGGCTGTGGCAAAATCTCGGCCAAATTCTGATCGAGTCACCATGCTCAACTATGATCAGCCTCAACAGGCTCGTGCTGGTTCACCTTGACGCCGAGTCTTGTGCCCGTTCCCACCTTGTCAGGTCATTACAGAGGTATGACACCCATGTTCAACAACAAGCTGAAGGCGCAACTGCAGGCCTGCCAGGCACAGCTCGCCGAATCACAGGGCTTCGTGGAGGCGGTCAAGGCCGGGATCGCGACCATCATCTTCACCCCGGATGGCGAGATCCTGGAGGCCAATCAGCCATTTCTGAGCCTGATGGGTTACAGCGCCATGGAGCTGCAGGGTCAGCACCACCGGATGTTTTGCAGCCAGGAGCTGGCCCGCTCCGCCGAGTACCAGCAGTTCTGGGCCCAGCTCAAGCAGGGCAGGGTCAAGTCCGGCATCTTCTCGCGCCGCAACAAGCAGGGCGAGGTGGTCTGGCTGGAGGCCAGCTACTTCCCGGTAAAGTCGCAGGGCAGGGTGACCCAGGTGATCAAGATCGCCAGCGACGTTACCGCCGAGCATCAGCAGCTGCTTAACCAGGAGGCGGTCTCCAAGGCACTAGAACGCTCGCTGGCGATGATCGAGTTCACCCCGAGCGGCGACATCCTCTCGGCCAACGCCAACTTCCTGAGTTGCGTCGGTTACACCCTTAACGAGCTCAAGGGGCGCAATCACCGGATCCTGTGCGATGACGCCTTCTATGAGGAGAACCCCCGCTTCTGGGAAGAGCTGGCTCAGGGACAGTTCAAGTCCGGGCTCTTCCTGCGGCGCAACAGCCATGGCGATGCGATCTGGCTGGAGGCCACCTACAACCCCATTCGCGACGAGAGCGGCAAGGTGAGCCGGGTCATCAAGTTTGCCAGCGACATTACTGATCGCGTCACCAAGAGCCACGCGGTGCGCGATGCCACCCAGGTGGCTCACGCCACGGCGCAGGAGACTCTGCGCTGTGCCGAACAGGGGGCAGAGTTGCTGCGCTCCGTGGTGGAGACCTCGTCGCTCATCAGCGAGCAGGTGGACAAGACCATACTGCTCATCAACCAGCTCAACGAGCAGTCCAGAAGCATAGAGGCCATCGTCTCCACCATCAGCAGCATCGCCGATCAGACCAATCTGCTGGCCCTCAATGCGGCCATCGAGGCGGCCCGCGCCGGCGATCAGGGGCGCGGTTTCGCAGTGGTAGCCGACGAGGTGCGCCAGTTGGCGGCCCGCACGTCGCTCTCCACCGACGAGATAGCCAAGGTGGTGCAGAAGAACCGCGAGCTGACCGCCAGAGTGACCGACGACATGGCCAGGGTGGCCGGCAGCGCCGAGCTCGGCAAGCAGCAGATCGACAAGGTCAACGAGGTGATGGTGGAGATCCGGCAGGAGGCCAACAACGTCTCGGCGACCGTCTCCAGCCTCTCCATCTAGTCTGCTGGCGGCCCAGTCTTCATGCGGGCCGCCTTGACCACTATTTCAACGACCTGTGCGCAATGTGAGCAGTCGAAATCCCAATCTGAACCCCTGCTGTATCGCTCCCTGCTTGTGAATTGCCCGTCGGCGGCAGCCTGTTTAGGCTTGCCGCCTCATTATTTCTGGAGCAGATAAAGACGATGGCAACGAGAAGAGAGGGCAGGGCGCTGGCGCTGCTGGCAGGTGTGGTAGCAAGCGTGGGACTGAGCGGCTGCATGGGGCAGATGGGGCTCTCCTCCATGGTGACCAAGGGCAACCTCAGCGTGGTGGACAACCGTTACGGCCGGGCCGGGGTCTTCATCCTGCTCTCGCCGGTCTACGGTCTGGCGGCCACCGCGGATCTCTTCGTGTTCAACACCATCGAATTCTGGTCGGGCAAAAACCCCATCACCGGCAAGTCGCCGGCGCTGGTGGATCAGAAGCTCGACGCCCTGATCAAGGTCAACCAGCACCTGGATCCTTCCCTCAACAAGGTGCCGCTGGCCCTGCTGCCGCAAGGGGTACGCGAGGTGGAGGTGAGCTACCCGGACGAGCGCACCGCCCAGATGGAGGTACACTACCTGGACGGGCGCAGCAGCCTGATGCGCGGCGAGAAGCGCGGCGAGTTGCTGGACATCTACTTCGACGGCCGGCTGGTGTCGACCCTGACGCCGGCCCAGCTGGAGGAGAAAGCACGGACCGGTAGCGCCGAGGTATAAATTCATCTGAATCCAGATCTATTCCTCTCTGGATAAGGTATACCTAGTCAGCAGGCAAGATCGCCAAGATGACCAGGGATACAGGCTATGACGGTGAATGGATTGCGGTTGGCAGAGTTGATTGGTTCCCTCAGTCATGCGCTCGACATGACTGAGGGTCAACCAAGAGGGCACTGTATTCGCTGTTGCTGGATAGGTTCCCGTCTGGCCGAACGGTTGGCGCTGGATGCTCGACTGTGTCATGACCTCTATTACATGCTGCTGCTCAAGGATCTGGGGTGCAGCAGCAATGCGGCCCGTATCTGCGAACTCTATCTCACCGACGATCTTCACTTCAAACGCGACTTCAAGCTGGTGGATGGCTCTCTCTCCGAGGTGGTCAACTTCGTGCTGGGCCACACCGGCCTGCAGGCGGATCTGCTTGGGCGTTTTCGCAGCCTGTTTCACATCTTTCGCAACGGCGATCAGATAGCCAACGAACTGATCCAGACCCGTTGCCATCGGGGGGCGGACATCGCTCGTCAACTGCGTTTCAGTGAAGAGGTAGCCACCGGTATCCTCTCTCTGGACGAACACTGGAACGGCAAAGGTCGGCCGTTGCAACTGATCGGTGACGCGATTCCGCTCTTCTCTCGCATAGCGCTGCTCTGCCAGGTGGTGGATGTGTTTCACGCCGCCGCAGGCCCTGATGCGGTGCTAAAAGAGCTGCGCGAGCGCAGCGGCAGCTGGTTTGACCCTCAATTGGTTAGCGAATTTGAAGCCTTGGCGGATGGTGATTTCTGGCAAGGACTGGCGGATCCCAAGCTGGCTGAGTGGGTGTTCGTCCACCCGGCCGGGCAGAGTGAGGTCGCTCTTGATGAAGACTATCTGGACGAGATCGCCGCGGCATTCGGCCAGGTGGTGGACTCCAAAAGTCCCTATACCGCCGGTCATAGCGGCCGAGTGGCACTCTATACAGACATTCTTGCCACTCAGATGGGGTTGTCCGAGCTGCGACGACGCTGGCTCAAGCGCGGTGCTCTGCTCCATGACGTGGGCAAGCTGGGGGTGAGCAATGCCATTCTCGACAAACCGGGCAAACTTGATGCGCAGGAGTGGGCCGCCGTGCAGATGCACGCCGCCTATACCGAGGAGATCCTGAGTCGCATAAGTGCGTTTGAAGAGCTGGCGCAAGTGGCGGGTGCCCACCATGAGCGCCTCGATGGCAAGGGTTACCCTAAAGGATTGAAAGGGGACGAGATAGCCTTGGAAACCCGCATCATCACCACGGCCGACATTTTTGATGCCATCACTGCCAAACGGCCCTATCGTGGCGCCATTCCGGTGCCCCAGGCGCTGGAGATGATGGCCGAGAATCTGGGGACGGCCATTGATCCGGATTGCTTTGCCGCTCTGCAGGCGGGGATCCAGGATTTTTCCCTCTATCTCCCGCTCGAGCAACCGCTGGCAAACGCCAGTTAATATTTGCGCCATATCGGGCTTCAGTCATTTGTCATTGGCCTGAGACGACAACGCCCCGCTTTGCGGGGCGTTTTGCTATGGGCGACTCTGGCTGCGGGGCGGGTGCATCACCAGGCCCAGCAGCCGGCGCAGGTGGGTGAGCTGTTCGGTGAGCTGCAGATTGAGCCACAGATAGCCGCTGATGGCAGCCTCGCCGCCGGCGTCGATCCGCACTCTGCCGGCCGCCTCCTGCAGACGAGCAATGGCCAGCTCCGAGCCTTGCAGCTCGCCGCTTTTGAGCATCAGCGCCAGCTCGCTCATCAGCGCCTCGGTCGCCTGCTGGCAGGCGCGCAGTTCCGGGGTGCTCTGCATCAGGAAGTGGCTCTGGCGATCGCGCCAGTAGGTGTTGGCCAGCATCTCCAGGGTGCAGAGGGTGTTGCGCATGGTGGTCTGGATCGCTTCGAACAGGGCGCTGCCAAGACGGGTCTCCTTGACCGCCGGGGTCAGCAGGGGGCGCAGGCTCACCATCTTGGAGAGCAATCTGGCGTGGCTGTGGGCGAGCCGCGGTCGCTCCAGCACGTTGGGGGAGAGGTGGGTGTGATAGAGCCGCTGGGCCTGCTGCAGGGTATCGTGCATCTGCAGCCGCCAGTGGCTGTAGGCGCGCTGGGGATAGATGCTGCAAAACAGCAGCGCCAGCAATGAGCCCAGGATCACGTCGGCACTGCGCCACAGGGCGGTCTCGATATCGCCGGGCATGGCCCCCATGGTGACGCCGAGGGTGATGCCGATGAGCAGCCCCACGTAGGGGCGCTTGCCGAGCGCCAGATAACCGCACAGGAACATGATGCAACCGCACCACAGCAACATCAGCGGCAGGGAGTAGAGCTCGAGATAGAGCGCCACCACCCCGCAGCTGGCGCCGAAGATGGTGCCGACCACCCGCTGCAGGGCGCGCGACAGCACATTGCCCCAGAACGAGATGGGGCCCATCACCACCACCAGGGTGATGAGGGGCCAGGTGCTTTCCGGCAGTTTCAGCTCGCGGGTCAGCAGAAAGGTGAGCATGAAGGCGAGCGCGATGCGCAGGCCGTGGACGATGCGGTAGTGACCGTAGATCAGCAGATCGAGTCGGGAGAGGGGGGCATTCAGGCGCAAGGGACAAGCCTCGGATTCATGGGGGCAGCCACCCCGCCACGCCCGGCGGGGTGGAGACCGGTATCAGGCCACTCGTCCCTGGAGTGGGTGGATCCAGACCCGCTCGCCGACCGCGATGGCCGGCTGGGCGGGGACGATTTCAATCAGGCAGTTGGCATCACTCATGGAGCTGAGGATGCCGGAGCCCTGTGGCCCTGTGGTGCGCACCCGCAGCACGCCGCTGGCGTCCTGATGGAAGATGCCGCGCAGGAACTCGGTGCGTCCCGGTCGGCTCTTCATCTGCTGCTCGGCCAGCGCCGACAGGCGCAGCGGCTGCCACAACCGGCCCTGCAGGCGGGCGATGGCGGGCTCGACGAATTGCAGGAAGCAGATCATGGCCGCCACCGGGTTGCCGGGCAGGCCGAAGAAGGGGGTCTGCCCCAGCTTGCCGAAGGCGAGCGGGCGACCTGGCCGCATCTGGATGCGCCAGAAGGCGATCTGGCCAAGCTCGGCCAGCACCTGCTTGATGAAGTCGGCATTGCCCACCGACACCCCACCCGAGCTCAGCACCAGGTCGGCATCGGCCGCGGCCTGTGCCAACTGCTGGCGCAGGATGGCGGGATCATCGGGGATGATGCCAAGGTCCATCACCTCGCAGCCGGCCCCGGCGATGAGCGCCATCAGGGTGAAGCGGTTGCTGTCGAAGATGTGGCCCGGAGCCAGCGTCTCGCCCGGTGCCTGCACCTCGTCGCCGGTGCTGAACAGCGCCACCTTGAGCGGTGCGCGCACCGTCAGCGTTGCCTGCCCCAGAGACGCCGCCAGCCCGAGCTGAGGGGCACCGAGGCGGGTGCCGGCCGCGATGGCGACCGCACCTTTAGCGAGATCTTCGCCGGCCTGACGCACGTTCTGCCCCGCCTTGACGGGGGCACAGACGCTGACCCATTCACCGTCAAGCCGGGTCTCTTCGCGCATCACCACGGTGTCGACGCCGGGGGGGAGCGGGGCGCCCGTCATGATCTGCACCGCCTGTCCGGCCAGCACCGGCTCGCTGCGCGGCTGGCCCGCCAGCACTTCCCCCACCAGCTGCCAGCGGCCGGCGGCGAGATCGTCGCTGCGCAGGCCAATGCCGTCCATCGCCGAGTTGGCGTGGGGCGGCACATTGATGGGGCTGACGAGATCCCCCGCCAGCACGGCGCCATGGCAGCGGGCGAGCGGCAGATCACGGCAGGCGGTGGCTGGGGTGAGGGTATCGAGAATGGCGTTGCGGGCAGCCTCGACCGACAGAAAGCCGTTGCCAGCCTCCTGCTCCTGCGTCTGGCTCTCCTTGAGCCAGCAGCAGACGAAGTCGGCGATGGCCTCCAGATCATTGATATCGAGCCGGGGCAGGGCGGTCTGTTGGGGCTGGTCGCTGGCCAGGGCGATGATGTCGCGATCAATCGGGAACAGCAGCGGCTTGCCGATAGCGGCGCGGTGCAGCTCGATTTTCGGGAAGTGCTCGTGCTTGAACCCCTCCACCAGCAGCAGGTCGAGGCTGCGCTGATCGAAGCTGGCCAGCAGCTCGCGAAAATCGGCCTCACCCAGATCGGTCTCGATGATGCGGGCGTGACGGCGGCGGGAGGCCACCATCATCTGGCTGGCGCCGGCCTGGCGCAGGCGATGGCTGTCTTTGCCCGGCTGGTCGATGTCAAAGTCGTGGTGGGCGTGCTTGAGCACCCCGAGGCGCAGGCCGCGGCTCACCAGCAGGGGGATGAGCTGCTCGAGCAGGGTGGTCTTGCCGGTGCCGCTCCAGGCGGCAAAGCCGAGCAGGGGCAGGGTGGGGGCCGGGGTCATGAGGTGGCTCCTTGTCCGGTCGCGGCGTCTGGCAGGCGCGCCTCGTAGGCGGCCAGCTCGTCCGGGCTGTTGAGATTGATGAAGGCATCCGGTTGGTCGGCAAAGCTCACCACCGCCATATTGTGGCGGGCAAACCAGATATCGATTTTGCGCTCCCCCTCCGCCAGCGCGGCGCAGAGGGAGGGGAGCAGGGACTTGTGCAGCAGGGCCACCACGGGTTGCAGCCAGTCGCCGTCGTGGGCCACCACCAGCTCGGTCTGCGGGGTGAGGGCGGCGCGAAAGCGCACCATCAGATCGCGGGGCAGGGCGGGGCCATCGCAGGGCACGAACAGCACCCAGTCGTGGCGGGCGGCGGCAAGGCCCACCTGCATGCCCGCCAGCGGGCCGAGATAGTCGGGGTTGTCGTCGCCGATGACCGGGGCCAGCGCCTGATAGCGGGCCTGGCTGCGGTTGGCGTTGATCAGGATCTCGTCCACCTGGGGCCTCAGCCGGTCAAGCACGTGGTCGATGAGCGGGCGGCCCGCCAACTCGACCCAGCCCTTGTCGGCGCCCCCCATGCGGGTGGCGCGGCCGCCGGCCAGCACCACGGCGGAGACGGGAAAGCGGTCAGTACGAGGTTCGCTGTTTGAGGTCATGTCGCTCGATGATTTTCAAAGGAGTGGGTTCGTGCAGCCGGCCCCGGGCGAGGGTCCATTGCCGCTCGCACAGGTCGGTCAGATCGTTGCTCTGGTGGCTGATGATGACCAGGCCGCTGCCCTGTTCCCGCAGATCTTGCGCCATGGCGGCCATCAGGGCAACCGAATGTGCATCCAGATTGGCGGTGGGCTCGTCCATCAGCAGAAAGGCGGGCTGCAGTGCCCAGGCGCGGGCCATGGCCAGCCGCTGGCGCTCGCCGCCAGACAAAATGCTGATGTGCTCGCGCGCCAAGCTCTCCAGTTCGACCCGGCGCAGCGCCTCGAACACCCGTACCTCGTCGGCGGCGCGATGGCCGAGGGCCCAGGCCACGTTGTCGTGCACACTGCGATCAAACAGGTAGGGGGTCTGGTGCAGGTAGGTAACCCGACCCGGCCCCGGATCGCGCTTGAGCCACTGGCCGAGCTTGCCGCGCCAGCCAGAGGGGAGGTTGGTGTGGCCCCGGGTCGGGGTGAGCAGGCCGGCCAGGATCTTGAGCAAGGTGGTCTTGCCCACCCCGTTGGCGCCGCGCAGCCAGACGGCGTCGCCGGCCGCGATGGAGAGCTGCTCAATCTGAAACAGGTCGCGCTCGCCAAAGCGCATCATCAGCTGGTGGGCGGTCAGGGCCATGGCGTACTCCAGTGGATGGACGGTGGGGGCATGGTCAGTTCTTCAGATAGCTGTGGCCACGGCACGCGGTCAGCAACAGGTTGAGCAGCAGGGCCAGGGCCAGCAGCACGATGCCGAGCGCCACCCCCTGGGTGAAGGCCCCTTTCTGGGTCTCCAGCGCGATGGCGGTGGGGATGTTGCGGGTGAAATGCAAAATGTTGCCCCCCACCATCATGGAGCAGCCCACCTCGGTGACGATGCGGCTGAAGGCGCCGATCACCGCCGCCAGCAGGCCGAAGCGGCACTCGCGCATCAGCCCGAGCAGCGCCCTGGGCCAGGAGAGCCCCAGGGTGCGGGCGGTCTCCCAGGCACGCCGGTCGCTCTGCACGAACGCCGCGTGAGCCATGGTGGCGATCACCGGAAAGGCGATCAGCATCTGCCCCACCACCATGGCCTGCTGGGTGAACAGCATCTTCCAGTCGCCGAAGGGGCCGGCCCGCGACAGCAGCATGTAGAGCAACAGGCCAATCACCACGGTCGGCACCGACTGCAGGGTATTGATGCAGGAGAGCCAGAGCCAGCGCGCCGGAATGGGCAGATAGGCCAGCGCGAAGCCGAGCAGCAGGGCCGGCAGCAGCACCAGCCCGAGCGCGAGGCCCGACACCGAGAAGGAGACCCCCACCACCTGCCACAGCTCGGCGTCACCACTGAACAGCAGCGAAAGGGCCGCCAGTGTGGTTTCGATCAGGGTCGGCACCGGGCGCCTCCGTCACTCAAGGTGGCGAGGGGCATCTCGAGCAGTCTCGGCCGTGGCATCACTGCGGCTTGGCGTCGGCCACGAACAGCGGCTGGCCGGCCACCTTGAAGTCACCGATAAGCTGCTGACCGTGTTTGGAGACCAGCCAGTTCTTCAGGGTACGGGCCCCTTCGGTGTTGAGATCCGGGTAGCGCTTGGGGTTTACCAGGATCACCTGATAGGGGTTGAACAACCGCTTGTCCCCCTCCAGCAGCACGGCGAGATCCAGCTTGCTCTGGTAGGCGAGCCAGGTGCCGCGGTCGGTCAGGGTGTAGGCCCCCAGCTCCGAAGCCATGGTCAGGGTCGGCCCCATGCCCTGGCCGATGGACTTGTAGCCGGCGAACTCGGGCTTGACGTCGGCCGCCTGCCACAGGGTCTTCTCCTTGATGTGGGTGCCGGACTCGTCCCCGCGGGAGATAAAGGTCTGATCCTTTTCCTTGATGGCCTCCAGCGCCTTGGCGGCGTCGTGCAGCTTGCCAAGACCGGCCGGATCTTTCGCCGGGCCGACGATGACGAAGTCGTTGTACATCAGGTGCTCCGGCTCGATGCCAAAGCCCGCCTCGACGAAGGCCTTCTCGGCAGAAGGGGCGTGGGTCATCACCAGATCCGCGTCGCCGTTCTCGCCCATCTTCAGGCTCTGGCCGGTACCGGCCGCCATCACCTGCACCGGGTAGCCGGTCTCCTTGGTGAACTGGGGCAGCAGCCAACCCAGCAGGCCGGACTGTTCGGTGCTGGTGGTGGTGGCGAGGCGGATGGGGGCCCTGGTCTCGGCATGGCTGGCAGCGCTCCAGAGCGGCAGGCTGAGCAGCAGGGCGGAGGAGAGGGCAAGGGCGAGGCGTTTGCGCACTGTGGCTGTGATCATGATGTCAGGGTACCCGGTGATGGAGAGAGGGCAGGACTAAGCAAGCAGGGTGCCAAGCTGACCACATGCCCTGCTCGGCCCGGTTTTTAATGTGAAAACAGTCGGTTAAGCGCCCTAATTGCGTGATGGCACCGTCGCTTTTAATAAACGGAGTTGGCACTTGGGGCCGGTTAGCGACAAAATGTCCCACAGTTTATAAGGTCGGTGGGACAATCCCGGAACCTTGTCGAATCTGAGGTACTTTTTTCATGACTGCACCCGCCAGCCGCTGGTCCGCCCTCTCCTTGCTCATCGTCGACGACGAACCCGGCATGCGCAGCTTCCTCGCCAAGGCGCTGGCCCGCCGCTTCGCCCAGATAGAGACGGCCGCCAGCGTGGAGGAGGCCGAAGCCCTGCGCTGTCGTCTGCATTTTGATCTCATCATCGCCGACATCCGCCTGCCGGGGCGCTCCGGCATCGAGTGGCACGAGGCCATCGATCCCGCCACCCGGCGCAGCGACATCATCTTCATGACAGGTTTCGGCGACATGGAGACCGCCCTCAAGGCGCTGCGGCTCGGCGCCAGCGACTTCATTCTCAAGCCCTTCAACCTGGATCAGATGGTGCAGGCGGTGGACCGGGTCATCGAGCGCCGCCAGATGGAGCGGGAAAACCTGCTGCTGCGCCGGGAGGTGAGCAAGCTGTTCCCGCCCACCCTGATCGGCGACAGCGCCAGGACCCGCGAGCTCAAGACGCTGATCGCCCGGGTCGCCCCCTCCAACGCCGCCGTGCTGGTGGAGGGGGAGTCCGGCACCGGCAAGGAGCTGGTGGCCCGCGCCCTGCACCAGCTCTCCGGCCGGATGGGGGCTTTCGTGCCGCTCAACTGCGCCTCCATCGCCCCCGAGCTTTTGGAGAGCGAGCTGTTTGGCCACGTGCAGGGGGCCTTTACCGGCGCCCGCAAGGGGCGCGACGGCCTGTTCCGGGTCGCCCATCAGGGCACCCTCTTTCTGGACGAGATCGGCGAGATGCCGCTCGCCATGCAGGCCTCCCTGCTGCGGGCGCTGGAGCAGAAGGCCATCCGCCCGGTGGGGGCCGAGCGGGAGCTTTCGGTGGACGTGCGCATCGTCGCCGCCACCAACCGCAACCTGAAGGCGGAGGTGGAGGCGGGCCGGTTTCGCGAAGATCTCTTCTATCGTCTCAACGTAGTGGCGCTGCCGGTAGCTCCCCTGCGTGAGCGGATCGACGACATCCCCGCCCTGGTGCACCACTTCACCCGCCAGCTCACCGCCGAGATGGGCATGGGCGCCCTGCACTGGACCCATGAAGATGTAGTAGCCATGCAGGCCTACCCCTGGCCCGGCAACGTGCGCGAGCTGCGCAACCTGATCGAGCGCTGCCTGCTGCTGGGCAAGCCGCCCGCCGAATATTGGCAGAGCGCCAAGCCGGCCGAGTCGGGACGGGGGGAGGAGGGCTATCCGCTAGAGTGGGCGCTGGCCGAGGTGGAGAAGGCTCACATCCTGCAAGTTGTGGCGAGCTTTGACGGCAACAAGTCGGCCGCCTCCCGGGTGCTCGGGGTGGCGCGCAAGACCCTGGAACGCAAGTTCAAGGAGTGGGCCATCGAATGAGCCGGCTCGCCCCTTGCCACCGGAGTGAGCCGTGAGGCTGGCGCAGCTCCCGTGGCTGCTCAGAACCAAGGTGCGCTGGCGGTTGCTGCTGCTCACCTCGGTGCCCATCATGCTGACCCTGGCCGGCATGATCGGGCTCACCCTCTACTGGACCCTCACCTACAGCTGGCAGAACCTGCTCACCACGGTGCGCAGCGACCTTGGCGTCGCCCACCACGCGGTGAGCGTGCAGCAGCAGCGTCAGGCCGAGCACCTCGAGCACCTGCGCGATGCCTGGGCCTTCCAGCTGCAACTGCGCGAATCCCCCGCCCGCTTGCGCCAGTGGGTGATGCCGCTGGCCGCCAACTACGGTCTCGACTTTTTGCGCCTGCGCAGCGGCAGCGAGCTGGATCAGCTGCCAGAGCAGGATCGCGCGGTCCTCGCCGCCGGGCGCAGCGTCAGCCACTTCGTGGTCTGGTCGCGGGAGCAGCTGCTGGCCCTCTCGCCGGCGCTGGCCAGCCGCGCCGTGCTGGACAAAGAGCTGGAGCCGGGCGCTGGGCAGGAGACCCGCGGTCTGATCAGCCTCTCCCTGACCCCGGTGATGGGGCGGGACGGCAGCCTCTGGGGCGTGCTGGAGGGGGGCGAGCTTATCAACGGCAGCACCCGGCTGGTGGACGAGCTCAAGGGCCAGGTGTTTGCCAAGAATACCCTGCCGGCCGGCAGCATCGGCAGCGTCACCCTGTTTCTCGGCGACCTGCGGGTGAGCACCAACGTGCCCGCCAGCAGCAGCCAGCAGCTAGGGCGGGCGGTGGGCACCCGGGCCTCGGCGCCGGTGCGCGAACAGGTGCTGGGGCGCGGCGAGCCCTGGATTGACCGCGCCTTCGTGCACGACGCCTGGTATGTGTCGGGCTACGAGCCGCTCTTGGGCGCCAATGGTGAGCGCATCGGCATGCTCTATGTGGGCTTTCTCGAGTGGCCCATCGTTCGCACCTACCTCACCAATCTGCTGGAGCTGGGCTCCGGCGTGGTGCTGCTGTTGCTGCTCTCGGGCCTGCTGGTCTATCGCGGCGCGCGGGACTTGTTCACTCCCATCGAGCGGATGCACAAGGTGGTGCGCCAGGTGCAGGCGGGCAGGCCGGCCCGCATCGGCGAGCTCTACCTCGACCCCGATCACGAGCTGGCCCAGCTTGGCCGCCAGTTCGACGCCATGCTGGACAGGCAGGCGGCGCACCGCCAGCAGCTGGCCCGCAGCGCCGACGAGCTGGAGCAGAAGGTGGCCGAGCGCACCCAGAGCCTGGAGCAGAAGACCGCCGAGCTCGAGCACCACATCCATATGCTGACCCAGGCCCGCCAGCAGCTGCTTATCAGCGAGAAGCTGGCGGCCCTCGGCGAGCTCTGCGCCGGGGTGGCCCACGAGATCAACAACCCGCTGGCGGTGATCCTCGGCAACGTGGAGCTGATGAAGCTGGAGCTGGGGGAGGCGGCCGCGCCGGTGAGCGAAGAGCTGGCGCTGGTGCTGGCCCAGATCGAGCGCATTCGCGCCATCACCCGCAGCCTGCTGCAATACTCCCGTCCCGGCGACTACGAGACGGCGCCGGTGTGGCAGCATCTCACCCCCATCATCGAGGAGAGCCTGACCTTGGTGCGCTCCGCCCTGCGCCGGCAGCAGGTGAACCTGGTGGCCGATCTCAAGGCCCAGCAGCCCATCGAGGCGGATCGCCAGCAGCTGCTGCAGGTGCTGATAAACCTCTTGGTCAACGCCAGCCATGCGTTGGGGGAGCAGGGGGAGATCCGGGTCGAGAGCCGCGACTGGCTGGATGACGCCGGGGCCCTGCAGGGGGCCGAGGTGCGGGTCATCGACAACGGCAGCGGCATCGAGGCGGCCATCATCGACAAGATCTTCGACCCTTTCTTCACCACCCGCGCCACCGGCACCGGGCTGGGGCTAGCCCTGAGCCACCGCATCATCAGCCGCTGGGGCGGGGAGCTGTTGGTGGACTCCACCCCGGGGCAGGGCAGCTGCTTTACCATCCGTCTGCGCAGCCACGCCCGGCTGGCCAGCGGCGGCGAGCGCGCCCGGCTGGAGGGGTGGCGCATCGCCCTCAATGCCGAGGGGCGTGAGGCCGGTGGCGACCACCCGTCTTAACCATTCCAGCCATAAAAAAGCCCGCCTAACTTGCAGGGCGCGCATTGCCCTCAAGGGGGAGGGATGTGGCTGCCGAGCTTCAGAGTGAGGCACAAAAAAGCCCGCCAATAGTGGCGGGCTTTTTTACGGGCGAGTGAGGGGATACTTACTGCGGGCTCCACACCAGCTTGCCGCTCTGGGTCAGGTCATAGCCGCCGAGGCGGGCCGCCAGCTCGCGCCCCTCGGGGGATTGCAGCCAGCCGATCAGCTGCTGCAGCAGGGTGCGAAAGAAGACCCCCTGCGGCATCACCAGATCGAAGCACTCCTGGGAGAGCGGCACGAAGTCGAGGCCAAACTCGGTGGCGGTGCTCTGGGCGCCGGGCCCGACATCGGCATCGCCGCGGCTGATGGCGGCGGCCAGCTCCCGCTCGCTGTTGACCTCGAGGGTGCGCTCCAGCCGGGTCAGCGACTCCCCCTGGGTTTGCAGCCACTCCTGCAGGGCGCGCTGGCTGCCGGCCCCCTCCTGGCGCATGGCCCAGCGCCAGTCGAGCGCCTCTTTCGCCTCTTTGGGTTGCAGCCCCTGGCGCAGCACCAGCCCCTGTACCCGGCGAAATCCATGTACGATCACCCATTGCCGGTGGCCCTGATACTGCTGCACCAGCGCCGGGTGGCGCAGGTGGGCCTCTTCGGCCTGGCCCCAGTGGATGGCGCACAGATCCACGTGGCCGCGCGCCAGCATTGCCAGCCCCTGGCGAGTGCCGCACGGGGTGTAGCCCACCAGTGCCTGGGTGCCAAGCTGCTGGGCCAAACGGCTGCTGGCATAGTGCAACAGCACGTCGTCCGAGCCCGCCAGCAGCAAGCGGTCGTTCATCACCCCCTCGTGGCAGCTGCCGAGCAGCCAGCGGTCGAGCAGGGAGCGGGGAAACAGCCACTTGCCGGTCGCCTTGGTGGCGGGGATGCGCGCCTCGTTGGCGAGCTGGTAGACCTTCTTCTCGTTGAGATCGAGGTACTCCGCCACCTGCTTCACATTCATAAACTCGTTCATGGCTTGCGTTTGGCCCTCTGGCTGGCGTGGTCGAGGTACTGAGCGATCTGTTTGGCACTCATCAACTCATTCATGACTTAATCCCGCATCCCGCGACCGGCCGAACCGGGCGCCAGCACTGGCGGCTTCTCGTCCAGCAAGATATGGTCGTGGCCGTTGAATACCTCGAAATGGCGTCCCTTGGCGCGGGCAATCATGGTGATACCGAGCTGGCGCGCCAGATCCAGCCCCATCTGGGTGACGCCGGAGCGCGACAGCAGCACCGGAATGCCCATCTGCGCCACCTTGATCACCATCTCCGAGGTAAGCCGCCCTGTGGTGTAGAAGATCTTGTCGTGGCCAGCCTCGCCGCGCATCCAGAGCTCGCCCGCCAGGGTATCCACCGCATTGTGGCGCCCCACATCTTCGACAAAGGAGAGGATTTCGCTGCCGCGACAGATGGCGCAACCATGGACGGCACCGGCCATCTTGTAGGTTTCGTTATGGGCCGACAGCGCCTTGAGCAGGGCGTAGAGGGTGCTCTGTTTAAGCTCAGGCGCGGCCAAGACCACCCCTTCGAGCTTCTTCATCACGCTGCCATACATGGTGCCCTGACCACAGCCAGAGGTGACCGTCTTCTTCTCCAAGGATTTGTCGAGATCGGCGGCCTGCTGGCTACTCACCACGGCGGCGGCTTCGCTCTCCCAGTCGACGATGACCGACTCGATGGCCGAGATATCCTCGATAAAGCCCTGATTTTTCAGATAACCCAGCACCAGCGCCTCGGGGCGGGCCCCCAGCGTCATCAGGGTGACGATCTCCTTCCAGTTGAGGTAGACCGTCAGTGGCCGCTCACAGGCGATTTGGCGGGTTTGCAACTGCCCCTGCTCATCCATCACCTCGACGGCCATGGTGAGCTGGGCTGCTGCATTGCTTTTGATAAAGGTCGGTGTCATGGGCCCCTCGCGACCGGTTGCCGGGATCTAAGGGGAGGGATACAGCAAGTTTTGTTCCAGTGTATGGTTGAAGGCAAAGAAATCGTTTTCAAGAGTTAATAATTTTATCGTTCACAATAGGGGCCATATCCATATGGCTCATAAATCTTTCTGGACAAGTTATCGTAACAACATGATTATATGAACAATTAAGTATGCACCACTCATCCCCGCAAAGCGGGTGTCTGCGCAGCATCTTACATAATTTTCATCTTTTACTTGGGGGGAAAGAACTAAAATGTATGCTGTGCTTATATACGGCTTCCCATTAACGTTGTTGGGATTTGAATGGGGGTTAAGAACTATGCTAGCTGTCGATTCTGCTGGTTTTACAGGGCCAACGTTAGCTGCCGCAGGCTTGTCATTCTTGATGCCATTAACCAAGCCTAAGAAGAAAAATTTACCAGGACATGAGAATATTTTTGCAATGTCAAAAGCGGATGCAGCCTTAACTCCAATACTATGGATTTTTGTTTTTATATTCCTTTTTTCATGGTCTTGGGCTTGTTATGTTTCATTGAAATTTCCAGCGGATAAGACTTTAGGATTTGATAGTCATCTAGTGATTGGTGGCTCAGTGTATATAATGAGCCTATTGCTAACAGGAATTAAGGAGAAAGTATAATGGAAGGTTTAATTGCTTCATTACTTGCTGGCGCCATAATACCTGCTATAGCTATACTCATTAAAAAATGTGTGATTGACCAAGCTTTCAAGAAATATAATAGGGAGATTATAATTGAAAGTTCAACAGGCAAGTCAAGGAAATATCTATTCAGTGGCGATGTCGATGAACGTGAAATATTGAAGGCAATAAATTCTGAAATTGTTTTTGAAAATTTGGTTAGAAGATCTATTGAAAATTACATCAAAAAGCATGATGGTGACAACTTCAAGATTATCAATGACTTATCTGCAGATTTTGTTTTGGAAAAAGAAGGTAAGAAAATTGCTATAGAGGCAAAATCAGATCTGAATAATTTCAAAGCAAATTGGGCTAAAGATTATTTGGATGTTAATTCAGATATTAATGAAGTTCTTATTGTTGTGAACTCAATCATTTCGGATGAAATAAAAGCTGGTATTGAGCGGGAGATCGGTGGTAGTAGAGCAAAATTTATTGTTTCTCCTAATGGAAGAAAATTAAATCAGTCTTTGGAGAACCACTTTAACACTGAGTTTAACTTCAAAAAAGCTTAGAGAAATTAAGTTAGCTTGTGTTAGGTTGGATTTTCCTTTATAAAAATAAAGTGCTAGTTAATCTCACTATGTTGGGCTATATATTAGCCCAACGTTTCTTATCAAGGCAATAATCGTATAATTCGGTGTTATCCGATTATTGCCATCCTCTCGTTCAAGCATTGGCGGATTGGTCTCACGCCGCATGTTGGGCTTCGCTGCGCTCTGCACCAACCTACGCTCGCGCCAACCCATATCCCGCACGACAGGCCAACCCGCAGCAAAGCCCCCATCAACCACTAAACCTGCCTTGGCCCCACTCTTGCTAAGTCTTATCCCATTGATGGCCGTGGCTGCCCTGAATTTTCCGTCTTGGCCTTCCCCGACTGGGGCTAAGCAAGGGGGAGGGCGGCCCGGCAGAGACCTTCTGATGGGAGCCGTGACAGTGCAAGAGACAACCAAACCCCTCTCCCCGCAGCGCTGGCTGCAGCTGGAGTTAAAGGCCATCGACAGCCAGGTGGGCCGCTGGCAGAGCCGCCGTTTCGAGATTGCGGCGCTCCATCCCGCCGAGCCTGAAGCTGCCGGCGCCTTGCCCCTTACCCTGTTTCGTGACGAACGGGGGGATTATCGCTTCAATCTGAGCTCCGGCTCGCCCCGTCTGTTTGTGACCGGAAGCCGCGTGGACAGTGGCTTTGTGGCCGATGGCCTGACCCTGAGCCAGACCGTGGCCGCCGCCTATATGGATGGCGAGCGGCAGGTGCTCTCCTGCCCGCTGCCCGAAGCGCTGCAAGCCTGGGTGGAGGCCTTTATCGGTCGCCACGGCGAGCTGCTGGAGGCCCGTCGCAAGGGCAAGAAGGGCAAGGGGCGGGCGCAGGATCAGCTCGGTGTCGACAGCCAGGATCAAGCCAGCTGTGGCGCCGTCAAGGCCACCGGCCCCGATGGCCGCGAGCGTGGCTGCAATGCTGGAAACAGTGCGGGAAACAAGGCCGGAAACAGTGCCCATGAGTGAGTTCCTCAAACGCTGGTCGTCTCGCAAGAGTGAGGCGCGCAAGCATCAGGCATTGCAGCCGAGGGAAGAGATTATCCCCGAGGCAGTTGCCGCCCCCATAGAAGGCAGTGGCGAAGCTGAAATTCCAGATACCTCGCTGGATAGCCCCGTAGTCAGCACTGACAAGGGGAGTGATATTCCGCTCCCCATCGAAGGGGACAAGCCGCGCGGATCAGAGCCCAAAACGGCCCCTTCAGAGAAGCCGGCTCTCCCCGATAAGGAGGCGCTGCGGGCCATGTTTCGCAGCCATAAACCGGATGGACTCGACGACTACACCCAGGACTTCAGCCAGCCAGAATTGCTGCCCGCAGCCCTGAGCGCCGGGCTGCGCAACTGGCTGGTGGATCAGGTGATTGCCCCTGACAGCGAATCGGCCAATCCGGCCAGCGGATCCGCTGAATCGGTGGCGCTTGCCAGCGAGCCTGCCGCCGACGAGCTGGCTGATAACCATTCTCAAACCCACACCGACGATCGGGACATTTTGGTTGACCGCGATGGACAAAATGTCCCAACCAAGGGTGGGGAGATGGAGCATTTGGGATCCTGACTCCCTGCCAGTCACTTTTTTCCTGGGGGAGTTGGCTCGGCTCTTGCTCTCCCAGCTGACCAACAAGCACGCCATCCCACGAGGTGGCGCGCACAGGAGTGCATGTGAGCATCGAACAACCCATAACAACATCCGTCGCAACTCTGACCGCCGATGGCGTGGCCGCGCGCAACGAACGTGCCCGCGCCCATGCCCTGCAGCACACGGTCAAGACCGACAACCTGATCCCGGCCACTGTCTCTTACCAGAGTCAGGGGCGCCTGCTGCTGGTCGGCCCGGAAGATCGGATTCGCCGCGCCGCCAGCCTGCTGCCCGCCGGAGTGAAGCCCACCCTGCTGGTGAGCGAAGCGGTCCACGATGCCGAGGCGGCCGATCTCGAAACCATTTTTGATGCCACCGCATCCCTCGCGGCCCTGACCCTGCGCGAGCCGAGCCTGACAGGGTATCTCGGCCAGTTCCAGCTCACCGGCCTCAATGGTCAGGGTGAGCGGGTTAATCTGGCTGCGCTCTGCTTTCCACAACCTGCGACGGTGGGTAGCGAACCGCGCTTCGATCTGGTGGCCGATCTGGGCCGCGCCCCGCTCTTTGCGCTGGAGCGCCCGCCGGTCGGTTATCTGCATCTCTTTGATGACCAAGGGCTGGCCGAACGGCTTGCCGAGCTTTGTGCGCTGACCGGTATCTTCGACAAGCCGCGCTATTTTCGTCTAGACCCCGAGGCCTGCGCCTTTACCGCCCGCGGCGTGCCCGGTTGCAGCCGCTGCCTCGATGTCTGCCCGACAGATGCGCTCAAGCCCGTCAATGGCCGCATCCAGATCGATCCCCATCTCTGTCAGGGCTTTGGCAGCTGCGCCTCGGCCTGTCCGACCGGGGCGATTGCCTATCACCAGCCCGATGCCAATACCAGCGGCGACTACCTCTTTCGCCTGCTCAAGCACTACCGGGAGGCGGGGGGCGACGCGCCGCAACTGCTGATCTCAGGTGAGAACGATCGCGAATGGGTGGAAACGGAACTCACCCGCTTGCCCGCCAACTGGCTGCCGATCTGGGTGGAGGAGAGCGCCAGTTTAGGCATCGAGAGCTGGTTCGCCGCCCTCGCCTATGGCGCCAGCGCGGTGCGCATTGCACTGGGCGACGACGTCCCCGCCAGCGTCCGGGCATTGGTTGAGCGGGAGCTGGCGAGCGCTGCCGTACTCTTGGCGGGCGCCGGCCTCACAGCAGACCGCATCGCCCTGTTTAACCCGGATGCCGAACAAGATAAGCCGATCTCCGGCGAGCCAGCCGCAGCCCTGCTGGACAAACCGCTCAAAGGAGACAAACGGGAGAACCTGTTTGCCGCCTTCGATGCCCTCTGGCAGGCCAACGAGGGGCGCCGCGAGCCGCTGGTTGTGCCACACGGCGCCCCTTACGGCAGCGTTGAATTGAAAGAAGCTGACTGCACCCTCTGCATGGGCTGCGTGGCGGTCTGCCCGAGCCGCGCCTTGCATGCGGTGGGGCACACGCCGGGTCTCAACTTTATCGAGCAGGATTGCATCCAGTGCTGCATGTGCGAAAAGGCGTGCCCCGAGCAGGCCATCGTACTGGTGCCCCGTCTGCAACCGGTGCCCGAGGCACGCCGCGCCGTGCAGAGCCTCAAAGCCGAAGAGGCGGCCTGCTGCATTCGCTGCGGCAAGCCGTTCGCGCCCGCCTCGATGATCCGCCGCATCCAGCAAAAACTGGCCGGTCACTCCCACTTCCAGAACGAGGCCGCCCAGCGGTTGCTGATGTGCGAGGACTGTCGGGTCAAGGATGTGTTTGCGGCGCTGGCGGCGGATCCCGTCTCCCAGCTCAAGGTGTGAGGGGCCAGTGATGAGTGAACAACATAACGAAAAGGCTGGCGAACTGACCATGACCGAACTGGAACAGAGCAGCGCCGATCTCTACGCCCTGCTGGCGAGTCTCTGGCGCGCCGCCCCCCGTGGTGAACAGCTCGCCTGGCTGCAAGGGTTGCAGGCCATGCCAGGCCCCTTTGCCAGAGGGCTGGGGCTGGTGCAACTGGCGGCCAGCAGCCACCACGAGCACGAGCTTGCCGAGGAGTATCAGGATCTCTTTATCGGGCTGGGGCGCGGGGAGATCGTGCCGTTTGCCTCCTGGTATCTCACCGGCTCCCTGATGGAGCTGCCGCTGGCGGTGCTGCGCGCCGATCTGCAGTCGCTCGGCTTCGAGCGCCAGAGCGGGGTGTGCGAGCCGGAAGATCACCTGGCCGCCCTCTGCGAGGTGATGGCGGTATTGATTGCCGAGCAGCACCCGGATCGCAACCGCTTCTATGAACGCCACCTTGCCCCCTGGGTACTCGCCTGCTGCCGCGATCAGCAACAGGCGAAAGGGGGCAGCTTCTACCGGGCGGTCGGGGCCCTTGCCGAAGACTTTTTCAAACTGGAACAGGAACTGCGCCTGCCCTTTGGCAGTCCGGTGGTGACGCTGCCATGACGCTGCGCCACCCACTCATAGCAAAACCGGCTCACCGCAGCCGACCATAACAACAGAGGTCACAGAAAGATGAGCGATGAACAGCTGAAAGACCCGTCCCGCCGCAATCTGATCAAGGGGGTGGGGGTGGTTGCCACCATAGGTGTGCTGGCCGGTGCCACCGGTCGGGTGGTGGGCAAAGAGGTGCTGACCCACGACACCGAGCCTGACAAGGGTTATCGGGAGACCCCCCACGTTCACGACTTTTATCGCACCCTGCGCGGCACCGACTGAGCCGGCTCAGTGAAGGAGAACTCATGAAACTGACGAAACGTGCCGAGCAGCCCCAGGCGGGCGAGCAGGGCAGCTTGCAAGGCGGTTTGCAAAATAATGGGGCCGCTCGCGGTCAGGGGCTGACCCGTCGCGCCTTTATGGTCAATTCCGGTCTGGTGGCCGGCGGCGCCGTGGCCGCCGGCTGGCTGGCGCCAGCCATGATGCAGCGGGCCGAGGCCAAGACCGTGGCGGCCGGGGTGCCGGTCGAGGTGAAGCGCACCATCTGCTCCCACTGCTCGGTGGGTTGCGGCGTCTATGCCGAGGTGCAGAACGGCGTCTGGACCGGTCAGGAGCCGGCCTTCGATCACCCCTTCAACCTCGGCGGTCACTGCGCCAAGGGGGCGGCCCTGCGCGAGCACGGCCACGGTGAGCGTCGCCTCAAGTACCCGATGAAGCTGGTGGGCGGCAAGTGGCAGCGCATCAGCTGGGATCAGGCCATCGAAGAGGTGGGCAACGAGGTGCTGCGCCTGCGCAAGGAGTCCGGCCCCGACAGCGTCTACTGGCTCGGCTCGGCCAAGCACTCCAACGAGCAGGCCTACCTGTTTCGCAAGATGGCGTCCCTGTGGGGCACAAACAACGTGGATCACCAGGCGCGGATCTGCCACTCCACCACGGTCGCCGGGGTCGCCAACACCTGGGGCTACGGCGCCATGACCAACAGCCTGAACGACATGCACAACAGCAAGTCGATCATGTTTATCGGCTCCAACCCGGCGGAGGCCCACCCGGTCGCCATGCAGCACATCCTGCTGGCCAAAGAGCGCAACGGCTGCAAGATCCTAGTGGTCGACCCGCGTCGCACCCGCACCGCCGCCAAGGCGGACATGTACCTCTCCCTGCGCCCGGGCACCGACGTCGCCTTTATCTGGGGCATGCTCTGGCACATCTTCAAGAACGGCTGGGAAGACAAGGAGTTCATCCGCACCCGCGTCTTTGGCATGGACGAGGTGCAAAAAGAGGTGGCGCGCTGGACTCCGGCGGAAGTAGAGCGGGTGACCGGCCTCAATGAAAAAGAGGTGTATGGCGCCGCCAAGCTGCTTTCCGACAATCGCCCCGGCTGCGTGGTCTGGTGCATGGGCGGCACCCAGCACACCACCGGCAACAACAACACCCGCGCTTACTGCATCCTCGAACTGGCCCTTGGCAACGTGGGCAAGAGCGGGGCGGGCACCAACATCTTCCGCGGTCACGACAACGTGCAGGGCGCCACCGACTTTGGCGTCACCTCCGACTCATTGCCCGGCTACTACGGTCTGGAAGAGGGCTCCTGGAAGCACTGGGCCCGGGTGTGGGACGTGGATTACGAGTGGATCAAGGCCCGCTTTGACAGCAAGGCCTACAACGGCAAGCTGCCGATGAACAACAACGGCATCCCGGTCTCCCGCTGGGTAGACGGGGTGCTGGAGAACGCCGATCTCATCGAGCAGGGGGCCAACATCCGCGCCATGTTCTACTGGGGTCATGCGGTCAACTCCCAGACCCGCGGCCCGGAGATGAAGAAGGCGATGCAAAAGCTCGACATGATGGTGATTGTCGACCCGTACCCCACCGTCGCCGCCGTCATGAACGATCGTACCGACGGCGTCTACCTGCTGCCGGCCACCACCCAGTTCGAGACCTATGGTTCCGTCACCGCCACCAACCGCTCCATGCAGTGGCGCGATAAGGTGGTCGAACCGCTGTTCGAATCCAAGGTGGACCACGAGATCATGTATCTCTTGAGCAAGAAGCTCGGCTTTGCCGATGAGCTGTTCAAGCACATCAAGGTGGAGAACAACGAGCCGCTCCTGGAAGACATCACCCGCGAATACAACCGCGGCATGTGGAGCGTGGGCTACACAGGCCAGAGCCCGGAGCGGCTCAAGGCGCACCAGCAGAACTGGCACACCTTCCACAAGACCAACCTCAAGGCCGAGGGCGGCCCGGTCAGCGGCGAGGTGTACGGTCTGCCCTGGCCCTGCTGGGGCACCCCGGAGATGAAGCACCCCGGCAGCCACATCCTCTACGACACCAGCATTCCGGTCTCGCAAGGGGGCGGTGGTTTCCGTGCACGCTTCGGCATCGAGTATCAGGGCGTCTCGCTGCTGGCCGAAGACTCCTGGCCGAAGGGGAGCGAGGTGGAAGATGGCTATCCCGAGATCACCGCCGACCTGCTGAAGCAGCTTGGCTGGTGGGATGAGCTGACCGAGGCCGAGAAGAAAGAGGCCGAGGGGCGCAACTGGAAGACCGATCTCTCCGGTGGCATCCAGCGGGTGGCCATCAAGCACGGCTTCGTGCCCTACGGCAACGCCAAGGCGCGCTGCGTGGTGTGGACCTTCCCGGATCAGGTGCCCAAGCACCGCGAGCCGCTCTACACCCCGCGCCGGGATCTGCTGGCCGACTACGCCACCTGGCCCGATGCCAAGAGCCTGTGGCGCCTGCCGACCCAGTATGCCTCGGTGCAGGAGAAGGACGTCAGCAAGGAGTTCCCGATCATCCTTACCTCTGGCCGTCTGGTGGAGTACGAGGGAGGGGGCGATGAGACCCGCTCCAACCCCTGGCTGGCCGAACTGCAGCAGGAGATGTTCGTCGAGATGAACCCGGCAGATGCCAACGATGTCGGCGTGCGCGACGGTCAGGATGTCTGGGTCGAGGGGCCGGAAGGGGGCCGGGTCAAGGTGAAGGCGCTGGTGACCCCGCGGGTCAAACCTGGGCTCGCCTTTATGCCGTTCCACTTCGGCGGCCACTTCGAGGGCCAGGATCTGCGATCCAAATATCCGGAAGGGTCAGACCCCTATGTGCTGGGGGAGTCGGTCAACATAGTCACCACCTATGGTTATGACCCGGTCACCCAGATGCAGGAGACCAAGGTCACCCTGTGCCGTTTTCGCAAAGTAGGAGCCTGATCCCATGGCCAGAATGAAATTCATGTGTGACACCAAGCGTTGCATCGAGTGCAACGGCTGTGTGACGGCGTGCAAGAACGAGAACGACGATGCTCTGGAGTGGGGCATCCAGCGCCGCCGGGTGGTGACCCTCAACGACGGCCTGCCGGGGGAGACCTCCATCTCGGTCGCCTGCATGCACTGCACCGACGCTCCCTGCATGGCGGTCTGTCCGGCAGACTGCTTCTATCACACCGACGACGGCATCGTGCTGCACAACAAGGATCTCTGCATCGGTTGCGGCTACTGCCTGTTTGCCTGCCCGTTCGGGGCGCCCCAGTTCCCGAAGACCGCCGCCTTCGGCGATCGGGGCAAGATGGACAAGTGCACCTTCTGCGCCGGCGGCCCGGAAGAGGATCACAGCGAGGCGGAGCGCCAGAAGTACGGTGCCAACCGCATCGCCGAGGGTAAGCTGCCCATGTGTGCCGAGCTCTGCTCTACCAAGGCACTGCTGGCAGGGGATGCGCAGGTCATCTCCGACATCTTCCGCGAGCGGGTCGCCTATCGCGGTGCCCCTCACGCGGGCTGGGGTGGGGATGAGCAGGATCTGTTCCACGACGCCAGCCAACCCCGCGATGGCAGAGGCAAGGGGCTCAAGCCTGGCAAGCAGGAGGGTGGCCAATGAGACACTGGCTGACAGGGCTACTGACAGCCTTGCTGCTGTTCAGTGCACCTGGCTTTGCCGATGCCCAGAAGGAGACGATCGGCTTTGCCGGCGCTGACTACTGGCGCGCGGTGAAGGATGGGCAGGAGGGGGTGACCACCTCTCGCTCGCCGGAGCACGGGGTGCTCATCTCGGTGCCGGGCCAGCTCTGGTTCGAGGTAAAAACCAAATGGGTGTCGCCGCTGGGTGCCATCGCCATCTTCGGCTCTTTGGCCATGTGCGGTCTGATGTACTGGGTGGTGGGACCGACCAAGCTCTCGAAACCGCGCACCGGGCGCAAGCTCAAGCGCTGGAGCCGGCTCGATCGGGCGCTGCACTGGACCACGGCGGGCATGTTTCTGACCCTGTCCGGCTCGGGGCTGGCCATCATCTACGGCAAGCACTTCATCAAGCCGGTGGTGAGCATGGGGGTGTGGGAGAACTGGATCTGGTTCGCCAAGGTGTTCCACAACTACGTGGGGCCGCTCTTCTTCCTCTGCCTGCTCGGGGTGCTCATCAAGTGGTTCCGTCACAACATCGTCAACATGGTGGACGTGCAGTGGTTCATGAAGGCGGGCGGCATGCTGGGGCCCCACAAGGGCAGTCACCCCTCGGCGGGCTTCTCCAACGGCGGTGAGAAGGCCATTTTCTGGCTGCTGATCTGGTTTGGCGGCATCGTGGTGGCGACCGGGCTGTTTCTGGACTTCCCCATCTTCGGCCAGCTGCGCCGCCAGATGGAGTGGGCCAGTTTCATCCACATCGTAGGCGCCTTGATCCTCATCTGCGGCTTCATCTTCCATATCTACATGGGCCTGTTCCAGTTGGAAGGGGCGCTGGAGGGGATGGTGACCGGCGAGGTGGACGAGACCTGGGCCAGGGAGCACCACGACCTCTGGTATGAAGAGGTGAAGCACCAGCTCGACGAGCCTAAAACGGGCAAGTCCGGCTGAGATTGACCAAGATATCAAAATGAAAGAGAAGGGGCGCTGCGGCGCCCCTTTGTTATGCCTGCTGCTCAGCGCCGCTGCAGTGGCAGCATGGCCGACGGGAATGGTCTGAATGAGGCCGAAGTCCGTCCTGCCACGGTTTTTGGCCGCAGGGTATGCCCAAGCTCACAAAATGAAACGACCAAACGTCATATGATTGATTTCATTATGAGTCTTGCTCTCCTGCCGAACGGCAATTTCACGTAAATCAAAGAGAATGACTATGGCTACCGGACAATATCTGCTGTGGAAAGATGCACAGGGACAAGATTTTCGCCCCGTTGCACTGACTGGCACCGATCTGCTCAACGATCGCAACCTCAACAAGGGTACCGCCTTCACCGAACAGGAGCGCGCCGACTTCGAGCTCGACGGCCTGTTGCCTCCCCAGGTTCAAACGTTTGAAGCCCAGCTTGAGCGGGTTTATCAGGGCTTTTTGAGCGCCTGCAGCGACATCGAGAAATACCAGAACCTGCGGGCCCTGCAGGATCGCAACGAGACCCTGTTCTACGCCCTGCTGGCGCGCCACGTGGAGGAGATGACCCCCTACATCTATACCCCGACCGTGGGCAAGGCGTGCCAGGAGTTCAGCCACCGCTTCCAGAAGCCGCGTGGCCTCTACATTACCCCGAAGAACGTCGAGGACATGGGCTCCCTGGCCCGTCATCTCGATGCCAAGTCGGTGCGCATCATAGTCGTGACCGACAGCCAGGGGATCCTGGGGATCGGTGATCAGGGGGTGGGCGGCATGGGCATCCCCATCGGCAAGCTCTCTCTCTATACCCTGGGTGCCGGCATCCACCCCGCCTGCTGCCTGCCCATCGCGCTGGACGTGGGCACCGACAACCAGGCGCTGCTGGATGACCCCATGTATCTGGGCCAGCCCCACAAGCGCATTCGCGGCAAGGAGTACGACGACTTCATCGACAAGTTCGTGGCCGGGGTCAAGCGCCACTTCCCCAATGCGGTGCTGCAGTGGGAGGACTTCAGCAAGTCCAACGCCTTCAACAACCTCTCCCGTTATCAGCAGTCCCTGCCGTCGTTCAACGACGATATCCAGGGGACCGGGGCCGTGGTACTGGCGGGCATCATAGGGGCGGTCAAGGTCAAGGGCGAGACCCTGGGCCAGCAGAACTACCTGGTCTATGGTGCCGGTGCCGGCGGGGTCGGGGTGGCGGATCAGATCTGTGCGGGCATGATCCGCGAAGGGCTGGATCCCCAGGCGGCCCGCGATCGCATCTACATCCTGGATACCCAGGGGCTGGTGTGCGACAACCGCGAGGGGCTCGACGAGTACAAGCGCCGTTATGCCAAGCCGGGCCTGTTGCTGTCGGGCTGGGACACCGAAGTGCCCGGCAAGGCCAACCTGACCGACGTGCTGCGCCACGTGCCCATCACGGTACTGCTGGGGACCAGCGGTGCCGGTGGCGCCTTCAAGGAGCAGCATATCCAGCTGATGCTCAACCACTGCGCGCGTCCCATGGTGTTCCCGCTCTCCAACCCGACCGCCAACTGCGAGGCTCTGCCGGAGGACATCTATCGCTGGAGCCAGGGCAAGGCCATCGTCGCCACCGGCAGCCCGTTCAAGGATGTGCACTACGAGGGGCAGGAGTTCCGGGTCGGCCAGGGCAACAATGTCTTCATCTTCCCGGGGGTGGGCCTGGCGGCCATCGTCAGCCAGATCCGCGAGATCACGCCGGACATCTTCACCACAGCGGCCTTTGCGCTGGCGGAGTGCGTGAGCGAGGTGGACCTGGCGAAGGGGGCCGTCTATCCGCGCATTCGCGAGCTGCGCAGCATCTCGGTGCATGTGGCGACGGCGGTGCTCAAGGACATAGTGCGGCGGGATCCCTCCCACCCGCTGATCGGCCAGGATCTGCAGCAGCACATCCTCAACCACATGTGGGAGCCGGTCTATCTGCCCTACCGCCGGGTATGACGGACGCAAGCTGGCAATAGTTGCAATGAAGAGGGGTGGCCATGGCCACCCCTCTTTGTTTTGTCACCTGAGCGGTCGACTATCTTGTCAGCCGCGCAGCGGCAGCCAGTGCCCCGCCTTGCTGCGGCAGGCTGTGTCCTGCCACTGCTGGCTGGCCTGGCCTACGTAGAGCTGCTCGCGATAGTCGCGACACCAGAGACCGTTGGGATGGCGAAAGGTGCGCAGCGGCGTGACGCTGCCCGAGTGGCGGCTGGCGGGGTTGAACCAGGTGAGGCTCTGACCCTTGGGACGGGTTTGCAGCGCCTCGGCCAGCGCCTGGTTGGCGAGCGCCACGTCCTGCTTGTCCATCTGGTAGTAGAGCGGGGCGGCGCTTTGGCTGGCACAGGCGGACAGCCACAGCGCCAGGCAGATCAGCAGATAGCGGCTCATGGTTGCTCCTTGCTGTTGAACCCTTGCTGGATCAGGGCCTGCTCCTGTGCATCGGTCAGGGTCTGGCCGCGATCGTCGACCGTGCCATCCCCCCGGATCTGGTTGCCGTTGGCATCGACGGCATCCATGCCGTTGTCGTCGAGGCCATTGCCCAGGCCTCGTCCGCCACCGTGACGATCGCCGCCGGCGTGGCGCTCCCCGCCGCCATGCTGTTCGCCACCGGCATGGCGATCCCCTCCGGCATGTTGCTCGCCGCCGGCGTGCTCCCCACCGCCGTTGTCGTCACTGCCATGGCTGCCACCATCGCTGTCACTGCCGCCACCACTGTTGCTGCCGCCGTCGCTGTCACTGCCACCACCGCCACTGTTGCTGCCGCCGTCGCTGTCACTGCCGCCACCACTACTGCTGCTTCCACCACTGCTTCCGCCACCACTACTGCTGCTTCCACTTCCACCACTGCTTCCACCACCACCACTGCTGCCACCCCCTCCGCCATTGCCGTCGCCATCCTTGTTGTGAACGATCAGCCCATTGGCGACATAGCTGTGGCTGCCATCCAGGATCAGGTTAACAGTGCCGTGGTGGGCGGGGCATCAATCCAGCAGAGGGACTCCACCAGCAGCAGGGCGGGCTGCGGGGCCAGCGCCAGGTTGCCTGCGCAGCCGTGCTCCGACCAGCCCAGCAGGTGCATGCCGGTAAAGAGCGGCAGCACGGCGAGAGTCGGGTTTTCGGTGCGGGTCATGGCCGGTGCGATGGCCGCCCAGCCGCGGGTGGTCAGGAAGGGGTGCTCGGCGGTGAAGAAGGGAGCCAGCCGGTTGAGCCCGTAGAGCCGGCGCTCTCCCAGCAGCACCCGCTCGACCGCGAGGATGAGGTTGCTGCAGCCATATTGATCCCGCACCCGTTCACCGGCCTGCAGGGTCTCGATGGGGCGCTCCTCCCCGTCGGCCATCAGGATGGGGGTGCCGGCTACGAAACAGGACTTGGCATAGGCCTGATTCACCTGCCACTGATGGTGGCTGAAGTCATAGCTCAGCGGGGTGGCAAACAGGGCCAGGGCGATGGCCGATCCCACCAGCAGTCGGCGCTGGCTGGGCTTGAAAGCGGGCAGTGACATGGGGGACTCCTTGTCCGGCTGGGTTCACGTCATCAAGTATAGGGCGGGCTGATGGAGGGGCAGGGGAGCCATTGACAAACAAAACAGCATGGAAAAACGATTGGCGCCGGCCATAAAAGTGCGTAAAATCGCTTCCTCGATGCTTGTAGCAACGAATCCCGCCTAAAAAGCCAGTTTCATGCCATCCCCAAGCAGTAAGAGGCAACAAATGACGCCGAATGGCTCATTCAGTGCCTTGAAAAAGTCTTGTGATAACTGAAAAGTGTCAAATATCCCTGTCAGTTATCAAAAAATTAAGGACATCCATGTTTTCCTTAGTCAAGCAAAGCGTCGCCGGGCTGCAAATCCTGTTTGTCGCCTTCGGTGCCATGGTGCTGGTGCCCCTGCTCACCGGACTGAACCCCTCCATGGCCCTGCTTGGCGCCGGTGTAGGCACCCTGTTGTTCCAGCTCTGCACCCGCCGCCAGGTCCCGATTTTCCTCGGTTCCAGCTTTGCCTTCATCGCCCCCATCATTTACGCCACTCAGACCTGGGGCCTGCCCTCCACCATGTTCGGTCTGTTTGCCGCCGGTTTCATGTACTTCATCCTGGCCGCGCTCATTCGCGCCCGCGGCATGGGCTTTGTGCACAAACTGCTGCCGCCTGTGGTGATCGGCCCGGTGATCATGGTGATCGGCCTGTCGGTGGCCCAGGTGGCCTGCAACATGGCCATGGGCCGTGCCGGCGGTGAGCAGGTGATGCCTGCCTCGACGGCGCTGACCCTGGCCGGCATCTCGCTGGCGGTCACCCTGATTGCGGCGGTGTTCTGCAAGGGCTGGATCAAGCTCATCCCCATCCTGTGTGGCGTGATTGCGGGTTACGTCTCTGCCGTGCTGATGGGTCAGGTGAGTTTCGACGGCATGGTCAACGCCCCCTGGCTGGCGCTGCCCCACTTCGTGACCCCGGAGATCAACTGGGCTGCGGCGCTGTTCATGCTACCGGTAGCCATCGCCCCCTGTATCGAACACATCGGTGGCGTGCTGGCCATCGGTGGCGTGACCGGCAAGGATTACACCAAGAACCCGGGTCTGCACCGTACCCTGGCCGGTGACGGCATCGGCGTCTGCTTCGCCGGCTTCATCGGTGGTCCTCCCGTCACCACCTATGCCGAAGTGACCGGCGCCGTGATGATCACCCGCAACTTCAACCCGGTCACCATGACCTGGGCCGCGGTGTTCGCCATCATTCTGGCCTTCTTCGGCAAGTTCAACGCCCTGCTCACCTCCATCCCGATGCCGGTGATGGGCGGCATCATGTTGCTGCTGTTCGGATCCATCGCCGCCATCGGTCTCAAGACCCTGGTGGAGTCCAAGGTGGATCTGGGGCTGTCGCGCAACATCGCCATCGTGGCGGTGACCCTGACCGTGGGTGTCGGTGCGCTGGAGATGAAGATCGGTGACTTCGCCCTGGCGGGCGTGGGTCTGGCCTCGGTGGCCGCCATCCTGCTCAACCTCATCCTACCCCAGCACTCCGAAGAGGGTGCCATGGAGAGCGCCAAGGATTGAGTGAACGGACGGCGTATCCCTGTCTTGCAGAGGCCACCTCAGGGTGGCCTCTCTCTTTTCCGCCATCTGGCACATCGCTGGGCCGGCGGAGGCGTTAATACGTATAAAGTCAATAGCTTGCTCGCCGGCAGGCGTTGTCGTCCGAGAGTATCCGCCAGCCTCAAGATGGGGGTTGAATGAAGCCTGTCTGGCCAGGGCACCATTTGACGGATCCCTGTTCCTGACCTTTGCTAAAGGTCAGGTTTGACACTGTGCTGTGCGGATCAGTATGAATAAAGAGGCGTTTACGCCCCCCATCATGGGATGCATCTTCCTTTCTTCTTACTGATGTTGTTCTTGCCGTTGCACCCTGCGAAACCACCCCATCTGCTTGCCGCCGACATGACGAAGGCGCGGCAAACCGTGCAAGCCGGCACGATCCGATAAGGGTCGTAAGGGTCCGCACATCGACTGGTGCGGACATTGAGGGACGAGCTGTGAGCAAAGTGAGGTTGCAATGAAATATCAACTGTTGTGGAAAAGCGCCCTGTTCTCGGCCTCTTCGGTGCTGGCGCTGGGAGCCGTAAAGGCGGCACCCTTGAACGTGATGACCGAGGATTATCCGCCGTTCAACATGCAGGGGGAGGGGGGCAAGATAGTCGGCCTCTCCACGGAGGTGGTGGAGGAGTTGTTCAAGCGGGCCGGGGTCGAATACAAGCTGAGCATGATGCCCTGGAAGCGTGCCTACGAAGATACCCTCAGCACGCCCAATACCGCCCTGTACTCCACCACGCGCACGCCGGAGCGGGAAAACCTCTTCAAGTGGGTCGGGCCGCTGGTCAACAACAACTGGGTTTTCTTTGCCAATCCGTCTTCCACTATCACGGTCAACTCCTTGGAAGATGCGAAGCAGTATTCGGTTGGGGGCTACAATGGTGATGCCGCTGCCGAATATCTCAAGGCGCAAGGGTTTGGCAAGCTGCAACTGGCGGCCAACGATACCGCCAACGTGAAGAAACTGGAGGCTGGTCGCATCGATCTCTGGGCGACCGGGGAGTACCTGGCCCCCTATCTGGCCGCCCAGGAGAAGACGTCCAGTCCCAAGCCGGTGTTTGTGTTCAAGGAAACCCAGATGAGCCTGGCTTTCAACAAGGAAGCCCCGGATGAGCTCATCAACAAGCTCAACGAGATCCTGGCCGCCATGAAGGCGGATGGCACCATCGACAAGATCAATGCCAAGTACCATTAAGTTGTAACAAGACGTCGTTGCCGATATCGGGAGGGAACCATGGGTTGGAATAGTCTGACGTTCAGGATTGCCGTGCTGACCTCCCTGTCGGTGAGTCTGCTGCTGGTGTTGTTTGGTGGATATAACTACAACGCCGCCAGGGAGGAGAGCTACCGCCGACAGGCCGAGATGGTCGAGCAGGCCATCAGCCGGTTGCAGCTCTCCTTGCCTGGTCCGTTGTGGAATTACGAATCGGCTTTTGTCGAGGCATCCCTCAAATCCGAGTTGTCCACGGATGCGCTTAGCAGCCTGCTGGTGGTCAACAAGGACAAGCTGGTTGCGGGGTTTGTTCGTGATGATGCCGGCGAAATTCAGGCCGTGGCAAAGCTGCCCGCCGATCTGGGCAGCCATGCCAGCCATGAGCTGGTCTACGACGACAACGGCCAGCTCAAGACGGTGGCCAATCTGCTGGTGGTCAGCAGTGATCGGGCCATTTTGATCCAGTTGCGCCATCTGCTCATCACCACCGTCTGGCAGATAGTGGTGCTGGACGTCGGCATCATCCTGTTGCTGATGGTCTTGATCCACCGCAATGTGCTGCGCCCCTTGCGGCAGATGAACTCCGCAGTCTTCGATCTGGCCCAGGGAGATGGGGATCTGACCCAGCGCCTTAAGATCCGCCGGCATGACGAGATGGGGGCGCTGGCTGGCAACATCAATCAATTCATTGCCAAGCTGCAGGGGACGGTGTCGGAGATAAACACCCTGTCGGCAGGCGTCTTGCAGACGGCGGAGCTGTGCGATTCGCTGGCGACCGATACCCGGCATGGCAGCGCCGAACAGCAGTCAGAGCTGGATCAGGTCGCGACCGCCATCACCCAGATGAGCCATGCGGTACAGGAAGTGGCGGGCAATGCGGTCAAGACATCCGGTGCGACCGATGAAGCCAGTCTCTATGTGGAGCAGGGTTACAAGCTGGCCGGCCAGGCCAATGAAGCCATTCATCAGCTGGTCGGTGAGGTGGAGCGGGTCGCCAACCTGATCCGTTCGTTGTCGAGCGAGAGCAGTAGCATCGGCAATATCATCGAAGTGATCAACGGCATTGCCGAACAGACCAACCTGCTGGCCCTCAATGCCGCCATTGAGGCGGCCAGAGCCGGGGATCAGGGGCGCGGGTTTGCCGTGGTAGCCGATGAGGTGAGAACGCTGTCCGGCCGTACACGCCAGTCAACCGAGGAGATCAGTGCCAGTATCGCGCGCTTGCAGCAGGCGACCCACAATCTGGTTTCTGGTATGCAGCAAAGCCAGGACAAGGCCTCCCAGGCGGGGGCACAAGCCGCCGACGTGCAGCTCTCGGTAGAGAAGATAAAGACCCAGGTCGGCCTTATCCGTGAAATGAACATGTATATCGCCCAGGCCTCGGAAGAGCAGCACTCGGTGGCGGAAGAGGTCAGCAACAGCGTCAATCGCATCGCCGGGCTCAACAACGACAGTGCGGCGCGGGTGGGGCAGGTAGCCGATGCCAGCAGTGATTTGCGCCAGCTGTCGGCTCAATTGGACAGTCTGCTCAAACAGTTCAGGGTGTGATCGCCGGGCGCCAGCGAGCTGGCCGTCAAGGCAGAGGAGTGGATGATGGGAATAACCAGGATGCTTGTCCTGTTCTGGGCTCTGTGGGCAGGAGGATTGCAGGCCGGGTCCGTCAGGTATCAGGTCGAAGGGCGGACGTTCGAAGGTTATCATCTGGCGGGGGCCAGTCAGCAGTCAACCCTGGTGCTGCTGGTCCATGACTGGGATGGGTTGACCGGGTATGAAATGAAGCGTGCCGACATGCTGGCGGCCTTGGGTTACCGGGTGTTTGCCGCCGATCTGTTCGGCGTTGGCGTGAGACCCACTGCGGTGGAGGATAAAAAGCGGCTGACAGGGGCGCTATACCAGGACAGGGCGAGCATGCGGGCTCTGCTCGCCGGGGCGCTGGCCGAGGCCACGAGGCTGGGAGGCAAACCGGAAAAGGTCGTGGCGCTCGGTTACTGTTTCGGAGGGGCCGCCGTGCTGGAGCTGGCCCGCAGCGGGGTGGATCTGCACGGTACAGTGAGCGTGCATGGCGGGTTGGAGACGCCGCCAGGTCAGAACTACCAACAGGTCAGGGGACGTGTGCTGATACAGCATGGCAGTGCTGACGAGGCGGTCAGCCTGGGGCAGTTTGCCTCCCTGATCGGCGAGCTGGAGAGCGCCGGCATCAGCCATGAAGCGACCAGTTACAGCGGCGCCCCTCACGCATTCAGTGTGTTTGGATCAGACAGGTATCACGCCGAAGCCGATACCCTTGCCTGGCAACGCCTGGTCGGTTTTCTGGCAGAGATCTCCGCAAAGTAACCCTGTGTGCTGGTTTGCAAGCCATGGCATTGCCATGGCTTTTTGCTGTCTGTTGATCATGGCTGATGGCGTGCCAGTACGATCACCCACATGGCCCCGTCCCCCACGTGATAGCGTGCCAGCAGAGTCAGGGCGCCGCTGACCGGGTCGATGCGATGCACCGCCAGCTGGTGGGAAGCCTGCCCGGCCGCCAGCAGCCAGTGGCCGCTCTGGTCGATGGCAAAACCGCGGGGCATGGTCTCGGTCGGGAAGTGGCCGACTACGCCGAGCTCGCCATCCGGCGCGATGGCGAACTGGGTCAGCAGGCTGCTGGCCCGCTCGCTGCTGTAGAGAAAACGCCCGTCGGGTGTCACGTGCAGATCCGCCCCCCAGCGCTCCCCCTGATAACCGGCTGGCAGCATGGAGAGGCTCTGACAGAGCCGGATCCCGCCATCGGCGGTGGGTCGGTAGCGGTTGATGGTGCAGTCGAGCTCGTTGAGGCAATAGAGGTCGCCATTGCTCGGGTGCAGCGTCAGATGGCGCGGCCCGGCGCCGCTGGCGGTCACCAGATCCCCCAGCGGATGGGGGCGCAGCCTCCCCTCCTTGCAGAGCAGAAAGCGGCGGATGCAATCCTCCTTGAGGCAGGCGACCAGCACCTCCTGCTCGCCCTGTTTATTTGCACGCAGCAGGGTGACCGAATGGGCGGCCTGCAAGCCGTCGAGCTGCTGGTGGGGGGGCTCTGCCCGGCCGTCGGCGTCGATGGCGGAGAGGGTAACCTGATTGAAGGCATAGGAGGCCGCCAGCAGGAAGCGGCCGTCGGCCGAGATGGCGGTGTGGGAGGCGCTGCCCGCCAGCGGTGCCGCTCCCTGCGTTTCCAGCCGGCCATCGGCCTCGATGCGATAGCTGATCAGGGCGAAATCGGGGCGCACGGCGGCATGGAGCCAGCGCCCGTTCGGGCTGATCACCAGCGGTTGGACCTGGCCCGGGGTGTCGACCACCTGCAATGGCGTGAGCTCCCCAGTAGCGGCCAGGGCAAACACGTGGATCTGCTGGCTGGCGGGGCTCGCCACATAAACGACCTGCTGCATCTGTTTCTCACTCCTTGTCATGGGCAACCGCAGGCCATCTTATCCTCTTTCGCGCCTGGCTGGCGCTACTCTTTTGCCCGGCCCGGGCAGACCACCTGACGGGCCTTGAGGTGGTAGAGCTCCACCTGCGGGTGGCTGAAAAAGCCCACTTCCCACGGGTTCTTCTGCACGAAGGCGGCGCGGATAGGTTCGAACAGCGGGTGATCCTGCGGGATCTGGTAAGCATCGGCGGCGATGATGGTGTAGTTCCACTCGATGGCGCGGGTGTAGGTGAACACCGCCCGCGAGTCGATGGCGAAGTGGCAGCGGCCGTCGCGCTTGAGCAACTGCGACTTGAAGGTCTCGGGGAAGGTGATGAAGAAGATGTCGTCCTCATCGGAGGAGAGAAACGCCAGTACCGTGGTGTGGGGCTGTGACTGGGCCCGGGTCACCAGCACCCCGATCTTGTTCTCAACCTCACGCAAGTCAGGCACCGGCAGGCCGGTGAGCGGGGTGACGGGCAGCTCGCGAGCGGGGCGTTCATCGGCCGGATGTTGATAGCCCGGCTGGGCGAAGCCGTAGACCACCCGGTTGCCGTACCAGAGCTCGAACTGCAGCGGGGTGACCTGCACCCTGTCCGGAGCGGTGCGGGCGATAACCCCCTTGTAGGAGACGCGATAGACGCTCAAGGAGGCGTCGTACTCGTCGACCCCGGTGCGGTTGTCCAGATGCAGGGTGATCTTCTCCCCCACCGCCAGCTGGTGCCCCTTGGGGAAGGTCAGCAACAGTTCGTCGTCTGGCTGGATCTCGACCCCGCAGATGTAGACGCCGGTCTCCTTGCTGGCGGGGTCGACATAGGTGGCGGCCACCCCGAGCAGGGGAGAGCCGAGAAAAGAGAGCAGAGAGGGTTGGGAACTCATGGCGCACCTTGGCAAATGTGGGGATCGGCACCTCAGTGTATCGCGGCCGACCGGGATTGGCAGGCCCCGTCATCCGGGGAGGCAAGCGCTTCAGGCTAGCGACAAACCGTGCCCCATTCTGGCCGGCCCGTCACAAAACCAGCGCAGGCGGTGGGCCACCGATACAAAAAAGGCCCCTTGCGGGGCCTTCGAACGGGATAAGGGGCTGCCTTAACCGGGCTGGGGGCCCGGCAGGGCGGGAGGCTGGGCAGAGTCGGACTCCACCTTCTGCTCTTCGTCCTTCATGTTCTTGATGTAGACATCCATCTGGTTGAACGCGATCTCGATGCCGTTTTCGCGGAACAGCTGGTCTATCTTGCGGTTCAGCTCGTCCACCGCCGGGTTGCGATCGCCAAGCTCGCTCACGAAGAAGCGCAATTCGTGATCCAGGGTGCTGGCACCGAAGGTGAGGAAGTAGACGATGGGCGCCGGATCCTTGAGCACGCGGCTGTTCTCGTCCGCCGCCTGCTTGAGCAGGGTGCGAGTCAGCTCCAGGTCAGAACCGTAGGCCACACCTACCCGTACGATGACCCGGGTGACCGTATCGCTCAACGACCAGTTGATGAGCCGCTCGGTCATCAGCTGCTGGTTGGGGATGATCACCTCCTTACGGTCGAAGTCGGTCAGGGTGGTGGCGCGAATGCGGATCCGCGAGACCGTGCCGGAGAAGGAGCCGATGGTGACGGTGTCACCGATCCGCACCGGACGCTCGAACAGTATGATGATGCCGGAGACGAAGTTGGAGAGGATCTCCTTCATGCCAAAACCGATACCGACTGACAGGCCACCCGCTACCCACTGCAGCTTGTCCCACTGTACCCCCATCATGGAGAGGGCGGTCAGCGAGCCGACCCCGATCAGCACGTAGTTGAGCATGGTGGTGATGGCGTAGGCCGTGCCCTGGGCCAGGTTCAGCTTGGAGAGCACCAGCACCTCCAGCAGACCCGGCAGGTTGCGGGCCAGCGACCAGGCACCGCCCAGCAGCAGGAAGCCTATCAGCACGTCGCTCAGGCTGATGGGGAACATCACGGCATTGGCCCCTGTCCCTTCAGTGCGGTGCCACAGCACCATGCTGTCGAGGTAGGAGAAGACCGCCACCAGATCGGACCAGAGCCAGTAGAAGGCGACGCCGAAGATCAGCAGCAGCACGGTACGGGTCAGACGCAGCGACTGCTGGCTGACATCCTCCAGATCCATGGGCTGCTCTTCGATGGTGTCTCCCCCTTCCGCATCCTCCTGGGCCTTGTGCTCGCGTTTGGCCACCGCACGGCGATAGGCCAGGCGACGGGCCGCGAGCTCAAGGCCGCGCAGGGCGGTACGGTAGACCAGGCTCCAGAGGATGAGCAGGTAGAAGGACTCGATCAGCCGGCCGGTCAGCTTGAGGGCGGTGTAGTAGTAGCCCAGTCCGACCAGCACTATCAGCGCCACCGGTGCCAGCGCCAGGGCGATGGCGGTGATGGACTGCTGCATGCTCGCCTCGCCCTTGATGCGGGCGCGGGAGATGGGGAACACCAGGTAGGCGGCCAGCCCCAGCAGGGCCAGGGTCAGCGCCTGACCCACCACGTCGTTGCCAAGGGAGGAGGGTTCCACCACCGCCTTGGTCGACAGCATGATGAGCGGCAGCAAGGGTACCCAGAGGTAGCGCATGCTGGTGCGCTTGGCCTGCAGATCGGCTTTCGGAATGCGGAAGTGGCTCTCGGCGATGCCGCCCGGCCGCATCACCGCCAGATAGACGCTGAACACCAGATAACCGAGCGCCAGGTTGAGGGTGATCTGGAAAATCAGCTTGGAACTGAGCAGACCGCAGTCAGTCAGCAGCAGGCCGGCAGCCAGGATGAACAGGCTGCCCGGCAGGCGTTGCAGCACGGTATAGCAGAGGGCTGCCGGGGTGTGCCACTGGCTGTCCTGGCGAAAGCGCCCCAGATCCTTGGTGATCTTCTTCTGCCGCTCGATCAGCGTCGGGCGCTTCCAGATCAGCAGGCCACCTATCAGCAGCAGCGGCAGGGCCAGCAGGGTGATGGGCAGCAAGGTCTCACCCCAGCCGCTCCAGTCCGGTTTCAGCACCCAGTCGGAGGCCTGCTTGTAGGCCTGGGCCGGCCAGCTGATGAACCACTTGCCGTCGATGGGCTTGTTGCTGCTCACCCAGAAGATGTGCTGCTGCAGGGTGAACTCGATGGAGGAGTAGATCCGCGCCAGCTGCTGCTGGGTCAGCTGCAGGCTGATGGCGTTGGTCAGCTGGGCATCCAGCTGGCGGTTGAGCTGGTCGAGCAGGCTGATGCGGGTGTCGAGCAGCTTGGAGAGGCTGGCTCTGTCCTCCTCGCTCACCGGCTCGCTGCTATTGGCGATCAGGTTGTCCAGATACTGGGTCTTCTGGAACAGCTGGTCACGCTGCTGGCTCAGTTCGAACTGGGCCAGGTGCAGGTCGGCGATCTGCTCCTCCAGGTTCTTCACCAGGGTGGAGGGGGAGGACTCCAGCTGCTGGTAGAGCTGATAGAGGATGCGCGACAGCAGCAGGTTGCCCTTGAGCATCTGCACCTGTTCGTTGAGGTTGCGTTCGGTCTGAGTGCCGCGCTCCAGCCAGCTCTTGGCCTGCAGGTTCTTCTGCACCAGCGAGTTGAGGCTGGCGGTGGCGCTGACCAGCTGCTGGCTGAGCTGGTGGTTGAGCTCCTGCTCCTTTTGCACCAGCGGGCTGTCGGCGGCGGCCACCAGCTCACCAGTCTGTTCGGCGGTCTTCTCGGTGTCGCCCAGGCGCTTGGCACTGCTCTGCTCCTGCAGCAGTTGCAGCTTCTGCTCTTCGCTCGCGAGGCGGGCGGTCTGGTAGTCGCGCTGTTTGACCGCGAGATCCTGCATGCTGGTGCGGTTGTCCAGCTCCTTCTGTAGGTTGGCCAGCTGCAGATCCAGCAGGGCCAGCTCGGCATTGAGCTTCATCTTCTCGGCGCTGCTCACCCCGTCACCGGCGTTGAGGCGGGTACGGATCTCCTGGCTGCGCTGATAGGCGCGGCTCATGCTGGCCTGAGCCCGTTCCGGCAGGGTCTGCAGGTTGGTGAGCTGGCTGCCGATGGTGCCGAGGGCCTCCTGGGCATCCTGCATGTTGGCCATGACGTCGGGCTGGCGACTCTCCAGTTCGCTCAGACTCATGCTGGCGTATTCGCTCTTGATCTGCTCGGCGCTCTTGCCCTGGGTCAGGGCATCCAGTCTGGCGCTGATGTCGCGCAGCTCGGCCGGCAGGGAGCGAACCCGCTCGTTCTGGCTTCTGGCCTTGCTCTTCTCTTTCTCGATGCTGTCGAGCAGGGTGAGGGTGTCGGTCAGGAATTTCTGGTCGGCCTGCTGGCTGACGGTGAGGGTGTCCGACTTGCCGAGGGTGTCGAGAGCCCGTTGTACGCTGGTACGTTGGGGCACGTCCTGCGCCATGGCTTGCGGGGCGCAGAGACTGACGAGTAAGCAGAGCAGCGGCAACAGGGTGGCCGAGGCTCTTTTGAACGGTATTGAGAGCATAAAACTTCCGGGTTATTACGCGATATTTGGGAGATGTCCCACTTGGATTAAATCCGCGTGGATTCTAACACCGGGCAGAAAGGGGCAGCAGGGGGGCGAGATAAAAAAAACGGCGCCCGCGGGCGCCGTTTTCAGCTTGTTCAGTTCCGATTAAAGAACGTGAACAGAAGCGGTGTTGGTGGTGCCGCTCGGTACCAGGGCACCGGAGACCATGACAACCACATCACCCTTCAGACCCATGCCGCTGGCCAGGGCCGCTTCTTTACCGATGCGATAGAAATCGTCGGTGGAGGCGATGCTGTCAACCACGTGAGCAACCACACCCTTGGTCAGCACCAGCTGGGCAGCGGTCTTCTTGTTGGTGGTGATGGCCAGGATCCAGGCTTTCGGGAAGTACTTGCGGATGGCCTTGGCAGACTTGCCGCCTTCGGTGGCAACCACGATCAGCGGGGCGTCCAGCTTCTCGGAGGTCTCTACCGCGCCTTTACATACGGCTTCGGTGATGCGCAGCTTGTTGCTGTCGTTGGCAGCAGACAGGTTGGACGGCATCACGGCATCGGTACGCTCGCAGATGGTGGCCATGATGGTCACGGCTTCCAGCGGGTACTTGCCCTTGGCGGACTCACCGGACAGCATGACTGCGTCAGTACCGTCCAGGATGGCGTTGGCCACGTCGCCGGCTTCGGCGCGGGTCGGACGCGGGTTCTTGATCATGGAGTCCAGCATCTGGGTGGCGGTGATGACCACTTTGCGGGCTTTGTTGCACTTCTCGATGATCATCTTCTGGGCGAAGATCACTTCTTCAACCGGGATTTCGACACCCATGTCGCCACGAGCAACCATGATGCCGTCGGAGACAGCCAGGATCTCGTCGAAGTTGTCCAGGCCTTCCTGGTTTTCGATCTTGGAGATGATCTGGATGTTCTCGCCACCGTGGGCTTTCAGGTGCTCACGGATTTCCAGCACGTCTTCTTTCTTGCGAATGAAGGAGGCGGCAACGAAATCAACGCCCTGCTCGCAACCGAAGATCAGGTCGCGCTTGTCTTTCTCGGCCAGGGCCGGCAGCTTGATGGATACGCCCGGCAGGTTGATGCCCTTGTTCTCGCCCAGATCGCCGTTGTTCAGTACTTTACAGACAACTTCGCGCTCGGTGATCTCGATGACGTCCAGACCGATCAGGCCATCGTCAACCAGGATGCGGTTGCCGACGCGCAGGTCGTTGGCGAAACCGGCATAGGTCACGGCGACCTTGTCTTTGTTGCCAACCACGGTCTGGTCGGTAGTGAAGGTGAAGGTCTGGCCAGCGACCAGAGCCACGTCGTTGCCGCCTTCCAGCTTGATGGTACGGATTTCCGGACCCTTGGTGTCCAGCAGGATGGCTGCGTGCTTGCCGGTTTCGGCCATGACAGCGCGCAGGTTGCTGATGCGACCACCGTGCTCGGCGTAGTCGCCGTGGGAGAAGTTCAGGCGCATGACGTTCATGCCGGCGTCCAGCATCTTGGCCAGCATTTCTTTGGATTCGGTCTTGGGACCGATGGTGCAGACGATTTTGGTCTTTTTCATGTCAGTCTTCATGGTTAAGGAGTTTCCGCCGTGCAATATACACCAGTTTTTGGATACTTTTTATGATCCAGAAACAACGTTTTGACCAGATAACGTTTTCTTTTCAGGGATAACGTTTTCCTCCCGGCTACTTTTTAGGGCATAAATTAACTGGTCAGCGCAGATTTGGCATAAATGTCGCCATATGTATCTCTGCGCCGGCCCACCTCGTCAAATGTTGTAAAATGACGATCCCGTCCCTTCATCAAACCGTCATCGGTCCCCGACAAGAATAGACACTCTGCTGCCACCGGAGTGCTGCAAGATGGTCCCTTATCTGCTGCTGTTGTCCGTCGCCCTGCTGGGTGTGCAGGCGCTGCCCGCCAGCTGCTGGCCGGCCGATCCCGCTCCCCGCGATGGCGCGCTGCGCGCGTTCGAGCGCCTTGAAAGGCTGCATGCGCAGGCCGCCACGGCCCACGCGCAGCAAGGCTTGCCGCGCACCAATCCCCCGCTTGCTGGGGCGCATCGGCAGCCCTGAGCGGAAGGTTTGAAAACAAGAGAGGGAGGCCTGGCCTCCCTCTCTTGTTTTAGGTGCTTCATTACTCCTTGGCGGCTCAGTTTATCTTGCCCATCTCGATGGCGAAGCTGGTGGCCAGCTGGGCGAACTTGAGGGCGTGGGCAGCCGAGGGATCCGAGTTCTGCAAGGTGTCCCGGGCGGTATGGATGTTGGGGTTGTAGTCGTTGAAGCGCGACTCGAACGGCATGGCGGCCGGGTAGCCCTGATTGTGCCAGGAGGCGTGATCCGAGCAGCCGTAACCGCAGCTGTCATAGCCGTAGCGGATCTGGGGCAGATAGGCGTCCAGCAGCTGGGCCAGATAGCCGGTCAGCCCCTGGTCGGTGTAGTCGGTCATGAAGACTATGTCTTCCGCCGAGCCCTGGTAGTTGGTCATGTCCAGCTGCAGCGCCGCCAGCACCTTGGTGTTGGCCGCCTTGTAGCGGGTGGCGATGTCCTTGGAGCCGCGCAGCCCCACCTCTTCCGCCGCATAGCCGATGAACTGCAGGGTGCGCTCCGGCTGGCGGCCCTGCTCGGCGATGACCCGCAGCACCTCGGTCAGGGTGGCGATGCCGGAGGCATCGTCGTCGGCACCCGGCGCCAGGGTGCGGCTGTTGGGGGCCGAGCCCGCGGTGGAGTCGAGATGACCGCCGAGCACCACCACTTCGTCCGGGTAGCGGCTGCCCTTGAGGGTCAGCACCACGGACTGCTGCGGATAGCCGCTGTGCTTGACCCGGCTGACGCTGGCCCAGGGCAGGGTCGCGCTCAGGGTCTGCCACTGGCCGGCCACCCAGTCCGCCGACTGCACCCCCGTGGTGGTGGTGTAGTAGCGGTTGCGCCAGCTGGCGAGCTGGCTGATGGTACCGACTATGTTGCCCTGATCCAGATAGGGCAGCAGCCGGTTGACGCTGGCTCCCTGGGTCAGCGGCGGGGCGCTGAACAGGTTCTGGCTGATGGGCTGGGCCATGCTCTGCAGGGCGTCGGCCAGGGTGCTGTGCACCACGTAGCCGCCGCAGCGCTGGTGACCTTCGTGCATCAGGTGGGAGAGGGTGCCAAGCTCGCTCGCCTCGACTTGGGCCAGCTGAACCGGGGCGCCGCTGGCGCTGAACAGGGGGGCCAGCTTGGCTTTCACCTGCTTGAGTTCGACGCCGCTGTCGGCACCGACCGTGATCCAGACGGGCTCGGCGGCCTGTACGGCGAGAGGCAGCAGGGGGAGCAAGAGGGCAGTCAACAAGGGTTTCATGGCGGATCCTTCCAGATTGGTTGCGGGCACATGTGCCAAATGGGTGTCATAAGACGACTGGCCCAGTCTAGCCAAGGAGGCTGAACGGCGAATTTGCCCATCTGGCGCGGCGCTCCCCCAATCCGGTAGGGGTCGCTGCAGGATCTGCTGTCTACTGCGGGCCGGCGAGGGTGGCTGGCGGAGCTTTGTGCTGGCGAGGGGGCGATGCGCAGGGTGCTCGCGGCCGTGGCGGCACTCGGCCCTGACCTGGGGGGCTGACAAAGGGAGTCAAATTGTGCCATATCGCCGTGAGACACTGGCGGGCATGGGTGGGGAGGGGCCTGGGTGCCCAAAAGCGCGGGTATACAAAGAGGCATAAAAAAGAGGGGCTGTGCCCCTCTTCTGCATCTGAATGCGGGTTCAGGCGGTCGCCTGAGCCAGCATGCCGAGGGCTATCTCCCGCTCCCCCATGATCACCTTGTCCGCCCCCTGCCTGGTGAGGAAGCTCACCTCGTCGTCGCTGTGGGCACGGGCGATCACCCGGATGGTCGGGTTGATGAGCCTGGCCTGGGCGATGGCCTCGCCGGCCTCAAAGCTGTTGGGGATGGCCACCAGCAGCCAGCTGGCGTCGGCGATGGCGGCGCGGCACAGCACCTCGTCATCGGCCACGTTGCCGTTGACGTGGGGAATGTCGGCCTGGCGCAGGCTCTCCAGCCGGTGCGGATCCTGCTCGATCACCACCAGCTCGCGCCCGGCCTGCTGCAGGCCACTCACCAGCAGGCGGCCGACCCGGCCATAGCCCGCCAGTATGGTGTGGCCTTTCATCTCCACCGGCGGGCATGTGCACTCGGCCAGCACCTGGGTGTTGTCGGCGTCCGGCTGTTTCTCCAGGTAGCGCTCGACGGCGTTGAACACCAGCGGGTTGAGCATGATGGAGAGACTGGCGCCCACCAGGATCAGGTCACGGGCTCCTTCCGGCACCAGTTTTAGCACTATGGCTAGGCCGATGAGGATGAAGGAGAACTCGCCGATCTGGGCCAGGCTGGCGGAGATGGTGAGGGCGGTGCGCTTGCTATAGCGAAACAGCCGCACGATGGCGTAGGCCGCCGCCGACTTGCCGAACATGATGATGAACAGGGTGGCCAGCACCGCCAGCGGCTCGGTCAGCAGCACCGCCGGGTTGAACAGCATGCCCACCGAGACGAAGAACAGCACGGCGAAGGCGTCCTGCAGCGGCAGGGTGTTGTTGGCGGCGCGGTGGCTCAGCTCGGAGCGGTTCATGACGATGCCGGTGAAGAAGGCGCCAAGGGCGAAGGAGACGCCGAACAGCTTGACCGCGCCGAAGGCGATGCCAAGGGAGCAGGTCAGAACCGCCAGGGTGAACAGCTCGCGCGAGCCGGTGCTGGCGGTGTGGGTCAGCAGCCAGGGGATGAAGCGGCTGCCCACCACCATCATCAGCGCCACGAACAGGCTCACCTTGCCGAGGGTCCAGCCCAGATCCAGCGCTATGCTCTGCCAGCTCATGGCCTGCTCGCCGAACCGGATGTCGGCGATGATGGGCAGCATCACCAGCGCCAGCACCATCACCAGATCCTCGACGATGAGCCAGCCGATGGCGATGCGCCCCTGCAGGGTCTCCAGATTCTGGCGGCTCTCCAGCGCCCGCAGCAGCACCACGGTACTGGCGGTGGAGAGAGCGAGGCCGAACATCAGGCCGGCGATCGGATCCCACCCCAGCAGCGAGGCGAGCCCCATGCCGAGCAGGGTGGCGACCGCGATCTGGGCGATGGCGCCTGGGATGGCGATCCGCTTTACCGACATCAGATCGCGAAAGGAGAAGTGAAGCCCCACCCCGAACATCAGCAGGATCACCCCCAGCTCTGCCAGCTCGGGCACCAGCTTCATGTCGGCCACGTACCCCGGGGTGAAGGGGCCCGAGATGACGCCGGCCGCCAGATAGCCCACCATGGGGGAGATCTTGAGGCGCTGGGCCAGCATGCCGAGGATGTAGGCCAGCACGAAGCCGCCGACCAGAGTGGTAATCAGGGGAAGGGAGTGGTCCATGTCGTCACCTCGCTAATGGCAGTCAGGGGGCTACCAGATCACCGCGCGGGCGAAGAGGGCAGCTGTCAATGAGCAGGGGGCGAAAGAGACAGATGCTGGTCCCGTGCACGGGGCGTGTCTGAGGGACAACAGTTGCCGTTTCTTTTGAAAAATAATACGTTTTTGGCGTAAAGGCAATCTTTATCCACATTTAAAGGGATTTTTGAGATTAAAAGTGGATAAGTGTTACTTTTAAGGTGAGGGGCTCTATTTTTATTGACCTGGCTTGGCAGCATTAATCAATCGGTGATGATTTTTGTGGCCAGGGCGAGCGCAGCCTGGCCTCACAAAAAAAGCGGCCGACCGGCCGCTTCGTTGCATTGAGGGTTGGGTGCATACCTCTGGGCTCACTTACCCTTGGCGATCCCCTCCCGGCGCGGATCGGCGGCGCCCAGCCAGCCGCCGGCGTTGCGTTGCACCCCCTGCAGGCCCGAGGTCTGCTCGCTCAGCACCACCTCGTGCCCCTTCGCCTTGAGCGCCTCGACCACGGCGGTCGGGGTGCGACCCGCCTCCAGCTCGGTGGGGCCGTTGCGACTGCCGAAGTTGGGCAGATTGATCGCCTGTTGCAGGTTGAGCCCCCAATCCTGGGTGCCCAGCAGCGTCTTGCCCACGTAGTTGATGATGGCTGAGCCCCCCGGGGAGCCCAGGCTCATCTCCAGCTCGCCGCTGCTCTTGTCAAACACCAGCAGGGGGGACATGGAGGAGCGCGGTCGCTTGCCCGGCTCCACCCGGTTGGCCACCGGCAGCCCGGCGGCATCCAGCGAGGTGAAGGAGAAGTCGGTGAGCTGGTTGTTGAGCAGGTAGCCGTTGACCATCAGCCGCGAGCCGAAGCCGTCTTCGATGGAGCTGGTCATGGAGACCGCCATCCCCGCCTTGTCGACGATGGAGATGTGGCTGGTGGAGGGGAGCTCAGGGGTCGCATCCTGGCCGCGAGCCGGCGCCAGCGGCGGGGTGCCCGCGTTGGCCAGCCCCATGGAGCGCTCGCCGATGAGGGCGCCGCGCCGGGCCAGATAGTGCTTGTCGAGCAGGCCGCTGACGGGGACCGCCACATAGTCGCTGTCCGCCACGTACTGGTTGCGATCGGCAAAGGCGAGCCGCGCCGCCTCGCTGTAAAGGTGGATCGCCTCGGCGGAGGCGGCCGGCTGGCCCTGCTCCCCTTGTACCGGCTTGAGGGCCGCCATGTCGCGGCTCTCCAGCATGCCGAAGATCTGGCCGAGCGCTATGGTGCCGGACGAGGGGGACGGAAAGCCGCACACCCGGCTCTGGCGATAGTCAAAGCAGAGGCCGTCGCGCAGCTTGGCGCGGTAGCTGGCCAGATCGACGGCGCTCAGCACCCCGGGGTTGGTCGGGTGGGCGTGCACCTTGGCCACCATGGCCTCGGCCAGCGGGCCGCGATAGAAGGCGTCCGGCCCCTCGCTTGCCAGGGTACGCAGCACCTTGGCCAGGGCCGGGTTGGTCAGCCGGCTGCCCGCCGCTCTGGGGCTGCCGTCGGCCTGATAGAAGTAGGCCCGCGCATCCGGGTCTTTTGCAAGATAGGGATCCTTGGTCAGCAGCGCGGCCAGCCGCGGGCTTATCACGAATCCCTGCTCCGCGAGGGTGATGGCGGGCTCGAACAAGCTGGCCCAGGGCAGCTTGCCGTAACGCTGGTGGGCCAGCGCCAGTGCCCGCACCGTGCCGGGGGCGCCCACCGAGCGCCCGCCCACCACGCCGTCGTAGAAGGCCATCGGCTTGCCATCCTTCATGAACAGCTGATCGGTGGCGGCGGTGGGGGCCGTCTCGCGACCATCCACGGCGGCTACCTGTTTGCCGTCCCACACCAGCATGAGGGAGCCACCGCCGATGCCGGAGGATTGCGGCTCCACCAGGGTCAGCACCAGCTGCACCGCGATGGCGGCATCCACCGCACTGCCGCCGGCCTGGATCATCTGGTAGCCCGCCTCCACCGCCAGCGGGTTGGCGGCAGCCACCATGAAGTCGTGACCCTGCCAGCCCTGCTTCTCTTGCCAGCCGCTGGCGGCCTCCGGCGCGATCAGGGTGTGGGCGGGGGGCGTTTGCGGGCTCTGCTGAGCGGCGCAGCCGGCCAGCAGAGCGAGGGCGATGGCCAGCCCCAGCGGTTTGCGCAACATGACACTCTCCTTGTCTGTTTTATGAGCATGAAGGGCGACTATGTCACGATTGGCGCTAATGACTCAAGTTGTCGAATCAGATCAACAAGTTACTCATCTATCAACAAGTCGTACCGGCGCCCGCCCATAAAAAAACCGCCCGGAGGCGGTTTTTTGCAATCAGGCTGAGCCATTTCGCTTAGATGGACTGCTCTTCACCGCCCAGGGCGGCGAACAGGGCCGGGATGAACTGGGCCAGCTCGGCGGTGACCAGGGCGAAGTCGGCATCCAGACGGGCGGCCGGATCTTCGCTGGTGACGTCGTCGTTCTGCTCGCGCAGCTCTTCGCTGAATTTGAGGCGCTTGATGGAGAGGTCATCCCCTAGCACGAAGCTCAGGGTCTCGCCCCAGTTGAGGGCCAGTTTGGTCACCAGCTTGTCGTTGGCCAGGTGGTTCTTGATCTCGTCGCTCATCAGATCCTGCTGCTTGCAGCGGATGATGCCACCGTGCTCCATGGCGCTGCGCAGCTCGGCCTCGTCCTCCAGGGTGAAGGAGGCGGGCAGGTTGCCCTCGTTCAGCCACTCGGTCATGGTGATCTCGGGCGGGTTCTTGAGGGCCACCGGCACCACCGGCAGGGTGCCGATGGACTTGCGCAGCAGAGCCAGCAGATCGTCCGCCTTCTTGGCGGAGCCCGCGTCGACCACCATCAGGTTGTCGGCCGGGTTGATCCAGGCGAAGGTCTGGCTGGTGCGGCTGAAGGCGCGCGGCAGCAGGGTGTGCATGATCTCTTCCTTGAGCGCTTCCTTCTCTTTCTTCTTGAGGGCGCGGCCCTGTTCGAACTCGATCGCCTCTACCTTCTCCGCCAGCATCTCCTTGACCACGGTGCCGGGCAGCATCTTCTCTTCCTTGCGAGCGCACAGCAGGATGTGGCCGGCGGCGGAGTGGGTCAGGGTGGAGCCGAATTTGCCAAGGGGCTTGACCCACCCGAACCGGGAGATGTCCTGGCTGCCGCACGGGGTGAAGGCACAGGCTTCCAGCTGGGTTTCCAGCTGCTCGACGGTCAGCTCGAAGGGGCGGGTAAAGCGATAAATCTGCAGGTTTTTAAACCACATGGCGTCCTCGGTCTCATAGATTGTCCGGCGGGCATTGTACTAGAGAGGCGCTTTGTGATCAGCCAATCATTCTTGCTAAATAAAGGGCGATCGACTTCACAGGGAGTCATATCCGTCCCCAAAGCCGTCATCAAACTCCCCTAGACTGCGGATGTTAAGGTTGTTAACAAGGATACCAATATGCTGAGGGCGAGTCGGTCCGACGACATGGACGAGATCGTCGAGATCTGGTTGCTGGCCTCCCTGCAGGCCCATGATTTTGTCGATGCTTCCTGCTGGTGGCAGGCGCAGGAAGATCTGCGCACCCGCTATCTCGAGCGCGCCCGCATCTGGGTGTTCGAGGAGCGCGGCGAGCTGCTCGGCTTCATGGCGCTGGTGGATGACTACCTGGCCGCCCTCTTTGTGCGCCCCGACCGTCAGGGGCGGGGGGTGGGTCATGCCCTGCTGCAGGAGGCCAAGTCCAAGGGGGCCAGGCTGCATGCCCGGGTCTTCGTGGAAAACGATCAGGCGGTGCGCTTCTATCGTCGCCACGGTTTCGTGATCGAGGGGGAGCTGGCCGACCCGCTCACCGGTCATCCCCAGTACCAGATGTGCTGCGAGCCCGCCTGAATCTGACGCCAGCACCCGGTCCGGCTTGAAAAAAGGGAGGCATATCCTCATCTTGTCTGCATCGGGTGCTGCTGGCACCACCTCCATACGAGCCGTTTTTTCATGAAGATCCTGCATACCGCCGACTGGCACCTTGGCCACCAACTCCATGGCCATGACCGCCGTTTTGAACACGATGCCTTTCTCGACTGGCTGGCCGACACCATCAAACGCCGTGACATCGACGCCCTGCTGGTGGCGGGCGATCTGTTCGACACCGCCAATCCCCCCGCCAGCGCCTGGCAGCAGCTCTACCGCTTTCTGGCCAGGCTGCGCGCCGAGCACCCGGCACTGGAGATGGTGCTCATCGGCGGTAACCACGACTCCCCCTCCAAGCTGGATGCCCCCCACGAGCTGCTGCGCGCCTTCGACCTGCATCTGGTGGGCAGCATCAGTCGGGACGACGAGGGGCGGCTCGAGACCGATCGCCTGCTGGTGCCGCTGCGAGGCAAAAACGGCGAGGTGGCCGCCTGGTGCGCCGCCGTGCCGTTTCTGCGCAGCAGCGATCTGCGCCCGGAAGGGCTCAGCGAGGGGCAGGACAGACTGATCGAAGGGGTACGCCAGGTCTATGAGGCGGTGCTGAGCGAGGGGCGGGCGCGCTGCAATCCGGATCAGGCCCTCATCGCCATGGGCCACGCCTATCTGGCGGCGGGCCAGCTCTCCGAGCTCTCCGAGCGGCGGGTGCTCGGCGGCAACCAGCACGCCCTGCCTGCCGAGCTGTTTGCCGCCGCCGACTACACGGCGCTGGGCCACCTGCACCTGGCCCAGAGCCCGGCCGAGGGGGTGCACTACAGCGGCTCGCCGCTGCCGCTCTCGCTGGCCGAGGCGAACTACAACCATCAGGTGCTGGAGGTGACGTTTGAGGGGGGCAAGCTGGCCCGCCTTGAGCGGATCCCGGTGCCCCGCGCGGTGGAGATGATCCGGCTGCCCCAGAGCGGCCTCGACGAGGCGCTCCAGGCCATCGAGGCGCTGGCGCTGCCCGCTTGCCCGCAGCAGGCACAGCCCTTCCTCGAGGTGCGGCTGCTGCTGCCCAAACCCGAGGCCCGCATCCGCGAGCGCGTGCTGGCCGCCATCGGCGACAAGCCGGTGCGCCTGGCCCGCATCACAACCAGCTATCAGGGCTCGGGGCAGGGGCTGGCGGACGGCGCCGGCCAGCGCCGGCTCGATGAGCTCTCCCCCACAGAAGTGTTCCGCCTCTGTTATCAGCGTCAGTTTGACGGAGAGCCGGAGGCTGAGCTGGTGGCGTCGTTTGAAGAGATCCTGGAGCAGGTGAAGGAGGCCAATGCATGAAAATCTTGTCGCTGTCAGGGGAGAATCTGGCCAGCCTGACCGGTCAATTCACCATCGATTTTTCTGGTGGCGCCCTGGGGGCCGCCGGCCTGTTTGCCATCACCGGCAATACTGGCGCCGGCAAGAGCACTCTGCTCGATGCCATCTGTCTGGCGCTCTACGACGAGATGCCGCGCTTTATCGCCAATCGCAAGAACGTGGCCGAAGTGGGTCGCATGGATGACGAGGAGAAGCTCAAGGCCAACGACGTGCGCGGCATCCTCAGCCGTGGCCACGCCAGCGGCTTTGCCGAGGTGCAGTTTCGTGGCTGCGACGGCCGTGTCTGGCTGGCCCGCTGGGCGGTGCGCCGGGCTCGCAACCGCGCCGAGGGGCGCTTTCAGGCTCAGGAGCGCAGCCTGACCGACGTGGCATCGGGCCAGGTGTTCAGTGGCAGCAAGCGGGAGCTGCAGGATCGCATCGACGAGCTGGTGGGGCTCTCCTGGGAGCAGTTTCGCCGCGCCGTCATTCTGCCGCAGGGGGAGTTTGCCGCCTTCCTTAAATCGAGCGCCGACGAGCGTTCGGCCCTGCTCGAACGGATGACCGGCACCGAGCTCTACTCCGCCATTTCAGTCCAGACCCATGAACGGGCGCGGGAGGAGCAGCAGACACTGGCCGCCATCCGCCAGCGGCTCGGCGACGTGGCGTTGATGGACGAGGTGACCCGCGAGCAGTGGGTGAGCCAGCAGATAAGCCTCGCCACCAGCCTCAAGCACGAGCAGCAACAACAGCAGCTGATGCAGGACTTGCGCGATCTCAACGGCCGTATCGCCGCCCAGTTGCAGGCCTGTGAGGAGGGGGAGGCGGCCTTGGCCGCGGCCGAGGCGGCCCATGGTGCGGCCGCCCCCGAGCGGGAGGAGTTCGCCCGCGCCGAGCAGGCCCAGGTGGCCCGAGCCGATCACGACGAGCTGGCTCGCCTTACCCTGGAGGTGCAGCAGCAGGAGAAACTGCTGGCCGAGCTCGGCCCCGAACTTGGCAAGCTGGAGGAGCAGACCCAGCAGAGCGCCCTCACCGAGCAGCAGCTGCTGGCAGAGAAGATCGCCGCCGAGCGCGAGTGGGGCGCCCTGCAGCCCGAGCTCAAGCGGGCGCAGGAGCTCGATACCCGCATTCGGGAAAAGCAGCAGCAGCTGCAGAAGATCCAGCAGGAGGGAACGCAGGAGCGGGAGGTGCAGCTCACCCTGGAGCAGGGCTGGCACCAGCAGCGCCAGCAGGTGGATCTGCTCAAGGCCCAGCACCAGCAGTGGGGCGCCTGGCTTGAGGAGCACAAGGAGCTGGCGCCGGTGGCCCGCCAATGGCAGCCCCTGCTCACCGCCATGCAGGATTGGGCCGAAGATGCCGACAGGCTGCAGCAACTCCTTACCCTGCGCGAGCACAAACTGCGTGCCCTCAGGCAGTTGCAGCACCAGCTGGAGCAGGGGCAGCAGGAGCGCGACTACTGGCAGCGCGAGCAGGAGCGGCTGCAGCAGCAACAGCACGAGCTGCAGGAGCAGCAGTGGGAGGGGCGACTGGCCAAGGCGCAGGAGCAGTGGCAGCAGCAGACCGAACAGCTGGGTCAGCTGCGCCAGCTGCTGGAGCTGGCCGACTATGGTCGCAATCACGGCGAGCAGCATGGTCGCCTGCGGCAGGAGATCGCCCAGCTGGAGCAGGCGCTCGGCAAGCTGGCCATCCTCGGCGACGAGCTGGCGCCGGCTCGCGAGCGGCTCGCCCTGCAACGGGATGAGGCTCGCCACGCGCTGGAGCAGTCCCGTGCCATCGCCAGTTTCGAGCAGCATCGCCACATACTGCGCGACGGTGAACCTTGCCCGCTGTGCGGCGCCGAGGAGCATCCCTATCACCAGAGCCAGCCGCAGGTGGCGGGCATTCTGGGCCAGCTGGCGGAGCGCGCGCGCGGCCTCGAGCTCGAGTGGGAGCGGCTCAATCACCAACACATTCAGTGCGAGAGCGAGCGCCAGGAGCTGGCTCGCCAGCTGGCGGTGCGCCAACAGCATCTGCCTGAGCTGGAGACCCGTGCCGAGCAGCTGACCTTGCGCTGGCAACAGCTGGGAGGTGATACCCTGCTCGGTCATCCGCTGCCGCTAGGTCAGAGCCCAATCGAGTGGAATGAATTGATGAGCATCCTGCTCGGCCGTGGCCAGAGCCTGGAGCAGGGGCTGGCCCACAGCCAGCAGCAACTGCGTGAGGCCCAGCAGGGGCAGCAGCAGTTGCAGGCCGTGCGCCAGCAGTTGAGCCAGCTGGCCAGCCAGCACCAGCAGTTCGAGCAGCAGTGGCAGGAGGCAGACCGCCAGCGCATCGCCCTGGAGGGGGAGGTGAAGGCGATGAGCGAGCAGGAGACGACCTTGCGCCAGCGCCTCGAGCAGGGGGGCAACCGGCTCGACGAACAGATGGGGGGCCAGCCCTGGCGCCAGTGGCTCGGCAGCCAGCAGTGGCACGAGTGGCAGCGGGCCTGCGAGGCCTGGCTGCATGGCCAGAGCGAGTGGGAGCGGTTGGCCGGCGAGATTGCCAGCCTGACCCCGGCCCTGAGCGCCCAGGAGGCGCGCCTGCAGACCCAGCGCGAGCTGCTGCACAAGCTCGAGCGCGACTACAAGGAGCATGAACAGCAACGGCAGGGGCTGGTCACCAGCCGCGCCACTTGTCTGGGGGGCGAGGAGATAGCCCTGGTCGAGCATCGCTGGCAGCAGCGGCTGCAGCAGCTGGCCAGCGAGCTGGAGATGATGCAGGGGGCGGCCCGCGCCCTGCGTGAGCGCCAGACCGAGCTCAAGGCCCGTCTCAACCATCTGGAGCAGGAGAAGCAGGTGAGCAGCCGGCGGCGGCGGGAGGTGCTGGGGCGCTGGGCTGCTCACGCCAGCAGCCTCGGCATCGCCGAATATGACCTGCGCCGCCTGCTGGCCATGAGCCCGGATGAGCTCAAGGCGCGGCGCGCCGCCTTGCAGGCGCTGGAGGATGCCCGCGCCGAGGCGCGTACCCGTTTGACCGAGCGGCAGCGGGCGCTGGCACTGGAGGAGAGCAAGCGGGATCGTTATCGCGAGCATCACCCCGAGCTGGCCGCGTTGGCGTCAGAGGAGCTCGACAGCCGGCTGATGGCGCTGGAGGCGCATTGCCGCGCCCTCGACGAGCAGCTGTTCCAGTGCAAGAGCACGCTGGCCCAGGCCGAGGCGGCTGCTCTCAAGGCGGGCACCCTGCAGGAGGCGCTGGCCGCCCAGCAGGCGGTGGCGGATCACTGGCAGCGCCTCTCCGATCTCATCGGCTCGGCCAGCGGCGCCAAGTTGCGCACCTTCGCCCAGAGCCTCACGCTGGAGCGGTTGCTGCTGGAGGCCAACGCCCAGCTTGCCGAGCTCTCCCTTCGCTATCGACTGGAGCGGGTGCCCGGCACCGATCTGGCGCTGCAGGTGGTGGATCTCGACATGGGGGACGAGGTGCGCTCTGTGGACTCCCTCTCCGGCGGCGAGAGCTTCCTGGTGTCGCTGGCGCTGGCGCTGGCCCTCTCCAGCCTGTCGTCGCGCCAGACCCAGGTCGAATCGCTCTTTATCGACGAGGGCTTCGGTACGCTCGATCCCGACAGCCTGGATCTGGCGCTCTCAAGCCTCGATTCCCTGCAGGCGGCCGGCCGCCAGATCGGGGTCATCTCCCACGTGCAAACCCTGGTGGAGCGGATCGGTGTGCAGGTGCGGGTGGAGGCCCTCGGCGGCGGCGAAAGCCGGGTGGTGCTGCCCTAAGCCCCTGCTTCGCTTTGCTGAGAAATCGTAGCCCCGTCATCTGGCGGGGCTTTTTTGTTTCAGAGTTTCGGCAATCTGGTCGCTTGAGCTAGGTCCATGCCCGCGTATCGCGGGAAACGAGAGTGAGGGGGTGACCCCGGTCTTGCATCCATCTGCCCGCAAGAGGGAATGGTCAATGACATTGATGCCTGAAAGGATCCTGGCTCGCATCGCGATGCGGCCACGCAGTGACGCGCTGTATCTCATCTGGTTTTGCTGGGGCCTGGCGTTGCTGCTCTATGTGGCGGGATCTGCATATTACAAATTACCCATAGTTCCGTTGTTACTGATGGTGCTGCTGTTGATGGTGGAGAAAACCAAGATGTTTGGACGAAAGCGCAATGAGTCTGAGATGGTCGGGGCGGGGAGCACGACGACGGTGATCGCCAAGGGGGCCCGTTTCAAGGGCGAGTTGCAGGTGGAGGGCAATCTGGATGTGTATGGCCAGTTCGTCGGGACGCTGCAACTGAACGGCGGGACGGTACGCATCATGGAAGGTGGCCGGATTGAAGGGGATGTCAGCGCCGCCCACGTGATCATCAATGGCACTCTGGATGGCACCTGCGCCTCGAGCGAGGTGGAGATCCTCGAAAACGGCAAGATGAAGGGGTTGTTCAAGGGCGGGAGCCTCTCCATCCGCAAGGGAGGCCAGTTTGTCGGCCAGTCCCAGTCTCAGGAGGAGCAGAAGGGCGAGAGCAAGGGCAACGTCAAGCAACTGCAGCCTGAAGGTAAAAACAAGGCTGTCGATGCTGCCGAGGTGGTGGCCAAACAGGCCTGATCAAAAGAGGGGCGAGTACGCCCCTCCCTGCAGACAAGGGACTAACTGCGTCGCTCGGGCAGCATATTGGTCAGGGTGTTGTCCTTGAGTACGTGGTGGTGGTAGATGGATGCCGCCGCATGCAGGGCAATCAGGGCATAGCCAATGTTGGCCAGCGTCTCGTGCAGCTCCTTGATGGCGCCCTTCAGACCGTCGTCGGGGGCGATGAGGGCGGGAAGCTCAAGGCCGAAGAAGGGGATGGGCTTGCCGCCCGCGCTCAGCAGCAACCAGCCCAGCAGCGGGGTGAGGATCAGGAAGCCATAGAGCGCCAGGTGGGCGAGTTTGGCCAGCTTGAGCATCAGGGGGGAGAGCTCGGGCACGATGCGCGGTGAGGGGCTGCTCGCACGCACCAGCAGACGCACCACCACCAGCGCCAGGATCAGCAGGCCCACCATGAAGTGAAACTCCTTCATCAGGTCGCGGCCGGCCGACCCTTTGGGGAAGATGTCCCTGAACTCCATCAGCGCATAGACGGCGATCATCAGCAGCAGGGTCAACCAGTGCAGCCCTATGCTCAGGCTGCCATAACGTTGTTCGGTATTTTTCAACATGTTCGTATCCTTTTGGGGGCTTGCATTGCATCACGGGTGGTCTCATCGGGTGGGCGTCCTGCCTCTGGGCCACTTTTTCCATGTTACTGCGAAGATGTGTCAAAACCTTGATCTCTGTGTGTTTTTAACATGTTATTTGTAACAGGCCAGCAGCGCGCCGGTCGAAGAGCTGGTTTCGCTCATCAAGGAGAGGCTGCCAGGGGGGCGAACGGCTGATGCAAAGCCGCAGAGCAGGGGGTGTTGCGGCCGGGAACCGGGCACCCAGCCCAGTTCAATGAGGGCTTTACCCCTCTTCTCCCCTCATTTACCTTTAATAAAATCCTCAACAGGTGAAGGGAATTACCTTGACCATCACAGATCCCGTGATCCTGACCGAGCTGCAGCAGATCCTGTTTCGCTCCTTCGACGTGATCCCGTTTCCTATCCTGATCTCGGAATCGGCCTGCAGCGAGACGCTGGACAGCATCCCCACCCGGTTGTCGGAGATCCCCGCCCGCCATCACAGGTTCCTGAACCGGGCTTTCGTGACGCAACTGGGTTACGACCTGACGGATCTGCCTGACATGGCCAGTTGGTTTGCCACCGTCTATCGCGACGAGGAGAGCCGGGCACTGGCCATCTCGCGTTGGAACCAGGCGGTGATGAGCAGCCTGGCAAGCGGGGCTGCGGTGGCCGAGATGAATGCCCTGCTTTACTGCAAGAACGGCCAGCAGCGCTGGTTTACCATCACGGCCCAGTTGAAAGCCGATGCCATGCCGGGCTGGCACATAGTAACCTTGCGCGACATTCACGATCTGCACTGCATGATAGAGGAGGTGAGCCGGATCTCCTGCACCGATCCACTGACCGAGCTTGGCAACCGGCGTGCCGCCGGGCAGCAGTTGCAGGCGCTCTGGCTGCAGGGAGAACCCTTCTCGGTGATTCTGGGCGACATCGATCACTTCAAGCAGATCAATGATCGCTACGGGCATCCCGCCGGGGATGCGGCGCTGTGCGAGGTGGCCCGCATCATGACCGGTCAGCTGAGAGCCGGGGAGCACCTGGCCCGCTGGGGCGGGGAGGAGTTTTTGCTGATCCTGCCCGGGGTGGATGCGGAGTTGGTAGTCGAGCGGGCCGAGCAGTTGCGTCGGCAGTTTGTCGGCCATGTAGTCGCGTGGGAGGGGCAGAACTTCTCCCTGACGATGAGCCTGGGCTGTGCCACCCGAAACGAGGGCCAGAGCAGCGACAACCTGCTGCAGGTGGCTGACAAGGCGCTCTATCAGGCCAAGAGCAACGGGCGCAACCAGGTGGTCTTCGGCAAGGAGTAGCTGGAAGGCGCCCATAAAAAAACCGAAGCCTGGGCTTCGGTTTTTTGTTTCAGCGATGGGCGTTCGGCCCATGCAGCCTTATTTCTTGATGCGGATCACCGGGGTCTCGCCCACGGTCACGGCACCCGTCATCTTCACCAGCTCTTTGATCTCGTCCATGTTGGAGATGACCACCGGAGTCAGGGTAGATTTGGCTTTGGCTTCCAGAACGGCCAGATCGAACTCGATGATGGTGTCACCGCGCTTGACCTGTTGACCTTCCTGGGCGATGCGCTTGAAGCCTTCGCCTTTCAGCTCAACGGTGTCGATACCGAAGTGAACGAACAGCTCGATACCAGAGTCGGATTCCAGCGAGAACGCGTGGTTGGTCTCGAAGATCTTGCCGATGGTGCCGTCGCACGGAGCAACCATCTTGTTGCCGGCCGGCTTGATGGCGATGCCGTCACCGACGATCTTCTCGGCGAAGACCACGTCGGGCACATCTTCGATCGGTACGATTTCGCCTGACAGCGGGGCAAAAATTTCGATGCCGCCGGTATCAGAGCTGTCATCGGAAACCAGTTTCTTCAGTTTATCAAACAGACCCATAGTAAAAGCTCCTAGAGATGATTGTCGCTGTTTGCAGCCGATCTTAGCAGACTGCCTTCTGCTTAATAAAGTTATCTACACAGGCTTCGATTTCGGCGGCGGTGGCAAAGCTCAGCGCTTGATCAGCCATGGCCTTCACATCTTCGAAGTTGGTGTTGCGGATAAGCTTCTTGATACGCGGTACAGAGATGGCGCTCATGGAGAACTCATCCAGACCCATACCCAGCAGCAGCAGGGTGGCACGCTCGTCACCAGCCAGTTCACCACACATACCGGTCCACTTGCCTTCGGCGTGGGATGCATCGATAACCATCTTGATCAGGGTCAGGACGGAGGGTGACAGCGGGTTGTACATGGCGGAAATCATCTCGTTACCACGGTCGACGGCCAGGGTGTACTGGGTCAAATCGTTGGTACCGATACTGAAGAAATCCACTTCCTTGGCCAGATGATGAGCCATCACGGCAGCAGCCGGGGTCTCGATCATGATACCCACTTCGATGGATTCATCAAAGGCTTTGCCTTCGGCACGCAGTTCGGCTTTCAGCGTCTCTACGGTGGCCTTGAGGCTGCGGAACTCTTCGACGGAGATGATCATCGGGAACATGATGCGCAGTTTGCCGAAGGCAGACGCACGCAGGATGGCCCGCAGCTGGGCGTGCATGATGTCGGCGCGATCGAAGAAGATCCGCACGGCACGCCAGCCCAGGAAGGGGTTCATCTCTTTCGGGAAATTCATGTAGGGCAGTTCTTTGTCGCCGCCGATGTCCATGGTGCGCACGATGATCGGCTGATCCGGCATCGCTTCGGCCACTTCTTTGTAGGCTTTGAACTGCTCGTCTTCGGTCGGCAGCGCGTCACGGTCCATGAACAGGAACTCGGTACGGTACAGACCCACGCCTTCGGCGCCATTGCGGATGGCACCCTCGGTATCCTTGACGGTACCTATGTTGGCGCACACTTCGACCTGATGGCCATCCAGAGTGATGGCGGGCAGATCTTTCAGCTTGGCCAGCTCGTCTTTCTCGGCCTGGAACTGGGCTTGGATCTCTTTGAACTTGGCCAGCTGTTCGGCAGTCGGGTTGAGGACGATCTGGTTGTTGATCGCGTCCAGCACCAGCACGTCACCATTCTTGACGCGCTCGGTGATGTCGTTGGTGCCCACGATGGCCGGCAGCTCCAGGGAGCGGGCCATGATGGAGGTGTGGGAAGTACGGCCACCGATGTCGGTGACAAAACCCAGCACGTATTTCAGGTTGATCTGAGCGGTTTCGGACGGGGTCAGGTCTTTGGCGACCAGGATCACCTCTTCGTCGATGGTGCTCAGGTTGACAACGGCGATGCCCAGTACGTTCTTGACCAGACGGGTGCCGATGTCACGGAAGTCGGTGGCGCGCTCGCGCAGATAGGGGTCATCCAGCTCGGCCATCATCTTCGCGTACTGCTCGATGACCTCGTAGATGGCCTTGTCGGCGGTGGCCTTGTTGTCTTTGATGAAGGATCTGATATCCCCTTCCAGCTCTTCATCTTCGAGCAGCATGATGTGGCCTTCGAAGATGGCCTCTTTTTCTTCACCGAAGGTGCGACCGGCCATCTCTTTGATGGCTTCCAGCTGTGCGGCTGACTTGGTGCGGGCTTCGAGGAAGCGGTTGATTTCGGCATCAATCTGTTCGGCAGCGATTTTGCCCTGATTGATAACGATTTCATCTTCTTTCAGAAGAAGCGCCTTGCCGAATGCGATACCGGGGGACGCAAGAATGCCAGATATCATAATCCTTCCTATTAAAACGACTGTGGGGGAGGAATAAAGCTGGATTACTCCAGCTCGTCCATCAGGGCAACCAGCTTCTCAACGGCTTTCTGAGCGTCCGGGCCGTCGGCCTGGATGGTCACGTTAGTGCCTTTGGTCAGGCCCAGGGTCTGCAGCTTGAACAGGCTCTTGGCGCTGGCGGATTTGCCACCGGAGACCACAGTGATCTCGCTTTGGAATTCTTTGGCTTCTTTCACGAACTGAGCTGCCGGACGGGTGTGCAGGCCGTTTTCAGCAGTAATAACAACAGACTTCTCGTACATGGTTTCACCCCATATTATTGATATTTTTTGGTGTGAGGGATGCTTTTGACGCTTCCTTCTCGCACCGTGTCAGTATGGATATGTTGTAAAGTAACGAAATCAGACCTGCAATGGTTTAATCCAGGTCAATTTTCTGTGCAGTATTCGGTGTCTGCCTCAACTCTTTTCCGTTATCGCGCTACAAGCCGCGTCAATGCTGGCCTGAAATTATTTTATAACGAAAAATAACACTTTGTTACTTTGTGATACCTAGTCGGCAAACACCTCGTGACGCGGCACAGGATATGAGATTTATCACAGAATGTCTGCTTTTTTCGTCACGGGTTTGCTTGTTATTTTACCCCGAAAAATAAGGGGTCGACTGGCGCTGCCAAGTGCTCAGTCTAGCCCATAAAGAAACGGCGCTCCTGGGAGCGCCGTTGTTTTGAAATAATCCGATCACTTACTGCTGCAATTCCTGCTCGCTGAACACCCCGGCAAACAGGGCGCTGGAGAGGTAACGCTCGGCAGCGCTCGGCAGGATGACGACTATGGTCTTGCCTTCAAATTCCGGCAGCTCGGCGAGGCGGGCTGCGGCCACCACGGCGGCACCGGAGCTGATGCCGGCCAGAATGCCTTCCTCTTCCATCAGGCGGCGCGCCATTTCAATGGCATCATCGCTGCTTACCTGCTCGACACGATCCAGCAGGGTGAGATCCAGGTTGCCCGGGATGAAGCCGGCACCTATGCCCTGGATCTTGTGGGGTCCCGGTTTGATTTCAAGACCGGCCAGACGCTGGCTGATCACCGGCGATTCGCTCGGTTCGACGGCAACGGAGACCACCGCCTTGCCCTTGGTCTGTTTCAGGTAGCGGGAGACACCGGTAATGGTGCCGCCGGTACCGACGCCGGCCACGAACACATCCACTTCGCCATCGGTGGCATCCCAGATCTCGGGACCTGTGGTCTTCTCGTGGATTTCCGGGTTGGCCGGGTTTTCAAACTGTTGCAGCAGCACGTATTTGCCGGGCTCGGACTCGAGGATCTCGTTGGCCTTGGCAATGGCGCCCTTCATGCCGAGCGGCCCTTCGGTCAGCACCAGGTTGGCACCTAGCGCCTTGAGCAGTTTGCGGCGCTCCAGGCTCATGGTGGCCGGCATGGTCAATGTGATGGGATAGCCACGGGCGGCGGCCACGAAGGCCAGAGCAATACCCGTGTTGCCGCTGGTGGGTTCGATGATCTCCTTGCCCTTGGTCAGAACGCCGCGCTTCTCGGCATCCCAGATCAGGTTGGCGCCGATACGGCACTTGACGCTGAAGCTCGGGTTTCGGCTCTCAATCTTGGCCAGCACGCGGCCCTTGGTAACACGGTTGAGACGAACCAGAGGGGTGTGACCTATGGTCTGGCTGTTGTCCTCAAAAATTTTGCTCATGGTGCTATCCCTGTTTGTTACGGCGATGAAACAAGATTACCCTGTGGTTTCTGAATGAGAAGTGACGATTTGTTATAACAATATGTTATTACAAGATATAGAGCTTATTCTTTCTTATTGAGACCTCCCTCGCGAAAAGGTCTCTCGTCGTCAAAGGAATAGACGCTATGGGATTTGCAGGAAGCGATCGCTATCTCGCCTCAGAGGCGCTCAAGATGGCGGTCAATGCCGCCATCTTGCTGGAGAAGCCGCTGCTCATCAAGGGTGAACCCGGCACGGGCAAGACCGAGCTGGCAGAGGCCGTGGCCAGCCATCTGGGCACCGAACTTATCGCCTGGCACATCAAATCCACCACCAAGGCCCAGCAGGGGCTCTATGAGTACGATGCGGTGGCCAGGCTGCGGGACTCCCAGCTCGGCGACCCCAGGGTGGGGGAGATAGGCCACTACATCCGCCGTGGCAAGCTGTGGCAGGCCTTCACTGCCGACCAGCGCCCGGTGCTGCTTATCGATGAAATCGACAAGGCGGATATCGAGTTTCCCAACGATCTGCTGCAGGAGCTGGATCGGATGGAGTTCGACGTCTACGAGACCGGCGAGCGCATCAAGGCCCGCCAGCGCCCTGTGGTCATCATCACCTCCAACAATGAAAAAGAGCTGCCGGATGCCTTCCTGCGCCGCTGTTTCTTTCACTACATCCGCTTCCCCGACAAGGTCGAGATGCAGGCCATCGTCAAACTTCACTACCCCGACCTCAAAGAGAGCCTGCTTGGCGAGGCGATGGATCTCTTCTTCGAGCTGCGGGAAGTAGAGGGACTGCGCAAGAAGCCCTCCACCTCGGAACTCTTGGACTGGATCCGGCTGCTGTTGGCTGACGACATCGCCCCCGAGGCGATGCGCGCCCGCGAGCCCGGCAAGCTGGTGCCCGCCCTCTACGGCGCCTTGCTCAAGACCGAGCAGGACTTGCATCTCTTTGAGAAGCTCGCTTTTCTGGCCAGACGCGGCAGCTGACTCATGCTCATCGACTTTTTTACCCATCTGCGCCGCCACAAGCTCCCCTGCAGTTTGCGTGAACTGCTGGACTTGCACGGGGCGCTGGCAGCCCGGCTGGCCAGCCTCGACATGGACGAGTTCTACCAGCTCTCCCGCTGCCTGCTGGTAAAAGACGAGGCTCATTACGATCGCTTCGATCGCGCCTTCGCCGAGTATTACGAAGGGTTGGCCGCCATCCCCCTGCTGCCGGAGAGCCTGCCCGATGAGTGGCTGCGTAAGGAGTTCGAACGGCTGCTGAGCGCCGAGGAGAAGGCGTTGCTCCAATCCCTTGGCGGGCTGGATCAGCTGCTGGCGACCCTCAACCAGCGCTTGCGCGAGCAGAAGGAGCGTCACGCCGGCGGCAACAAGTGGGTCGGCACCGGTGGCAGCAGCCCGTTCGGCCACGGCGGTTTTCACCCGGAAGGAGTGCGCATGGGGGGAGAGGGTCAGCATGGCAAGGCGATCAAGGTGTGGGAGGCGCGCCATTATCGCAACTTCAGCGACGACTCGCCGCTGGGGCAACGGGCCATCCAGCTGGCGCTGCGCAAACTCAGGCGCTGGGTGCGCCAGGGCAGCCCGGACGAGCTGGATCTCGATGACACCATCCGGAGCACGGCCAGGCAGGGCTGGCTCGATGTGAAGCTCAGACCCGAGCGCCACAACGGGGTCAAGCTGCTGGTCTTCTTCGACGTGGGAGGCTCCATGGATGCCCACGTGGCCGAGGTGCAGCGGCTCTTTTCTGCTCTGCGCCACGAGTTCAAGCACCTGGAGTACTTCTATTTTCACAACTGTCTCTACGACTTCGTCTGGCGAGACAACGCCCGCAGGCACGAGGAGCGCTTCGACACCCAGCGCCTGCTGCGCACCTACGGCAGCGACTACAAGGTGATCCTGGTGGGGGATGCCACCATGGGCCCCTACGAGATCACCTGGCCTGGCGGCAGCGTCGAATATTGGAACGAGGAGGCCGGTCAGGTGTGGCTGGCCCGCTTGCAGCAGCATTTTCCCAAGCTGGTATGGATCAATCCCACCCCGCGGCGGGAGTGGCTCTGGCACCCCTCCATCAAGTTGATGAACGAATTGATCGGCGGGCGCATGCACCCGCTGACTCTGGCGGGTCTGGCTGCGGCCATCGACCAGCTGTGACCCTCTCTACCCGAACAGACCAACAAGCCGGGAGTGAACCCGGCGAGGAGCAAAGATGACCTCTATCGTGATCAGTGGCTCAGGCCTCTATACCCCTCCCTTTGCCGTCAGCAACGAAGCGCTGGTGGCCGCCTTCAACCAGTACGTGGATCTCTACAACGAGGAGAACGCTTCCGCCATCGACGCCGGCCAGCTGCCCGCCAAACAGCATTCGAGCAGCGAATTCATCGAGAAGGCCTCCGGCATCAAGAGCCGTTATCTGGTGAGCAAGGAGGGGGTGCTGGATCCCGACATCATGCAGCCGCTGCTGCCCGAGCGACCCGATGACAAGCCCTCCATCATGGTGGAGATGGCGGTGGCCGCCGCTGAGCAGGCGCTGATTGCCGCCGGTCGCGAGCCGGGGGAAATAGATCTGGTGATAGTGGCTGCCTCCAACATGCCGCGCCCCTATCCGGCGCTCTCCATCGAGCTGCAGCACTATCTGGGGGCGAGCGGCATGGCTTTTGACATGAACGTGGCCTGCTCCTCCGCCACCTTCGGCATCAAGACGGCGGCGGACATGCTGGCGGCCGGCACTGCCAGACTCGCGCTGGTGGTCAATCCGGAGATCTGCTCTGGGCACCTCAATTTTCGCGATCGGGACAGCCACTTCATCTTCGGTGACGCCTGTACCGCCGTGCTGCTGGAGCGGGAGGCCGATTGTCAGGTGGCCAACCCCTGGCAACTGGTGGCCAGCAAGCTGATGACCCAGTACTCCAACAACATCCGCAACAACTTCGGTTTCCTGAACCGGCTCAGCCCGCGCACCCGCTACGGTGACGACAAGCTGTTCCGCCAGCAGGGGCGCAAGGTGTTCAAGGAGGTGCTGCCGCTGGTGTGCGACCAGATCGCCGGCCAGCTCGATGAGCAGGGCTGGGCGGCGGATTCCCTGAGCCGGCTCTGGCTCCATCAGGCCAACCTCACCATGAACCAGTTCATCGCCCGCAAGCTGCTCGGCCATGACGCCAGCCAGCAGGAGGCGCCGGTGATCCTCGACAGCTACGGCAACACCAGCTCGGCGGGTTCCATTATCGCGTTCCATCTGTACAATCGCGACCTTCCCGCGGGGGCCTGCGGTGTGCTCTGCTCGTTTGGCGCTGGCTATTCGATCGGGAGTCTGCTGCTGCGGCGCCTGTGAGGGGCGGGGTCATCTCCCCGCCGTCATGACGATAAGGTTTGGGTGGAATCATGCAGAGGATCACGGGGCGCTGCGCCCTTCACTACGGGGTGACACTGTCACTGTTTTGTCTTTACGGGCTGCAGGTCTGCCCATTCCTGGAGAGCCTGACGCTGCCCCAGCTGCTGGGGCCCGCGCTGGTGACCTTCGCCATCATGTTTGTCCTGCGCGATCAGCTGCTGCGCAAGGTGACGCTGTCCGGTCAGGGGCTGGGAGGCTTCGGGCTGGAGGTGGGCTTCTATCTGCTGGGGGCCTTGCTGCTCTCTGGCTACAACGGCATCCGGTATGATTTTCCGCTGGAGAGCCACCTCAAGATCCTGCTGGGGATGAGCACCCTGGGCTTCCTGGTGGCGGCGGATCTGTCGCTGCAGCGGGACTGGCAGCGGGCCAAGCTGCGGGAACATCAGGCCTGTCTGGTGCTGAACCAGCCGCTGGCCATGCCGGTTTCCCGCAAGTTCTCCCTGTTCGCCTTCACCACCCTGACCCTGCTTGGCGCTGTGTTCTTCCTGCTGTTCAACAAGGATCTGGAGTGGCTGGTCACGGTGGACAAGAGCCTGCCGCGGCTCGATGCCCAGCACTACATCTTGCTGGAGATCGCCTTCGTGATGGTGGTGACCTTCGGTTATCTCTGGCTCATCATTCGCGGCTATGGCCGTAACCTGACCCTATCCCTGATGCATCAGACTCGCGCCATGGCGCAGGTGCAGTGCGGCGATCTGGAGGCGCGGGTGCCGGTGATCCGGGACGATGAGTTCGGTCTGATTGCTGCCGGCACCAACCAGATGATCGGCGAGCTGAAGGCGCGCCAGGACGAGCTCAACCTGACCCGGGACGTGGCCATCCTGGGGCTCGCCTCGCTGGCGGAGACCCGCGACAACGAGACCGGCGCCCACATCATCCGCACCCAGTTCTACGTCAAGGTGCTGGCGGAGCAGCTGAGCCGCAGCGACTGGGAACGTTATCCGCTGGACGATGCCACCATCGATCTGCTGTTCAAGTCGGCGCCGCTGCACGACGTGGGCAAGGTGGGCATTCCCGATGCCATCCTGCTCAAGCCGGGCAAGCTGACGGACGAGGAGTTCGCCATCATGAAGCGCCACCCCCAGATTGGCGCCGATGCGCTGGCGAGCGCCGAAGCCCAGCTTGGCTCCAACTCCTTCCTGCGGCTGGCGCGGGAGATCTCCCTCACTCACCACGAGAAGTGGGATGGC
>NZ_CDBH01000048.1:95472-95697 GCF_000820305.1 Aeromonas dhakensis
CGATCCGGCCATCGTCGACGCCTTCCTCGCCTGCGAGGAGGAATTTCGCCAGATTGCCCTCAGGCACAAGGATCACGACTGACAAAAAACCACCCGAACGGGTGGTTTTTTTATGGCTGGCTCACTGGGCCGGCTCGATGGCGAGCACCAGGCAACTGGGCTCGCTGATGCGAAAACGCACGTTGCAGTCAAACAGCCTGACGCCGTACTCCTTGTCATCCGGCT
>NZ_CDBH01000049.1 GCF_000820305.1 Aeromonas dhakensis
TTTTTCAGATTGAAGATTTTTGCCTGGCGGCAATAGCGCAGTGGAACCACCTGACCCCATGCCGAACTCAGAAGTGAAACGCTGTAGCGCCGATGGTAGTGTGGCATTCGCCATGCGAGAGTAGGACACTGCCAGGCACCCAATTAAACAGCGCCGTGCACATCACGACGTTGGCCGAGAGGATGACACCTCGTTGAAGCGGCAGACAATTTAGCGAAAGCTAACCGAATGCGGAGCGGTAGTTCAGTCGGTTAGAATACCGGCCTGTCACGCCGGGGGTCGCGGGTTCGAGTCCCGTCCGCTCCGCCACTAAATTGAAAGGCCTTCCCTGACGGGAAGGCCTTTTTGCTATCTGGCTTTTGCAAACGGGATGAGGAAACAAGAGACAACCGCCAGGGCTGCGACTTGCCACTGGCAACTTGGTCCCTGTCTGTTGTCCTTTGTGCTTGAGCCGGACTCTGTCCGTCTCCCCGTCCGCTCCGCCACTAAAAGAAGCCCAGTCGAAAGACTGGGTTTCTTTGGTTTGCTTCCCTCTGTATTACCTCTCCTCCCTCTTTTATATCCTGCTGATTTATCACGTCATGGGCGTTGTGCCTCAAGGCTTTCCATCAGGGATGGGGTTCGTCATACAATGCGCCTTTGGTGTCAGATGAGAGTCCCCCTATGTTTTGTCCGCGTTGTGGTTCCGGAACGCTGCAACAACGCAGCGAGAAAGAGTTTGCCTGTGGCTGTGGTTTTCACTATTTCCAGAATGTGGCGTCGGCCGTGATGGTGGCACTGTGCTGGCAGGACGAGCTGCTGGTCGCGGTGCGGGCCCGGGATCCCGGTAAGGGGTTGCTGGATCTGCCGGGCGGCTTCGTCGATCCCGGCGAATCGCTGGAGGAAGCCTTGGTGAGGGAGCTCAAGGAGGAGCTGGGGCTGAACCTGACGGGGGAGAGGCCGCGTTATCTTGGCTCCTATGCCAACGTCTATCCCTATGACGATGTGGTCTATCACACCTGCGATACCGTTTTTCTGCTGGAGTTGGTGCACAAGCCTTTGGTGGTGGCGGCCGATGATGTGGCCGCCTGCGAGTGGCGCAAGCTGGCCGGCATTGCCCCTGCCGAGTTTGCCTTTCGCTCAACCGGCAATGCCATCAGTCAATTGCAGCGGCTGCGGGGCTAACCGATAGCTGTAATGACAGAGCGGGGTAGCTAGCCCGGCAAGTGGAGGGTGACGATCAGGCCGCCCTCTTCGCCGTTTCTGGCGTCGACCCGCCCGCCCTGGGCCTGGATGGCCTTGCGGGTGATGGCAAGGCCCAGCCCATAGCCCTTGCCTGCGGCGGGGGAGCCGATCCGCACGAAGGGATCGAAGATGCTGGAGAGCTTGCTCTCATCCACCCCCATCCCCTGATCCGCCACCTCGATGACGAACTCGCAGCCCTGGTGCATCAGGGTCAGGTGGATGCACTGGCCTGCTTGCGAGAAGCGCAGGGCATTGCGAAGCACGTTGTCGAGGGCCCGGCGGATCAGCTCCGCCTGTCCGCAGACCGTGTACTCCCGGGTTTCATCCACCCAGGTTTTTATCTCGACCCCAATGTGCTGCGCCTCGTAGCGGGCATCGCTCACCACGGCGTCGACCAGTCCCTGCAGATCGTAATACTCCTCGCCATCCCGCTCGCCATGGCCGGCACGGGTGAGGGTCAGCAGCTCGCCGATCATCTTGTCCATGCGCTGGGTCTCGAGCTGGATCCGCTCGAGGGATCCCTCGATCCTGGCCGGATCCTGCTGGGCAAGACCGATGGCCAGCTGCAACCTGGCAAGGGGGGATCGCAGCTCGTGGGAGACGTCGTGCAGCAGCTGCTCGCGGCTCTCCACCAGCAGTTGCAGCCGTTCGGCCATGGCATCGAAGTCGCGGGCCGCATCGCTGATCTCGTCGTGGCGCCGCCGCATGGCGGGGTAGAGGCGCACTGCCAGATCTCCCTGGGCGAGGCGTGCGAACCCCTGTCGGAAGCGGTTCATGGGACGGGTCAGGTGCCAGGCGAGCAGGGCACTGAAGAAGAGGCCGCCAAGCCCGCCGATCCACCACATGGGGGGCGGCATGTTGAGCCAGTTGCGATGGGGCTGGGGCGGGGCCAGCAACTGCTGCAGGCCGCCGCCGTCGTAGTCGAGCCGATAGCGCTGGCCATCGGCTCCCAGCAGGATGCGGCCGCTCAGCGTCGTGGCTGGCTCTGTTGCGACCGGTTCAAGCTGTAGCAGCCTTCGCTCCTGGGCCGGCCAGCTGGCCTGCAGGGCTGCGACTGCAGCCGGTCCCTGTCGCTGCAACAGGCTGGCGGCCGCCTCCAGCTGGCGTTCGGCCAGCTGGCTTGCCATCCGCTGCTCAGGCGGTCCCTCATGGCGATAGAGGCTGAAGGCCACCCACAGCAGCTGGCTCATCATGATGATGGTGAACCAGAAGCCGAACAGGATCTTCCAGAACAGGCGCCCCTTGAGGATCATGCCAGCCGGTATCCTATGCTGCGCACCGTCTCGATGCCGACGGCTTCCCCCGCCAGGGCCTGCAGCTTCTGGCGGATGTTGCAGATGTGCACGTCGACGCTGCGATCATAGGGCTCGCGTGGGCGGCCCAGTCCATGCAGGGAGAGCTCATCCTTGCTGACCACCCGCTCCGGCGAGCGCAGCAGCAGCTCCAGCAGGTTGAACTCGGTGGCGGTCAGCTCCAGCGGCTGCGTTTGCCAGTGGCACTGACGGCTGGCGGGGGAGAGCACCAGCTCGCCAAGGCGCAGGCCCTGCTCTTTGCCCGGATGGGCGGGGGCCGGCTCGACCCGGCGCAGCACGGCCCTCAGCCTGGCCACCAGCTCCCTCGGGTAGCAGGGCTTGGGCACATAGTCATCGGCCCCCATCTCGAGCCCGATCACCCGATCGATGTTGTCCCCCTTGGCGGTGAGCATGATGACGGGGATCCGGCTGTCGCGGCGGATCTGGCGCAGCACCTCGCTGCCGTTCAAGTCGGGCAGCATGATGTCGAGCACCACGGCGGCATAGTTGCCGGAGAGGGCGTGCTGCACGCCGCTCTTGCCGGTCAGCACATGGGTGGTGGCAAAGCCTTCGCCACCCAGGTATTCGCTCAGCATGGTGCCAAGTTCCAGATCATCGTCCACCAGCAGGATCTTCATCGCTCTTCTCCGTCTCGGGTTGGCGCCATTTTCCCGTGTCCGTCTCCGCCTGACAGCTGCTTTTACGCAATCCTTACACTGCCCTGCAAGAGGCTTAACCGGACATTGGAGTAGATTGCCCGGGTCTGCTTCACCCTCTGTTTTAGCCAAGGATATCCGCGATGCCCCCTATCCGTCTTCTCGTTGTTCGCCTGCTGCTGCCCGCCCTGGTGCTGGTCGGCGCCGGCTGGCTGTGGCTGCCCTCCACGGCGGCGCCGGCAGCCGCCTATATCACGGCTTCGGTCGAGCGGCGGGATCTGGAGCAGAGCGTGCTGGCCGACGGCACCCTGCAGGCCCAGAAGCTGGTGAGTGTGGGGGCCCAGGTGTCGGGGCAGATCAAGGCGCTGCACGTGGCACTGGGGGACGAGGTGAAGCAGGGCGATCTGCTGGTCGAGATCGACGATCTCACCCAGCAGAACGCCCTCAAGGATGCCGAAGCTGCTCTCGACAACGTGCAGGCCCAGCTGGCCTCGCGCCGGGCAACTTTGCGCAACAACCAGCTGGCCTTCGAGCGCCAGCGCAAGGTGCTGGCTCGAGGATTGGGCAGTCAGGCCGACTACGACAGCGCGGAGGCGACCCTGACGGCCACCCGTGCCGACATCCGGGCGTTGACGGCGCAGGCGGTGCAGGCCCGCATCGCGGTCGACACCGCCAAAGTGAATCTGGGTTACACCCGCATCGTCTCCCCCATGGCGGGCACCATAGTGGCGATCCCGGTGGAACAGGGGCAGACGGTCAACGCGGTGCAGAGTACCCCGACCATGGTCAAGGTGGCGCGACTCGACACCATGACGGTGGAGGCGCAGATCTCGGAGGCGGACGTGATCAGGGTGAAGGCCGGCCTGCCCAGCTATTTCACCGTGCTGGGAGCGCCCAAGCAGCGCTACCAGGCCAGCTTGCGTGCCATCGAGCCCGCCCCCGACACCATCAACGACGACACGACCAGCAGCAGTTCGACCAGTACGGCCGTCTACTACAACGGCCTGTTCGAGGTGGAAAATCCGCAGCGGGCCCTGCGCATCGGCATGACGGCCCAGGTGCACATTGTGCTGGCGACTGAACGCAACGCCCTGGTGATCCCGGCCATCGCTCTGAGCGAGGGGCGGGTACAGGTGGTGGATGAGGGCGGTCGCCCGCAATGGCGGCAGGTGAAGGTCGGCCTCAACAACAAGGTGGATGCCCAGATCCTGGACGGGCTGGCGGAGGGGGAGGCCGTGGTGGTGAGCCAGCTGACGGCCCAGCACCAGCAGAGCGGGCGGATGGGTCCGCCCATGGGGATGTGATGATGAGAGAACCACTGCTGCAACTGAGCGGCATCCGCCGCCATTTTGGCGACGGGGAGCGGCGCGTCGAGGTGCTCAAGGGCATCGACCTGACCATAACGCGGGGGGAGATGGTGGCCATCGTCGGCGCCTCCGGCTCCGGCAAGTCGACCCTGCTCAATATTCTGGGCTGCCTCGATCAGCCGAGCGAGGGTGACTACCGGGTGGCCGGACGGGAGACGAGCCGGCTGACCGCCGATGCGCTGGCGACCCTGCGCCGCGAGCACTTCGGCTTCATCTTTCAGCGCTACCACCTGCTGGGGGATCTCAGTGCCCGCGACAACGTGGCGCTGCCCGCCCTCTATGCCGGGTTGGCCGGCGATGCGCGCAAGGCGCGGGCCGAGAGCCTGCTGCAGCGACTCGGGCTAGGCAGCCGGCTCGACTACAAGCCGAGCCAGCTCTCCGGCGGTCAGCAGCAGCGGGTCAGCATTGCCCGCGCCCTCATCAACGGCGGTCAGGTGATCCTGGCGGACGAGCCGACCGGCGCCCTCGACAGCCAGAGCGGGGCCGAGGTGCTCGGCATATTGAATGGGCTGCACCGCGAGGGGCATACGCTGGTGATCGTGACCCACGACATGGCGATCGCCGAGCAGGCCGAGCGGATCATCGAGCTGAAAGATGGCGAGGTGGTGGCCGACCGTCGTCGCGAGCCGGCACAGCCGCTTCCCGCGCACATTGCGTCCCGGGTCGGCGAAGGGGCACGCGGCGGTCTGGCCGGGCGGCTCGGCGCCGCCTTCAAGATGGCGCTGCTGGCCATGCAGGCCCAGCGCATGCGCACCTTCCTCACCATGCTCGGCATCATCATCGGTATCGCCGCCGTGGTGTCTGTGGTGGCGCTCGGGCGCGGATCCCAGCAGCAGGTGCTGGCCAACATCAATGCCATGGGCACCAGCACTCTGGAGATCTTCCCCGGCAGCGGCTTCGGCGATCGGCGGGCCGAGGCGGTCCAGACCCTCAGGGTGGAGGACGCCGACGCTCTCGCCGGGCTCGGTTATGTGCACAGCGTGACCCCCAGCCTGGCCACCAGCGTCACCCTGCGCCGGGGCAGTCAGGCGGTACTAGGTTCGGTGAACGGGGTGGGGGAGCAGTTCTTCCAGGTGCGCGGCTATCGACTGCTGCAAGGCATGCTGTTCGATGCCACCAGCGTGGCCGACATGGCGCAGGAGGTGGTGATCGACGAAAACAGCCTGGCGCGCCTGTTTGCCGCGGGGGAGTCGCCGCTCGGTCAGGTGATCCTGCTGGGTAGCCTGCCGTGCCGGGTGATCGGGGTGGTGGCCCGCAACCAGAGCGGCTTTGGCAGCGACGAGAACCTCAACGTCTGGATCCCCCACACCACGGCCATGACGCGGATGCTGGGCCAGAGCCACCTGCGCAGCATCAGCGTGCGGGTGCAGGATGAGGTGGCGCTGGCCGCCGCCGAGGATGGTATCACCCGCCTGCTGCGTGAGCGGCACGGCAGTCAGGATTTCTTCGTGCTCAACACCGACAGCATCCGTCAGGCGATCACCAGCACCAATGCCACCCTGACCCTGCTGATCGCCATGATTGCGCTCATCTCCCTGGTGGTGGGCGGTATCGGGGTGATGAACATCATGCTGGTGTCGGTGAGTGAGCGCACCCGCGAGATCGGCGTGCGGATGGCGGTGGGGGCCAGAACCGGCGACATACTGCAGCAGTTCTTGATCGAGGCGGTGCTGGTCTGCCTGCTGGGCGGGGCGGCCGGGGTGCTGCTCTCCCTGCTGGTCGGCGTCTTGTTCGAGCACTTCAGCAGCCAGTTTACCCTGAGCTACTCCCTGGACGCCGTGCTGATGGCTTTCTTCTGCTCGAGCCTCATCGGCGTGCTGTTCGGCTTCTTCCCGGCGCGGCGGGCGGCGCGGATGGACCCCATCCACGCCCTGGAGCGGGAGTAGGCACCCTCTTCGGCGCCCGCTGCGCCACCCCATTCGCCGGCGTTGCCGAGGGCTCATCCCGCCCCCGGCGGTGCGGCGAATTGGCCGGACGGCATCCCGTGCCAGTCCGGCAGCCTGAACCGTGTCATCGACGTGACACAGCCTGCTCTGCGCGGGTTTTCAACCGGGCCTCTGGCCCGGTTCTTTTTCCCATGCGAAAAAAAGGCGCCACCCGAGGGGAGCGCCTGAAAGGTCAAACCTTGCGGTTTGCGGACCAACGGAACCAAGACTTCACACACATCACACTCTCAGCTCTTCTGGCAGGCTCAGCCCTGCCACTTGCCTCCTTCCACTATCACGTCGTTCGGGTCGGTATCGGCGCTTAAGTGATCGCGCACATACTGGTCGTAGAGTTTCAGCAGGTACTGCTCTTCCCCCAGCTTGGCGAGACGGTCGTTGACCCAGTCACGCAGCTCGATATTGCCCTTCTTCACCGCCGGCGCGATGGGGTCTTCCGAGCCCAGCTTCTCGGGCAGCACCCGATAGCCCGGGTTCTCCTTGGCCCAGCTGAAGAGCACTAGGTTGTCCTGGGCATAGGCGTCGCCACGGCCCTGGGCCAGCGCCTGCAGGGATTCGGTGTTCTTCTCGAACTTGAGCACCTTCCACTCCGGGTGGTTGCGGGTCAGCCAGATGTCGGCCGTGGTGCCGGTGGTGACGATCAGGGTCTTGTCCGCGAGATCGTCCAGCCCCTTGGCGGCGCTCTTCTCCGGCACCAGCACCTGTACCGCCACTCGCAGGTTCGGGTTGGTGAAGTCCACCACCTGCCGCCGCTCCGGCGTCACCGTCATGTTGGCGAGGATGAGATCCACCTTGTCGCTCTGTAGGAAGGGGATGCGGCTGGCGGGCTCCACCGCCACGAACTCGACCTTGTTCTCGTTCCCCAGCAGATCCTTGGCGAAACGGCGGCCGAGGTCGGTGTCAAAGCCGACGTAGTTGCCCTTCTCGTCCACATAGCCGAAGGGGGGCTTGTCGGTGAAGACGCCGACGATGAGCTTGTCACGGGCCTTGATCTTGTCGAGGGAACCGTCCGCCGCATGGGCGGCGCCGCTGGCGAGACCCAGTCCCAACAAGGCACTGAACAGAACCGAGGTAATTTTCTTCATGCTGACTCCTTTCGTTTGCTGACAGTTGTATAAGAAAACTTGGCGAGGAACTGGCGGGCACGCTGGCTGCGCGGGTGCTCGAAAAATTGATGGGGGGCGGCCTGCTCCAGGATGTGGCCGCCATCCATGAAGACGATGCGATCCGCCACCGCCTGGGCGAACGCCAGCTCGTGGGTGACGATGAGCAGGGTCATGCCGCTGCCGGCGAGATCGCGGATCACCTCCAGCACCTCCTGCACCATCTCGGGATCCAGCGCAGCGGTCACCTCGTCAAACAGCATCACCTGCGGGTTCATGCACAGGGCCCGCACGATGGCGATGCGCTGCTGCTGGCCGCCGGAGAGCTGGCGCGGATAGTCATGGCGCCGCTCCCACAGGCCGATGCGGGTCAGCAGCTGTTCCGCCTGCAGCAGGGCCTCCTGCCGCTCTCGTTTTTGCACTTGAAGGGGGCCGAGCAGCACGTTCTCCAGCACCGTCAGGTTGGGGAAGAGGTGATAGCTCTGGAACACCATGCCGATGCGCTGGCGCAGCCGCTGCCAGTCGGTGCTGGCATCCAGCAGCTCTCCGTCGAAGCGAATGTCGCCCCCCTGAATGGGTTCGAGCCCGTTGAGAGTGCGCAGCAAGGTGCTCTTGCCGCAGCCGCTCGGCCCCAGGATGACGATCACTTCCCCGGCGTGCACCGTGAGGCTGACCTCGTCCAGTACCCGGTTTTGGCCGAATTGTTTGCTGACAGCATTGAGCTCAAGCAGAGGTGTCATACCGCATTACCCCATTGTTGCTCCAGCCGGCGCGAGACGAGCGAGAGCGGATAGCAGACCAGAAAAAAGAACAGGAACAGCAGAGCGTAGATGAGCAGCGAGCCATAGGTGCGCTCGATGATCTGCTGGCCCACCTTGATCACCTCCACCACCCCGATCAGCACCGCCAGCGAGCTGGTCTTGATGATGCGGGTGTAGATGTTGATGGTCGGCGGCGTCAGCCGTTGCAGCGCCTGGGGCAGCAGCACGTGGCGATAGAGCTGCCAGCGGGAGAGCCCGAGCGCCAGGCCGGCCTCCTGCTGACCACGGGCGAGGGAGTTGAGGCCGCCGCGCACCACCTCTCCCACCTCGCTGGCGCCCCACAGGGCCAGCACCAGCACGGCGCACCAGAAGGCCGGGATATCCAGGCCAAAGAAGATCGGCAGCCCGAAGAAGAAGAGGTAGAGCCAGACCAGCACGGGCACCACCCGAAACAGCTCCAGATAGACTCGCAACACTACCCGCGTCAGCCTTCCCCCTTGCTGGGCCAGCACGCCGTAACCGACCCCGCCCAGGGTGGCGAACAGGATGGCGAGCAGCGATATGGCGAGGGTCTGGCCCGCGCCCACCGCCAGCAGTGGCAGCGCCTGCGTCAGCTGCTCAGTGACCGGACTGGCCATAGCGAGCCCTCCTTTTCTGTGCCTTGGTGACGAGTGACGGCGGCAGCAGGAAGATAAGTGCCCACATCGGGCTCCGCGATTCAATGACCGAACTGACCATATTGATCCCTCCTTTCCTCTGCATCGGTGGTGAGTGACCGCGGTAGCAGGACGATCGCTGCCTGCATCAGCGATTCAGTGACCAAACTGACCATGTTGCAGCCTCCTTTCAACGACGCGCAGGGCAAGGGACAGCGGCAGAAAGATCAGCACGCACATCAAGGTCAGCACCGCCAGCATCTCGTAGGTCTTGTAGTAGAGGGCGATGTAGTTCTTGGTGGTGTAGAGCAGCTCTGGCACCGCCACCGCCGAGGCCACGGTCGTCTCCTTGAGCAGAAAGATGAAGTTGGCGAACAGCGCCGGCAGGCTGGCGAGCCAGGCCTGGGGCAGCTGGACGTGGCGCAGCAGTTGCCAGCGGGAGAGGCCGATGGCTCGCCCCGCCTCCAGCTGGCTGGGGGGGACCGCCTGAATGCCCGCCCGCAGCGATTCGGTCAGGTAGCCGCCGCCGAGGAAGGTCATGGCGATCACCGCGGTGGCAAAGCCCGACAGCGACAGGCCGAGCGCCGGCAGCCCGAAGTAGAGAAAGAACAGCTGGATCAAGAGCGGCGTGTTGCGGGCCAGCTCCACATAGGCGCGGATCACCCCGTTCAGCCAAGGCTTGTGCAGGCTCAGCAGGGTCACATTGAGCAGCGCCACGGCGAGCGAGGTGAGGATCACGATGGCGCCGAGCTGCAAGGTGACCCAGACCGATTGGCCGAACGCCGGCAGGGTGGTGAGAACAAAGGACCAGTCGACGCTCATGCCGGGATCCTCCCGTCGCGGCGCAGCCGCTGGGGCACGACCGTGATGGCATCCGGGTACTTGATGCCGGCGCCGGTGTTGAGCACCACCACCCGCTCGCCCCCCTGGATCCAGCCTGCTTCCCGCAGCTGGCGGGCGGCGGCGAAGGCGGCCGCCCCTTCCGGGCAGACGAAGCAGCCCTCCTGAGAGGCGAGCTGACGCAGCTCGCGCTGGATGGCGGCATCTTCCACCGCGACGGCGCAACCCTCGGTGCGATAGAGGGCATCCAGCACCAGAAAATCCCCCAGCGCCTTGGGCACGTTGATGCCGAACGCCAGGGTCTGGGAGTCGGGCCAGAAGCGCGACTCGCGCTCTCCCTGCTGCCAGGCCTGGACGATGGGGGCGCAGCCGCTCGCCTGCACCGCCACCAGGCGCGGCAGCGGCCCCTGCACCCAGCCCAGCTCCTGCAATTCCCGCAGCGCCTTGTAGATGCCGATGAGGCCGACCCCGCCGCCGGTGGGGTAGAGGATGACGTCCGGCAGGGTCCAGCCGAGCTGCTCGGCGATTTCAAACCCCATGGTCTTCTTGCCCTCGATGCGATAGGGCTCCTTGAGGGTGGAGGCATCAAACAGCCCCTGCTCGGCCACCGCCTCGGCCACCTGGCGACCGGCGTCGCTGATGAGGCCGTCCACCAGATAGAGGCGGGCACCGGCCAGGGCGCTCTCCAGCCGGGTGATGGCGGGGGCCGCCTGCGGCTGGACTATGGTGCTGCGCAAGCCGGCGCGGGCGCCGTAGAGTGCCCAGGCCGCGCCGGCGTTGCCGTTGGTGGGCATGGCGAAGTGGGTGATGCCGAGTTCGCGGGCGCGGGAGACGCCAACTGCGGCGCCGCGGGCCTTGAAGGAGCCGGTGGGGGTGAGGCTCTCATCTTTCATCCAGAGATCCGGAATGCCGACCTGCTTGCCGAGGCGCGGCAGCGGCAACAGCGGGGTGAAGCCTTCCCCCAGGGTGACCACCTGGGCGGGGTCGCGTACCGGCAGCAGCTCGTGGTAGCGCCACAGGCTGGCGGGACGCCCCAGCAGGGCGGCCGGATGCCAGGCCTGTTTCAGGGCCTCGAGGTCGTAGCTGGCCAGCAAGGGGGCGCCGACCGGGCTCAGCTGCTGGGGCTGATCGGCATCCACCATCTCGCCGGTCTTGCTGCAACGCAGATGTGATAGGTAGCTGTACGGCATGCTTTATCCTGAATGAGTCGAGATGGTCAGTCGCTTATTCCATCCTGTGACCCAAGTGCCGGATAACAAACAAAATAAACTGGCAAACCTAAGCGAAAAAATTCATATGACTCCGATTGGTCAGGGTTGTGGCGGTTGCCCGCTCATGTCGCCTGGTCACCTGCTGGGGGGTTGGGCCGTTCGGCACTCTTTGCTAACCTGCCCGCTTCACCCGAAATCGCAGGGAGCCGCATCGATGCGAGCCATTGTCAGCCTGCTGACCCTGTCACTGCTCTGTGCGTGCAGCGGCCAGCCAACCAGAGAGGATGCCATGTCAGGGAAAGCGCGCCTTCACTACCCCGTCACCCGTGAGGGTGAGCAGGTGGATCACTACTTCGGCCAGGCCGTGGCCGACCCCTATCGCTGGCTGGAGGATGATCGCAGCCCCGAGACCGAGGCCTGGGTCAAGGCCCAGAACCGGGTGACTCAGGGTTATCTGGCACAGATCCCGTATCGCGCCGCCATCAAGGAGAAGCTGGCCGCTTCCTGGAACTACGCCAAGGAGGGGGCGCCGTTTCGCGAGGGGCGCTACCACTACTTCTTCAAGAACGACGGACTGCAGAACCAGAACGTGCTGTGGCGCCAGCAGGCGGGCAAGCCGGCCGAGGTGTTCCTCGATCCCAATACCCTCAGCCCCGACGGAACCACGGCACTGGATCAGCTGAGCTTCTCCCGTGATGGCCGCATCCTGGCCTACTCCTTGTCGCTGGCGGGCAGCGACTGGCGCGAGATCCACCTGATGGACGTGGAGAGCAAGCAGCCGCTGGAGGCGCCCCTCAAGGATGTGAAGTTCAGCGGCATCAGCTGGCTCGGCAACGAGGGCTTCTTCTACTCGAGCTACGACAAGCCCGACGGCAGCGAGCTGTCGGCCAGGACCGATCAGCACAAGGTCTATTTCCACCGGCTCGGCACGGCGCAGCAGGATGACCGGCTGGTGTTCGGCGCCATCCCGGCCCAGCACCACCGCTACGTGGGGGCGACCGTCACCGAGGATGACCGCTTCCTGCTCATCTCGGCGGCGAACTCCACCTCCGGCAACCGCCTCTATGTGAAGGATCTGAGCCAGGAGAACGCGCCGCTGCTGACGGTGCAGGGAGAGCTGGATGCGGACGTGAGCCTGGTGGACAACCAGGGCAGCACCCTTTACCTGCTGACCAACAGGGACGCCCCCAACCGCCGGCTGGTGACGGTGGATGCCGCCAACCCGGGGCCGGCCCGCTGGCGCGACCTTATCCCCGAGCGTCAGCAGGTGCTGACGGTGCACAGCGGCAGCGGCTATCTGTTTGCCGAGTACATGGTGGATGCCACCGCCCGGGTCGAGCAGTTCGACTACGAGGGCAAGCGGGTGCGCGAGGTGGCGCTGCCCGGCCTTGGCAGCGTCAGCGGCTTCAACGGCAAGCACGATGATCCTGCCCTCTACTTCGGTTTCGAGAACTATGCCCAGCCGCCCACACTCTACCGGTTCGAGCCCAAGAGCGGCGCCATCAGCCTCTATCGCGCCTCGGCGGCGCCGTTCAAGCCAGAGGATTACGTCTCCGAGCAGCGCTTCTACCAGAGCAAGGACGGCACCCGGGTGCCGCTCATCATCAGCTACCGCAAGGGGCTGAAACTCGATGGCAGCAATCCGACCATCCTCTACGGCTATGGCGGTTTTGACGTGAGCCTGACCCCGAGCTTCAGCGTGTCGGTGGCCAACTGGCTGGATCTGGGGGGCGTCTATGCGGTGGCCAACCTGCGTGGGGGCGGCGAGTACGGCCAGGCCTGGCACCTGGCGGGCACCCAGCAGAACAAACAGAACGTGTTCGACGACTTCATCGCGGCGGCCGAGTACCTCAAGGCCGAGGGCTACACCCGCACCGACCGGCTGGCGATCCGCGGTGGCTCCAACGGCGGTCTGCTGGTGGGGGCCGTGATGACCCAGCGGCCGGATCTGATGAGGGTCGCCCTGCCGGCGGTGGGGGTGCTCGACATGCTGCGCTACCACACCTTCACCGCCGGTGCGGGCTGGGCCTATGACTACGGCACCAGCGCCGACAGCGAGGCGATGTTCGACTACCTGAAGGGCTACTCGCCGCTGCACAATGTCCGACCCGGGGTCAGCTACCCCTCGACTATGGTGACCACGGCGGACCACGACGATCGGGTGGTGCCGGCCCACTCCTTCAAGTTTGCCGCCACCCTGCAGGCCGACGATGCCGGCCCCCATCCCCAGCTCATTCGCATCGAGACCAATGCCGGGCACGGGGCGGGTACGCCGGTGGCCAAGCTGATTGAGCAGAGTGCGGACATCTATGCCTTCACCCTGTACGAGATGGGCTACCGGGAGCTGCCGCGTCAACCTTGATCCGGGCGAGACGGGCGTCAGCCATCCACTATCATCAGGGCCCTGCGGGGCCCTTTTTATTGCCGCGCGTTTGAACACCGACCTGCGACCATCCCTGTCTCGCCGCTGGCTTGTTTTGGCAGACGGGCCCCATCTGTTATCCCCCCGGTGGTATAGTCAGTCACAAGATCCGCATTCAAGGAGTCCATCGTGAAGAAGATCATCTACATCCTGCTGGGGTTGGCGCTGGCGGCCGTGGTGGCCATCACCGCCCTGGTGTCCCTCATCGACCCCAATCAGTTCAAGCCTCAGCTGGTGGATCAGGTGCGCAAGAGCACCGGCCGCGAGCTGGTGATGGAGGGGGCGATCGGCTGGCGCTTCTGGCCAAGCCTTGGCCTCTCTCTCGAGAAGGTGGCGCTGCGCAACCCCGCCGGCTTTGCCGAGCCCGACCTGGTGCGCTTCGAGCGCGGGGAGGCCTCGGTGGGCCTGCTGCCGCTGCTCTCCCACAAGCTTGAGATAGGCAAGGTGACCCTGAGTGGCGCCCACCTGTTTATCCAGACCAAGGCTGACGGCAGCTCCAACCTGAGCGATCTCATCAAGACGACCAAACAGGGGGCTGATGCCTCGCCAGCGGGCGAGAGTCAGCCGGCTGCCCCGGCCGCCAGTGACAAGCAGCCCTGGCAGATCAGCCTGCAAGGGGTGGAGCTGCAACAGGCCAGCGCCCTGCTGCAGGACGATCGCAACGGCACCGTCTCCCGCCTCGAACAGCTGGACCTGAACCTGGGTCAGCTGGTGGTGGATCAGTGGGTGCCGGTGACCCTGGCCGCCAAGGGGGCCCAGGGGGAGCTGGCTTTTGATCTCAAGGGGCAGGCCCAGCTCAAGCTGGCCCAGGATGAGAGCCGCAGCGAGCTCAAGGAGCTCAGCCTGGAGGGGAGCCTGAAGGATCCGGTGCAGCGGCTCGACGCCTTCTCCCTCAAGGCCGACCGGCTGGCGCTGGGGGAGTGGAGCAGCCTCACGCTCAGTTTGCAGGGCGCCCAGGGGGCGGCGGACAAGCCGACCCTGGCCGGCACCCTGGAGGGCACCCTCAAGGCGCGCCTCGACGAGAACCGGCAACTGCTGGAGGTGTCGGATGCCGTGCTGGCCGCCAAGCTCAGCGGTGATGCCCTGCCACGCCCGCAACTGCAGGTGAAGCTGGCGGGTTTTGCCCGAGCCGAGCTCGACAAGCAGAACGTGACCCTGACCAACCTGGTGATGGGGGTGGATGACGCCCTGCTGAGCGGCAACGGCAGCGTGCAGCTGGGCGCCGTGCCCAGGGTGGAATTCGACCTCAAGGGGGAGAAGCTGGATCTCGACGGCTGGCTCGGTCAACCGGCCAAGGCTGCGCCCGCCGCGGCCAGTTCGGGCGCTGTAGTACCGGCCGGGACGACGGCGCAGGCCGCCGCACCCGCCGCCAAGGCGCTCTCCACGGCCGAACCGGATCTGACCGCCCTCAAGTCGGTGGATCTGGCCGGCCGGTTGCAGCTGGGCAGTGTGCGGTTGAAGGGGCTGGATCTGAGCGCCGTCGACCTGCAGCTCGCCCTGGCCGGTGGCCAGCTCACCCTCAAGCAGTTCAGCGCCGGCGTGGCCGGTGGCAAGGTGACCGCCAGTGGCGTGCTCGATGCGCGGCAAAAGCCGGCTCGCTATCAGGCCCACAAGCGGGTACAGGGGGTCGATGTGCGGCCGCTGCTGCAGACCCTGGCCCAGACCGATCTGCTGGAAGGCAAGGGGGATCTCGAGGTCGAGGTGCAGGGGGCCGGCCTCTCCGAACTGGCGCTGCGCAGCCGGATGCAGGGCAAGGTTAACCTCAAGCTGAGCGATGGCGCCCTGCACGGCATCAACCTGGCGGAGATGATCCGCGAGGCGCGGGCCACCCTGACCGGCAAGGGGGGGGATCAGGTGAAGGAGGCGCGCAAGACCGACTTCAGCGCCCTCACCGCCAGCTTCCGGATTGCCGACGGGGTCGCCCAGAGCGACGACATCCAGCTGTTCGCCCCCGCTCTGCGGGTGAAGGGGCAGGGCCAGACCGCCCTGGTGCCGGAGACCCTCGATTTCCTGTTCCTCACCTCCGTGGTGGAGAGCAGCAAGGGGCAGGGGGGCAAGGATGTGGACGAGCTCAAGGACATCACCATACCGGTACGTATCGGTGGCCACTGGCAGGCGCCGAGCTACCGGCTCGACGTGAAGGCACTGCTCAGCAACAACAAGCTGCTGGAGGAGAAGGCCCGCAAGGAGGCCGAGCGTGGTCTCAAGAAGCTGCTGGGTGACAAGGCCGACAACGAAGGGGTGAAGGGGGTGGCCGATCAGCTGCTCAAGGGCCTGTTCAAATAGCCTAGCCCTGTTGTTTTATCGCCATGCAGAGCCCGCCCCGTGCGGGCTCTGTGCGTTTTGGCCGGGAGGCGGGGACGCGCCGGTAGTGAAAGAGAGGGGTGTTTGGGCCGGACAAAGATGGTATCACTGTGGTTTTACCAAGGAGCAGATGAATGAGTCGAAGTGAAATCGCAAGAGAGATATCCCATCCGGACTGGCCACTGGTCTGGCAGATCTACGGCAGCAGCTTTCCCCGCTACGAACAGCGCCAGCCGCAGCATCAGCAACGCAAGATGGGAGACTCCCGCTTTCACTGTCAGCTCTTCTATCAGGGCGAGCAGCTGCTCGGCTTTATCTTCTGGTGGGACTGCGGCGAGCAGATCTACATCGAGCATCTGGCCATCAACCCGGTCCTGCGCGGCCAGAACCACGGCTCACGCCTGCTTGCCGCCTTCTGCGAGACGGCGGGGCGCCCCGTCATCCTGGAGATAGATCCGCCAGAGGACGAGATTTCCCTTCGCCGGCTGCGCTTCTATCAGTCGCTGGGCTTTTGCCTGAGCGATCATGACCACGTGCACCCGCCCTATCAGCCTGATTGCGAGGGACATGCGCTGCGGGTGCTGAGCTATCCGGCCCCGCTCGACAAGGAAGATTATCTGCGTTTCAACAAGGTGCTGGTGGAGACAGTGATGGATCACGGCCCGGCCTGACACGGCTGCCATCCATCTCGCAGTGCCACCGTGCGCGACATGACCAGGAGGGTCCATGAACAAACGAGTGCTGATCACCGGCGGCGGCAGAGGCATTGGCGCCGCCACCGCCCGCCATCTGGCGGGGCAGGGTTATCATCTGTGCCTCAACTATCGCCATGACAAGGCCAGTGCCGAGGCGCTGGTGGCCGAGATCCTGGCCTCCCATCCGGTCCGCTGCATCGCGGTGCAGGCGGATGTCGGGGTGGAGGCCGAGGTGGTGCGTCTGTTCGAGGAGATGGACGCGCGGCTTGGCCCCGTCACCCATCTGGTCAACAACGCCGGCAGGTTGCAGCCGCAGATGCGGGTGCTGGAAATGAGTGCCGAGCGCATCAACCAGACCCTGACCACCAATGTTACCAGCTGCTTTCTCTGCTGCCGCGAGGCGGTGCGCCGGATGACGGCGGGGGGCGCCATCGTCAATGTCTCCTCGGCCGCCGCCCGGCTGGGCTCGGCGGGGGAGTATGTGGACTATGCCGCCGCCAAGGGGGCCGTCGACGTGCTGACCAAGGGGCTGTCGCTGGAGGTGGCGCCCCTGGGGATCCGGGTCAACGGGGTGCGTCCGGGTTTCATCTACACCGAGATGCACGCCGACGGCGGCGAACCCGGTCGGGTCGACCGGGTTAAGGGGCAGATCCCGCTGCAACGGGGCGGTCAGCCGATCGAAGTGGCTGCCGCCATCGCCTGGCTGCTCTCTGACGAGGCTTCCTACGTCACCGGCACCTTTATCGACGTGGCCGGCGGGCGCTGACCCCGACCGGATGATAGATACAACAAGGGGCGCCTCGGCGCCCCTGCTGTTTACTCCCCCAGCAGCTGTTGCCAGACCGCCAGCACATGGCCTCGTTCGGTCAGCAACTGGTCGTCCCCCACCTTGCGGGAGACTTCCGAGAGGTTGAGGCGATGGCCGAGGTTGCGGATCTCCAGATAGGCGTGCTTGAGCCCCTCCGCCTGCTCCAGGGTCAGCACTCCCGCCAGCACGCACTCGTCGAAGATGCGCACGTTATCGGACCAGCGGGTGAGCGCCTCGGGTTCACCGCAGGCATGGGCCAGCACCAGGTACTGGGCGATAAACTCGATGTCCACCATGCCGCCGGGGGACTGCTTGAGATCGAACTCGCCGGCGCCCGCTTTGAGCAGGTGATCCCGCATCTTGTGGCGCATCTCGCGCACCTCGCGGGCCAGGGTCGGCAGCGCCCGCTCCTTGGCCAGCACGGCGCGGCGGATGCGGGCAAACTCGGCGATCACCGCCTCATCGCCATAAATCGGACGGGCCCGCACCAGCGCCTGATGCTCCCAGGTCCACGCCTCGTTTTGCTGGTACTGCTCATAGGCCGACAGCGACGACACCAGCAGGCCGGAATCGCCGGAGGGACGCAGCCGCATGTCGATCTCGTAGAGAATGCCGGACGGGGTGCGGGTGCTGAACAGGTGCAGGATCCGCTGGGCCAGGCGCAGGTAGAACTGGCGGCTGTCGATGGGCTTGCGCCCGTCGGTGTAGCTGTTGGGGTCGCCACCGTGCAGGAACACCAGGTCGAGATCCGAGCCGTAGCCGAGCTCGATGCCGCCCAGCTTGCCGTAGGCCACCACCGCAAAGCCGCGCTGGCCGCTCACCGCCACCTCGGGCGGCACCCCGTAGCGCTCGCTCATCTGGGCCCAGGCCTGATTGACCACCTCCTCGGTGATCGCCTCCGCCAGCCAGGTGAGGTGGTCGCTCACCTTCATCAGCGGCAGGGCGCCGGCGATATCGGCCGCCACGATGCGCAGCAGCTGCACCTGCTTGAACTGGCGCAGCGCCTCCATCTGCTGCTCCACGTCCTCTTCGGGGATGCGCAGCAGGAACTGGCGTAGCTGGGGCTTGTACTGATCGAGCGGGGTGGGGTGATAGAGGTGCTGGGGATCGAGCAGCTCGTCCAGCAGGATGGGGTAGCGGGCCAGCTGTTCGCTCACCAGATGACTGGCGTCGCACAGCCGCACCAGCTGGCGCAGGGCGCCCGGGTTCTCCGCCAGCAGCTGCAGATAGGCGCTGCGGGTGAAGATGCGGGTCAGCAGCTCGCACACCCGTTCGAACAGGCGGGCAGGTTGCTCGCTGGCGACCACCAGTCGCAGCAGCTCCGGCATCAGCCAGTCCAGCGCGATGCGCCCCTGCGGGCCAACCTGACGGCGCTTGTACTCCTCCTTGAAACGCAGCAAGGCGGCGCAGAGCGGGGCGGGCTCGGCCACCCCCTGCGCGGTCAGCAGTTTTTCCAGCTCGGCGGCGTCGAGCTCGGTGCGCCACAGATCGAGCCAGAGCTGCTCCAGATGGGCGGGGGCTTCCTTTTCTTCCCCCACCACGGCGGCGAACTCCTGATGGACGGCCGCCATCTCCTCATCCAGATGAGCCATGAAGGCATCCCAGTCGGTAAAACCGAGGGCGGCGACGAGCCGCTGGCGATCCCGTTCCTCGGTGGGCAGGGTCTGGGTCTGCTGATCGCCGATCTCCTGCAAGATGTTCTCGACCCGGCGCAGGAAGCGATAGGCCGTCAGCAGGCGGTCGCAGTGGTCGGCTTCGAGGGCGCCGCACCGGGCGATGGCGGCCAGCGCCTCCGGCAGGTGGCGCACCCGCAGCGCTGGTTCACGACCGCCACGAATAAGCTGCAGCGCCTGGGCGATAAACTCCACCTCGCGAATGCCGCCAGCCCCCAGCTTGATGTTGCCCTCCAGCCCCTTGCGACGCACCTCGGCGGCAATCATCGCCTTCATCTGGCGCAGGCCGTCGATGACGCCAAAGTCGATATAGCGGCGAAACACGAAGGGACGCAGCATCTCGGCCAGCTCGACCGCATGCTCGCACTGGGGCCCCAGCACCCGCGCCTTGACCATGGCGTAGCGCTCCCAGTTGCGACCGTGGTGCTGGTAGTAATCCTCCATGGCGGCAAACGAGATGGCGAGCGGCCCCGCGTCGCCAAAGGGGCGTAAGCGCATATCAACCCGAAACACCTGGCCGTCGACCGTGCTCTGGTGCAGGGCGTTGATGATGCGTTGGCCCAGCTTGATGAAGAATTGCTGGTTGGCGAGCTCGCGCCGCCCACCGACCGTGTAGCCGTTCTCGGGGAAGGTGAAGATAAGGTCGATGTCGGAGGAGAAGTTGAGCTCGCCGCCCCCCAGCTTGCCCATGCCGAGAATGAGCAGCGGCTGCGGGTTGCCGTTGCCATCCATCGGGGTGCCCAGCTCGTTGCACTGCTTGGCGTAGAGCCAGTCGCGGGCGGAGCAGATGAGGGCATCCGCCAGCCTGGTGAGGTGGATAAAGCTCTCTTCCACCTCGGCATGACCCAGCAGTTCGCGCCAGGCGATCACCAGCATGCGGCTGCGGCGGAACTGGCGCAGGATGCGCTTGAGCGCCTCCTCGTCATCCACCTCGGCCAGCAGGGCGGCCAGATCGCGTTGGTAGGCAGGCCAGCGCTCGGCCTGATCCAGATCTTCTGAGGCGAGCAGCTCGGTCAGTAACTCCGGCTGTTTGAAGAGAGAGTCGGCGACAAAATCGGAGAGGCCGAGCAGGGTCAGCAGAGTCTGGCGCACCGGCTCGGGTTGCGTGCCGTAGTCGGGGGCCAGTTCAGTCAGCCGTTGCCAGTGGCGCTGGGCCAGCTCCTGCAGCAGGGGGGAGAAGGCGGAGAAAGAGGGAGAGTGCTGGGCCACGGTTGCCGTCCTTGTGATTAACGAAACTGCCGGATAAAAAGCTGGCTGCCAATCTAGCACTGTCGGGCCCCCGCGTCACAGCGCAGGGGCGAGAAGCATGATCCGGCGGGAATTATCGGCAGCCGACCATTCAGGTGCGCTGGTAGATATCGGGGTGGTAGATCTCCATCAGGCTGCCGGGGCTTGCGGGCGGCACGAAGCCGAAACCGGCGTAGAGGCTGTGGGCATCGGAGGTGGCGAGGGAGAGGCGACGCAATCCCTGCAGCTCGGGATGGTCGAGTATGGCCGCCACCAGCGCCTTGCTGTAGCCGCGGCCGCGATGCTCTGGCAGCACGAACACGTCGGCCAGATAGCCGAAGGTGGCGCGGTCTGTGATGACCCGGGCGAAGGCGACCTGTTGGCCGCCAAGGTAGCCGCCAAAGCAGAGCGAATGGTTGATGGCCCGCTGCAGGGTGGCAAGGGGAATGCCGCGACACCAGTAGGCCTCTTCAGACAAGAAGCGGTGGATCAGCGGCAGGTCGAGCCGCCCCTGGTCGGCGCTGATTTCAAGCGCAAGTTCTGTGGTCTGCATCCTGGCTCCTTGCCGCGATGAAAAAAGAAAGGCCCCTCGTGGGGGCCTTCCAGTCTAACCAGATTGTTGCGTGAAAGTCAGGCCAGCTTGAAGGCCTGAATATGAGTATCCAGGGTCTGGCTGTGGCGCTCCACCAGTTCGGAAGCCTCCTGCAGCTCGCGCAGCACCACCACGGAGCCCTCCACCACCTGCTTGACCTGCTCCAGGTTGCCGCTCATCTCCTCGGCCACCGAGCTCTGCTGCTCGGAGGCGGCGGCGATCTGGCGGTTCATGTCGGCCACCCCCTGTACCCGTTGCACTATGGTGGCGAGCTGGTCGCCGGCCTGGGTCACCTGCTCCACCCCCTTGTCGGCCTGCTGCACGCTCTGGGCCATCAGCTCGGCCGCCTGGCGGGCGTTGCCCTGCAGCTGCTCGATCATCTTCTGGATCTCGACGGTGGCGGCCTGGGCCCGGTTGGCCAGCTCCCGTACCTCGGAGGCGACCACCGCGAAGCCACGGCCCGCCTCACCGGCGCGGGCGGCTTCGATGGCGGCGTTCAGCGCCAGCAGGTTGGTCTGCTCCGAGATGCCGCGAATGGTGTCCACGACAGAGCCTATCTGATCGACCCCCTGTTCCACCTGGTTGACCACGGTGGAGGAGCGTTGAATGTTGCCGGAGAGGGTGTCGATGGTGTTGACGGTGGCGGCCACGCAGCGGCTCCCCTCTTCCGCCAGCTGGCTGGTCTCGGCGGTGGCGTGGGAGGCCTGCTCCGCATGGGCGGCCACCTCGCGGATGGCGCCCACCATCTGGCTCATGGCGCTGGCCAGCTGCTCAATCTGGGTGAACTCCTCGCTGATGGCCTCGTTGGCCTCCTCCATGCAAAGGGTCACCTGGGAGGCGATGTCGTTGAGCTCCTTGCAGGCGACGCGCTGGGTGCCGAACACCTCCTTGAGGTTCTCCTGGGAGTGGGCCACCGCCTTGGCGATGTCGCCGAATTCGTCACGGGACTTGAGCAGCACCCGGTGGCTCAGATCCTTGCGGGCGAAGCGTTCCAGCAGGCCCACCAGATAGTGCACCTGCTTGACCATCAGGCGCGAGCCGGTCAGCAGCAGTACCACGAAGACCAGCCCCATGATGGCGGTCTCCATCAGCCCGGTCCAGAGCAGGCTGTTGGCGATGGTGTCTGCCTTGTCGGGGGCGATCCCTTCGCTGAGCAGGGTGGTTTCCAGATTGCTGGCGTCGAACCAGAGCTTGATCAGCAGCAGCACAGTACTGAACACCATGAGCAGTACCACTTTGGGTACCAGCCGGATATTGCTCATTCGCCTCTCCAGCGGGTTTAACTGCATAATATTTCTCCTTTTAATGACCGGTTTTCCTTTGTCCTCAGGACTATCGGCATTATCTTCCTTTTTATTAATTCGCACCGTGCCTAAAGTGGGAAAATGTATGCGCCATCACTTAACTCATCTACGCGCCATGGATCTGTTGATGGCGTTTCTGTCGGTGATCTCGGTTGTGCTGGTCACGGCCCGCTGGTGGGGTCATCAAACCCTGGCCCCCCAGACCCTGCAGCTCTTCTATGACGTCGACAGCCTGATCTGCTACTTCTTCCTCGGTCACTTCGCCTATGGCTGGATCCGGGCCCCCGACCGGATGGCCTTCTTCAAGGCCAACTGGTTCTATCTGCCGGGCAGTCTGCCCATGGTGGAGCAGTTGCGCTGGGCCCGGCTCATCCAGTTGTGGCGGATCTACCAGCTGCTGCGGGATCAGCCGGATCTGCTGGCCATGTTTCGCCGCGAGCGCAACGAGACCACCCTCTCCGGCATCCTGTTTCTGTTCTTCCTGCTGCTGGGGGTGGGATCAGGGGTGATGTACTGGGTCGAGTCGGGCCAGCCCGGCAGCCAGATCCAGACTCCCTACGATGCCTTCTGGTGGACGCTGGTGACCCTCTCCACCGTGGGGTATGGCGATCTGGTGCCCAAGACGGAGGAGGGACGCTTCGTCGCCAGCCTGCTGATCCTGTTCGGGGTCGGTCTGTTCGGTGCCATCAGCGGTTTCATGGCCAGCCTGTTCCTGCAGCCGGGACGGGGGGATGTGGAGCTGGAGAAGTGGCGCCATCACCAGAGCGCACAGCAGGATCTGCTGCTGCAGGAGCTGCGTGCCCTGCGGGCCGAAGTGAAGGCACTGAAACAGAAATAGGCAGCGGCGTCCGGAATGGTCGCGTCGCGATAGAGACAAGTTGAGAGCCACCTCTCAGCTCGGGGGGGAGCCCTTTTCTTTGCTTGTCCTTTGACCCGCCGGCGGCTTAACATTCGCCAGTCACCTAACCAAACGAAGAGAACCGATCGACCATGCGCGCCCTTCTCGGGATCCTGATCTGCTTGTGTGCCCAACAGGCACTGGCCGATACCCGCTATGTTTCAGACAACATCTTTACCTTTATTCACAATGGTCCGGGCACCCAGTACCGGATCCTTGGCAGCGTCAAGGCGGGTGAGCCGCTGGACGTCAAGGCAGTGAACAACGAGGCCGGTTTTACCCAGGTGGTGGACGGTCGTGGCCGTGAGGGCTGGATCAAGAGCAGCGAGTTGCAGGGCGAGATCAGCCTGCGCGAGCGGCTGCCCCAGGTACAGAAAGAGCTGGAAGAGGCCAAGGCCCGCCTGCTGAACCTCAACGGTGACAACGAGAAACGCTTCGCCGAGAAGGATGGCAAGATCGCCGAGCAGAGCAAGGAGATCGCCACCCTCAAGGCCCAGCTGGCCAGCCAGGGCGAGGAGATGGGCAACCTCAAGGAACAGAACGACGCCCTGACCCAGAGCTACGACAACCAGGAGCACGACATGCAGATGGACTGGTTCATCCGCGGTGGTGCCATGGTGGGTGGCGGCATCCTGCTCGGCATCCTGCTGCCCATGCTGCCCCGTCGTCGCAGCCGCGGTGATCGCTGGATGAACTGACAACCGCTGTCGGCAGCAGCGTGAAGGGTCGCCATGGCGACCCTTCTTTTTTGCCTTGCGAAAAATTGTATACAAAATAAGGCGATGAATTTTGCCTGGTAGGCATATGGCGCCGATATAGTGCTCCATATGAGCCAATCAGCGATCTTTGTTAATAACAGGCAACAATTTCATTTCATCTATGGGTTGATATTGTATACATTATCGGCGTTTCGGCGGCACGACCGCCTTCGTCGATATCAGCCCTAGGGCGTACAGGAAGACCCCATATGTTCAAAGCTACCCAAGTGCTTGCCGCTGACTACATTCCCTCCGATCTGGCCGCCCTGCGCGAAGCCATCACCCAGAACTACGTGGTGGATGAAAATGCCTATCTGGCCGAACTGTCGGCCATGCTGCCGGGGGATGGCGCCTCGCTGGAACGGGTGACCCAGCGTGCCCGTACCCTGGTGACCAAGGTGCGCAAGGAGAGCGGCTCCGGCGATGGCATCGACGCCTTCCTGCAGGAGTACAGCCTGGATACCCAGGAGGGGATCATCCTGATGTGCCTGGCGGAGGCGCTGCTGCGCATTCCCGATGCCGAAACCGCCGATGCCCTGATCAAGGACAAGCTCTCCGGCGCCAACTGGTCGTCCCATTTTCGCAAGAGCGACTCCACCCTGGTGAACGCCTCCACCTGGGGGCTGATGCTGACCGGCAAGATCATCAAGCTCGACAAGAAGCTGGACGGCAACCCGGCCAACCTGCTGGGCCGCATGGTCAACAAGCTGGGGGAGCCCGTGGTGCGCTCCGCCATGTACGCCGCCATGAAGATCATGGGCAAGCAGTTCGTGCTGGGGCGCGACATGAAGGAAGCCCTCAAGGCGAGCCGCAAGTCCCGCGAGAAGGGTTACACCCACACCTACGACATGCTGGGGGAGTCCGCCTTGACCCTGGCCGATGCCGACAAGTATTTCGGTGACTACCAGCGCGCCATCGAGGCGGTGGGCGGCGAGCGCATCAGCGACGGCGGCCCGGCCCCCTCCATCTCCATCAAGCTGTCGGCTCTGCATCCGCGCTATGACGTGGCCAACCGCGAGCGGGTGCTCGGCGAGATGTGCGAGCGGCTGGTGGGACTGGTGCGTCTGGCCCGCGACAAGGACGTGGCCATCAGCATCGATGCCGAAGAGATGGACCGCCTCGAGCTCTCCCTGGACTTGTTCGAGCAGCTTTATCGCTCCGATGCCAACCGCGGCTGGGGCAAGCTCGGCATGGTGGTGCAGGCCTACTCCAAGCGCGCCCTGCCGGTACTCTGCTGGCTCACCGCGCTGGCCCGCGAGCAGGGGGATATCATTCCGGTGCGGCTGGTAAAGGGCGCCTACTGGGACAGCGAGCTGAAATATGCCCAGCAGGCCGGCCTGCCAGGCTATCCGCTGTTTACCCGCAAGGCGGGCACCGACATCTCCTACCTCGCCTGCGCCCGCTATCTGCTGAGCGAGCCGACCCGCGGCTTCATCTCGCCCCAGTTCGCCACCCACAACGCCAACACAGTGGTCAGCATTCTGGAGATGGCCGGCGATCGCCAGTTCGAATTCCAGCGCCTGCACGGCATGGGGGAGGAGCTGCACAACGCGGTGCTGAACGAGCAGCCCGGCCTGCACTGCCGCATCTATGCGCCGGTGGGTGCCCACAAGGATCTGCTGCCCTACCTGGTGCGCCGCCTGCTGGAGAACGGGGCCAACACCTCCTTCGTCCACAAGCTGGTGGACCCCAATACCCCGGTCGACTCCCTGGCCGAGCACCCGCTGCGCACCCTCAAGCGCTACTCCAGCCTGGCCAACGATCGCATTCCGCAGCCGGTGAATCTGTTCAGCGACCGCAAGAACTCCAGCGGCGTCAACATGAACATTGTCTCCATCCAGCGCCCCTTCTTCGCCAAGTTGAAAGAGCTGGAGAGCAAGCAGTGGCTGGCGGGCCCCATCGTCGATGGCGAGACCCTCAAGCGCAACGAGGCCCGCGTGGTGCTGAGCCCGCAGGATGTGAGCCTGACCGTCGGCAAGATCCACTGGGCCGACGAGCAGGCGGTGGAGCAGGCGCTGGCCTCGGCCCATGCCGCCTTCCCGCGCTGGCGCGAGACCCCGGTGAGCGAGCGTGCCGCCGCCCTTGAGAAACTGGCGGATCTGCTGGAAGCGAACCGCGAGCAGTTTATCTCCCTCTGTACCCGCGAGGCGGGCAAGCTGCTGCAGGATGGCATCGACGAGGTGCGCGAGGCGGTGGACTTCTGCCGCTACTACGCGGTGCAGGCCCGTGGCCTGATGGGGCAGGCGACCCTGCTGCCCGGTTACACCGGCGAGATGAACGAGCTGTTCCTGCAGGGCCGCGGCGTGTTTGTCTGCATCAGCCCGTGGAACTTCCCGCTGGCGATTTTCCTGGGCCAGGTCGCCGCGGCACTGGCCACCGGCAACACAGTCATCGCCAAGCCGGCCGAGCAGACCGGCCTCATCGCCCACCTGGCGGTGACCCTGGCCCATCAGGCCGGCATTCCCGGTGACGTGCTGCAACTGCTGCCGGGTGACGGCGCCACCGTGGGTGCCAAGCTGACGGCGGATGCCCGCATCGGCGGCGTCTGCTTCACCGGCTCCACCGAGACCGCCAAGCTCATCAACATGACCCTGGCCCAGCGCGATGGCGCCATCCTGCCGCTTATCGCCGAGACCGGTGGCCAGAACGCTATGATCGTCGACTCCACCGCCCTGCCGGAGCAGGTGGTGCGCGACGTGGTGAGCGCCGCCTTCCAGAGCGCCGGCCAGCGCTGCTCCGCCCTGCGGGTGCTCTACCTGCAAGAAGAGATCGCGCCGCGGGTGCTGGAGATCCTCACCGGTGCCCTGCAGGAGCTCAAAGTGGGCAACCCGGCCGAGCACAACACCGACGTCGGCCCGGTCATCGACGCCGAGGCCAAGGCCGGGCTGGATGCACACCTGGTGCACATGATCCCGCGTGCCCGCCTGATCGCGCAGGCGCCGATGCCGGCGGTGACCCTGGGGGGCCACTTCGTGCAGCCGACCGCGCTGGAGATCGGCTCCATCCGCGAGCTGACCCGCGAGCAGTTCGGCCCCATCCTGCACGTGGTGCGCTACGCCGCCCGGGATCTGGACAAGGTGATCGCGGATATCAACGGCACCGGTTACGGCCTGACGCTGGGGATCCACAGCCGCAACGAATCCCATGCCGAGGAGCTGGCGAGCCGCATCAATGTGGGCAACGTCTACATCAACCGCAACCAGATCGGCGCCATGGTCGGGGTGCAGCCGTTCGGCGGGCAGGGCCTCTCCGGCACTGGTCCCAAGGCGGGCGGCCCTCATTACCTGAGCCGTTTCATTACCGAGAAGACCCGCACCATCAACACCACGGCGGTGGGCGGCAACGCCTCCCTGCTGGCGATGGGCGACGCCTGAACGACCGAGACCGACATCAGGCCGCCTGCGGGCGGCCTTTTTCATGGGCATTCTCATGAGTATTGAAAAGCCGCCATCTTGGGGTCGCCACCCGGCTTGCCGCGCCTTAATATGGTGGCCGGTTGTCGCTTTCATCCGTCACCGCCGCCCAGTCCCGGGCGCGCATCCCGACCGACGTCACAACAAAGAGTGCTGCATCTATGCCATTAACCGAACAGGCCCGCTGGTTCGTGCTGGGGGGCGATCACCTCGTCCTGCTGGATGACCAGGGGCGCATTCCACAAGGCCCCCGCGCCTGTCTGCCCAGCCACTTGCAGCATGCCGCCTTTGAGCGCTTTGACGAGTGGGACGGGCTGCCCTGCCTGCTGCTGGATCTGGGGGAAGAGGCAGACCTCGCACCCCTGACCCCCCTGCGCCAGCTGATGGTGGCCGGGGATGAAGAGGGCTTTCGCCTGGCCGGCCGCGCCTGGCAACTCGCCACCTTTCGCCGTACCCACCGTTTCTGCGGCGAGTGCGGCGCCCCCATGAGCCCGAAGGCGGGGGAGTGGGCGCAAGGGTGCCGCCATGGCCACCTGGTCTATCCACGCATCTCCCCCTGCATCATCGTGGCGGTGCGCAAGGGGCCCGCCATCTTGCTGGCGGCTCACCGCCGTCACTATCAAGCCGACGATCCCATGTATACGGTGCTGGCGGGTTTTGTGGAGGCGGGGGAGAACCTGGAGCAATGTGTGGCGCGGGAGGTGTTCGAGGAGAGCGGCATTCGGGTGACCAACGTGCGTTACGTGGCGAGCCAGCCCTGGCCGTTTCCCCACAGCTTGATGATGGGCTTCACCGCCGATTATGAGAGCGGCGAGATCCGGGTGCAGGACGAAGAGCTGGTGGCGGCCGATTTCTTCGAGGCCGACGGGCTGCCACGGCTGCCACCTCACGGCACCATAGCGCGGCGACTTATCGCGCTTTGCCTCGACGACCAGGCCTGAGGGATGCAATGAAGGATGCAAAGAGGGGCGCTTGTTTGCGCCCCTTCACATCTTTGCACTCCAACGGCGGCGGCAGGCGTTTGAGCCGCCCCCCGCCGCGCACAAAGTGGTATCATATCCGCCATTTTATGCTGGATATGAACTCAGGAACTGGGATGAAAGAGCTGAAGAACGATCGTTACCTGCGTGCCCTGCTGCGCCAGGAAGTGGACATGACCCCGGTATGGATGATGCGCCAGGCTGGCCGCTATCTGCCGGAATACAAGGCCACGCGCGCCCAGGCGGGGGACTTCATGTCCCTGTGCCGCAACGCCGAGCTGGCTTGTGAGGTCACCCTGCAGCCACTGCGCCGCTATCCGCTCGATGCCGCTATCCTCTTCTCCGACATTCTCACCGTACCCGACGCCATGGGGCTGGGTCTCTATTTCGAGCAGGGTGAAGGCCCGCGCTTCGAGCGTCCGATCACCTCCATGGCCGACGTGCAGGCGCTGCCGGTGCCGGATCCGGAAGACGAACTCGGCTACGTGATGAACGCGGTGCGTACCATCCGCCGTGAGCTCAAGGGCGAAGTGCCGCTCATCGGCTTTTCCGGCAGCCCCTGGACCCTGGCCACCTACATGGTGGAGGGGGGCAGCTCCAAGGCGTTCACCAAGATCAAGCAGATGATGTATGCCGAGCCGCAGACCCTGCACCTGCTGCTCGACAAGCTGGCCGACAGCGTGATTGCCTATCTCAACGCCCAGATCAAGGCGGGTGCCCAGGCAGTCATGGTGTTTGACACCTGGGGCGGCGTGCTCACCCCGCGCGATTACCGCGACTTCTCCCTGCAATACATGCACAAGATTGTCGACGGCCTCATCCGCGAGCACGACGGTCGCCGCGTGCCGGTCACCCTGTTCACCAAGAACGGTGGTCAGTGGCTGGAGCAGATCGCCGCCACCGGTTGTGATGCGCTGGGTCTGGACTGGACCACCGACATCGCCGACGCCAAGCGCCGGGTCGGCGACAAGGTGGCGCTGCAGGGCAACATGGACCCCTCCATGCTCTACGCCAGCCCGGTCCGCATCCGTGAAGAGGTCGCCTCCATCCTGGCCGGTTTCGGTCACGGCAATGGCCATGTCTTCAACCTGGGTCACGGCATCCATCAGGATGTGAACCCGGAGCATGCCGGCGTGTTCGTCAACGCGGTACACGAGCTGTCCGCCCAGTACCACGGCCGCTGAGCGCCGCCGACAACACAATGAACAACGGGGCCTGCGGGCCCCGTTTTGCTGCCTGCGGCGGGGGCTGCATCCTGACCGCCGCTCGGGTTACACTGCAACCCGGTAGAGGGCGGTCGACTTCAGGCGGGCACGGCAGTGCACCCCGGAGCTGGCGCCCTGCGGTCATGGCTGGAGGCAGGATGAGCAACAGGTTGTTGGATTGGGGTATCGACCTTGGCGGTACCAAGTGCGAGTGCGTGGTACTGGAAGGGGACGAGGTGTTGCTGCGCCATCGCATTCCCACCGAGCGTGCCGGCGGTTATGACCACATGATCGGCCAGATCGCCAAGCTGGTGGCAGAGTGCGCCGACAAGCTCGGCCAGCGGCCGACCCTCATCGGCATGGGGACTCCGGGGGCGCGGGATCCGCAAACCGGCCTGATGAAGAACTGCAACACCACCGAGCTCAACGGCAGGCCGTTCAAGGAAGATCTGGAACGCCGGCTCGGCGTGCCCGTGCTGATCGCCAACGATGCCAACTGCTTCGCGCTGGCGGAAACCCATCTGGGGGCGGTGCGCCAGCACCACCCCTCTGCACGCGTGGTATTCGGCATCATCATGGGCACCGGGGTCGGCTCCGGCATCGTCATCAACGGCCGCATCCTCAACGGTCATCACGGCATCGCCGGCGAGTGGGGCCACAACGTGCTCTCCCCCGACGGCCCCGAGTGCTACTGCGGCAAGCGCGGCTGCGTCGAGACCTTCATCAGCGGCCCGGCGCTGGAGGCCTGGTACGAAGCCAAGGCCAAGCGCCGCCTCCCGCTGGCCAAGATCGCGGCGGCGACGGCTCACGACCACGTGGCCAAGCTCACCATCGACCGGCTGCATCTGCTGTTTGGCCAGGCGCTGGCCAACGTGGTCAACATCCTGGATCCGGATGTGATCGTCATCGGCGGCGGGGTCGGCAACGTTCAGAGCCTCTATCGCGCCGGACGGGAGACTATTTTGCCCTTCCTCTTTAATCCCCGCTTCGCCACCCCCATTATTGCTCCAGCCCTGGGGGACAGCGCCGGGGTATTCGGGGCGGCATTGCTGGCCCGCGGTGAATTTCAGGATGCCCTGCTGTCGTGAGTCAGCCATCCGCTTGTCCCTTTGTCCATGCTGAGGACCCGGAATTTTCATGATCAAGATTGCCATCAACGGGTACGGGCGGATCGGCCGCAACGTGCTGCGGGCCCTCTACGAGAGTGGCCGCGACAAGAACATCAAGATAGTGGCCATCAACGAGTTGGCTGCCCCCGAAGCCATGGTACACCTGACCCGCTTCGATACCAGTCACGGTCGCTTCCACCATCCGGTGCAGCTGGCCGGCAACAGCATGCTGGTGGGGGAGGATCTCATCTCCCTGTTTGCCGAGCGGGATCCGTCGCGCTTGCCGTGGCGGGCGCTGGGGGTGGACGTGGTGCTGGACTGTACCGGGGTGTTCGGCTCGCGGGCCGATGCCGAGCTGCATCTGGCGGCGGGGGCGGGCAAGGTGTTGTTCTCCCATCCGGCCGAGGCGGATGTGGACGCCACCATCGTCTACGGGGTCAACCATCAGGTGTTGACCGGGCGCGAGCGGATCGTCTCGAACGCCTCCTGCACCACCAACTGCGTGGTCCCCGTCATAGAAACATTGCATCGAGAATTCGAGATAAATTGTGGTACTATTACGACAATTCATTCGGCCATGCATGATCAGCAAGTCATCGATGCCTACCACAGCGACTTGCGCCGAACCCGCGCCGCCAGCCAGTCCATCATCCCGGTGGATACCAAGCTGGCCAAGGGGTTGGAGCGGATCCTCCCCCACTTCGCCGGCAAGTTCGAGGCGATCGCGGTACGGGTACCGACCATCAATGTAACGGCAATGGATCTCAGTATTACTGTTCGTAAAAAAGTGACGGTTACTGACGTAAATCAAGCCCTGCAACGGGCATCCAGAGGTACATTAAGCGGTATTCTGGATTACACGGAAGAGCCGCTGGTCTCCGTAGACTTTAATCATGATGCTCACTCCTGCATCATTGATGGTACCCAGACCCGGGTTAGCGATGCCAACCTCGTCAAGATGTTGATGTGGTGTGATAACGAATGGGGCTTCGCCAACCGCATGCTGGATACCACCCGGGCCATGATGGCCGCAGGCTGAGAGCCTGCACCGGGCGCAAGGTTACTGTTTTTAACATTACCTGAAAATATAGAGGACTGAATATGTCTGTTATCAAGATGACTGACCTGGATCTGGCGGGCAAACGCGTTCTGATCCGTGCTGACCTGAACGTGCCGGTAAAAGACGGCAAGGTCACCTCCGATGCACGTATCGTTGCGACTCTGCCGACCATCAAGCTGGCTCTGGAAAAGGGCGCCAAGCTGATGATCACCTCCCACCTGGGTCGTCCGACCGAGGGTGAATACAACGAAGAATTCTCCCTGGCTCCGGTTGTCAACTATCTGAAAGACGCACTGTCCTGCCCGGTTCGTCTGGCCAAAGACTACCTGGATGGCGTAGAAGTCGCCGCCGGTGAGCTGGTTGTGCTGGAAAACTGCCGCTTCAACAAAGGCGAGAAGAAGAACACCGAAGAGCTGGCCAAAAAATACGCCGCCCTGTGTGACGTCTTTGTAATGGATGCGTTCGGTACTGCTCACCGTGCCGAAGGTTCCACCTACGGTGTGGCACAGTTCGCACCGGTTGCCTGTGCCGGCCCGCTGCTGGCTGGTGAACTGGAAGCCCTGGGCAAAGCCATGCTGAAGCCCGAGCGCCCGATGGTTGCCATCGTTGGCGGCTCCAAGGTCTCCACCAAGCTGACCGTACTGGAATCCCTTTCCAAGATCGCTGACCAGCTGGTGGTCGGTGGTGGCATCGCCAACACCTTCATCGCTGCTGCCGGTCACAACGTCGGCAAGTCCCTGTGCGAGCACGACCTGATCGACACCGCCAAGAAGCTGGCTGCCGAAACCAACATCCCGGTGACCACCGACGTGGTTGTGGGTGCCGAGTTCTCCGAGTCCACCCCGGCCACCATCAAGTCCGTTGCTGACGTGACCGACGGCGACATGATCTTCGACATCGGCCCTGACTCTGCCAAGGCCCTGGCCGACATCATCATGAATGCCAAGACCATCCTGTGGAACGGCCCGGTCGGCGTGTTCGAGTTCGACCAGTTCGCTGAAGGCACCAAGGTGATCGCCGAAGCCATCGCTGCTTCTCCGGCCTTCTCCATCGCTGGCGGTGGTGACACCCTGGCTGCCATCGACAAGTTCGGCATCGCCGACAAGGTCTCCTACATCTCCACCGGCGGCGGCGCCTTCCTGGAGTTCGTGGAAGGCAAGGTACTGCCGGCTGTTGCGATTCTGGAACAGCGCGCCAAAGCCTAATTGACCCGAGACGGGGGGCAAAAGCCTCCCGTTTCGTTTATCATGTGGCCGCTGTGCCGGTTCATGATGAACCCCCCATTTTTTATTAACGGCATACGAGACAGGACGATTAAACATGTCTAAGAAAATTTTCGACTTCGTAAAACCGGGCGTGATCACTGGTGATGACGTTCAGAAAGTGTTCGCCATCGCGAAAGAGAACGGCTTCGCTCTGCCGGCAGTCAACTGCGTCGGTACCGACTCCGTGAACGCCGTGCTGGAAGCTGCCGCCAAGGTGAAAGCGCCGGTTATCGTTCAGTTCTCCAACGGTGGTGCTGCATTCACCGCTGGTAAGGGTCTGAAGCTGGAAGGTCAGCAGGCTGCCATCATCGGTGCCATCTCCGGTGCCAAGCACGTTCACGCCGTTGCCGAAGCTTACGGTGTACCTGTGATCCTGCACACCGACCACGCTGCCAAGAAGCTGCTGCCGTGGATCGACGGTCTGCTGGAAGCGGGCGAGAAGCACTTCGCTGAAACCGGCAAGCCGCTGTTCTCCTCCCACATGCTGGATCTGTCCGAAGAGTCTCTGGAAGAGAACATCGACATCTGCTGCGAGTACCTGACCCGCATGGCCAAGATGAACATGACTCTGGAACTGGAACTGGGTTGCACCGGCGGCGAAGAAGACGGCGTCGACAACAGCCACATGGATCAGTCCGCTCTGTACACCCAGCCGGAAGACGTGGCCTACGCCTACGAGCGTCTGTCCAAGATCAGCCCGCGTTTCACCATCGCTGCCTCCTTCGGCAACGTGCACGGTGTCTACAAGCCGGGTAACGTCAAGCTGACCCCGTCCATCCTGGACGCTTCCCAGAAGTACGTGTCCGAGAAGTTCGGCATCCCGGCCAAGTCTCTGGACTTCGTATTCCACGGTGGCTCAGGTTCCACTCTGGAAGAGATCCGCGAGTCTATCTCCTACGGCGTAGTGAAGATGAACATCGACACCGACACCCAGTGGGCGACCTGGGAAGGCATCCTGGACTTCTACAAGACCAACGAAGCCTACCTGCAAGGTCAGCTGGGCAACCCGGAAGGCGCCGACAAGCCGAACAAGAAGTTCTACGATCCGCGCGTATGGCTGCGTGCCGGTCAGACTTCCATGATCAAGCGTCTGGAACAGGCTTTCTCCGACCTGAACGCCATCAACGTACTGTAATTCGTTACAGCACCTTGATTGCATGAAAAGGCGTCCTTTGGGGCGCCTTTTGCATTTCTGTGATCCCGGCGGGCTGGATTGGCGGCGGGGGCCTGCGTATTATCGATGACAGGCCGTTTATTTTAGTAAACGCAACGGGACCAGGGCAGGATGCTGAACATGCAGGGAAAGCACAACACACATCAGGAACACGTGGCCTCCTATTACGCGGCCACCCGCAATGACAATCAGCAGTGGCCAGAGCTCAGCGGGGAGTGCAATGCCGAGGTCTGCATCATCGGCGGCGGCTTCACCGGTCTCAATACCGCCATCAATCTGGCCGAGGCTGGCTACAAGGTGGTGCTGCTGGAAGCCAACCGTATCGGCTGGGGCGCCTCCGGGCGCAACGGTGGTCAGCTCATTCGCGGTATCGGTCACGACACCAGCCAGTTCGCCCGCTGGATTGGTGAAGAGGGTGTGCGCGAGCTGGATCTGATGGGGCTGGCGGCGGTCGAGCTGGTGCGCGAGCGAGTCGAGCGCTTCAACATCGATTGTGACCTGCGCTGGGGTTACTGCGATCTGGCCACCCGCCAGCGCCATCTGGCCGGGTTTGCAGAGGAGGCGGCGCACCTGGCGAGCCTCGGCTACCGGCACGAGCTGAAACTGGTGGCGCGCGAAGATATGCATAGCGTGGTGGGATCGGATCGCTACATCGGCGGCATGATCGACATGGGCTCCGGCCACCTGCACCCTCTCAATCTGGCGCTGGGTGAGGCGCGAGCGGCGGCCAGCCTGGGAGTGGCGTTGTTTGAGCAATCCAGGGTGGTGCACATCGACTATGGCGAGCGGCTGCAGGTCACCACGGCCCATGGCCGGGTCAGCGCCGACTACCTGGTGATCGGCTGCAACGCCTATCTCAATGACCTCAACCCCGAGCTGGGGGGCAAGGTGCTGCCGGCGGGCTCCTACATCCTCGCCACCGAGGTGCTGGAGAAACGGCTGCGCCAGCGCCTGCTGCCGCAAAACATGGCGGTGTGCGATCAGAACGTGGCGCTCGACTACTACCGCCTCTCCGCCGACGGCCGCCTGCTGTTTGGCGGAGCCTGCAACTACTCGGGACGGGATCCTCGCGACATCAAAACCTTTATGCTGCCCAAGCTGCTGCGGGTGTTTCCCGAGCTGGCGGAGACCGCCATCGAGTTCCAGTGGGGCGGCATGATAGGCATAGGGGCCAACCGGCTGCCCCAGATCGGCCGCCTGGCGGATCATCCCAACGTCTTCTATGCCCAGGCCTATTCCGGCCACGGCCTCAACGCTACCCATATGGCGGGCAAGCTGGTAGCGGAGGCGATCAGGGGGGAGAGCCGGGGGCTGGATCTGTTTGGCCGCGTGCCGCACATGACCTTCCCCGGCGGCCCAGCGCTGCGTTCGCCCTTGCTGGCGCTCGGCATGCTCTGGTATCGCTTCAAGGATCTGTTCTAAGCGAGTCAGGGCTTGCCACGGCTCGGCAAGCGGTTGCCACCCCGTTTGCCGGCCAGCCGGATTTATCCTGCCGTTGCCTCGCTTTATAGTCGGAGTTGTCAAAAATCCATCATGCGCCAATTTCTTGTGCTGATCAGAGGAACACACCGGATTGGCGCGGGGTTTGCCATCTGTGAACGGGGTTCGAGCCGCTGAGGATCAGCGGCGGCCCTGCTCAGGAGATCAGGACAATGACAACAAACATAACAGCCGCGGGAAGCGTCGGCTCGCTGGCGCAACTGTTGGCAACGCGCAGCGACGAACGGCAGGAGAGACCAGAGATGCCGCCCCCGCCCCCCCCCGGTGCGAGCAACAAGATGGAGCAGGATCTCAAGTCGGTGCTGGCCGAGCTGGGCCTGTCGGGCAAGAGCGAGGAAGAGAGCGGTGAGAGTACCGAGAGTACCGCCGCCAGCGGTGGTTCACTCGATTCCTTCATGGCGAGCCTGATGGATGCCCTGCACGCTCAGCAGGAGGGGAGCAAGGCCATCGCCACTGGCAGCAGTGACAATCCCATGAAGCTGGATCTGCAGAGCCTGCTGGGTCAGCTGGATGGGGAAGGGGAGCCTGGCAGCGAGGTGAGCGCCCTGCAGAGTCAATTCTCCAGCCTGCTGGAGAGCAGCGGCAACGGCGGTAGCGGGGTGACTCTGAAGGATCTGTTGTCGGCCTTTGCCAGCAAGATCCCGAGCGACGCGCCCGACCGGAAGGGTTATATGGTGGATACCCAGGCCTGAGTCGGCCCGGGTTGCCTGGCCGGGGCCGCGTCAGTGAGCGGGCTCGGCCAGACGCCAGCCCTGCTCGGTCTTCATCATCCACACCTCGGCCTGCTGGGGCAGCACCTGGCCCGCCTCGAACTCGCCGTACTTGCGCTCCAGCTCCATCAGCCCCATCTCCTGCTGGAAGGGGCCGACCCTGTCATAGACCAGATCCTCGTCCTGCAGTACCTGCAACTGCTCCAGTCCCCGCTTGAAGTGGAGCTGGTAGCTCACCTTGACCAGATAGACCCCCTCCATGCGCTCTTCCTTGTCCAGGATGGCGAAGTCGCTGATCTCGAACAGATTGGCGTCGGTGTCTGCCTGCAACTTGGCGGTGACCTGGGTCCGGATTGCCTCTTCACCTGGACCTGCGTAACAGCCATAGAGCCAGAGGGCCAGCAGGGGGATGAACCACTTTTTCATCAAAACTCCGGACGAACGAGACGGGAAAGGGCAAATTTTGCCATGCTGCCGACCATATACAAGGGATTGCCAGAAAAATCAGTCAGTAAGGGGCGGGGTCGATGGTGCGCTCCAGCACGATCGCCTTGGCCCGGTAGCCGGCCAGCTCGCGGCGATAGCACTCGGTGAACCCTCGGCGCTGCCAGAAGGACAAGGCGACCTCATTGCTGGCAATGACCGACAGCCGCAGTCGGGTTGCGCCCCAAGCGCGAGCCAGCGTGCAGGCGTGCAGATAGAGCGCCTGACCGCGGCCGGCCCCCTGCCAGGGCTCGCCCACCAGCAGCAGCCCCAGATAGGCGGTGGTGGGCTCGGGATAGCCGCGCAGCAGATCGAGCACGGCGGTAAGCTCCCCCGCCTCCCAGCGCCCGATCACCTGTTTGGCAGAGAAGGGCAGCGTCGGCGGACAGGCCGTGAGCGCCTCCTCTGCTGCCTGGGCGCAGAGCGGTGCGTGACTTATCGCCGCCTGATAGGCCGGAGCCAGTTCGAACAGCCGCTGCAGGGCGGGCGCATCGCTTGCCTGCAGCTGACGCAGCTCAGTTGGCATCGCCAATCCTGTCCAGCTGACCGAGGAACTCGGCGGGCCCCATAAAGCCGGTCACCCGCTGGCCGCTCACTTCATTGCCGGCGCGGTCGAAGAAGATCAGGGTCGGCAGGCCCAGCACGTTGAGACCGTTGAGCAGTTCCACATCGGCATCGTCGTTGGCGGTGACGTCCGCCTGCAGCAGTACCATCTGGCCGAAGCGCTCGCGCACGGCGGGGTCACTGAAGGTCTTGTGTTCGAACTCCTTGCAGGCCACGCACCAGTCGGCATAGAGATCGAGCAGCACCGGCTTGCCGCGGGCGGCGGCCAGCTGGGTCTTGAGATCGTCCAGGGTCTTGATGCGGATGAAGGCCGGCGTCTCGGCCTGGGCGGCGACGCTGGCGCCCGGGGAGGGCAGCAGCAGATCCTTGCCCACCACCACGGCGCTGATCATCGCCAGCAGCAGCACGAAACCGCGCAGGCTGCGCCCCACCGAATGTTGCTGGTGCTGGTTGTGATGGTAGAGGTAGCCGCACAGCAGCAACCCCCAGCCGAGCCAGGCCAGGGTGGCGACCTGATCGCTCCACAGCCTGGAGAGCAGCAGGATGGGCACTGCCAGCAGCGCAAACCCGAACAGCTGCTTGATCACGTCCATCCAGGCGCCCGCCTTGGGCAGCAGCTTGCCGCCCGAGGTGCCGAGCAGCAGCAGCGGTAGCCCCATGCCGAGCGACAGGGCGTAGAGGGCCGCGCCGCCGAGCCAGAGATCGCCGCTCTGGGCCACGTAGATGAGGGCGCCGGAGAGGGGGGCCGTGGTGCAGGGGGAGCAGACCAGGCCGGAGATCATCCCCATGATGCCGACCCCGAGCACGGAGCCGCCCTGCTGGCGGTTGGAGAGACCGGAGAGGCGGGTCTGCAGGCTGCTCGGCAGCTGCAGGGTGTAGAGCCCGAACATGGAGAGGGCCAGCAGCACGAACATCACCGAGAGCCCAATCAGCACATAGGGGTGCTGCAGCGCCGCCTGGAATTTCAAGCCTGCCGACGCCACCACCAGCCCGAGCAGGGTGTAGGTGACCGCCATCCCCTGCACGTAGACGAAGGAGAGCAGGAAAGCGCGGCGGGTGGAGAGGCGATGGCCGGCCCCGGCGATGATCCCGGTCAGGATGGGATACATGGGGAAGACGCAGGGGGTGAAGGCGAGGCCGAGCCCCAGTGCGAAGAAGGCGGCGACGCTGAGCCAGAACCCCTGGTTGCCGAGGGCGGCCGCCAGCTGATCCTGCTGACTGCTGGCCGGTGTGGGCTGGTCAGGTTGCTCGCTCTGCTGGGCGGTGAGCGGCTGGATGCTGATCAGCTTGTCGGTGGGGGGATAGCAGAGGCCGTCGGTACAGCCCTGATAGCTGACCTTGAGACTGGCCTGCTGGCCCGCCTCGGTCAGGGTGACGGGGATCTGCACCTCCCGGTAATAGACCTGGGTCTTGCCGAAGAAGTCGTCTTCATGATCGGTGCCGGCGGGCAGCACCGGCTCCTCGAAGGTGAGGTTCTCGCCCTGGAAGCTGAAGCGGTGGCGGTAGAGGTAGTAGTCGTCGGCGATGCGCAGGCGCAGCAGCAGCCGGTTGCCCTGCTGTTCGCTCTCGAGGACGAACGCCTCGTCCACTTTCAGAAATTTGGGCTGGGCGCTGGCCTCGATGCCGAGGGCACTCAGCAGATCCGTGCTGCTGGCCCGGGCCGGCAGTGAGCCCAGCCCGGCCAGCAGGGCGCAGAGCAACAGCAGGGGAGAGAGCAGGCGAGACGGCGTCATGAGGTTTCCTGTTTTATCCAGTCGAGATAGGGCTGGTGGCCCTGGCTTGTCGGCAGCGCCAGGATCTCCGGCACCTCATAGGGGTGATGAGCAAGGATGCACTGGCGCAGCGGCTCGAACAGGGCCGCTTGCGACTTGATGATGAGCTGGATCTCCGTGGCCCGCTCGATCCGGCCCTGCCAGCGATAGACGGAGGTGAGGCCGGGCAGCTGGTTGATGCAGGCCGCCAGCCGCCGGTCGAGCAGTTGTTCGCAGATGAGGTCGGCACTGGCCTCATCCGGGCAGGTGCAAAGCACCAGAATGGCGTCAGTCATGGTGAAATTTCTCGTCCGTACCGGGCGGCAAGGCGCCCGCAAACCAGTGGCTACTATACCTAGCGACGGGTCAAATAGCATCTGGCGCACTTTGCGGCTGCGACATGAAAATAAGTGGGGGGCATGAGATAGACGCTGTCAGAGCGACAAGGCAGAATGAGCGGGCTTGTTCCCATTCGACGTAAGGAAATGTATGACCCAACAGAATGAGCAGCAGAGAAACCGCATGTTGAGCCTGTTGCGCGAAGGTGAGCGCCGTATGTTGGTGCAACTGGCCGGTCTGCTGCGTACCAGTGCCGATGAAATCAATGCCGAGCTGGAAAAAGAGGAGTTGCTGGAGACCCTGGAGCAACCGGTCACGGTGGAGTATCTCAACGGTGTGGTGCAACACCATCTGTTCGAGCGCCTGCACAAGGGTGACATGGTGGCGGCCCAGCGTCTGCTGACCCAGTACCAGAGCGACCTTGAGGCCATGCTGACCCAGGAGGCCGAGGCAGAGGCCCAGACCGAAGAGCTGAAGGCACAAGCCTGAAGGCCGCGGCAGGCCCGCCGGGCTTGTCCTCCCCCAGCACCATCATGCCTCTTGCATGATGGTGCCTCGTTTTTCCCACCGTTTTTTGCCGTCGTTCAACCCAGTGCGTTCTGCTGCCACTGACCCGGGATCGGGTACACCTTGTCGTAACTCCAGTTGTAGACGAAGGCGTAGACCAGATAGAAGGTCACGAAGCCGATGTTGAGCGCCAGCGCCGCCAGCAGGGCGAGATCCAGCCACCAGGCGATGACCGGCAGGGTGAGCGCCATGAAGCCCCCTTCAAAGCCGAACGCATGGACCACGCGCTGCCACAAGGTCTTGTGCGGGTGACCCTGGTACTTGAGCAGCAGCTTGTCGAAGCCGATATTGTAGACATAGTTCCAGACGGTGGCCAGTACCGAGAACAGGACGGCCAGCGGCCCCATGTGGCTGAGCTCGATGCCTGTGATCCAGCTGGCCAGGGGGGCTGCGATGAGCAGACCTATCACTTCAAAGCCGATGGCGTGGCGGATACGGTCATTGCGGGTACGCATAAATTCCTCTCTTTAAACAGCTATGTTGACTGACTGGTTGGCAATCTATCCCTATTTGTTGATAGTTTCACGTTGGTATCCATCGCTAAAATAGATGGATGACCGCATTTGCAGGAGCAGGACGATGAACCCATCGCTGGAACAACTCAGGGTATTGCTGGCCGCCGCGCAGGCAGGCTCCTTCTCGGCGGCCGCGCGCCAGCTGGGCAAGGCGCAGTCGGTAGTCAGTACCGCCATCGCCAATCTGGAGATAGATCTGGGGCTGGAGCTGTTCGATCGCAGCGGCCGCTATCCGGTGCTGACCGAGGCGGGCGTGCGCATCAGCCAGGAGGCAGGCATCTTGCTGGCCCAGAGCGCCCGCTTGCAGGCCATCGCCGGCGAGCTGGCCAGCGGCGTCGAGTCGCGCCTGACCCTGGCCATCGATGATGACTCCCATCTGCCCTGGCTCGGCGCCGTGTTGGAGGAGTTCGCCACCCACTACCCGACGGTTGAGCTGGAGCTGCTGTTTCCGCTGATGGAGGATCTCACCGAGATGCTGATCAGCGGCCGCGCCCAGCTCGGCATCAGCTATCAGAAGGAGCACCCGCAGCAGGAGATCGTGGCCCGCTCGCTGGGAGGCGTCGCCATGCCACTGGTGGTCTCCCCCGAACATCCGCTGGCCCACAAGGCGCCGCTGCGGGAGAGCGATCTGCAGGGGGCTCGCCAGCTGCTGGTGACAGGGCGACGGGAGGGGACGGAGCGCCATCGCTTTCGCCTGTCGGCGCAGGTGTGGTGGGTAGAGGGGGATCTCGGGATCCTGGAGCTGGTGAAACTGGGGCTGGGGTGGGCGGCAGTGCCCGATTTTCTGCTGCACCGGCCGCTGGCTCGGGGCGAGGTGGTGGTGCTCAAGCCGGACTTCATCACCCAGCCCGAGCTGGCGCTGGAGCTGCAGTGGCATCGCGCCCGCCCGCTCGGGCAGGCGGGGCGCTGGCTGAAGGAGGCTCTGCTGGCGCGGGTGCGCTAGCAGGACGCTTTGCTTCGTTTACTCGGTCAGCTGATAGGGGAGGGGCTGCAGGGTCAGGCTTGAGCCTTCTTCCTGCTTGAGCCGGAAACGGGCGTCGGCCTCGGTGTCCTTGGGCAGCACGGCGGTGAGCCACAGCTCGCCATCCTGCTGCCAGGCGTTGAGCACCATGCCGCTGCGGCGCCAGTTGTCACCGAGCTGGATCTCCAGGGTGTCGCCGCTGGTAACCGGGGTAGTGGCAGTGCCGCTCAGCACGAACAGGGCGCGGTTGTTGGCGCCGCGATACTTGGCGCGGGCCACCGTCTCCTGCCCCATGTAGCAGCCCTTGGTGAAGCTGATGCCATCGAGCGCCTGCAGGTTGAGCATCTGGGGAATGTACTCACCCTGATGAACCGCCTCCAGATGGGGGATGCCGGCCTTGATCTCCAGTCCCCACCAGAGCGACTCGGGGCCGCTGGGCAGGGCCAGCGCCAGCGGCTGTTCGCTGACCAGCAGCCAGCGATCGGCTTCGATCCGCACCGCCATGCCACCCTCGATGAGGCCGCTCTGCTGCAGGTCGTATTGCCCCGCGATCCAGCCATCGGCTCCCTGACCGGCCACGCCGACCGCCTGGCCGTGATTTTCGCTGATCTCGACCTTGGCAAAGATCGCGAACTTCTTGAGCTCGGGCAGCTGGCGAGCCAGCACCGACGGCTTGGTCAGCATCAGCAGGCGATCGCTCAGGCAGAGCAGGCGAAAATCGCTCCACAGCTTGCCCTTGGGATCGCAGTGACCGCCCAGGGTGTGCTGGCCCGGTTGCAGGGCGTTGACGTCACAGGTGACCTGACCCTGCAGGTATTTGGCGCGATCCGGGCCGCTCAGGCTGGTGATGGCCAGATCGGTCAGAGGGAACAGGGTTGGCTCGGCAGGAAGGATTGGCAGGCTCACGATGGCATTCCAGAGACAGAAAGTATGTGACCTGCATGGTAAAGACGTAAGGAATGTTTGTCAGCCGGAAAATCCAGCTGGTACCATCGCCGGGTCTTTGTAAGGAGAGTTCCATGTTGAGCCCAATTGAAAAATCCCGCCTGAAGTGGGCCTGCCGCCGTGGCATGCTCGAGCTGGATGTGATCTTTATGCCCTTCTTTGAGCACGAGTTCGATGGCTTGAGCGAGGCCGATCAGCAGACCTTCATCCGCCTGCTGGAGTGCGAGGATCCGGAGCTGTTCCGCTGGAGCATGGGCCACGGCGTGCCGGAAGACCCCGCCTTCGCCGCCATGATCCCGCTGATCCTGGAACGCAATCAGGCCCGTCACGATCGCCAGCGTTGATCCATCCGTACGGGTGTCGATGCCCGTCACCGTCTCCAGACAGCAGCGTCTGCTGCTGTTGTCGCTGTTTCTGCTGATCCTGTGGCCGCTGGCCGCCCTGATCCACGGCTGGCAGTGGGCACTGTTGCTGCCCTGCTGGGGTTTGGGGTTGTGGCGTGCCTGGCTCGACACGAGCCGGATGACCGGTGTGCTGGAGTGGGACGGGCAGTGGCTCAGCTGGCAGGGCAACCGCTATCAGCTGGGGGCGGGCAGCCGCATCTGGCCTGGCGTGCTCTGGCTGCAGCTGGTAGCGTTGGAGCGTCCCGCCAGCCGGCTCTGGCTGTTCAGCGATGCGCTGGCACCGGCCCACTACCGCACGCTGGCTCGCGCCATCCACTTCTCCCAGCAGACCCGCTAGCCTCTCTTCCCCATAAAACAGATGACCCCGCCGGAGCGAGGTCATCTTGGTGTTACTACTTGTTGCTTGCGGCAGAGGTTAGTCCCGCTCCGGCGTCAGCACGGTCGGCTTGGAGTCCGGCTGCATGTCCGGGTAGTCCGGGTTGCAGCAGTGCAGGCCTCGGGACCTTCAGGCTTATTGCTGAGCAAAAAGATCAATCCCGCTCTGGTGTCAGCACGGTCGGCTTGGAGTCCGGCTGTATGTCCGGGTAGTCCAGGTTGTAGTGCAGGCCGCGCGACTCCTTGCGCTGCAGGGCGCAGTTGACGATGAGCTCGGCCACCTGCAGCAGGTTGCGCAGCTCCAGCAGGTTGTTGGAGACCCGGAAGTTGGCGTAGTACTCCTGCACCTCCTGCTTGAGCAGGTCGATGCGGCGCTTGGCACGGGCCAGACGTTTGTTGGTACGCACTATCCCCACGTAGTCCCACATCATCAGCCGCAGCTCGTGCCAGTTGTGCTGGATCACCACCAGCTCATCCGAATCTTCCACCTTGCTCTCGTCCCACACCGGCAGACGGGGCGGCTCCACGCTCATCGGCAGCTTGGCCAGGATGTCGGCCCCCGCCTGATGGGCATAGACCACGCATTCGAGCAAGGAGTTGGAGGCCATCCGGTTGGCGCCGTGCAGCCCGGTGTAGGTCACCTCGCCGATGGCGTAGAGGCCAGGAATGTCGGTCTGGCCGTTGTTGTCGATCATCACGCCACCGCAGGTGTAGTGGGCGGCAGGGACGATGGGCATCGCCTCCTTGGTGATGTCGATGCCGACCGCGAGGCAGCGCTCATGGATGGTCGGGAAGTGCTTGATGATGAAATCGGCCGGCTTGTGGCTGATGTCCAGATACATGCAGTCGGCGCCGAGCCGCTTCATCTCGTGGTCGATAGCGCGGGCGACTATGTCTCGCGGTGCCAGCTCGGCCCGCTCGTCGAAGTCGGGCATGAAGCGGCTGCCGTCGGGGCGGCGCAGATAGGCCCCCTCGCCGCGCAGGGCTTCGGTCAGCAGGAAGTTGGGGTCATCGGGGTGGAACAGGCTGGTGGGGTGGAACTGGTTGAACTCCAGGTTCGCCACCCGGCAGCCGGCGCGCCACGCCATGGCGATGCCGTCACCGGAGCTGACGTCCGGGTTGGAGGTGTACTGGTACACCTTGGAGGCGCCACCGGTGGCCAGCGCCACGAAACGGGCGCGGATCACCTCGACCTGCTCGGCGTTGCGGTTCCAGACATAGGCGCCCAGTACCCGGTTGCCCGGCAGACCCAGCTTGCGGGTGGTGATGAGATCGACCGCGTTGAAGCGCTCCATCAGCTGGATGTTGGGGTGAGCCCGCACCTGGTCGATCAGGGTGAGCTGCACCGCCTTGCCGGTGGCATCGGCCGCGTGGAAGATGCGGCGATGGCTGTGGCCCCCTTCGCGGGTCAGGTGATAGTGGGACTCCCCTTCGGCGTCCTCCTCCTGATCGAAGGGGACTCCCTGCTGGATCAGCCACTGGATGGAGTCGCGGGCGTTGCGGGCGGTGAACTCCACCACGGCCGGGTCACACAACCCGGCCCCGGCGTTGAGCGTGTCGCTCACGTGGGATTCGATGCTGTCGGTCTCGTCGAACACGGCAGCGATGCCTCCTTGCGCATAGAAAGTGGCCCCTTCACTGATGGGCCCCTTGCTCAGAACCAGGACTTTGGCCTGGTCTGCCAATCGCAACGCGAGAGACAAACCGGCGGCACCGCTGCCAATGATCAGTACGTCGCAAAGGTATTCAACACTTGCTTTCATAAGTATCATTGGCCTGGATTAAGAACTGGCACCATGGTAGCCCAAGCGAGGGTGGTGATGCAGCCTGCGTCACATTTTTTTCAATGCAAGCGAACTTTCCCTGATTCCTCCTGTCTGAACTTGTGCGCTTAGGAAGGGCCGGAAAAGAAAAACGATAACCTGATGGGGGTTTTACGGCTCTGATGAGCGACCAGAATCTACTGGACGAACAGCTGGTTGAACGGGTCCAGCGTGGCGATAAAAATGCATTCAACCTGTTGGTAAAAAAATACCAGCACAAGGTGGTCAACCTGGTGGCTAGGTATGTCAACAATCCGGGCGATGTACCGGATGTGGCGCAGGAGGCTTTCATCAAGGCTTACCGCGCGCTGCCGACATTCCGTGGCGAGAGCGCCTTTTACACCTGGTTGTACCGGATTGCCGTGAACACGGCCAAGAATTATCTGACCTCTCAGGGGCGCAGGCCGCCCAGCAGTGACGTAGAGGCAGAAGAGGCAGAATACTATGGCGGTGGCGAAGCCTTGCAAGAGGTGGCCACCCCGGAAAACCTGACGCTGACCGACGAGATCAAGCGCACCGTGTTTTCTGCCATAGAAGCTTTGCCGGAAGACTTGAGGACAGCTATCACCCTTCGAGAACTGGAAGGGCTGAGCTACGAAGAGATTGCCGAAATCATGGATTGTCCGGTGGGTACGGTGAGATCCCGCATCTTCCGGGCGAGGGAAGCAATCGATAAAAAGCTGCAACCTCTGATCGAGAATTAACTGGGGAAAGACAGGTTAACTTATGGCAAATAAAGAGCAACTCTCGGCCCTGATGGACGGTGACTTGAGCGATGTTGAGGTTCTGAACGAGCTGGGAACGGATCCGGCTCTGCAAGAGACCTGGTCTCGTTACCACCTGATTGGTGATGCCATGCGGGGGGACCTGCCGGTCAATCTGCAACTGGATCTGAGCGACAGCATCATGGCTGCGCTGGAAGATGAGCCTACCATACTGGCGCCCAAGCCGGTGGAGAGCAAACCTGCCGCACCGCAGCCGGGTACCGCCAAGACCGCCACCATAGTGCCGTTCCTGCGCCGCGCCGGCCAGCAGGTAGGGCAATACGCCATCGCCGCCTCGGTCGCTGCCGCTGTCATCTTCGGGGTGCAGCAGTATCAGGGGCAGGACGGTGTGCCGACCAACCCGGTACTCAACACTATCCCCGTTGGTGGCAGTGCCTCGCCGGTGAGCGTGCACTATCCGCAGGACGGCAATCGTGCGACCCAGCGTCAGCAGGGGTTGAGCGAACAGCAGATGCAGGAGCAGCGCGAGCGCATCAACGCTTTCCTGCGCGACCACCAGTTGCAACAGCGTCTGCTGCAAGACAAGCAGATTCAGGAATAACGGATTAGGGATCAGAACGTGCGCCAGTCCAGCCGTATTTTGCTGGCCTCTCTCCTGTTGATCAGTGCCAAGGCCTCGGCCGACGACAAGTCGGCCGAGGCCTTGTTGCAGCAGATGCAGAGTGCCGTCTCGCAACAGAATTTCGAATTGTCCATGGTCAAGGCCCGGCAGGGGCGACTCGAGCCTATCCGCTTCAGCCACGGCGTGATCGATGGCAAGGAGGTGGCTCACCTCAGCTACCTCGATGGCAAGACCATCGAGTACCTGCAGCGCCAGGACGAGTACACCTTTTTTGAAAATACCCATGAACCCTACACCCTCAAGGGGGCGCGTTTCCCCGGCGTGTGGGTCACCCTGGTGAGAATGCCGTTGCCGCGGGTGCTGGAGAGTTATGATCCTGTGCTGGCCGGCCGCAGCCGGGCTGCCGGGCTGGTGGCACAGGTGGTAAGGCTGGTGCCCAAGGAGGCCGACAAGTACGGTTTCGTGCTCTGGATTGACGAGCAGAGCAGCCTGTTGCTGCGGGTGGACATGGTGGATCGGGAAGGCAACCTGGTGGAGCAGGTGTTGGGGGTGGATCTGGATCGGCTCCCTGCGCCGGCCCCCTGGCTGGTGAAGCTGGCCAGCAGCAAGCTGCCCCAGGCGCTGGCGCTGGAAGATGCCTATCCGGCGCCGCAGCAGCAGCTGAACTGGCACCTCACCTGGCTGCCTGAAGGCTTCAAGGTGCTCTCCCGGGATCGCCACCAGCTGGTGACTACCAGTTTGCCGGTGGATTACATGATGCTCTCCGACGGACTGGTGGATCTCTCGGTCTATGTGGCCCGGGTCGATCCCAAGCAGGCGGTGCGCCAGCAGCTGATCCGCCAGGGCGCCACCTCGCTGGTGAGCTTCGTCAATGACGTGGGGGTCGAGATAACCGTGGTCGGGGAAGTGCCGGCCGACACCGCCAAGCGGATTGCCGAATCGGTGCAGCCGCTGGCCCGCAACGAGGCCGTACAGTAAGCCGTCAGACGCGGCTGCTTGCCCAAGGCCGACAGTCGTGTTCAGATTGGGTCAATCTATCTTTCGTTATTGTGGAACCGTCTTGTGAGTGGAATGAGCGAAGAGCTGGCGACCGTGGTGGCCATTGATGGACAACATGCCTGGGTGGAGTGCGAACGGCGCTCCGCCTGCAGCGGTTGTCATCAACAGTCCAACTGCGGTACCGGCACGGTGGCCAAGGCGTTTCCATTGAAAGCGCAGCGACTGCGGGTGGCGCTCACCGCCGAGGTGAGCGTCGGCCAGCAGGTGAGGCTCGGCATTCCCCAGGTGAGCATCCTGCAGGGGGCCGCGCTGGTTTATGTGCTGCCACTGTTCTGTCTGCTGGCGGGGGCCCTGCTGGGGCAACTCTGGCTGGCACCCCTGCTCTCTGCGGGGGAGGGGGTAACCATCCTCTGCTGCCTGCTGGGGGGCCTCGTCGGTTTTTCACTGGTTCGTTACTTTTCCAACCGGCTCGATCAGGGGGCCTATGGTCCCCGCATGCTGGGTGTGGTCCTGCCCACCCGCCACCTCTCCTGACCGTGCAGGCCGCTATTTCTGGTGCTTCGTCGACTAAAGATTGGCCGTCGACCGGGTTATCCAGTAAAATCCTGCCTCCATATCCGGCCCTAACCTAATTTTGAGTGATTCTTGCTCGATGAAACACATTCGTAACTTTTCGATTATTGCGCACATCGACCACGGTAAATCGACCCTGTCGGACCGTCTGATCCAGACTTGTGGCGGCCTGTCCGACCGCGAGATGCAGGCTCAGGTGCTTGACTCCATGGAACTGGAGCGCGAGCGCGGCATTACCATCAAAGCACAGAGTGTGACCCTGAACTACCAGGCACAAGACGGTAACACCTACCAGCTGAACTTTATCGACACCCCGGGCCACGTGGACTTCTCCTACGAGGTCTCCCGCTCGTTGGCGGCCTGTGAAGGGGCACTGCTGGTGGTGGATGCCGGCCAGGGGGTTGAGGCACAGACTCTGGCCAACTGCTACACCGCCATGGAAATGGACCTGGAAGTGGTGCCGGTGCTGAACAAGATCGACCTGCCGGCCGCCGAGCCAGAGCGGGTTGCCGAAGAGATCGAGGACATCGTCGGCATCGACGCAGTCGACGCGGTGCGCTGCTCAGCCAAGACCGGCCTCGGCGTCGATCTGGTGCTGGAAGAGATAGTGGCCAAGATCCCGTCTCCGGAAGGGGATCCGGATGCCCCGCTGCAGGCGCTGATCATCGACTCCTGGTTTGACTCCTATCTGGGCGTCGTCTCTCTGGTGCGGATCAAGAACGGTTCGCTCAAGAAGAACGACAAGATCAAGGTGATGAGCACCGGCCAGACCTGGGGCGTCGATCGCATCGGTATCTTCACACCCAAGCAGGTGGATACCGACGGTCTGGGCTGCGGCGAGGTAGGTTGGGTCGTCTGCGGCATCAAGGACATCCACGGCGCGCCGGTGGGCGATACCCTGACCCTGGCCAAACACGGTGCCGAGAAGGCGCTGGCCGGCTTCAAGAAGGTGAAGCCGCAGGTTTATGCCGGTCTGTTCCCCATCTCCAGCGATGACTACGAGTCCTTCCGCGATGCACTGGAGAAGCTGTCGCTCAACGACGCCTCCCTGTTCTACGAGCCGGAGAGCTCCACTGCGCTGGGCTTCGGCTTCCGTTGCGGCTTCCTCGGCATGCTGCACATGGAGATCATCCAGGAGCGGCTGGAGCGTGAGTACGATCTGGATCTGATCACTACTGCGCCGACCGTGGTCTACCAGATCGAGCAGACCGACGGTACCACCATCCACATCGACAGCCCGGCCCAGATGCCCGCCATCACCAGCATCAAGGAGATGCGTGAGCCGATCGCCGAGTGTCACATCCTGTTGCCGCAGGAGTACATGGGCAACGTGATCACCCTCTGTATCGAGAAGCGTGGCGTGCAGACCAACATGGTCTACCACGGCAAGCAGGTGGCACTGACCTACGAGATCCCGATGGCGGAAGTGGTGCTCGATTTCTTCGACCGCCTCAAGTCCACCAGCCGCGGTTATGCCTCGCTGGACTATGGCTTCAAGCGTTTCGAAACCTCCGACATGGTCCGTCTGGATATCATGATCAACGGTGAGCGGGTCGACGCCCTGGCCATCATCACTCACAAGGAGAACGCCCAGTATCGCGGTCGCCAGGTGGTGGAGAAGATGCGCGAGCTGATCCCGCGCCAGATGTTCGACATCGCCATCCAGGCTGCCATCGGCAACCAGATCATCGCTCGCAGCACCGTCAAGGCCCTGCGCAAGGACGTGACCGCCAAGTGTTATGGTGGTGACGTGAGTCGTAAGAAGAAGCTGCTGAACAAGCAGAAAGAAGGCAAGAAACGGATGAAGTCTCTGGGCCGTGTCGACGTGCCGCAGGAAGCCTTCCTCGCAATTCTCCACGTCGGAAAGGATTAATAGATGGCAAGCACGTTTTCCCTGATCCTGGTGGTGGTCTGCGCGATCACCGGTGTTATCTGGTGTCTGGACAAGATGATCTGGTCCAAGCAGCGAGCCGCCAAGATTGCCGTGGCCCGTGCCCACGGCGGCGCCCATCTGGACGAGAAAACCCTGGCCAAGGTGGCCCCCGTGCCGGTCTGGATCGAACAGACCGCCGGGGTCTTCCCGGTCATCACCCTCGTACTGATCCTGCGCTCCTTCATCTTCGAACCGTTCCAGATCCCGTCTGGTTCCATGATGCCCACCCTGCTGGTGGGCGATTTCATCCTAGTGGAGAAGTTTGCCTACGGCCTCAAGGATCCGGTGACCAACACCAAGTTCCTCGAGACTGGTGAACCCAAGCGCGGCGATGTGGTGGTGTTCAAGTATCCGCTGGATACCCGGGTGGACTACATCAAGCGCGTAGTCGGCATGCCGGGGGATCGGGTCATCTATCGCAACAAGGAGCTGATGATCCGGCCCAAGTGCGAGGAGCAGGAAGGGAAAACGTGCCCGGGCTTCCAGAAGCTCGACGTCAAGTTTGAACAAAGGGGTGAATTTACCCAGATGGGGATCCCGCTTGACCGCTATACCGAGCAGCTGGGCGAGGTGTCTCACGAGACCCTGCGCAACCCGCTGATGCCCGATATGGTCGGCCGTTACTACCGCCAGCCCGGCACCTACCCCGATGAGTGGGTCGTACCGGAAGGTCAGTACTTCGTCATGGGTGACAACCGTGACAACAGTACCGACAGCCGCTTCTGGGGCTTCGTGCCCGAGCAGAACCTGGTGGGCAAGGCGGTCGCTATCTGGATAAGTTTTGAATTCGAGCGCGAAGAAGGCTCCCTGCTGCCGAGCTGGGTACCGACAGGGGTGCGCTTCAACCGCATTGGCGGAATCAAGTAAATGAATATCAAGATGAACAGACTGCAGTCCCGTCTCGGGCATGTCTTTCAGGATCAAGAACTGCTGACCCGGGCGCTGACTCACCGCAGCGCCGGCTCCCGTCACAACGAGCGACTGGAATTTCTGGGTGACTCCATTTTGAGTCTGGTGATTGCCGACGATCTGTTCCACCGCTTCCCGCAGGCGGCGGAAGGGGATCTCAGCCGGATGCGCGCCACCCTGGTACGCGAGAAGACCCTGGCCGAACTGGGCCGGGAGTTCGACCTCGGGGATCACCTGATCCTGGGGCCGGGCGAGCTGAAAAGCGGCGGTTTTCGCCGTGAATCCATTCTGGCCGACACGGTCGAGGCGGTGATCGGCGCCGTCTATCTGGATACCAATCTTGAGACGGTACGGACCCTGCTGCTGGGCTGGTATGCCAGTCGCCTGGACGAGATCAAGCCGGGCATAGAGCAGAAGGATCCCAAGACCCGTCTGCAAGAAATTCTGCAGGGAAGCCGCAAATCCCTGCCGACCTATACCGTGACCAACGTCAAGGGCGAAGCCCACAACCAGGAGTTCACCGTCCAGTGTGACGTGGAAGGCCTGGATGGTCCGCTGGTCGGGGTCGGCACCAGCCGTCGCAAGGCCGAACAGGCCGCGGCGCAGCAAGCATTGGAAAAACTGTCATGACAGATAGCACTTATTGCGGCTTTGTCGCCATCGTGGGCCGCCCCAACGTGGGCAAGTCCACCCTGCTCAACAAGCTGCTTGGCCAGAAGGTCAGCATCACCTCGAAGAAGCCCCAGACTACCCGTCACCGGATCCTGGGGATCGACACCGAGGAGAACTATCAAACCATCTACGTGGATACCCCTGGTCTGCACATTGAAGAGAAACGGGCCATCAACCGCCTGATGAACCGCGCCGCCACCAGTTCGCTGGGGGACGTGGCCATGGTGGTGTTCGTGGTCGACGGCACCCACTGGACCAAGGACGACGAGATGGTGCTGGGCAAACTGCGCAACCTCAAGTGTCCCGTGGTGCTGGCGGTCAACAAGATCGACAACGTCAAAGAGAAAGAGGATCTGCTGCCGCACCTGGAGTGGCTGGGCCAGCAGATGAACTTTTCCCATATCCTGCCCATCAGTGCCGAGAAGGGCACCAACGTGGAGAAGATCCGCGAGTGGGCCAAGGACCTGCTGCCGGAAAACGTCCACTTCTTCCCGGAAGATTACGTGACCGACCGCTCCTCCCGCTTCATGGCCTCCGAGATCATCCGCGAGAAGCTGATGCGCTTCACCGGTGAGGAGCTGCCCTACTCGGTGACGGTGGAGATCGAGCGCTTCAAGGTGGAAGAGAACGGTCTCTACCACATCCACGGCCTGATCCTGGTGGAGCGCGAAGGCCAGAAGAAGATGGTCATCGGCAACAAGGGCGAGAAGATCAAGACCATCGGCACCGAGGCCCGCATCGACATGGAACGGCTGTTCCAGAACAAGGTGCACCTCGAGCTGTGGGTCAAGGTCAAGTCCGGCTGGGCCGACGACGAGCGCGCCCTGCGCAGTCTCGGCTATGGCGACGACTGATTGCTGACCCCGGCTTTCGTCATCCACAGTCGGCCCTATCGGGAGACCAGCCAGCTGGTCGAGGTTTTCACCCAGGATAGTGGCCGTTTTACCCTGGTGGCTCGCGGTTCTCGCGGGCCACGCTCGCCTCTGAAGGGGCTGTTGCAACCCTTTACCCTGCTCACCATCGCCTGGCGTGGCAAGGGGGATCTCAAGAATCTCACCCAGGTCGAGTGCCCGGATCACTCCCTGCGCCTCGGTGGCGATCGCCTCTTCTATGGCCTCTATCTCAACGAGCTGGTCTACTACCTGCTGGAGGCGCACACCCCCTTCCCCGAGGTGTTCGATGCCTATGCCCGCGCCATCATGGCGCTGGCCGATGGCGAGACCCCGGAACTGCCGCTACGCCGCTTCGAGTTCCTGCTGTTGCAGGCGCTGGGTTATGCGGTGGACTTCGAGTACACGGCGGATGACGAGTCGCCAATTGAGCCAACCCTGCTCTACGGCTTCGAGCGGGAGTTGGGCTTTGTCGCTTGCGAGCGGGCGCCGGATCCCCGTACCCTGTTTCTCGGCGCCCACCTGCTGGCCTTTGCCGAGGGGCGCTTCGATACTCCCCCCCTGTTGCAGGCGGCCAAGCGTTTCAGCCGGCTGGCGCTGCAACCCTATCTGGGACGGCGTCAGTTGAAGAGCCGGGAGCTGTTTTTAAAACGCCGTAATAGCTTGGGTTAACCGCCCTGCGGCGTTACCCAACACGGCAAGAATGTTACCTAGGTCCGATTACGCTGCGCTAATCGAACTTACGAGCTGCCACACACGTGACATATGGATATCGGCGCTGACGCTAAGGCGCCAGCTGCACAGTTAACAGTGAAGAGCTTCAAGGAGTCGTCAATGAGCGAAATCTATCTGGGTGTGAACATCGATCACATCGCCACTCTGCGCAATGCCCGGGGCACCCAGTATCCGGATCCGGTACAGGCCGCCTTCGTGGCCGAGCAGGCCGGTGCCGATGGCATTACCGTGCACCTGCGGGAAGATCGCCGCCATATCACCGACCGTGACGTGGAGATCCTGCGCCAGACCATCCAGACCAGAATGAACCTGGAGATGGCCGTGACCGAGGAGATGATCGGCATCGCCTGCCGTATCAAGCCTCACTTCGTCTGTCTGGTGCCGGAGAAGCGCACCGAGGTGACCACAGAGGGGGGCCTGGACGTGGCCGGCCAGCTGGACAAGGTGACCGATGCGGTGACCCGTCTGGCCGCCGTCGGTGCCCAGGTGTCGCTCTTCATCGATGCCGACCCTATCCAGATCGATGCGGCCGCCGCGAGCGGTGCCCCCTTCATCGAGATCCACACCGGTCGCTACGCCGATGTCACCACGGATGCCGAACGCAACGCCGAGTTCAAGCGCATCGCCGCCGGTGCCTCCTATGCCGCTGGCAAGGGCTTGAAGGTCAATGCCGGCCACGGCCTGCACTACCACAACGTCAAGGCCATCGCCGCTATCCCCGAGCTCTATGAGCTCAACATCGGCCACGCCATCATCGGCCGCGCCGCCTTCGATGGCCTGGCCAAGGCGGTCAGCGACATGCGCTTGCTGATGCAGGAAGCCCGTCAGGGGATCTGATCTATCGGCAGGGGCTGGGCCCCGCGGCACGAAGAGAAAAGGGACGCCACGGCGTCCCTTTTTGTTGTGACCAAGCATGATGGAAAGGTCGGTGGCGGTCAGACTTGCACTGCCTTCTGCGATGTTCAGAGCTTGCCGTCGCTCATGCACATGCGGATCTTGGCGGCGACCACCTCCTCCATGGCGGCCATGGCGGGCACCAGATACTGGCGCGGGTCGCTGGCGTCGGGGTGGGAGGCCAGGAACGCTTTCATGGCGTCGGAGAAGGCGATCTTGAGTTCGGTGGCCACGTTGACCTTGCACACCCCGAGCTCGATGCAGCGGCGCACGTCCCGGTCGGGAATGCCGGAGGCGCCGTGCAGCACCAGCGGCACAGCTACCCTGGCCCGGATGGCAGCGAGGCGCTCGAAGTCCAGGCGCGGCTCCTCCTTGTAGAGGCCGTGGGCTGTGCCGATGGCGACGGCCAGGGAGTCGATGCCGGTGCGCGCCACGAACTCGGCCGCCTTGTCAGGGTCGGTCAGATGGGCGTTGGCGGCGTCCACTATGAGGTCATCCTCCTGGCCGCCTAGCTGGCCCAGTTCGGCCTCCACGCTCGCCCCCATGCGGTGGCAGAAGGTGACGACCCGCTGCACCTTGGCGACGTTCTCCTCGAACGGCAGGTGGGAGGCATCGATCATGGCGGAGTGGATGCCGGCCTCGACCTTGTAGTGGATATCCTGCTCATCCTCGTGGTGGTCCAGATGCAGTACCAGCGGGATGCGGTACTGATGGGCGGCCGAAGTGCAGATGGAGACCAGGTACTCGACCCCGGCGTGGCGGTAGGTACCCGGCGTGGCGGCCAGGATCACCGGGGAGCTCAGTTTGGCGGCAGTGCGGGCCACCACCTCGACGGTCTCCAGGTTGTGGATGTTGAAGGCGGGCACCGCATAGCCGCGGCGCTGGGCATCTTTAAGCATTTCGTGGGACGAGATCAGATACATGAGGACTCCTTGGCACCCTGGCGGGCACCAGCTTCAGGGAAAGAGAGCGGGGCAGGGGCGGGGAGGATCTCCCGGCCGGCCACCCAGATATGTTGTTGATTGAGCTCCGCGGTCAGGGCGAGCAGGTTGGCCTGCTTGCCGACGGCCAGCGAGCCGAGGCGATGTTCCATCCCCAGCATCCGGGCCGGTGCCAGCGAAGCCATACGGATGGCCTCCTCCAGGGGCACGCCGGCCAGCTGCACCATGTTGCGCACGGCGCCGAGCAGGGTGAGGGTGCTGCCCGCCAGGCCGCCGGTGTCGGTGCGCACCACCCCGTCCTTCATCTCCACCCGGTAGTCGCCGAGCAGGTAGTGACCGTCCGGCATGCCGGCGGCGCGCATGGCATCCGTGATGAGCAGCAGGCGATCCCTGGCGCAGCAGTGACAGAGTCTGAGCACGCTCGGATGGACGTGGTGGCCGTCGGCGATGAGCTCCAGCCAGGCATCGGGATGCACCAGGCCGGCGCCGACCATGCCGGGTTCTCTGTGGTGCAGGCCGCGCATGCCGTTGAAGCAGTGCACCAGCCCGGAGGCCCCCGCCGCCAGCGCCGCCATGGTAGTGTCGTGGTCGGCGGCGGAGTGGCCCAGCATCACCCGGATGCCGGCCTGCTTGAGATGACGGATGGCGGCCAGCGCCCCGGTTTTCTCGGGGGCGAGGGCGACCACCTTCAGGGTGCCTCGCGCCACCTGTTGCAGCCGGTCGAGCTCCGCCAGATCCAGCTCCCGGAACAGGGCCGGGTCATGGGCACCCTTGTTGTCCGGGGTGAAGTAGGGCCCCTCCAGATAGCTGCCGAGCAGTTGCGCGCCCGGCTGGGGGCTCGCCATGGCATCGGCGATGCGACCGAGGGTGCTGAGGATGGCGGGCAGCGGGGCTGTGACCGTGGTGGCGAGGAAGGCGCCCACCCCCTCTGCCGCCTTGGCAAGGGAGAGGCGGGCCAGGGCGTCGGCCGCCTCGTCCATCACGTCGACGCCGGCCCCGCCGTGGACATGGCCATCGATGAGGGTGGGCACCAGCAGCTCGACCTCCCGCACCGGGTCGTCGGCCGGGATGGGGTCGATGGCGGTGATGACGCCCCCTTCATGGGTCAGTACCTGGTGTGTCAGCCAGCCCTGCTCGGTCAGCAGACGGCGGGCGCGGATCCGCTCTGCCATCTAGATCCCCTCCTCGGCCAGCGTCTCGGCCCGCTCGCGCGCCAGCTCGTCCACCAGGCTGGTGAGGCCGCGATGGCCACAGCACAGCGCCTGTTCACGAAACTGGGACGGGGTCAGCTCGCCGCGCTCCATCACCATCTCCAGCAGCAGCTGCAGATTGGTGCCGGTGACCACCTCCCGCTCGGGCTGGCGCAGCGCCAGGGTGGAGGCGACCCGAAACGGGGTTCCCCCCAGCAGGTCGGTCAGAAAGACTACGCCATCCCCTCGTTCAACCTGAGTCAGGGCTGTTTCGCACTGATCCTGCAGCAGGGCCGTGGTGGAGGACTCGGGAAAGTCGATGGCGACCACCGCCTCCTGCTCGCCGAGGATCTGCAACATGGCCTGTTCCATGCCGCTGGCGAAGCCGCCGTGTCCGCAAATGATGATGCCCAACATAATCTGTTCCTTTACAGCAAAGGGCCGGCCTGGTGCCGGCACCGGATTAGAGGAAGCCTGCAAACTTGCCGACGATGCCGAGTACGACCGTGATGACGATGAGGCGCTGCGGGCTCCAGCCGCGGCGGATCAGCCCATACATGGCCAGGGTGTAGAGCAGCGGCAGGAAGGCGGGCATCAGTTTGTCGAGCACGTCCGTCTGCAGCTTCACCACCGCATCGCCGGCGGTGATCTCCAGGGTGGTGCCGAGCCGCACATAGGTGGCGACCAGGGCGCCGATCACCGTCATGCCGACGATGGAGGCGGCATGGCCCACCTTGCGGGTGTTGGCCTTGATGAGCGGAATGGCGGCCACCCCCATGCGATAGGCGTAGTGCGCCAGCCCGAAGCGCAGGCCGAAGTGCACCAGGTTGAACAGCAGGAAGAAGACCACAGCCCCCATGATGGAACCCTGCAGGGCCAGGTCGGCGCCGATGCCGCCGCAGATGGGCAGCAGGGTGAGCCAGAACATGGCATCGCCGATCCCGCCGAGCGGGGCACCGACCGCGATCTTGGTGCTCTGGATGCTGTTGACGTTCTGCTTGGAGCGCTCCATCGCCAGCACTATCCCCATCACGAAGGTGACCAGGAAGGGGTGGGTGTTGAAGAAGCCCATGTGGCCCTTCATCGCCCGGGAGAGATCCTTGGGATTGGTGTGGATCTTTTGCAGGGCTGGCAGCAGTCCGTAGAGCCAGCCGGAGGCCTGCATCCGCTCGTAGTTGAAGGAGGCCTGCAGCAGCAGGGAGCGCCAGGCGAAGCGGTTGATGTCCTGGCGGGTCAGCTCGGCTCCCAGTTGCTGATCTTCGTAGACGTCGTCGGAGACGGTGCGGGTCGGTTGCGGCTCGGCCGCCTGGGTCAGCCGGGTGGCGGTGTTGTTAGATGCCATCTTCAGTTTCCTCCTGGATGGGGCGGGCTTGTGGCGCCGGGTCCTTGCGCATGAAATCGATCAGGGCCATGGCCAGGGCGGCCGCGGCGATGGCCAGCACCGGCAGCTTGAGCCAGGCGGCGGCAACGAAACCGAGGATGAAGTAGGGGATGTAGACGTTCTTCATCATGATCTTGAGCAGCACGGCGAAGCCGATGGCGGGCATGATGCCGCCGGCGACGCCGAGGCCGTCGATGAGACGGGCGGGCAGCACGTCGATGGCGCTCTTGGCGTGTTCGGCCCCGAAGTAGGTGGGCAGGAAGGCGCACAGGAAGTAGAAGGAGCCGAGCGCCAGCAGCGCCAGGTAGTTGACCCGCTCGATGCCGCGCACATCCCCCTGTTCCGCCATCCGGTCGCAGCGGGACATGACCCCTGACATCACCGAGAAGAGGAAGGTGATCCCCATCTGGACCGCCACCGCGAACGGTACCGCGACCCCGACCGCCACATCCGGCTTGACCCCGGTGGTGATGGCGAAGGTGGCACCGACTATGGTGCCGATGATGACGTTGGGCGGCTGCGCCCCCGCCAGCGGGGCCAGCCCCATCCAGACCAGCTCCAGGGTGCCGCCCACCAGAATGCCGGTGGGCAGGTCGCCGAGGATCAGGCCCACCAGCGGGCCCAGTACCACGGGCCGGTGGAAGTGGGTCAGGCCGTTGAACAGGTCAAGCCCGGCGAAGAACGCCAGCATGCCCAGCAAGAGCCCTTGCAACAAACTGATTTCCATCACAATTGTCCTTAATCAGATGAGGTTGAAAATGTCCTGTGCCGGTTCGGTCGGCACCCCCTGGACAAAGCAGGCGACGTGGGCGTCCTGCAGGGCGCGAAACGCCGCTATGTCCGACTCGTCCACCGATACCGTCTTGTGGATCTGACGCTTGCCGTCGGCGTAGTGCATGTTGCCGACGTTGATGCGGGGGATGGGCACCCCGCCCTCCACCAGGGTGCGAAAGTCCGCCGGACTCTTGCACACCAGCAGGATCTTCTGGCGATCGGCGGCCTTGCCGATGTTGTCGATCACCTTCTGCAGCGGCCAGAAGCGCACTGCGATGCCTTCCGCCAGCACCATCTCCATCAGGTTCTGCTGGATGGGGTCCTCTGCGACTTCGTCATTGGCCACCAGCACCAGATTGGCGCCGGCGAAGCCGACCCATTGCACGCCGACCTGACCGTGGATCAGGCGCTCGTCGATACGGCTCAGCACTATGTTCGGCATCAGACGCCTCCTTGCTGGTTGAACGGATAGATGTTGACCCCCTGCACGACCCGGTTGACCCGCCCGCTCGGGCAGGGGTTGTCCGGGGTGATGCCCAGCACCAGCGCGGTGTGGAAGGCGTAGTACTGGGCATAGAGCAGGTAGCAGAGCGCCAGCTCGGCGTCGTCACCGTTGAGGGGGGTGGGCAGATAGATGTGCTCGCCGGCGCTGATGAGCGGATCCGGCCGGTCGGCCAGGGCGACCACCCGGGCGGCATGGCCGTCCTGGCGCAGCTCGCCGAGCAGATCCAGATCGTACTGGCGGGTATAGGGATCGTTGGACACCATCAGCACGATCAGGGTCTGCCGATTGATGGCCGACTTGGGCCCGTGGCGAAAGCCGGTGGGGGAGTCGTGCATGGCCATCACCTGGCCGGCGGTGAGCTCCAGCAGCTTGAGGGCAGCCTCCTGGGCCACCCCCTGCAGGCTGCCGCTGCCAAGGTAGATGACCCGCTCCGGCAGCGGTTTATCCCACTCGGGCACCTTCAGCTCGGCCTGGGGCAGGATGGCGTCCCCCAGCGCGATGAGCGGCTGGCTGGCGATCGGGTTGAACTGGCGCGGCAGGAACACCGCCAGACAGCTCAGCATCATGCTGGTCAGGCTGCTGGTCATGGCAAAGCTGCGGTCGTGGGTCTGGGGCGGCATCAGCAGCGCCAGGGAACGGGCATCCTTCTGGCAGCGGCGATAGAGCTCCCCCTCGCCGTTGCAGGTCAGCACCAGGTGGTGGCACTCGCTCAGCAGCTGGCTGGCCAGTTCCACCGCTGCCACGCTCTCCGGGCTGTTGCCGGAGCGGGCGAAGGAGATGAGCAGGGTCGGGCAGTCCTGTGCCAGGTATTCGCCCGGATCGGTGACGATGTCGGTGGTGGCGATCGCCTCGAAACGGCCGTTGAGGCGGGCACTGAGATAGGGGGCGAGGGCGCGGCCGGCAAAGGCGGAGGTGCCGGCTCCGGTCAGGATCACCCGCAGGTTGCCCCGTGACAGCAGGGGCAGCAGGAAGCGCTCTATGGTGGCGCGGCACTCCTCCACCATGGTGAGGGTCTCCCGCCAGGTGGCGGGTTGTTGGCGAATTTCACGGGCGGTGGCCAGGCCGTTGGCCGACCGCAGCGTCTCTTCTGGATAACCAAGGATCATCTCTACAACTCCTTATACAACCGGGGTCAGCCGGGAGTGGCTGGCGGGGGCGGTGCTGCAGGCTGCCGCGTATTGGCGCAGCACCTCCTGCACCTGATCGAGAATGAGGTCGTGAACCCGGGGCGACAGCGTGCCCTGGCGCACCTTGCGGTATTGCAGCGGCAGGTGCTGGCTGAGCAGCGGCAGGGGAATGGGTTCGGCGGCCAGGTTGGCCAGCAACCGGGCGTAACAGTCGTCGACCCGGCTGTCGGGCCAGTAGTAGCGAATGCGATCGGAGTAGCTGTAGCCACGGGCCAGCCGGCACTCGTTGGGGCTGCCCTGATAGTGGCTGCGCCAGAAGTTAGGCCGATCCAGCATGGTCTCTTCCAGCACCTGGCGCAGGCCCGAGCAGGCCTTGGCCACCACCAGCTCTTCCTCGATGGCGGCGAGGGCAAACAGTGCCTCGCGCAGGGCAAAGGTGAGGGCCGGGCCGACCTTGAGGATGGCGAAGTGATCGCGCACCAGCTGGCGGTAGGCGTCCGGGGTCTGGTAATCGGTGGAGTGGGCCTCGAACACCAGATGGGGATAGGCCTCGATCATCCGGCTCAAGGGGGCGGCCCGCTCGGGACGGTAGTCGATGACGTGGGTGTGGTCGAACTCCACGCCGGGCTGCACCACCAGACCGATCACCCGCGGCCAGATCCGGGCCAGTCCGGCCTGCTCGAAGGCCTGCTGGTGGGCGGCCAGGGTGTGGCGCGCCGCCTCCGGCGTGGTGACCGCCAGCTCGGCCAGCTCTTCGTGGGCGCCGCCCGGTACCGGCACTTCGGTGCCAATCACATAGACCAGGTCGCTGTGGCCAAACTGCTCTGTGGCGGTCTGCTCGGCCACGTTTGCCAGCCGGGCGGCACGCGCCGCCACCAGCTCGTCGGTCAGCGGCACCGGATCCCCCTGGCAGGACATGCTGCAGTCGAGGTGGATCTTCTTGAAGCCGGCCGCGACATAGCTGGCGATGAGATCCTCGGCGTGGGCCATGGCCTGTGCGGCGGGCTCGCTCTGCCAGCGGTTGGGGCCGAGGTGATCCCCACCCAGTACCAGCCGCTGCACGGGAAAGCGGCACTCGGCGGCGAGCCGGTTCAGCAGGTCGCGAAAATCGGCCGGTGTCATGCCGGTGTAGCCGCCAAATTGATCCACCTGATTGGAGGTGGCCTCGACCAGCAGCAGTTGGTCTCCTTGCGCCGCCAGTCGCAGGGCCGCCTCCAGTACCAGCGGATGGGCGGAGCAGACGGCGTAGATCCCGACCTGCTCCCCCTGCTTGTGTTGTGCGACCAGATCCAGCATTGATTTCATTTCCCTCTTCCTCTTGGCCTGAACAAGATGCGTTTCTTTCGATTTCTTTCTTCACCCTAGGCGTATGGCGTTCGAAACGAAACAAAAGCGTGTTCGCATCTTGAGCAAGATCACAAAAAGAAATGAATCGAAAGCTTTCTGGCTGTTTTAGGGAGTCTGACGGCACTTCTCAATTCAATGAAAGCTTGATTTGCCATCGAGGCTGAGTGTTAATAGGGAAACGTAACGAAGTGAAAGCTCTACTTTCACCACAGGACTCCGGCAGAGAGACTATGCAAATCACCGAAAAGAGCGTGCTCGGCACCAGCGAGCGACGGGAGCGCATCATTCAGCAGCTGCGCAGCAATGGCAGCGTTCAGGTCAACGAGCTGGCTGGCCACTATCAGGTCTCCACCGTCACCATCCGCAACGATCTGGCATTTCTGGAGAAACAGGGGGTGGCGGTGCGCGCCTATGGCGGTGCCCTGTTGTGTGAATCCGGCCAGCCGGTGGCCGAGCGCACCATCGCCGACAAGAGCGTGCTCAACACCCCGGTCAAACAGCGCATCGGCGCCATGGCGGCGAGCCTGGTGCAGCCGGGTTGTCGCCTCATTCTGGACTCGGGCACCACCACCCTGGAGGTGGCGCGCCACCTGCGCGATCACCAGGAAATAGTGGTGATGACCAACGGCATGAACGTGGCGAACGCCCTGCTGGAGGCGGAAGGGGTAGAGCTGCTGATGACGGGGGGCCACTTGCGCCGCAAGTCGCTCTCCTTTTACGGCGCCCAAGCGGATCTCTCCTTGCAGAACTATCACTTCGATCTGCTGTTTCTCGGGGTGGATGGCATCGATCTGGAACGCGGCGTCAGCACCCATCACGAAGACGAGGCTAGGCTCAATCGCTGCATGTGCCACGTGGCCGAGCGGATCATCGTCGTGACCGACTCCAGCAAGTTTGGCCGGCTGAGCCTGCACAAGATCATCGATACCCGGCGCATCCACACCCTGATCACCGACGACGCCATTGCGGCGGAGACCTTGGCCGGTCTGCGTCAGGCCGGGATCGAGGTGCTGCTGGTGGAGGCCTGAGCCGGCACTCGACTGAGAATGCGAAAGAGGGACGCCGCGGCGTCCCTCTTTCGTGGTCGGGGCGAAGCTCAGCGTTGCGCGGGGAAATAGCGCTCGAGCAGGGCAGTGAGAATGGCCTGGCTCTCGGCATCCGGTTCACCGCTGATCAGGGCGGGCCGAAAGTGGAGCTGGAAGGCGCGCAGGGCGGCGCGGCTCTGCTCGTCCCAGTGGCCGCTCGGGGCGACGCCATAGCCGTAGCGAGCCAGTCGTTGCTGCCAGCCGAGGGCATCCCAGGCCGGTGCCGGCTGCTGGCGCAATTCGGCCAGCCGGCTTTCGTCGGGCCAGGCGCCCACCCCGTAGTGCAGGGCCAGCTCGCGCCAGGGGAAGTGGGGACCGGGATCCTGCTTGCGCTCGGGGGCGACGTCGCTGTGGGCCAGCACCTGGGTGGGGGGGATCTGGTAGCGCTCGACCAGCTCGCGGGTGAGGGCGCCGAGAGCGGCTATCTGTGCCCGGGTGTAGGGCTGCCAGCGTCGCTGGTGGGCGGGCAGCAGCTCATCCTGTGGCGGGTAGCCGAGGTTGACGATCTCGATGCCAAGAGAGCTGGCATTGAGCCCCGTATACTGGTGCCAGCGGCTGCGGCCGGCATGCCAGGCGCGCCGGTTGTCGGGCACCAGCTGGTAGACCGGCAGCGGCCGCTCATGGGTATCGCGCGGGATAAGGTAGTGGGCGCTCACCTGATGGGCCGGCTCGGTCAGCAGGCGCAGGGAACGCTCATCGTCTTCATCCGTGTAGTGCAGGATCAGAAAGGCGATGCGCTCGTTCTGGCTGGCGCTCTGATGGTCGTTGTTGAGCCGGTAGGGGGCGGGCTGGCAGGCGCTCAGCAGCAGGGTGAGGCAGAGGGCATACCAGTGCCGGCAGTCGCCCCATGGCCGACGGCGCCCACCCACCGCCAGCAGGCGGTATGATGGTGAGCGCAGACGCCGGCCCATGGTTCAGCCGCGATACTTGGCGGTGAGGCCGATGAGGAAGTTGCGCAGGATCTGATCCCCGCAATCCTGATAGTGCTTGTGGTCCCGTGAGCGGAACAGGGCGCTCAGCTCGGACTTGGAGAGGTTGAAGTTCGCCAGCTTGAGGGTGGCGAGCATCTCCTCTTCCTTGAAGTTGAGGCCGATGCGCAGTTTGCGCAGGATCATGTTGTTGTTGATCCGGTTCGGGATCACCTGGGGCGGTGCATCTTCCCGTGCGCCGCGGCGCACCAGGATCAGGCCGTCGAGGAACTGGCTCAGGGCCGAATCCGGGCAGGCGGCAAAGCCAGCCTCCTGCACCTCACCCTCTTCTGCCTCTTTCATCAGCCAGCCGTGCAGCTGGGCGTGGGTGACGGTCAGGTTGCCCTTGGCGAACATGTCGACCATCTGGTCGTTGCTGATGCTGAGGGCGTAGCGCAGGCGGCGCAAAATATCGTTGTTGGTCATGTCGACTCCTGTGGAAACGGCGCAACTTTACCATCTGGCGGGGCCCGCGTCAGAAAAAGCGGGCCGCCGGGTCAGGCGAGGTAGCGGGGAGCCTCCTGGCGCACCTGCTCCATCGCATCCTGCAGCTCCAGCAACTCGGGCTCGAGTTCGGCCACCGCCACCCCGTCCCGCAGCTGCTGCTCCAGCTGGGAGAGCAGCCGCTGCAGACGAGGCACCCCCGAGTAGGCGCAGCCGCCGTTGAGGCGGTGGAGCTGGGCCAGCACCTCGCTGTCCTCCACCTGGCCGGCGAGCGCCGCCTCCAGCACAGGATCCACCTCGTCGAAACTGGTCATCAGCATGGTCAGCATCTCCTTGGCGAGATCCAGCTTGCCCGCCGCCTGGCGCACCGCCAGCGACCAGTCGATCTGCTGGCTGGCGTGATTCTGGTGGCGACGATGGGCGAAGTCGGTGATGAGCTTGGCCAGCATGGCCTCGTCGATGGGCTTGGCCAGATAGTCGTCCATGCCCTGGCGGATCAGCCGCTCCCGCTTGCCGGGAATGGCGTGGGCGGTGACCGCGACTATGGGCGTCTCGGTGTTGAGGGACTGGCTGCGAATAGCTTGGGTGGCGCTGATGCCGTCCATGATCGGCATCTGGATATCCATGAAGATGATGTCGAACGGCTGGCTCTGGGCCAGTCTGACCGCCTCCTTGCCGTTCTTGCACACCACCACCTGACTCACCATCTCCTTGAGCATGGCGGCGATGAGCTTGAGGTTGGCGGCGTTGTCGTCCACCGCCAGCACCTTGATCTCCTGCACGCTGCGCGGGGAGGGCTCTGGCAGCGGGGCGCTGCGCGCCGCCTCGGGGGAGAGCAGGGCGTGCAGCAGCTTGCGATGGTTGATGGGTTTGGAGAGACAGTGCTGGGCGCCGTGGGCCAGCATGGCTTCGTAGAGCGAAGGCTCGTGGCTGCTGAGCAGCACTATGGTGTTCTGCTGGCCATCCAGCCCGTCGAGGCGCGCCACCACCTGCTGCGGGCTGTGCTGGGTGCCGCTGCCGATGATCACCATGTCCTGGCTGTTCATCTCGGGCCAGGGGTCGTCGCCGGTCAGGGAGTGCACCTGCAGTTGCCACTCCGCCAGCAGCGCGCAGATGGCGGAGTGGCTGAAGGGATCCGGTTCCAGCAGCCAGACCCGCTTGCCCTGGATGCGATCCAGCGGCAACCGGTCGGTCTGGGGCAGGGGGGAGACCTCCAGATCCAGGCTGAAGGAGAAGACAGAGCCCTTGCCGAGTTCCGATTCGAATCGGATCTGGCCCCCCATCTGCTGCACCAGCTTCTGGGTGATGACGAGGCCCAGGCCGGTGCCGCCATAACGGCGGGAGATGGAGGAGTCGGCCTGGTTGAAGGCCTGGAACAGCTGGCGCTGCTGCTCTTCCGAGATGCCGATGCCGGTGTCGCGGATCAGCACGTTGAGCCGCACCTTGTTGCCGCTGAGGCTGCCGGTCTGCTCGATGCGCACGTCCACGTTGCCGCGCTCGGTAAACTTGATGGCGTTGCCGGTGAGGTTGGTCAGCACCTGTTGCAGGCGCATGGGGTCGCCGGTGAGGTAGTCCGGCACCTCGGCATCCACCTGCAGGGAGAGCTCCAGCTGCTTGTCGTGGGCGCTGGGGCCGAGCAGGTGCATGGTCTCGTTGAGGGTGTCGCGCAGGCTGAAGGGGATGTGCTCCAGCTGCAGCTTGCCCGCCTCCAGCTTGGAAAAATCGAGGATGTCGTTGATGATGCCGAGCAGGTTGCGGGCCGACTTCTCGATGGTCTGCATGTAGTCGGTCTGGCTCGGGGTCAGGCTGGTCTTGAGCAGCTGGCGGGTAAAGCCGATGACCCCGTTGAGCGGGGTGCGCAGCTCGTGGGACATGTTGGCGAGGAACTCCGACTTGACCCGCGCCGCCTCCTGCGCCCGCTTCTTGGCCATGTCGAGCTCGACGTTCTGGATCTCTATCTGCTCCAGCGTCTCGCGCAAGTCGGAGGTGGCCTGATCGATGTTCTGCTGCATCTCCTCGTGGTATTCCGAGAGCGCCTTGGCCATGGCGTTGATGCCGTTTTTCAGCATGTCCAGCTCGCCGGTGAGCTGACCGCTGACCCGGGTGTCGAGCCGCCCCTCCCTGATCTTGTGCACCGCCTGCACCATGTCGGTGATGGGCTGGGTCACGCTCTTGACCAGCCGAAAGCCGAACAGGGTGCTGAAGGCGATGCCGATGAGCACCATGATCACCGCGAAGAAGGTGTCGCGGTACTGCAGGATCATGGCCCGATCGGTGGTCATCTGCATGGAGATGTAGCCGATCATCGGCGGCTCCACGTCGCTTGGCAGCGGGAAGCCGTCCATGCTGGTCTCGGCCTGGATCGGGGTGCGCAAGATGATGTCGTCGCCATAGAGGGTGACGCTGGTGAGCTCGGGGATCTGGCTGCCGTCCGGCAGCCGCAGCCGGGTGAAGTCCCTGTGGTAGTTGGACGTCACGAACAGCTGGTTGTCCTGGGTGAAGACGGCGATGGACTTGATGAGCGGCGAGTTCTTGCGGTGGGTGAGGCCGATCAGCCGCTTGAGCGATTCGCGGCTGTGCTGGGTCATCCCGTATTCACTGGCGATGGCCAGCGGCTCTATGATGTTGATGCCCTGATCGATCAGGTTGTTTTCCAGCTGCTGATAGCGGTGGAAGGTGAAATAGCCGGCCATCAGGCCGCCGATGATCAGGGTCGGCAAGATGGTAAAGGCCAGCACACGCGCCCGAAGGCCATATTTGGTCATGCGGATGATCCCCCGAAGAGCAGGGTTGGCAATGGCGTAAACGAGCGGGTGCGGGCCCACAGGCCGTATTTGGTCATACTATTATTCTTGTGGGACAATAGCCTGCTGCAGATTCCACAATCATGACATAGCCACCTATAGGCACCAAGTTTTATGGCCCAGTTTTTCAAGCCCCAAAAGAAATCCGCCCAGCCCCAACGTATTGAATTTACGGTAGACAGCCTGGATCACCACTGCGTCGGGATCGGCCGCCACCAGGGCAAGGCGATCTTCATCGAAGGGGCGCTGCCCGGTGAGCAGGTCAAGGCCCGCATCCTCGAAGACAAGAAGCAGTATGCCCACGCCGCCCTGCAACAGGTGGTGACCCCGGCGGCCAATCGCATCGCCCCCTTCTGCAGCCACTACCGCGAGTGCGGCGGCTGCAGCGCCCAGCATCTGGCTGAGGCGGATCAGCGCGCCGCCAAGGAGGCCGGCCTGGTCAGCCTGTTCGAGCGGCTCGGCAACATCCAGCCTCCGGCGCTCGAGCCCGTGCTGGGCGGGGAGTCCCGCGCCTATCGCCGGGTCTGCCGGCTGGCCATCAAGTTCGACAAGAACGGCCGCTGCACCCGGGTGGGCTTTCGTCGTCGCCAGTCGAACGATCTGGTGGAGATCAGTGGCTGTCCGGTGCTGGCTGAACAGCTCTCCGCACTGATCGCCCCGCTGCGCGAATGCCTCAACCGCCTCAGGAGCCAGCGTGAGCTGGGCCATGCGGAGCTGATCCAGGCCGAGCAGGGGATCCTGATGCTGCTGCGCCATACCGGCCGGCCGACCGAGGCGGATCGGGCGCAGTTGATCGAGTTCGCCGAGGCGCAGGGGATCGACCTCTATCTGCAGGCGGCCGACGAGCAGATTGAGCCGCTGCACCAGCAATTTGCGCCCTCCTACTCGCTTGATGGCCTGTCTCTTGCATTCGCTCCCGGTGACTTCATCCAGGTCAACGGCCCGGTCAACCAGCGCATGGTGGAGCAGGCACTTAACTGGCTCGAGGTGGGCAAGGATGACAAGGTGCTCGATCTCTTCTGCGGTATTGGCAACTTCACCCTGCCGCTGGCCCGTCAGGCCCGCGAAGTGGTGGGGGTGGAAGGGGCGCTGGCCATGGTGGCCCGTGCCGAAGAGAACGCCCGTCGCAACGGCATCGAGAACGCACGTTTCTACAAGGCGGACTTGAGCGGCGACATCGCCGGCATGTCCTGGGCGCGGGAAGGGTTCGATCTGGTGCTGCTGGATCCGGCCCGTCCCGGTGCGTTCGAGGTGATGGAGCACGTCGTGAAACTTTCACCCAGACGGGTGGTCTACGTTTCCTGTAATCCGGTCACCCTGGCGCGCGACAGCCAGGTGCTGGTGAAAGGGGGCTACCGGTTGGTGCGCCTCGGCATGCTCGACATGTTCCCGCACACCGGTCACCTGGAGTCCATGGCGCTGTTCGAGCGCAAATAGACGGACGGTGATGGGCAAAACGGACGTGGTGGCGGTGCCATGAAAGGGCAGCCGTCAGCTGACGATGGTAGCGTCCATAACGCTGTCTGGGCAGGCATGATTGGGGTAATCTAGACCCTTGTAAATCGGCAGGGCCTGGCGGAGAACTCTATTGTTTTTCTTGACAATATGCCTTGAAAAATTCTCCGCAGATCCCCATTTGAGGCAATCTCATGAGGGGAGAGGGCGACAGCCTTCGGCCCAATAATTTAAAGGATTGATACCATGGTTGCGGTTCGCGATATTCATTTGAAAGACAACTTCACCCTGGAGGAGTGGGTCAGCTCGCTCACCCTGAGTGACAGTGACAAGGATCAGCTGCGAACCGTCTACCAGTACTGTCTGACGCTCGGTGACGAAGCGCTCACCAACCGGCTGCTGGTGCGCGGGGTCGAGATGGTGGGCATCCTGCTGATGCTCAGCATGGATCTCGGCACCCTCAAGGCCGCCATCATCTACCCCTTCGTCGAAGCCGGTCTCATCAGCCAGGAGCGGATGGACGAGGACTTCGGTCCCAAGATCGCCAAGCTGGTGGAAGGGGTGCTGGAGATGGAGGCCATCCGCTCCCTGCAGACCCTCCACCGCAGTGAAACCTCGCCGGAGCAGGTCGACAACGTGCGGCGCATGCTGCTCGCCATGGTCGAGGATGTGCGCGCCGTGGTGATCAAGCTGGCGGAGCGGATCGCCTGTCTGCGGGAGGCGAAGAAGGCGGATGAAGAGACCCGGGTGCTGATGGCCCAGGAGATCACCAACATCTACGCCCCGCTGGCCAACCGGCTAGGCATCGGTCAGCTCAAGTGGGAGCTTGAGGATCTCGCCTTCCGCTATCTGCACCCGGATACCTACAAGCAGATCGCCAAACAGCTCGACGAGAAGCGCCTCGATCGGGAGCGCTACATTCGCGAGTTCGTGCAGTCCCTGCGTGATGCCCTGAAAGAGGCGGGGGTCGAGGCCGAGGTCTACGGCCGGCCGAAACACATCTACAGCATCTGGCGCAAGATGCAGAAGAAGCACCTCGAGTTCAACGAGCTATTCGACGTGCGTGCGGTGCGGGTGGTGACCAAGCGGCTGCAGGATTGCTATGCGGCGCTCGGCATCGTTCACACCCACTTCCACCACATTCCCCGCGAGTTTGACGACTATGTCGCCAACCCCAAACCCAACGGCTACCAGTCCATCCATACCGTGGTGGTGGGGCCCGAGGGCAAGACGGTGGAGATCCAGATCCGTACCGACCAGATGCACCAGGATGCCGAGCTCGGTGTGGCGGCTCACTGGCGCTACAAGGAAGGGGCTCAGGCCGGTGGCAAGGCCAACAATTTCGAAGACAAGATCGAGTGGCTGCGCAAGCTGCTCGCCTGGCAGGAGGATCTCTCCGAGAGTGGCTCCCTGCTCGAGGATCTGCGCAGTCAGGTGTTCGAGGACAGGGTCTACGTCTTCACTCCGAAAGGGGATGTCATCGACCTGCCGGCGGGGGCCACGCCCCTCGACTTTGCCTATCACGTCCACAGCATGATCGGCCACCGCTGCATCGGCGCCAAGATCGACGGCCGCATAGTGCCGTTCACCTATGCGCTGCAGACCGGCGATCAGGTGGAGGTGATCACCCAGAAGGAGCCGAACCCGAGCCGCGACTGGATGAACCCCAACTCCGGTTTCCTGCGCTCCAGCCGGGCGCGGGCCAAGGTGGCCACCTGGTTCAGAAAGCTGGATCGGGACAAGAACATCGTCGCCGGGCGCGAGTTGTTCGACAAGGAGCTGGATCGCCACAACCTCAGCATGGCCAAGATCGACAAGGGCAACATGCTGCGCCGCTTCAATCTGGAGAGCACCGACGATCTGCTGGCCGGCATCGGCAGCGGCGACATCCGCATCAACCAGGTGATCAACTACCTGGACACCTGCTACAACAAGCCGACGGCGGAGGAGGAAGATCGCCGCCTGCTGGAGAAGCTGGAGCAGAAGGCCAATGCGCCGTTCCGCCACAAGCCCAAGGATCACATCGTGGTGGAAGGGGTCGGCAACCTGATGACCCACATCGCCCGCTGCTGCCAGCCGATCCCCGGGGATGCCATCCAGGGCTTCATCACCATGGGCCGCGGTGTCTCCATCCACCGGGAGGATTGCGAGCAGCTCAAAGAGCTGTCGCGCCGCAACCCGGAGCGGTTGATCGACGCGGTATGGGGGGAGAACTACTCCGGCGGTTACGGTCTCACCATCCGCATCCTCTCCAACGACAGATCCGGCCTGCTGCGCGACATCACCACAGTGCTCGCCAACGAGAAGATCAACGTGATGGGGGTGCGCTCACGCTCCAACGTGCGCGAGCAGACCGCCGAGATCGACATGGAGCTGGAAATTTACAACATCAACGCCTTCAACCGGGCGTTGGCCAAGCTCAGCCAGCTCAATGACGTGATCAGCGCCAAGCGCCTCTGATCGTACGCAACACTGCACTCGTGACCGACCGCCAGGTCGGTCACTGTTTTCTCCCGGTAGCATCAAGAAAAGCGAATATCCCATGTCCCAACGTTACGACCTGCCCCAACTGCTCGCCATCATGGCCAAACTGCGCGACCCGAACGGGGGCTGCCCCTGGGATCTCAAGCAGAGCTTCCAGACCATAGTGCCGCACACCCTGGAGGAGGCCTACGAGGTAGCCGACGCCATCGAGACCGAAGATTGGCAGGGGCTGAAAGGGGAGCTGGGGGATCTGCTGTTCCAGGTGGTGTTCTATGCCCAGCTTGGCAAGGAGCAGGGGCTGTTCGACTTTGCCGACATCGTCGACACGGTGAGCGAGAAGCTCATTCGTCGCCACCCCCATGTCTTCTCCGATGCCGACCTCGGCGACGAGCAGGCGGTGAAGGTGAACTGGGAGGCGGAAAAGGCCAAGGAGCGGGCGGCGCTCGACAAAGAGAGCGTGCTTGACGACATCCCCCTCTCGCTGCCGGCCCTGACCCGCGCCGCCAAGATCCAGAAGCGCTGCGCCACCGTCGGTTTTGACTGGAAGACCCTGGGCCCGGTGGTGGACAAGATCCACGAGGAGATCGACGAGGTGATGGAAGAGGCACTGATGGCCGACGTGGATGAAGAGCGGGTGAGTGACGAACTCGGCGATCTGCTGTTTGCCACCGTCAATCTGGTGCGTCATCTGGGCAAGGATCCGGAGCAGGTGCTGCGGGGCGCCAACGCCAAGTTCGAACGCCGCTTTCGTCAGGTTGAACAGTTTATCGCCGCGGAAGGGCTGAAAATGACCGACTGCAGCCTCGAGAAGCTGGATGCCGCCTGGGTCAAGGCCAAGGAAACCGAACAAAGTTGATTTGGCGCAAGATGGGGGCGCCGGGAGCCTGATAGATTTTTGTTCATTGTTTGGGAGAGGGGGTTTTGGTATACTGTTTCCCCGTCCTGCTTCATCCCCGAAGCACCCCTTAAAATTCCCTAAACTTCTTTCAGGTTCAGCATGACGACAAAATATATTTTTGTAACTGGTGGCGTTGTTTCATCCCTCGGCAAAGGCATTGCCGCAGCTTCTCTGGCAGCCATTCTGGAAGCCCGTGGTCTGGATGTGACCATCATGAAACTGGACCCCTATATCAACGTGGATCCGGGCACCATGAGCCCGACCCAGCACGGTGAAGTGTTCGTAACCGAGGACGGGGCCGAGACCGATCTGGACTTGGGCCACTACGAGCGTTTCATCCGCACCAAGATGACCCGCCGCAACAACTTCACCACCGGTCGCATCTATGCCGACGTGCTGCGCAAAGAGCGCCGCGGCGACTATCTGGGCGCCACCATTCAGGTGATCCCGCACATCACCAACGCCATTAAAGAGCGGGTGATTGCCGGTGCCGAAGGCCATCAGGTTGCCATCGTCGAAGTGGGCGGTACCGTGGGCGATATCGAGTCCCTGCCGTTCCTCGAAGCCATTCGTCAGCTGGCTGCCGAAGTGGGTCGCAACAACGCCATGTTCATGCACCTGACCCTGGTGCCTTATCTGGCCGCCGCCGGCGAAGTGAAGACCAAGCCGACCCAGCACTCCGTGAAGGAGCTGCTCTCCATCGGTATCCAGCCGGACGTGCTGATCTGCCGTTCCGACCGCGCCATTCCGGCCAATGAACGTGCCAAGATCGCCCTGTTCTGCAACGTGCCGGAGCGTGCCGTCATCTCCATGAAGGACGTCGACTCCATCTACAAGATCCCGGCGCTGCTGAAATCCCAGAACCTGGACTCCTACATCACCGAGCGCTTCGGCATCGAGTGCAAGGAGGCCGATCTGGCCGAGTGGGAACAGGTCATCTATGAAGAGGCCAACCCGACTGCAGAAGTGACCATCGGCATGGTAGGCAAGTACGTCTCCCTACCGGATGCCTACAAGTCCGTCAACGAGGCGCTCAAGCACGGCGGTCTGAAGACCCGTCTCTCCGTCAACATCAAGTACATCGATTCCCAGGACATCGAGACCCGTGGCGCCGAGCTGCTGGAAGGTCTGGACGCGATCCTGGTACCGGGTGGCTTCGGCGAGCGCGGCGTGGAAGGCAAGATCCTGGCGGCCCAGTATGCCCGCGAGAACAAGATCCCGTATCTCGGCATCTGTCTCGGCATGCAGGTTGCCATGATCGAGTTTGCCCGCAACGTGGCCGGCATGGCCGGGGCTCACTCCTCCGAATTCAAGAAAGATTGCGCCTACCCGGTAGTGGGTCTCATTACCGAGTGGGTGGATGACGAAGGCAACGTCGAGACCCGGACCGAGAAGTCCGATCTGGGCGGCACCATGCGTCTGGGTTCCCAGCTCTGCCACCTGGTGGAAGATTCCAAGGTGCGTCAGATGTACGGCAGCCCGACCATCTACGAGCGCCACCGTCACCGTTATGAAGTGAACAACAAGCTGCTGCCGCAGATCGAAGCAGCGGGTCTGAAAGTGACCGGTCTCTCCGCCGACAAGAAGTTGGTGGAAATCATCGAGATCCCGGATCACCCCTGGTTCGTGGCCGCGCAGTTCCACCCGGAGTTCACCTCGACTCCTCGTGATGGCCACGCCCTGTTCGCCGGTTTTGTGAAGGCGGCGGGCGAGTATCAGAAGCGTAATCTGAAGTAATTGAAAATAAATGCGGTTGGGGCCCTGTGCCACAGCCGCTTTTTTTGGCATATTTTTGTTGTTTTTTTACGAAACCTGAGGAAATACACATGTCCAAGATCGTTAAAGTGATCGGTCGTGAAATCATCGACTCCCGTGGTAACCCGACCGTTGAGGCCGAAGTTCACCTGGAAGGTGGTTTTGTTGGTATGGCAGCCGCTCCGTCTGGCGCGTCCACCGGTTCCCGCGAAGCGCTGGAACTGCGTGACGGCGACAAGAGCCGTTTCCTGGGTAAAGGCGTGCTGAAAGCCCTCGAAGCCGTCAACGGCCCGATCGCTCAAGCGCTGCTGGGTAAAGATGCCAAGGACCAGGCCACTGTCGACCAGATCATGATCGACCTCGACGGTACCGAGAACAAATCCAAGTTCGGCGCCAACGCCATCCTGGCTGTTTCCCTGGCCAACGCCAAAGCTGCCGCTGCTGCCAAAGGCATGCCGCTGTACGCCCACATCGCCGAGCTGAACGGCACCCCGGGTGTCTACTCCATGCCGCTGCCGATGATGAACATCATCAACGGTGGTGAGCACGCCGACAACAACGTCGACATCCAGGAGTTCATGATCCAGCCGGTTGGCGCCAAGACCCTGAAAGAAGCCGTTCGCATGGGCGCCGAAGTGTTCCACAACCTGGCCAAAGTGCTGAAGTCCAAGGGCTACAACACTGCAGTTGGTGACGAAGGTGGTTTCGCTCCGAACCTGAAATCCAACGCCGAAGCGCTGGAAGTGATCGCCGAAGCCGTTGCTGCTGCCGGTTACAAGCTGGGCACCGACGTGACCCTGGCCATGGACTGCGCTGCTTCCGAGTTCTACGACGCAGAGAAGAAAGAGTACAACCTGAAAGGCGAAGGCCGTGTCTTCACCTCCAACGGTTTCTCCGACTTCCTGGAAGAGCTGACTGCCAAGTTCCCGATCGTCTCCATCGAAGACGGCCTGGACGAATCTGACTGGGAAGGCTTCGCCTACCAGACCCAGAAACTGGGCAAGAAAATCCAGATCGTGGGTGACGACCTGTTCGTAACCAACACCAAGATCCTGAAGCGCGGTATCGACAACGGCATCGCCAACTCCATCCTGATCAAGTTCAACCAGATCGGTTCCCTGACCGAAACTCTGGCTGCCATCAAGATGGCCAAAGACGCTGGCTACACTGCCGTCATCTCCCACCGCTCCGGTGAGACCGAAGACGCGACCATCGCCGACCTAGCTGTTGGTACCGCTGCTGGCCAGATCAAGACCGGTTCCATGAGCCGTTCTGACCGTGTTGCCAAGTACAACCAGCTGATCCGCATCGAAGAAGCCCTGGGTGCCAAGGCTCCGTTCCGCGGTCTGAAAGAAGTGAAAAACCAGGCTTAATCATCGCCTGTTCTCCTGCTTCACAAAGCCCCGCCATCCGGCGGGGCTTTTTCGTCTGTGTCACCCCCATCCCCGGATTCTGCATTTTTTGTTCCGACCGAACCCATCCGGGACACAGGCTTTCTTTTGTCTTGCCTGCGAATATGGGAAACTAGGCCGCTTGAAGGAGACTCAGTGCATGCGGCTACTCACTCTTATCCTGCTCTTCCTGTTGGGAGGGCTTCAATACGACCTCTGGCTGGGGAAGAATGGCCTGTCTGACTATCGTGAGCTGTCCGATGCCATCACCCGGCAGCAGCAGGACAATCTGGTACTCAAGGATCGCAACAACCTGATTTATCGCGAGATTGATGACCTGACCTCGGGCCTGGAGGCTATCGAGGAGTTGTCGCGCAACGATCTTGGCTACATCAAGCAGGGCGAGACCTTCTACCGCATCATTCCCAAGGACAAAGACAAGGGCTCCAGCTCCGGAGACGCAGCCTACGATGACTGATCATCACAGCGGACTGACCGCCATCGTGCCGGCCGCCGGCATCGGCAGCCGGATGGGGGCAGAGCGCCCGAAACAGTATCTGCAGCTGGCGGGCATGGCCATTCTGGAGCACACCCTGACCCGGCTGCTCTCCCACCCGGCTATCAGTCAGGTCATAGTGGCGCTGGCTCCCCATGATCGCTGGTTTGACACCCTCCCGGTGGCGCAGGATGAGCGGATCCTGCGGGTCGAGGGGGGCGCCGAGCGCGCCTTCTCCGTGCTCAATGCGCTGCACGTGGCGCAAGGGGAGTGGGTGCTGGTGCATGACGCCGCCCGCCCCTGCCTGACCCACGGCGATCTCGATCGGCTCATCGCCACCGCCATGGCCTGTGGCGGAGCCATCCTCGGCAGCCGGGTGCGCGACACCATGAAGCGCTCCGACGCCGCCGGCAACATCCTCGCCACCGTCGAGCGCGAGGAGCTCTGGCACGCCCTGACCCCGCAGATGTTCCCCACCGGCCCCCTCAAGCGGGCACTGGAGGAGGGGCTGGCACTGGGTGCCACCATTACGGATGAGGCCTCCGCCATGGAGCGGGCCGGTTTCCCGGTGCGAATGGTGGAAGGGCGGGCCGACAACATCAAGGTGACCCGGCCGGAGGATCTCTCCCTGGCGGGGCTCTATTTGCAGCAACAGGACGCGCGCCGGCCGGCGCGACCCGATTCACCCACAGAGGAGCTGGCATGATCCGGATTGGACATGGTTTTGATGTACACAAGTTTGGCGGGGTTGGCCCCTGCATGCTGGGCGGGGTGGCGGTGCCGTATGAACAGGGCCTGCTGGCTCACTCCGATGGTGATGTGGTGCTGCATGCGGTGAGCGATGCCCTGCTGGGGGCCATCGGCGCCGGCGACATCGGCCGCCATTTCCCCGATACCGCGGCCGCATTCAAGGGCATCGACAGCCGCATCCTGCTGCGGGACGTGTTTGCCCGGGTGCAGAAGGCGGGTTATGCCATTGGCAATCTGGATGTGACCATCATCGCCCAGGCGCCCAAGATGGCGCCCCACATCGACGCCATGTGCGCCGTGCTGGCCGCCGACCTGCAATGTGATTTGAACCGGGTGAACGTCAAGGCGACGACCACCGAACAGCTTGGATTCACGGGGCGCAAGGAAGGGATCGCCACCGAAGCCGTCGTCTTACTGGTGAAACAATAATGCTCGAACAACTGGCCTACCTGCACGGGGCGCCCACTGCCCGCGGCATCCTCAAGGCGCAAGCCGCCGACTTCGTGGTCAATGAAGATCTCGGGTTTGAACCCTGCGGCGAGGGTGAGCACATCTTCGTCCAGGTGCGCAAAACCGGCGAGAACACCGCCTGGGTGGCGGGCCTGCTGGCCGATGCGGCCGGGGTTGCCCGCAATGCGGTGACCTGGGCCGGGCTGAAAGATCGCCACGCGGTGACCGAACAGTGGTTCGGTATCCACCTGCCGGGCAAGGCAGAACCGGACCTCTCGGTCATCGAGAGCGACAGCATCCGGATCCTGCAAGTGAAACGCCACAACAAGAAGCTGCGGGTCGGCTATCTCAAGGGCAACCACTTCACCCTGCGCCTCACCGCGCTGGAGCAGGCCGACGGGCTGGAGTCCCGCCTGCAGGCCATCGCCGATCAGGGCGTGCCCAACTACTACGGCGAGCAGCGTTTCGGCCGCGGTGGCAACAATCTGGAGGCCGCCAAGGCGATGTTCGCCGGCAAGCGGATCAAGGATCGCAACAAGCGCTCCCTCTACCTCTCCGCCGCCCGCAGCATGCTGTTCAACGCTATCGTCAGCGCCCGCATCGAGCAGGGGCTGGCCCATCAGCTGCTGGCTGGCGACTGCGTGATGCTCAAAGGCAGCCACTCCATCTTCAGCGAAGAGAGCGTGACGCCCGAGCTGGAGGCGCGTCTCGCCTCCGGCGACGTGCAGCTCACCGCGCCCCAGTGGGGGCGTGGTCGCTCTGCCAGCCAGGGCGCCGCCGCCGAGTTCGAGCAGGCAGTGCTGGCGCCTTATCACGAGTGGTGCGAGGGGCTGGAGAAGGCGGGGCTGGATCAGGATCGCCGCCCCTTGCTGCTCAAGCCGCAGGCCATGAGCTGGCAGCTGGAGGGGGCTGTGCTGACCCTGTCGTTCTTCCTGCCGGCCGGGGCGTTTGCCACCAGCGTGGTGCGCGAGTTAATGCAGGCCGAAGAGGCCGATCATGGTTTCAGGAATCAGTCCGATGAGAATTCTGGTCAGTAATGACGACGGTGTGCATGCCGAGGGTATCCGTGCCCTCAGCGAGGCGCTGGCCGCCTGCGGCGAGGTCATCGTGGTGGCGCCGGATCGCAATCGCAGCGGGGCGAGTCACTCCCTGACGCTGGAAGTGCCGCTGCGGGTCACCCGCATCGCCGAAACCGGATATCATGCGGTGAAGGGAACGCCGACCGATTGCGTGCACCTGGCCGTCAACGAGCTGGTGCGCCCGGAACCCGACATGGTGGTGGCCGGCATCAACCACGGTGCCAACCTGGGGGATGACGTCATCTACTCGGGCACGGTGGCGGCCGCGACCGAGGGGCGCCACCTCGGCTTTCCCTCGCTGGCCATCTCGCTGGTAGGCAAGACCCATTTCGCCACGGCGGCCCACTACGCGGCCCTGCTGGTGAAAGGCATGATGGTGCACCCGCTGCCTGCCGATCAGATCCTCAACGTCAATGTGCCCGACCTGCCCCTCGATCAGATCAAGGGGATCAGGGTGACGCGCCTTGGCAACCGCCACCGGGCGGAGTCGGTGATCTGCACCGAGGATCCCCGCGGCCAGCCCATCTACTGGATCGGCCCCCCCGGCAGCCAGCAAGATGCGGGAGAAGGCACGGATTTCGCCGCCATCGAGCAGGGTTACGTCTCGATCACCCCCCTGACCATCGATATGACTGCCTACAGCAGTCTGGCGGGGCTGGGGGCTTGGTTGGACCTGCAGGGATGAAGGTGTGATAGTACAGCGCCTGTTAAACCAGCTGATCGCGCAGGACATTCGCGATTTCCGCGTACTCGCGGCGATTGCCAAGGTGCCGCGCCAGCTGTTCGTGGATGAAGCCATGGCCCACAAGGCCTGGGACAATACGGCCCTGCCCATCGGTCACGGCCAGACCATCTCGCAGCCCTACATGGTGGCGCGCATGACCGAACTGCTGATCCAGAACAATCCGGCCCACGTGCTGGAGATTGGCACAGGATCGGGTTATCAGACGGCGGTGCTGGCTCATCTGGTGGAGCACGTCTACACGGTGGAGCGGATCAAGTCGCTGCAGTTTCAGGCCCGGCGCCGGCTGCGCCAGCTCGACCTGCACAATGTCTCCGCCAAGCACGGCAATGGCTGGCTGGGCTGGCCCAATAAAGGACCGTTTGACGCCATTCTGGTCACGGCAGCCGCCAGCGAGGTGCCGACGGCCCTCACCGATCAGCTGGCCGACGGTGGCCGGCTGGTGTTGCCGGTGGGGGATAGCCAGCAGACCCTGCAACTGATCGAGCGGTCGGGCTCCCAGCTCACCAGCCGGATCCTGGAGCCGGTCCGTTTTGTTCCCCTGATTGACGGAGATGTCGAGTGAAGTTGTTTTCCCGCCTCTATGTGCTGGTTATGCAGTGGGCGCGCCACAAGTATGCCCCCTGGTATCTGGCGATCACCGCCTTCATCGAGTCGGTGTTCTGGCCCATCCCGGTGGATGTGATGCTGGCCCCCATGGCGCTCGGCAAACCCCGGCGGGCCTGGCACTATGCCGCGCTGGCCACCCTGTTTTCGGTACTGGGTGCCCTGGTGGGTTACCTGCTCGGCTATGCCCTGTGGGAGCCGGTAGTCCAGCCGCTGGTTGCGTCGGTCGGCTATGAGGACAAGATTGCCGTGGCCGAACAGTGGTTCCAGCAGTGGGGTATCTGGGTGATTTTTATTGCCAGCTTCACGCCGATCCCCTACAAGGTGTTTACCGTGACGGCCGGTCTGCTGCAAATGGCACTGCTGCCATTCATCGTGACCTCGCTGATCGGGCGTGGCATGCGCTTTTTCCTGGTGGCGGGTCTGATGCGCTGGGGTGGCGAAAAGATGGAGCGCAAGCTGATGCACTATGTGGATGTGCTGGGTGGGCTCTGTATTGGTTTGGCCGTTGTGGCCTATTTCTGGTTTAGTCGTTGAGGATCCACTATGCGTTCGCGTATTTGGCAAGGAAGCAGTGTCGTCGTGTTGTCATGGCTGTTGCTTGCTTGCGCTTCCAGCAAGACCGCCGCCCCCGTCCAGGGACTGGGCAATGACGGTCTCGTTTCCACCATTCCGGCGCGCCAGATGGCGGCCCAGCCCACCATTCAGGGCAACAGCTACACGGTGAAGAAAGGGGATACGCTCTACTCCATCGCCTTCAACTCGGGCAATGACGTGCCCTCGCTGGCCAGCCTCAATGGCATCAGCCCTCCCTACAACATCTATCCGGGTCAGCAGATCCGGCTCGACGCCTCCGGCAGTACCATGGCGGTGGCACGCAGCGCGGGCACCTATCAGGTTCGACCCGGTGATACCCTGAGCAGCATTGGCCGCCAGTTCGGCATGTCGAATCAGACCCTGGCCCAGAACAACAATCTGAGAGCCCCCTTTGCCCTTCAGGTGGGGCAGGTGCTGAACGTGCAGTCCTCCGGGGCGAGCAGTGGCCAGATGGTGGCGGCGACCTCGCCGGTGACCGCTCCGGTGGTCAGCCAGAGCAGTGGTCCCAAACCCCTGGCGCCGGCAACGTCAGGTACGACCACTCCGTTCATCAAACAAAAAACCGTTGCTCAGCCATCTTCAAAAGAATACGCTCAGGCAAAAGAACAAAAAAACGACAATAAGCCTCAGTCGAGACTTTCTTGGCACTGGCCGACCAAAGGCCGGATCGTCGAGGGTTTCTCTGTTGCAGAACAGGGGAACAAGGGCATAGATATCGCTGGCCAGAAGGGGCAACCCATCTACGCGGCGAGCGGCGGCAAGGTCGTCTATGCGGGTAGCGCACTAAGGGGTTATGGCAAGCTGATCATCCTCAAGCACGATGATGACTACCTTTCAGCCTACGCTCACAACGATGAGCTGCGGGTCAAGGAAGGGGATTCGGTGCAGGGCGGATCTGTCATTGCCAACATGGGTAGCACGGACGCGCCGGATGTGCGATTGCACTTTGAAATCCGGTACAGAGGCAAGTCGATCAACCCGATGAGCCATTTGCCAAAGCGTTAGACCCAGAGAGTTAAGTCTTACTCTGGTGCAGGTCAGGGAGACACGCCATGAGCCAAGAACAACTGGTAATGCAGGATGCAGAGTTAGAGTTCGACGAAGAGCTGGAGAGTCAGGAAGAAGAAGAGATACAGGAAGTTGCGGCCGAGGCCGAAGAGACGATTTCCGATGAGCTGATGGCACCTGAACTGAACAAGGTGATGGATGCCACCCAGCTCTATCTCGGGGAGATTGGTTTCTCCCCCCTGCTCACGGCCGAAGAGGAAGTCTATTATGCTCGCCGTGCCTTGCGGGGCGACAAAGCCGCCCGCAAGCGCATGATCGAGTCCAACCTGCGACTGGTGGTCAAGATCGCCCGTCGTTACAACAACCGCGGCCTGGTGCTGCTGGATCTCATCGAAGAGGGCAACCTCGGTCTCATCCGCGCGGTCGAAAAATTCGATCCGGAGCGCGGCTTCCGCTTCTCCACCTATGCCACCTGGTGGATCCGCCAGACCATAGAGCGGGCCATCATGAACCAGACCCGTACCATTCGTCTGCCCATTCATGTGGTCAAGGAGTTAAACGTTTACCTGCGCACCGCGCGCGAACTCTCTCATCGTCTCGATCATGAACCGACCGCCGAGGACATTGCCCAGGCGCTCGATCGCTCGGTGGACGATGTGAACCGCATGCTCAAGCTCAACGAGAAGATCACCTCGGTCGATACCCCGATTGGTGGCGATCGCGACAAGGCGCTGCTGGATGTGCTCTCTGATGAGCGCGGCATGGGCCCGGAGCTGGAGTCCCAGGATGACGACATGCGCGCCAGCATAGTGCACTGGCTGGAAGAGCTGAATCCCAAGCAGCGTGAGGTGCTGGCCCGTCGCTTCGGTCTGCTCGGCTATGAGCCGGCGACCCTGGAGGACGTGGGGGCCGAGATTGGCCTGACCCGGGAGCGGGTGCGCCAGATCCAGGTGGAGGGGCTGCGCCGTCTACGGGAGATCCTGCTGGGGCAGGGGCTCTCCATCGAGGCGCTGTTTCGTACCAACTAATTGCAGCGAGTGAGCGAAGATGCTTACCAGGCAAAACAAAAAGGGGCCCAAGGCCCCTTTTTCATGTCGGCGGGATCCTCAGGATCAAACCGGATCCAGAGTATCCAGCGGCCAGCGCGGCACGGCTTTCACGGCCAGCGGCTCGAACACGCCCGCTTTCAGGCGCTGCATGCCGGCATAGGCGATCATGGCGCCATTGTCGGTGCAATATTCGGTACGCGGATAGAAGACTTCCCCCTTGAGGCTCTCCATCAGCTCGGCCAGCTGGGCGCGCAGGTGACGGTTGGCGCTGACGCCGCCGGCGACCACCAGGCGATTGAGGCCGGTCTCCTTCAGGGCGCGGCGACACTTGATGGCCAGCGTATCGACCACCGCATCCTCAAACGCCCGGGCGATGTCGGCACGGGTCTGCTCGTCGTCGCCATTGGCGGAGATGGTGTTGGCGGCAAAGGTCTTGAGGCCGGAGAAGCTCATGTCGAGCCCAGGGCGGTCGGTCATGGGACGCGGGAAGGTGAAGCGGCCCTTGAGGCCTTTCTCAGCCAAGCGGGAGAGCAGCGGACCACCAGGATAGTCCAGACCCATCAACTTGGCGGTCTTGTCGAACGCCTCGCCGGCGGCATCGTCGATGGATTCCCCGAGCAGCTGATAGCTGCCGATGCCATCGACCCTGACCAGCATGGAGTGGCCGCCGGAGACCAAGAGCGCCACAAAGGGGAACTCGGGGGCCTTCTCTTCCAGCATGGGCGCCAGCAGGTGGCCTTCCATGTGGTGCACGGCGATGGCCGGCTTGTTCCATGCCATGGCCAGTGAGCGGCCAATGGTGGCCCCCACCAGAATGGCGCCAACCAGACCCGGGCCCGCGGTATAGGCGATGCCGTCGATGTCATCCTTGCCCAGTCCGGCCTCTTGCAACGCCGCCTGGATCAAGGGGATCGTTTTGCGCACATGGTCCCGGCTGGCCAGCTCGGGAACGACGCCGCCGTAGTCCGCATGCAGCTTGACCTGGCTGTATAACTGATGGGAAAGGATCCCTTTTTGATCGTCGAAGATCGCGATCCCGGTTTCGTCACAGGATGTCTCTATGCCCAATACACGCATTGCTAAAAAATTTCACTGCTAAAATGAGACGGCTATGGTAACCTTCGCGGGTTTTTTAAACCAGAGCGATCTCTGCGGGTTTACTTTCATTCCCTGTCCAGAGTATAATTTCGCACCATTTTAAGACATGCTGATCGATTGAAGGTCAGCTAACAATTTATCACTGAGGTGAAAGGCACATGCCAGTAATCAAAGTCCGTGAAAATGAGCCGTTTGACGTTGCTCTGCGTCGCTTCAAGCGTTCTTGCGAAAAAGCCGGTATCCTGTCCGAAGTTCGTAGCCGTGAGTTCTACGAGAAGCCGACTACCATTCGCAAGCGTGCCAAAGCGTCCGCCGTCAAGCGTCACGCCAAGAAGCTGTCCCGCGAAAACGCACGTCGTATCCGCCTGTACTAATCAAGGGATCATGCCGTGTCTCTGAAGGATCAACTCAAGGATCAGCAAAAGCTCGCCATGCTTGCCAAAGACAAGCAGCGGTTGGGCGCGATCCGTCTGTTGATGGCTGAAATCAAGCAGCGTGAAGTTGACACCCGTGTCGAGCTCGATGATCAGGATATCCTCGCTGTGGTGACCAAGATGGTCAAACAGCGCCGTGATTCCATCAGTCAATTCGAGGCCGCCGGTCGCCAGGATCTCGCCGACAAAGAGTCTGCCGAGATCGTTGTGCTGCAGGAATTCCTGCCGCAACAGCTGACCGCAGCCGAGATTGCCGCACTGATTGAGCAAGCCATCGCTGAAAGTGGTGCTGCCGTCATGGCTGACATGGGCAAAGTCATGGCTGTCTTGAAGCCGAAAATTCAGGGGCGTGCCGATGTTGGCGCCGTCAGTGCGCAGGTGAAAACCCGCTTGGCGTAACAGGCAACTCTCTTGTTTGGTCAAAGAAGCCGTGCTTCCCTGGGAATGCGCGGCTTTTTTATTTTCTACGCAATGAAACAGGACGGTTATGGCAGGCAGGATCCCACAATCCTTTATCGATGATCTGCTGGTACGCACAGACATTGTCGAGTTGATCGACTCCCGTGTGCGACTGAAGAAAGCCGGTAAGAACTACCAGGCTTGCTGCCCTTTTCATAACGAAAAAAGCCCCTCGTTTACCGTCAGTCAGGAGAAGCAGTTCTATCACTGCTTTGGTTGCGGCGCTCACGGCAATGCCATCGGCTTTGTCATGGAGTATGACGGGCTCGAATTTCCCGATGCCATTGAAGAACTTGCCAGCCTGCACGGCATGCAGGTCCCCCGTGAGCAAACAACAGGTGGGGCTAGCAGCAGCCAACCAGCGGTCAGCAAGGATCTGTTCGAGCTGATGAACCAGATTGCCCGTTTCTACGAGAGCAATCTCAAGAACGCGCCGCAGGCGGTGGAATACCTGAAGGGGCGCGGTCTGACCGGTGAAGTGGTCAAGCGATTCAACATTGGGTATGCCCCTGCCGATTGGGATCAGGTGCGTCGGCGCTTTGGCGCCAGCCGGGAGCACGAGCAGTTGCTCATCTCGGGCGGCATGCTGATCACTCGTGACAGCGGGCCCGGCAGCTATGATCGCTTTCGAGATCGCATCATGTTCCCGATCCGTGACAAGCGTGGCCGGGTCATCGGTTTCGGTGGCCGGGTGCTGGGGGAGGGGACGCCCAAGTATCTGAACTCGCCGGAAACACCCATCTTCCACAAAGGGCGGGAGTTGTTCGGCCTTTATGAGGTCAAACAGGCACACAAGGATCCGCGCCGGATCCTGGTGGTGGAAGGCTATATGGATGTGGTGGCGCTTGGCCAGTACGACATCGATTATGCGGTGGCTGCGCTGGGAACCGCGACCACCAGCGACCATATCCATACCCTGTTTCGCACCACGGCCGAGGTGGTCTGCTGCTACGACGGCGATAACGCCGGCCGTGAGGCGGCCTGGCGGGCATTGGATAACGCGCTGTCCCATCTGCAGGATGGCCGTGAACTCAAGTTCGTGTTTCTGCCGGATGGGGAGGATCCCGATTCCCTGGTGCGCCAGATCGGCAAGGAGGGGTTCGAAGCGCTGCTCGACCAGGCTCAGCCGTTTGCCGATTTCATGTTCGAACGTCTCGGGCGCGATGCGGCTCTTTCCGGTGAGGCCGGCAAGTTCGAAGTGGCCAACAAGGCCGCGGATCTGATCCGCCGGGTGCCGGAAGGTTTTACCCGCGAGGGGTTGATCACCCGGCTCTCCAGCATGATGCGCTGGGGCGAAAACAAGCAGCGGATCGCCGAACTTTTTGCCCGCAACAGTCAGCCGAAGGCCGAGGTGAGCAAGCCCAAGGCGGCCAAGCTGACACCACTGCGCCGGGCATTGGCATTGATGGTGCAATATCCGGCGATCACCGCCGAGCTGCCGGCCATGCCTGAGCTGGCTGGCCTGCGTCTGCAGGGGATCCAGTTCCTGCTGCAACTGCATCAGCAGATCCTGACTCAGCCCGGGGTGACAACGGGTATCCTGCTGGAACACTGGCGCGGTACCAAAGAGGGAGAGATCCTGGCCCAGCTGGCGATGCACGATCTGTTTGAAGAGGTAAAGCTCGACCAGGAACCCGATATTCTGGGAGAATTGCAGGATACTTTCGTCGGTTTCATCAACCTGTTCCTGAAGCAGCGCATCGAGGAATTGCAGGCCAAGGTGGCGCAGGAAGGGCTAAGCTCTGAGGAAACTCAGGAGCTGATGATGCTGATCAGAGAGGTGCAGATTGAGAAAAGAAATGAGAGTGGGGCTTGATATTTGAGTGATTAACCCCAATATGAATACCGTTGCCCGAATGGACGGGATTAAAAGCAAACATTTTATAACCGCCTGGCCCCGACAATACTGCGGGCAGGGGTTTCTCATGACCGACGCCGCAACCAGACATAGCATGTCTGGCGGTTTTCTATTAGAATTGGCTATTTGCGCAGCAGCGCACTGTACGCGCAACCTAGCAACACCAACCGGATGAGTTCTATGGAGCAAACCCCGCAGTCTCAGCTTAAACTCCTCGTTGCCAAAGGTAAAGAACAGGGCTACCTGACCTATGCCGAGGTGAACGATCACCTCCCGCAAGACATTGTCGACTCTGACCAGATCGAAGACATCATCCAGATGATCAACGACATGGGTATCCAGGTGGTGGAGAACGCCCCGGATGCCGATGATCTTATCATGGCTGAAGGTGGTACCGCCGATGAGGACGCTGCCGAAGCAGCGGCCCAGGCTCTGGCATCTGTTGAATCCGAGATTGGTCGCACGACCGATCCCGTCCGCATGTACATGCGGGAAATGGGTACCGTCGAACTGCTGACCCGCGAAGGCGAAATCGATATCGCCAAGCGGATCGAAGACGGTATCAACCAGGTACAAAGCTCCGTCGCCGAGTACCCGGAAGCGATTACCTATCTGCTTGAACAATATGACAAGTATGAAGCCGAACAGCTGCGCCTGTCCGACATCATCTCCGGCTTCATCGATCCCAACGAGACCGACGACGTCGCACCGACCGCCACTCACATCGGCTCCGAGCTCAGCGAGGAAGATCTGGCTGACGAGGATGAAGACGAAGACGAAGACGAAGATGGTGATGGTGATGACTCCGACGATGATGGCGATGGTGGTCCGGATCCGGAAGTTGCTCGCGAGAAGTTCGGTGAGCTGCGCGCCCAGTACGAGGTAACCCGCCTCTCCATTCAGCAGAATGGCCGCGCGCACGAAGATACCCAGAATGCCATCGCCCAGCTGGCAGACGTGTTCCGTCAATTCCGCCTGATGCCCAAGCAGTTCGATCGCCTGGTCAACAACATGCGCGAGATGATGGAGCGGGTCCGCGTGCAGGAACGCATCATCATGAAACTCTGCGTTGAGCAGGCCAAGATGCCGAAGAAGACCTTCGTCGCGGCCTTCACCAACAACGAGTGCGAAACTGCCTGGTTCGAATACCAGAAGCAGGCCGGCAAGGCTTGGTCTCCCCGTCTGGTGGAGATGGACGAAGACGTGCTGCGCGCCATCGGCAAGCTGCAGCAGATCGAGGAAGAGACCGGTCTGTCCATCGCCCAGATCAAGGACATCAACCGTCGCATGAGCATCGGTGAGGCCAAGGCCCGCCGCGCCAAGAAAGAGATGGTCGAGGCCAACCTGCGTCTGGTTATCTCCATCGCCAAGAAGTACACCAACCGCGGTCTGCAGTTCCTGGATCTGATCCAGGAAGGCAACATCGGTCTGATGAAGGCGGTCGACAAGTTCGAATATCGTCGTGGCTACAAGTTCTCGACCTACGCCACCTGGTGGATCCGTCAGGCCATTACCCGCTCCATCGCGGATCAGGCCCGTACCATCCGTATCCCGGTGCACATGATCGAGACCATCAACAAGCTCAACCGTATCTCCCGTCAGATGCTGCAGGAGATGGGTCGCGAACCGAACCCGGAAGAGCTGGCCATGCGCATGGGCATGCCGGAAGACAAGATCCGCAAGGTACTGAAAATCGCCAAAGAGCCTATCTCCATGGAGACGCCCATCGGTGATGATGAAGACTCCCACTTGGGCGACTTCATCGAAGATACCACCCTGGCTCTGCCGGCCGATGCGGCCACCAGCGAGAGCCTGCGCAACGCCACCCGCGAAGTGCTGGCCGGCCTGACCGCCCGCGAGGCTAAGGTGCTGCGGATGCGCTTCGGTATCGACATGAACACTGACCACACCCTCGAGGAAGTGGGCAAGCAGTTCGACGTGACCCGTGAGCGTATCCGTCAGATCGAAGCCAAGGCGCTGCGCAAGCTGCGCCATCCGAGCCGCTCTGAAGTGCTGCGCAGCTTCCTGGACGAATAATCCCGGACGTTCCAACCCGGAACAGCAGCCCAAAAGCCCCGCCATGCGGGGCTTTGTTTTATTCGTGGCGATGGGGCGCTGACGATGAACCACGGAACCGCTTGAATATGGATGAAATCTCGCCAAGTGGTTGATATGCCTATGGACTGGCTAACGGACATCCCCTATAATCCACGCCGCAAAAGCACATTTCGGCCCCTTAGCTCAGTTGGTTAGAGCAGTCGACTCATAATCGATTGGTCGCCCGTTCAAGTCGGGCAGGGGCCACCAAATTCCATAAAAAGGCCGCTCATCATGAGCGGCCTTTTTGCTTTCTGGCATTTCGCCTCAAACAGGGTCAGGAGCCCTGATCCTGCTGGATGGGGGCCTGCTTGGGGGCGCCCGGGCGTCGGGCGGGCAACATGCGCCTCACCAGATTGCTGCGCTGGCGCCAGGAGGTGAACAGGATGGCCAGCAGGTGCAGCGCTATCATCCCCTGCAGGGCCCAGGTGCACCAGACATGCCAGTCGTCAGCTCCCAGTTCGAACCCCATCTCGGTATTCTGGAACCAGCCGGTGCCGGCGGTGGCCAGGATCAGCAGCCAGAGCGTCCATATCGCCAGCTTGCCGCTGCCGTGGTGGCCGGGAGCCGGTGGCGTGCGCTCGCGCAGCTCCACCGCTTGCTGGCGAAAATCTTCCCGGCTTGGGATGAGGGCTCGCAACCGGGCATGACCCCTGGCAAACGAGAGCCCCCACGCCAGGCGCAGGCTGATCAGGGCGATGGCCAGGTAACCCAGCCGCTCGTGCCACTCCTCGCCCGCCTCGTTGAGCCAGAGGTTGCCGATACAGATGGCCGCCACACCCCAGTGGGTGAGGCGGACCAGACTATCCCAATGGAAGGGATCAGCCTTTTTGTTTGGCATATTTGTGGTACTCCTTCTTCAGGTCGTTGACCTTGGCCAGGTGCTCGCGCGCCTTGGCTTCGTCACCCGCCTTGAGAGCCGCCAGGCTGGCGTCCAGTTCGGTCTGCACTTCGTTCATGCCTTCCAGGAACTTCTCTTTCTTGGCGGCCGGCATGTTCTTCTGCTTGGCGATGTCGAACTGCGCCTTCATCTCGTTGATGTACTTCTCCATGGTGGCGGCATCCTCGGCCTTGACCGCCTGCTTGTAGTTGAAGCCGATCTTCTTCATCGGCTGCTCCAGCTCACCGGCCATGGCGGGCAGGGTCATCAGGCCAAACATCAGGGGCAGCAACAGGGGGCGTACAGTTTTCAACATGGGATTTCCTTATTTAAACGACATGCTTATCGATTCTATGTGGCTTCTTATGAACCCTTATCTGGATTCATTACAGGCATGATGCCATGACAGTACGTGAACTGTTTGTGAATATTGCTGTTTTTTGTCACAAAGGGTAACAGGGAGGGGGGAGATGCAAGGAGGATGTTGAGCCAATCGAACCATGCCATATGGACCATGCTGCCAGGCTGGCCGAGGGCAAGCTAAAGAGAGGGCCCTTGCGGGCCCTGTTCATTACTGCTGCTGTTCACGCTCGATGGCGCGCCAGCCGATGTCGTTGCGGTAGAAGACGCCGTCCCACTTGATGCGCCCTGCTAGCTGATAGGCCCGCTGCTGCGCCTCGGCGACCGTGTGGCCGAGGGCCGTGGCACACAGTACGCGCCCCCCGGCGGTGACCACGGTATCGCCTTCCATGCGGGAGCCGGCGTGGAATACCTTCTCGCCGCTTGCCTCTTCCACCGGCAGGCCGCTGATGGGCTTGCCCTGCTGGTAGTCGCCGGGATAACCGCCGGCGGCCAGCACCACGCCAATGGCGACGCGGGTGTCATAGATGGCCTCGACCTGATCCAGCTTGCCGGCACAGGCCGCCAGGCAGAGCTCCACCAGATCGGAGCGCATGCGCAGCATGATGGGCTGGGTTTCGGGATCGCCGAAGCGGCAGTTGAACTCGATCACCTTGGGGTTACCCTGGCCATCGATCATCAGACCGGCGTAGAGGAAACCGGTGTAGACGTTGCCTTCGGCTGCCATGCCACGCACCGTCGGCATGATCACCCGCTCCATCACCTTGCGATGCACCTCGTCGGTGACCACGGGGGCGGGGGAGTAAGCCCCCATGCCGCCGGTGTTGAGGCCGGTATCGCCATCGCCCACCCGCTTGTGGTCCTGACTGGTGGCCATCGGCAGCACGTGCTCTCCGTCCACCATGACGATGAAGCTCGCCTCTTCCCCCTCGAGGAACTCCTCGATCACCACCCGGGCCCCGGCGTCACCAAAGGCGTTGCCGGAGAGCATGTCGCGCACCGCCTCTTCGGCCTCGCTCAGGGTCATGGCAACGATGACCCCCTTGCCGGCGGCCAGGCCGTCAGCCTTGATGACGATGGGCGCGCCCTTCTCGCGCAGGTAGGCCAGGGCCGGCTCCACCTCGGTGAAGTTCTGGTACTCGGCGGTCGGGATGGCGTGACGGGCCAGAAAATCCTTGGCAAAGGCCTTGGAGCCCTCCAGCTGGGCGGCGGCGGCGGTCGGGCCGAAGATGGCCAGCCCCTCGGCGCGGAACGCATCGACCACCCCTTTCACCAGCGGTGCTTCCGGCCCGACGATGGTCAGACCGATGCGCTGCTCCTTGGCAAACGCCAGCAGGGCCGGGATGTCGGTAGCCGAGATGGCCACGTTCTCGATGCTCCCTTCGTGGGCGGTGCCGGCATTGCCGGGGGCGACGAAGACCCGGGTCACCAGGGGAGATTGCTTGGCCTTCCAGGCCAGGGCGTGTTCACGGCCGCCGTTGCCAATGATCAGTACTTTCATCGTATCGCTCGCTTCTATTCGTGGTCACGGGCGGGCCTGGGGCCTGCGCCGGTGAAAATAGCCAGGTGAAAAGAGACAACAAAAGGGCCGCCGGCGGCGGCCCTGATCCATCAGTGACGGAAGTGGCGCATGTTGGTGAACAGCATGCACATGCCGTGTTCGTCGGCGGCGTCGATCACCTCCTGATCGCGCATCGAGCCACCGGGCTGGATGACGCAGGAGATGCCGGCGGCGGCCGCGGCGTCGATGCCATCGCGGAACGGGAAGAAGGCGTCGGAGGCCATGACGGAGCCCGCCACGGTCAGCCCTTCATCCTCGGCCTTGATGCCGGCAATCTTGGCCGAGTAGACGCGGCTCATCTGGCCGGCGCCGACGCCGATGGTCTGGCCGTCTTTGGCATAGACGATGGCGTTGGATTTGACGAACTTGGCCACTTTCCAGCAGAACAGCAGGTCGTTCAGTTCGGCCTCGGTGGGCTGGCGCTTGCTGACCACGGTCAGATCCCCCAGGGTCACCATGCCAAGGTCGCGCTCCTGCACCAGCAGGCCGCCGTTGACGCGCTTGAAGTCAAAGCCTTGTGCCGGCGCGGTCCATTGGCCGCACTCGAGCAGCCGCACGTTCTGCTTGGCGGCGACCGCGTCGCGAGCCTCCTGGCTCACGGTGGGGGCGATGATCACCTCGACGAACTGACGCTCGACGATGGCCTTGGCGGTGGCGCCATCCAGTTCACGGTTGAAGGCGATGATGCCGCCAAAGGCGGAGGTGGGGTCGGTTTGCCAGGCGCGCTCGTAGGCGCTCAGCAGGTCGCTGCCGATGGCCACGCCGCACGGGTTGGCGTGCTTGACGATGACGCAGGCCGGCTGGTCGAACTCCTTGACGCACTCCAGCGCCGCGTCTGTGTCGGCGATGTTGTTGTAGGAGAGGGCCTTGCCCTGCAGCTGGATGGCGCTTGCCACCGAGCCCGGTGCGGCCTGCTCTTCGGCATAGAAGGCGGCGGCCTGGTGGCTGTTCTCGCCGTAGCGCATGTCCTGCTTCTTGATGAACTGGCTGTTGAAGGTGCGCGGGAAGCAGGACTCCTCGTCACCTTCCTTGTTGTCACCGTAAGAGGGAACCATAGTGCCGAAGTAGTTGGCGATCATGCCGTCGTAGGCTGCGGTGTGTTCGAAGGCGGCGATGGCCAGATCGAAGCGGGTGGCCAGTTTCAGGCTGTTGCCGTTGCCATCCATCTCGCGGATGACGCGGTCATAGTCGGCAGCCTTGACCACGATGGCCACATCTTTGTGGTTCTTGGCGGCGGAGCGAACCATGGTCGGCCCGCCGATGTCGATGTTCTCGACCGCATCGGCCAGGGTGCAATCGGGCTTGGCCACGGTGGCAGCGAAGGGATAGAGGTTGACCACGACCATGTCGATGGGGGAGATGTGGTGCTGAGCCATGATGGCGTCGTCTTGCTCGCGACGGCCGAGAATGCCGCCGTGGACCTTGGGATGCAGGGTCTTGACCCGGCCGTCCATCATCTCGGGGAATCCGGTGTAGTCGGAGACCTCGGTCACCGGCAGACCCGCCTCGGCCAGCAGCTTGGCGGTACCACCGGTGGAGAGCAGGGCCACGCCGCGCTCGTTGAGTGCCTTGGCAAATTCCACGATGCCAGTCTTGTCAGACACACTCAGCAGTGCACGGCGAATGGGTCGAGCTTGTTCCATCACACTATCGTCCTCAGCATAACGGGGACCGTTCCATGGGAGGCGAGGCTCAACACAGAGAGTCCCCAAATAAATGGAAGTGGGGGATTTCGCAAACCGCTCTCGCCTGAAACCTGCCGCCAGGCAAAAGCGTTTTAGGAAATACCCGCTTGACGCGTCGCTCTCTTGTGGGCGCGTATTCTACACAAAAAATGTGACCCGTGGTGGATTTTTTAAAGTGACAAAGCCTTGTCTGGTGCGGTGTTAAACGTTTTCTGGTGGTTTTTTGTGAAACGTTTGTCTTTTCAGTGTCTTGATGGCAAAAGGGTGGCCGCATCCTCTTTCCCGCTGCCGACTGGCAATCGTCCGGCAAAGGGGCGATAGTGGGTGCCGGTTGTGGTTCTTGACTCATTTGGGAGGGAGAAAGGCATGTATCGGATCGGGGAGCTGGCCAAGGCGTGCGGGGTGAAGGCGGATACTCTGCGCTTTTACGAGAAAAACGGTCTCATCTCGCCGGGCATTCGCAACGAGTCCGGCTATCGCCTCTATGGCGAGCAGGACAAGCGGCGACTGGAGTTCATCATCCGCGCCAAGTCGGTAGGGTTCTCGCTGGCCGACATCGGTGAGCTGTTGGATCTCGACACCAACAAGGCCAAGGTCACCTGCCAGGAGGTGAAGGCGGTGGCTGACACCAAGCTCGAACAGGTGGAGCAGAAGATCGTCGAACTGACCCGTTTTCGCGACAACCTGCGGGAGCTCTCCAACATCTGCTGCGGTGGCCCGCGCTCGGCGGAGCACTGCGCCATCCTCGAGACGCTGGAATCCGGCGCTCCCTCCCGCCACGAGCACCACGATCATGAGCACTGAGCTGCGCCGGCCCCGGGTATCCGCCTTTCTCGCCCTCTCCCTCGATGGCTTCATTGCCGGGGAGGGGGGCGATCTGGCCTGGCTTGAACCCTACAACGGCGACTCCCAGGAAGAGACCGGCTACAGCGCGCTGATGGCGAGCGCTGATACCCTGCTGATGGGGCGCAACACCTATGACACTGTGAGCGCCTTTCCCGAATGGTTCTATGGTGACAAGCCGGTGGTGGTATTGACCCACAGACCCGCCGCTCCCCGTGAGCACGTCTCCTTTCGGCAGGGGGCGCTGGCGCAGGTGCTGGACGAGCTGTGGCAGGCGGGCAGCCGCCACCTCTACCTGGATGGCGGCGAGCTGGTGAGGCAGGGTCTGCAGGGGGCCCTGGTGGACGAGCTGATCCTGTTCTGGGTGCCGGTCACCCTGGGACGCGGGGTGCCGCTCTTTGCTGGCTCCCTGCCCGACGCGCTGAGGCCTGTTTCCAGTACCGTGCTGCCGAGCGGGCTGGTGCGGGTCGTCTATCAACCGGCCTGAGGATCCCGCCGACCCCCTTGCAGGCGGGCCGGGAGAGGCGCACAATCGGCGCGTTTTTCGCCGCCAGCCCCGGTTCTGTGGGGGCAGGGGCGCTGGGCAAACACGACAATCCCATCAAGGAGCCGATATGGCCAAGAAGAAGGTGACTTCCGTCACCGCCGAACCCGCCTGCGAACATCAGCGCGGCATCATTCAGGACAACCACCTCAAGGCACTGGTGACCTCCCCCCTGTTCCAGGCCCGGGTCGAACCGAGCAAGAAGGGCAAGGGCAGTTATCAGCGCAAGGCCAAGCACGGCAAGCGGTGGGAGCCCGGCCAACAGCAGATGGTAAGCGTCTGCTGCTGAGCGGGTTTCTGCTTTGGCACCTGTCCACGATCTTGCTGCGAGGCCGTGATCAAGGCTCATGTGCTGCTCGCAATCCTCATGTGTACTTACACACTCCGGTTCCTGCGCTGCTCTTCACCTTGCTGAAAGCCTCTCGTGACAGACCGTGAACAGGTTCTTGGAACCAAAACAAGCGGGGCGCTCATGGCGCCCCGCTTGTTTTCCATCTGGTTTTCCATCTGGTTAAAGGCGGTTACCTCATTCGTCCATAAAGAGCTCGAGCAGCACGTTGAGATAGCGATGGCCGAGGGACGTGAGCTGCCAGCTGTCGCCGAGATCCTCGATAAGCTCCTTGCTCTGGGCGATGGTCAGCATGGTCTCTACCCGTTCCAGCGGCAGCCCGGTGTAGGCCTCGAACTCCGCCTTGGGGGCCGGTTCAAACAACCTGAACCGGTTCATGAAGTACTCGAGCGGCAGATCGTCCGCACTCACTTGCCACTGCTCGTCCAGATAGGGACGGCTCGGATCCAGATAGCCTTTCGGGTGCTTCACCTTGGCGGTGCGCAGGATCTGCTGGTTGGCGAGATCCGTCACCTTGCCGTGGGCGCCGCATCCGATCCCCAGATAGTCGCCGAAGCGCCAGTAGTTGAGGTTGTGGCGGCACTGGTAGCCTGCCTTGGCATAGGCCGAGATCTCGTACTGCTGATAGCCCTGGGCGGTGAGCATGGCGTGGCCCTGCTCGTAGATGTCCCACAGAGTGTCATCTTCCGGCAGTTTGGGCGGCTTGGAGGCGAACGCCGTGTTCGGCTCTATGGTGAGCTGATACCAGGAGAGGTGCGGCGGCGCGCAGTCGATGGCCTGCTGCAGGTCATAGAGGGCATCGTCCAGGCTCTGATCCGGCAGGCCGTGCATCAGATCCAGGTTGAAGGTGGGCAGTTTGATGGCGTGGGCCAGTTCGGCGGCCTTGCGCGCCTCCTCGGGGCCGTGGATGCGGCCGAGGCGGGTCAGCTTCTCCTGCTGGAAACTCTGTACCCCGATGGAGATGCGGTTGATGCCGGCCCGCTGGAAGCCGGCGAACTTGTCCGCCTCCACCGTGCCCGGGTTGGCCTCCATGGTGATCTCGCAGTCCGCCGTCAGGGGAATGCGTTCGCGCACCCCGTCCAGCAGCGCCTGCATGGCCTCCACGGAGAGCAGGCTCGGCGTGCCGCCGCCGATAAAGATGGAGGAGAGCGGGCGCCCCTGGGCCCAGTGCAGGTCTTGCTCCAGATCCTCCAGCAGGGCCGCCACATACTCGAGGTGGGGCAGCTCCCCCTTCTGGGCGTGGGAGTTGAAGTCGCAGTAGGGGCACTTCTGGACACACCAGGGCACGTGGATATAGAGGGAGAGGGGCGGCAGTTGCAGCATGGGGTTTCCAGTATTCAACAATCAAAAGGGGTCGGGTTGCCCTTGTCGTCGATGACAACGGGCCGGGGCGCCGCGAACGAAATGGGGGCCGACGGCCCCCATTGTAGATGACAACGCGGCGGGAGACAGCGCTTTAGTTGACCGCCGCCAGGGCCGCTTTGAGCTTGGCCAGGGCCTGACCGCGGTGGCTGAGCTGGTTCTTGAGCTCGGCCGGCATCTGGGCCGAGGTGCAGTCATGGTCGGGGACGAAGAACACAGGGTCATAACCAAAGCCGTGCTGACCGCGCGGTTCGTCGATGATCATCCCCTCCCAGCTCGCCTGGCAGATGATGGGGGTGGGATCGTCGGCGTGGCGCATGTAGACCAGCACGCACCAGAAGCGGGCGCTCTTGAGATACTCGGGGGCCCCTTTCAGCTCGCCCAGCAGCTTGTCGATGTTCTCCTTGTCGCTGGCACCGGCGCCGGCAAAACGGGCTGAGTAGACGCCGGGGCGGCCGTGCAGCAGATCCACTTCCAGGCCGGAGTCGTCGGCAACCGCCGGCAGGCCGGTGACGCGGGCGGCGTGGCGGGCCTTGATGATGGCATTCTCGACGAAGGTGGTGCCGGTCTCGTCGGCATCGGAGACCGCAAACTCGCTCTGTGGGATCACCTGGATCTTCATATCGGCCAGCATGGCGGCCAATTCTTTCACCTTTTTCTGGTTCCCTGTTGCCAGGACAAGCTTGTTCATCGAGCACCTCCGCAAAAATAATCTGCGCATTCTATGCGGGGCTGGCGCCCAGGAAAAGCGCCAATTGTCCTGGATCACCCTCGCCGGAGTCATGGCAAGATGTGGATAAAATGAATGTTTCCTGAATGGAATAACAGAAGTGATTAAATACCATTTCAATTCATTACTGTGAGTCAGTAGACTCGCGCCCCAATCCATTTCCCCCATGCCACGAGGTGACTGATGCCATTGATTCTTCTGCTTGTACTCCTGGTGCTGTTCAGTCCGCTGGCCATCGACATCTACCTGCCCGCCATTCCGCAGATGGCCGAGCAGCTGGGCGCCGAGGTGACCCTGATGCAGGGCACCATTACCTGGTTCCTGTTCAGCATGGGACTGGGGCAGCTGTTGGTGGGGCCGCTGGCCGACCGCTACGGCCGCAAGCCCATCGCCCTCGGCGGCGTGCTGCTCTACGGTCTGAGCGCCCTGGGTGCCGGCTTTGCCGCGAGCCTCGGCGAGCTGATGCTGGCGCGGGTGCTGCAGGGCCTCGGCGCCTGTGCCACCTCGGTGGCCGCCTTCTCGGTGGTACGTGACAGCTACGGCCCCAAGAAGAGCGGTCAGATGATCTCCTACCTGAACGGTGCCATCTGTTTCATTCCGGCGCTGGCCCCCCTGCTCGGTGGCTGGCTTACCGCCAAGGCGGGTTGGTCGGCCAACTTCTGGTTTATGGCCGGATACGCCGTCGTAGTCGGCAGCTGGCTGCTGTGGCGGATGCCGGAAACCCGCCCGGAAGAGACCCGCAGCGGCGGCCCGCTCATCAGCTGGTCGCGCTATAGCCCGGTGCTGCGCTCCCCGAGCTTCCTGTTCAACGCGACGCTGTGCATGCTGGCGATGGCGGTGATCCTGGCCTATGTCACCGCGGCGCCGGTGCAACTGATGGTGAGGCTGGGGCTGGACATGAGCGGCTTCAGCTACTGGTTTGCGGCCAACGCGGCGCTCAACATCCTGGCCTGCTTCCTGGCGCCCCGTTTCATCGCCAAGGTGGGGCCAAGACGCACCCTGCGCATCGGCCTGCTGGTGCTGCTGCTCTCCGCCATCTCCCTGAGCCTGTCGATGCACATTGCGCATCCGCTGGCCATGATGGGCCCGGTGTTCCTCTCCAGCATCGGCTTTGCCATGATCCTGGGCTCTGCCGCCGGCATGGCGCTGGCACCATTCGGTCACTGCGCCGGTACCGCCGCCGCCCTGCTCGGCCTGTTCCAGATGAGCGGCTCCGGTGCGCTGGTGGGCTTTATTGGCGCGCTGATGCACGACCCGCTGAACCAGCTGGCGCTGCACATGTGGCTGTTGCTGCCCCCGCTGGTGGTGCTGATGACCCGCCAGGGTCGGCGCTTGTGTTTGCAATAAATCCTGTGCTCTGATGGGCACACTCAGGGGGCCTTGGGCCCCCTTCTCTTTTGGCAGGCCAAAGGTTCGCCTGCATCTCATGACACAGCTACCCGTGGAGAAAACCGGATGAGCCACACAATCAATGCCGCCCTGGTGGGCTACGGCTTTGCAGGCCAAACCTTTCACGCCCCGTTTCTGACCAGCACGCCCGGGCTCTCCCTCGGCTGGGTGGTGAGCCGGGATGCCGCCAAGGTGCAGAGCGATCTGCCCGGCTGCCGGGTCGGTTCGCTGGCCGAGGTGCTGGCGGACCCCTTGGTCGATCTGGTGGTGATCGCCACCCCCAACGACACCCATGCCCCTATCGCCCGCGAGGCGCTGCTGGCCGGCAAGCATGTGGTGATCGACAAGCCGTTCGCCCTGGATCTGGCCGAGGCGAAGGCGCTGGTCGAGCTGGCGCAGAAGCAGCAGCGACTGCTCAGCATCTTCCACAACCGGCGTTGGGACGGGGACTTTCTCACCGTACGCCGCCTGCTGGCAGAGGGGGGGCTCGGTCAGGTAGCCCAGTTCGAATCCCACTTCGATCGCTATCGTCCCGAGGTGCGTCAGCGCTGGCGCGAGGCGGGTGGCCCGGGCTCCGGCCTCTGGTTTGATCTCGGCCCCCATATCCTCGATCAGTCGCTGCAGCTGTTCGGTCAGCCGGACTGGCTGCAGGCGGATCTGGCCCAGCAGCGCCCCGGCGCGCTGGCGGATGACTACTTCCACGTGGTGCTCGGCTATGGCGAGATGCGGGTCGTGCTGCACGGCAGTTGCCTGGTGTCGGCCACCATGCCGCGTTTCGTCATCCACGGCAGCGAGGGCTCCTTCATCAAGTTCGGCATGGATGTGCAGGAGGAGCAGCTCAAGCTCGGCAAGCGGCCACCGGCGGCAGACTGGGGCGTGGACAACGAACCCGGCCAGCTCAGCCGGATCCGCGATGGTCAGCTGCAGCAGCAGAGCGTGGCCGGCGAGGCGGGGGACTACGGCGCCTACTATCGCGGCGTCTGCGCCGCCATCCGGGGGGAAGGGGAGAACCCGGTGCCGGCCGGCGAGGCGCTGGCGGTGATGGCGCTGCTGGACCTGGCCCGCGACAGCGCCCGCGAGGGTAAGCGGCTGGCTTGTCAGATCCTGTCTGATTGAGGCGCAGTCCGCGCGTGATGGCCGGCACAATGCAATAGCCGTTTATTGCCAGCCATTACGGGGCCTGCGGCGTTTTATTGTACTAAACTGCGCCGTTTACAGTGTTTTGTATTAATGTTTGTCGCTGTAGTAGTTCTTTTCATCCAGCCAACGAGAAAATATCATTGTGATACTCGTTTTCATTGGGCGCGTATGGGGATATATTTCGCGCGCCTCTTGGCTCCCGGACTATGGGTTTTTCACCGGGTGAAAGGACGCACTGTGATGGTTGTTCCGACCATCTCTCCATATTTTTCTGAGGGTATGCACATGAACAAAGTACTGGTAGCCGGTATCCTGGGTCTGATGTTGACCGCTTGTGGTCAGAAAGAAGAAGCCGCCGCACCGGCCGCTACTCCGGCCGCCGACGTTGCTGCAACTGTTGAGAAAGCCGCTAGCGAAGCCACCTCTACCGTAGAGAAGGCTGCTTCCGAAGCGACTGCAACCGTTGAGAAGGCTGCCGCTGACGTAGCCACCAAGGCAGAAGCCGCAGTGAGCGATGCCAAGGCCAACTAAGCCTGCACCTCATCTGAAGAACGGGCCCGAAGGCAACTTCGGGCCCGTTTTTTATGTCCGCTCTGGTCAGCTTCCCGCCTTGGGCTGGACACTCGCCGGCTAGCACGCCGGATTGAGGCGGGAGGTGAGGATGTGATCCTCCCAGCGGCCGTTGATCATCAGGTACTCTTTGGCGTACCCCTCCCGCTCGAAGCCGAGCCGCTCGAGCAGGGCGCCGCTGCGCTGATTGGCCGGCATGTAGCTGGCCATGATGCGGTGCAGACCGTGCTCCCGGAACAGATAGTCGATGCCGGCCCCGACGATTTCCTGCATCAGCCCCTGTCCCTGGTGGGCCTGATCGATGGCGTAGCCCAGGTGGCAGGCCTTGAAGGCACCCATCAGGATGTTGGTGAAGTTGCAGGTGGCGATCACCTGCTCGCCATCCGGCTCGAGCGCTACCAGGTGCACCCCGCTGCCGTTGAAGAACTGGCCGTAGCTGTCGCGCAGCCGGCCGTGCCAGTGGCTCAGGGTATAGAAGCTCTCGTCCCGGCTGGGCTCCCAGGGGGTGAGGTGAGCGCGGTTGCGCAGATAGAAATCCAGCATCAGATCGGCCCGCTCGGGGGGCAGTACGGTGAGCCGGCTGCGGGGCGTGCACAGGTGTGGCAGTGCCATCAGTGATCCCTCTGCCCAAGCCACTCGTCGCGCAGCAGACTGTAGTGAACGTGATCCACGACTCTGTCGGCCAGCCGCTCGGCACGGCGGGTGATCCCCTCCTGCTGCATGCCGAGGCGCTCGCAGACGGCCCGGCTGGGCTCGTTGTCGATGGCGGCGCTGATCTCCACCTTCTCCATCCCCATCTCCTCGAAGGCGTGATGGATCAGGGCCTGGCAGGCGCGGGTGATGATGCCGTTGCCCTGCCAGCGCTCGGCCAGCCAGTAGCCGATGCTGACCTTGGCCAGCGCCTTGTCGATCTGGTTGTAACCGATGACACCGACCACCTCCCCCTGATACTCGATGGCGGTGGTCAACCCCTCGCCGCGGGCGAATTTCTCGATGGCGTGGCGGATGAAGGTGGCGCTGTCGGCGGGTTGCTGAATGTAGGGGGGCCAGGGCAGCCACTGGGTCAGGTAGTCGCGATTCTCCCGACACAGGGCAAAGAGTTCGCTGGCCATGTCGGGCTGCAGGAACAGCAGCGCCAGCTCGTCATCCAGTTGCCATGAAAACATCCGCACCTCCCGTTGCCGCAGGGGCCCGCAATGGGCCGTCGAACCGCCAATGTAGCCAATCAACCCCTTGTTAGCCAAGGACTTTCAGCCGTTATCAAGGCTGCGCTATCCCCATATGGAGGGGCGGCTCCGACCGTCATTGGGGCGCCTTGTCATTGTTCGGCCTTTCCTGGTGTTATTCGCCATTTTTTCGGCTCTTTACGCTACCAAAAACAGGCAACAGCAGATTCTGCTATGGATTCATGCTGGGCTGTCACATATGACAGGCAGCAATTCCGATCGCGCCAACTAGTGTAGGAGCGCTGGGCAACGGACCCGGCGTGTAATCTTCATCGACTTAAGGAAAAGACGGATGAACAAAGTCTATTTGGCCGTGGTATTGGCCTGCTGGGGAAGCGCAGCCTTGGCTGCAGAACAGGTTGACGTACATCAGGTTGCCGGCATTCAGGGAGCACCGAGCGGTGCCGCCGGCGTCAGCGCGCTGGCCGGGGATGGCGAGTTCCGCCAGGTGCGGGCAGTCAAGCTGCCCAACGGCCAGCAGCGGGTACGCTATGAGCAGACCTGGCACGGTATCCCGGTCTGGGGTCAGGTGCTGGTGGCCGAACAGTCCCTCGGTGGCCAGATTAGCCAGGTCTCCGGCCAGATCCTGCGCCAGATCGATGCCGATCTGGCCAGCCCGACCGCGGCCCTGTCGCCTGCCGATGCCGCCAGCAAGGCGCGGGCCGGGGCCAAGGGCAGCAACGAGCGGGTCAAGCTGTTCGTGATGCAGGATGACGCGGGTCAGGCCAAGCTGGTCTATCTGGTCTCTTGGCTCGCGGCGAGCGAAGAGCCGAGCCGTCCCTTCGTGATGATCGATGCCCAGACCGGCAACGAGCTCAAGCGCTGGGAAGGGATCAACCACAAGGATGCCACCGGCCCGGGCGGCAACATCAAGACCGGCAAATATTTCTACGGCTCCGACTTCGGCCCGCTGCAGGTGGATGACAACTGCCGCATGACCAGTGCCAACGTTGACACCCTCAACATGAATCACGCCACCACGGGCGGCACCATCCACCAGTTCACCTGCCCGGAGAACACGGTCAAGGAGATCAACGGTGCCTACTCGCCCCTCAACGATGCCCACTACTTCGGCAACGTGGTGTTCGACATGTACCGCAACTGGTACAACACGGCGCCGCTGACCTTCAAACTGAAGATGCGGGTGCACTACAGCCGCAACTACGAGAACGCCTTCTGGGACGGCAGCCAGATGACCTTCGGTGACGGCGCCACCACTTTCTATCCGCTGGTGAGCCTGGATGTGGCAGCCCACGAGGTGAGCCACGGTTTCACCGAGCAGAACTCGGGGCTGGTCTACTCCGGCCAGTCGGGCGGCATCAACGAGGCCTTCTCCGACATGGCGGGGGAAGCGGCCGAGAACTACATGAAGGGCAGCAACGACTGGCTGGTGGGCGCCCAGATCTTCAAGGGCAACGGCTCCCTGCGCTATTTCGAGGATCCGACCCGGGATGGCAGCTCCATCGGCCACGCCAGCGACTACTATGACGGCATCGACGTGCACCACAGCTCGGGTGTCTACAACCGCGCCTTCTACCTGCTGGCCAACACCAGCGGCTGGAATACCCGCAAGGCCTTCGAAGTGTTCGTGCTGGCCAACCGTCTCTACTGGGGCGCCAACACCACCTTCGATCAGGGCGCCTGTGGCGTGACCAAGGCGGCGACCGATCTCGGTTACAGCGTGACCGACGTGGCGGCCGCCTTTACCACGGTCGGGGTCAATGCCACCTGTGGCGGCACCACTCCGCCCACTGGCAGCGTGCTGCAAAACGGGGTACCGGTGACCGGTCTCTCCGCCGCCAAGGGTGGCAAGCTGAACTTCACCATCGACGTGCCGGCCGGCAAGAGCCAGCTGGTGATCGCCAGCAGCGGCGGTACCGGCGATGCGGACCTCTATGTGAAGTTCGGCAGCGTGCCGACCAGCAGCAGCTATGACTGCCGCCCCTACAAGAGCGGCAACGCCGAGACCTGCACCCTGAACTCGCCCAAGGCGGGGACCTGGAACGTGCAGCTGAGCGCCTACAGCGCCTTCTCGGGGGTGACCCTCAAGGCCAGCTACTGAACCACTGTAAATAGATAGGGAGCGCCGGACTTGTCCGGCGCTTTTTTTATGCGGGTTTTCCCGCCCAGCGGGCGGCCAGGGTACGGGCGGCCTCCAGCACTCGCTCCTTGGCGGGGTTGGGGCGCTTGCCGCTGCGCCAGGCCATCATCACGTCCCAGTGATCTGGCGGCAGATCCACCACGTCCAGCTGCACCAGCCGGCCAAATTCCAGATCCCGGGCGATGGCGAGCGCCGGCATCAGGGTGATGAAGCCGTGTTCCAGCGCCAGCTCCCGCGCCGCGCTGGCGGGCTGGATGGCGTGCAGCGGGCTCGCCACCTGGCGCAGCAGGCGCAGCTGCAGGATCAGTTCGTCGCAGCCGGTGCCCCACTGCTGGGGCGCCAGCCGTTCGTTGGCGATGTCCTGCAGGGTCAGGCCTTGCCGCCCGGCCAGCGGATGGGTGGCGCAGACCACCGCTATGATGGGGGAGCGGTAGAGCAGCTCTAGCTGGATGCCGGCGATGGCGGGACACTTGAGGATGAAGCCGACGTCGGTCTCGCCGGTCAGCAGCTCCTGCATGATGATGCCGGAGTGATCCGTGTTGCAGCGGATCTCGAAGGTTTCGTCGACCAGTGCCAGCAGCAGGGGGCCGAACACCACTGTCGTCAGGGAGGGCAGGCAGGCGAGCCGGATGCGCGGCAGGGCCGGTGCCCCCTGCATGGCCAGCCGGCCCCCTTCCAATGCGCTGAGGGCCGCGCTCGCCGCGGGCAGAAACTGCTCGCAGGCCGGGGTGGGGGTGGCGCCGCGCCGATGGCGGCGAAACAGGGGCTGGCCCAGATCCTGCTCCAGTACGGCGATCCGCTGGCTCACCATGGGTTGCGACCAGCCGCGCACGGCCGCCGCCTTGCTGAAACTGCCGCGATTGACCACATCCAGCAGCAACTGCAGATCGTCGAGGGTCATAGCCATAAGATAATCCAATATGAAATATAGCCAGTTGTCGGCTACCACTATATCTGGCGTCCTTCCAGAATAGCAGTATCAATCGTTGTGCTTTGGCATATTGCCACACCGGCTCAGGGGCTTGCAGCACCTTGAGTCCGTTTGGTGACGGCGTCATTCGGGCGACGAGCAGTAATCGATATGAATGTCATCAGAGCAGCAGGGGACGGGTAGTCATGGTGGATCGGGCGAGGCGGTTGGGGCGGTGGTTTTTGGCGTTGGATTCCCTCTTGGTGATCCTGGGGTTCTTCGTGGTGATGCCCATGATCAGCCTGCGCTTCGTGGATCAGCTCGGCTGGGCGGCCGGGGTGGTCGGCCTGGCGCTGGGGTTGCGTCAGCTGACCCAGCAGGGGCTGGGCATTCTGGGGGGCTCGCTGGCGGACAAGTTCGGGGCGCGCCCGCTCATCGTGGGCGGCATGCTGCTGCGGGCGGCGGGGTTTGCCAGCCTGGCCTATGCCCAGAGCGGCCTTGAGCTGATCCTCTCCTGCATCATCTCGGGGCTCGGCGGCTGCCTGTTCGACCCGCCCCGGGCGGCGCTGGTGATCAAGTTCACCCGGCCGCGGGAGCGGGGTCGCTACATCTCCTTGTTGATGATGCTGGAGAGCGCCGGCGCCGTGGTGGGGGCCCTGCTCGGCAGCTGGCTGCTCAACTTCGATTTCGAATACGTCTGTCTGCTGGGGGCCGGCCTGTTTGTCTGCGCCGCCCTGTGCAACCTGCTGATCCTGCCCCCCTACAAGCTCTCGGTGCGGCCGACCCCGATCCGCGCCGGTCTCGGCCAGGTGCTGGCCGACAAGGCATTCTGCCGACTGGTGCTGATCCTGAGCGGCTACTATGCGCTCTGGGTGCAGGTGATGCTGATCTTCCCCATCCTGGTCAAGCAGATGGCGGGCAGTACCACGGCGGTTGGCTGGATGTATACCCTGGAGACCGCCATCTCGCTGGCGCTGCTCTATCCGCTGGCGCGCTATGGCGAGCGGCGCTTCAAGCTGGAGAGCCGGCTGATGGCCGGGGTACTGCTGATGACCACCGGCATCGGGCTGGTGGCCTTTGCCAACACCCTGCCAGCCGTGTTTATGCTGCTGGCCTGCTTCTATCTGGGGATCGTCATCGCCGAGCCGGCGCGGGAGACCCTGATGACCAAGCTGGCGCAGCCGGGGGCGCGCGGCAGCTACATGGGCTTCAGCCGGCTGGGGCTGGCGCTGGGAGGTATGACGGGGTATGTGGGGGGCGGCGCCCTGCATGACTACGCCATGGCTCAGGGGCAGCCCTGGTTGCCCTGGCTGGTGCTGGGCACAGTGGGCGTGACCACCTTGCTGCTGCTGGCCAACTGCTTTCATCGCGAGTCGAGTCTGGCGCGGGTCAACGTCTGAATGGGCATAAAAAAACCGGCCGCAGGCGGCCGGTAAAAAATACAGTAGGCTACAGGAAGACTTAGAAGTTGTACTGCAGGGCCACGGCGACCACGTCGTCGGTGTTCTTGCCCAGCGAGTTGGTGTGGGTGCCGTTGACGTTGTCCAGCAGGTTGATCTTGTAGTCAACGTAGGCGTTGAAGTTGTCGGTGAAGTTGTACCAGGCACCGATGGAGACGTATTCGGTGGCGGTGTCATCGATGCCGCGAGCGTTGTCCTTCACGTCGGTGCGCAGGTAGGCCACGGACGGCTTGAACTTGCCGAAGGCATACTGGGCCACGGCTTCGTAGCCATCCATCTTCTCGGCGTAACCGTTGAAGGTGCTGACGTACATGTGGTCTTCACCGTGGGAGTAGGTGGCAGCCAGGTAGAGGTCGCCGACGGCGTACTTGGCGCCCACGCCGTACAGTTTGGCGTCGCTGTCGCCACCGAAGGAGGCGTTGGCAGCCTGCTCGTCGGTCTTGCCGGCCTGGTTGTAGGCGGCACCCAGGCTCAGGCCCATGTCGAAGTCATAGTTGGCAGACACGGCGAAGCCTTCGGCGGAACCCTTCGGATTCCAGGTGCTGTTGGTGCCAGTCAGGTTGGAGCGATCGGCGTTCTGCGGATCGTTGTTGCCGGTGAACTGGGCACCCAGGGTCAGGCCCTGATAGGTATAGATGTATTGAGCCAGGCCATTGGTACGACCGGTGCCGAACACTTCGGTGTCCTTGCCCAGGCCGTCACCGCCCCACTCGGGCAGCACGTCGGTGTAGTTGTTCACGGCTTTGGTGAACAGGCCGTCCTGGCGACCGTAGCTGAAGGCACCGAAGCGATCGTGCTTGATGCCGGCGTAGGCATAACGCAGCTCGTCATTGTCGGAACCTGAGGTCGGCAGGTTGTACTCGGCAAAGCCGAAGGCCTGCATTTCCGGAGCAATCTTGGTTTCGCCGGCGATGTGCAGACGCAGGTAGCTGGCGTCGCCTTCAGAATCGTTGTCATCAGTGCCGTAGTACATGCCCTGGGCGCGACCACCGATGTCGAGCTTGGTGTCGTTCTGGTTGTAAACGGTCGCGGCTTGCGCACCACCGGCCAGCAGCAGGCTGGAGATGGCCATGGTCAATGCTGTTTTTTTCATTGTTCGTTCCTCTGGTGTAAACACTGTCGGACCTGTGCTCGGCCCTGTTGATCGGTTTCTGTTCCGATAGCCCAGAGTAGCCCTGTGAACCTTGATAGAAACTGAAGCGGACAAGGATTAATTAATGGTTTGACCAGAAAGGCAGGCATAAAAAACGGCCCAGAGAGGGCCGTTTGAACATTTGTGGAATTAAATGCTGTTTAGAGCATCATGCCACCGAAGAAGAAGCCGAGCGCTACGGCGATGGCGATGGTGGCCACACCCGGTACGAAGAAGGGGTGGTTGAACACGGCCTTGCCGATGCGGGTGGAGCCGGTGTCGTCCATCTCGACTGCGGCCAGCAGGGTCGGGTAGGTGGGCAGCACGAACAGGGCGCTCACGGCGGCGAAGGAGGCGATGGCGGTCAGCGGGCTGACACCCAGTGCCAGGGCGGCCGGCATCAGGGCCTTGGTGGTGGCGCCTTGTGAGTAGAGCAGCATGGCGGCGAAGAACAGCACCACGGCCAGCAGCCAGGAGTACTGGTTCAGCAGGTCGCCGGCGATGAGCTGGATGGTATCCATGTTGCCCTTCACGAAGACGTTGCCGAGCCAGGCCACACCCAGTACGCAGATACAGGCGGACATGCCGGACTTGAAGGTGGGCATGTTGGTGACCTGGGTCACGTCCAGCTTGCACACCAGAGTCATGATGGTGGCCGCGGCCAGCATGATGCCCATGATGGCGCCGTCACGGGGGATCGGCGGGTTGGTGATGAGGCCCACTTTACCGGAGATGGCAGTGGCATAGGCCATCACGGCCACGATGGCGGCGATGAAGATCCAGACCGACAGCTTGGCGTAGGGTTTGATCTCGAGCTGGGTGGTACCACGCAGCTTGATCTGCCCCTTGGCCTTGCGCTCCAGGTAGACTTCATCCTGGTCCAGCGGCTTGCCCAGCATGTTGGCGACGAAGGCGCCGAGGATGCAGGCGATGAAGGTGGAGGGGATGCAGATGGCCAGCAGGGTCAAGTAGTCAACACCGAACGGCTCCAGCATGCCGGAGAAGGCGACCACGGCTGCGGAGATGGGCGAGGCAGTGATGGCGATCTGGGAGGCGACGACCGCGATGGAGAGCGGACGGGACGGGCGGATGCCCTGCTCCTTGGCCACTTCGGCGATCACCGGCAGGGTGGAGAAGGCGGTGTGACCGGTACCGGCCAGCATGGTCATCAGGTAGGTGACCACAGGGGCGGCGAAGGTGATGTATTTGGGGTTCTTGCGCAGGGCTTTTTCGGCCAGGTGCACCAGGTAGTCCATCCCGCCGGCCAGCTGCATGCAGGCGATGGCGCAGATGACGGACGCGATGATCATGATCACGTCCCAGGGGATGTAGGTGACCAGCTGATCGCTCGGGATCTGCACCCCGAGGCCCCAGGTCAGTACCAGTACCCCCAAACCACCGGCAAAGCCGATGCCGATGCTGCCTATCCGGGCCCCCAGATAGATAGCGGCGAGCACGACGAGCAACTCGATTCCAATCATAGTGAACACTCCATTTTCCAGTTTTTTTAGGTTTTATTTGGCAGAAAAGCCAATTCCCGATGGGGCTGGGCAAGACCTATCGGGAACTGACTCTATGGGCCGGGATGATCCCGGCCCATTTGCTCGCTTATACGGTGGCTTCGCGGGTGTAACGCTTGGCTTTGTATTGCGGGTTCATCAGGTTCTCGATGGAGAGGATTTCGTCCAGCTGTTCGGCGGTCAGCAGGCCGCGTTCCAGCACGACTTCACGGACGTTCTTGCCGGTCTGTGCACAGATCTTGCCGACGATGTCGCCCTCGTGGTGGCCGATGAAGGGGTTCAGGTAGGTCACGATACCGATGGAGTTCAGCACGTGGTTCATGCAGATTTCCGGGTTGGCGGTGATGCCTTCCACGCACTTCTCGCGCAGGGAGATGCAGGCCTTTTCCATCAGGCTCAGGGATTCGAACATCGCCTGACCGATCACCGGCTCCATGACGTTCAGCTGCAGCTGACCGGCTTCGGCGGCGAAGGTGATGGTGACGTCGTTGCCAAATACCTTGAAGCAGGACTGGTTGACCACTTCCGGAATGACCGGGTTGACCTTGGCCGGCATGATGGAGGAGCCAGCCTGCATTTCCGGCAGGTTGATCTCTTTGAGTGCGGTGCGCGGGCCGGAGGAGAGCAGACGCAGGTCGTTACAGATCTTGGAGAGCTTCATCGCCATGCGCTTGATGGCGCCGTGCAGCATCACGTAGGCGCCGCAGTCGGAGGTCGCTTCGATCAGATCTTCAGCAGGCACATAGGCGCGACCGGTGATCTCGGCCAGGCGTTTGATGGCCAGGGCGGAGTACTCGGGCGGGGTGTTCAGACCGGTACCGATGGCGGTGGCGCCCAGGTTCACTTCCAGCAGCAGCTCCTGGCAACGCTTGATGGACTTGATCTCTTCACGCAGGGTGACGGCGAAGGCGTGGAACTCCTGACCCAGGGTCATGGGTACCGCGTCCTGCAGCTGGGTACGACCCATCTTCAGGATGTTCTTGAACTCGGCAGCCTTGGCATCGAAGGCGGCGATCAGCGCTTCCAGGGCAAACAGGGTGGTGTCGGTGCTGTTCACCACGGCGACGCGGAAACCGGTGGGGTAGGCGTCGTTGGTGGACTGGCACTTGTTGACATGGTCATTGGGGTTGATGACGTCGTAGCGGCCTTTTTCCAGACCCATCAGCTCGAGGGCGATGTTGGCCAGTACTTCGTTGGTGTTCATGTTGACGGAGGTGCCGGCGCCGCCCTGGTAAACGTCGACCGGGAACTGGTCGAAGCATTTGCCGGTGTTCAGCATCAGGTCGCAGGCTTCCACGATCTTGTCTGCAATTTCAGGACGGATGGTGCCCAGCTCGCCGTTTGCCAGCGCGGCGGCTTTTTTGGTCAGCACCATGCCGCGGACGAATTCCGGAACGTCAGAAATCTTCTGAGAGCTGATCTTGAAGTTCTCGACGGCGCGCAGGGTGTGTACGCCGTAGTACATGTCGTTGGAAACTTCTTTGGTGCCCAGCAGGTCTTCTTCAATGCGGACGTTCTTGATGTCGCTCATTGTAATGCCTCAGAAATCAGATAAATGGAAACGATCCTCACCGAGTGGTCGCGAGTTCCTTACGCACGGTTCATCCTGAAGCACCACACATCGAGTGGGGCGGTTGGAGGCCTTTTTTGCCTCCTTCATTACTGGCGTCGATATTACCCCAATTGAGGTATCTGATATTAGACCTGGATCACTAAATTTGAGACAACCTCAAATAACTTGTGGTCATTAAACAGATATTGCAATCGACCGATTAACTTTGACAGAACAATGACTTCAATCACAGTCCGGCAAGCCGGTTTTTCTGCGGATCCGGCGCTGCGTCACCCTCCGCACTTGAAAAGTGCGCGCTGACCCCCATTTTAATCAACAGGAACCGATATCATGGTGGGTTGGCAGCGGCATCGACGGCTGTCTGGTCTGCCGGCGGTTCATTCACATTCACCCGCACTGAGGTTGTTATGGGCAAGTTGTTTCTATTGTTGGTCGGTCTGGTGGTGCTCGAGCTCACCGTGATGATCGAGGTGGGCTCCGTGATCGGCGCCTTGCCGACCGTCGGCCTGCTCATTCTGACGGCGGTGCTGGGCTCCTCTCTGGTGCGCAGCGAAGGGATCAAGACCCTGTTCAACGCGCAGCAGAAGATGCAGCAGGGGGAGATGCCTGGACGTGAGGTGATGGGGGGCATGATGCTGGCGCTGGCCGGTCTGCTGCTGATCATTCCGGGCTTCGTGACCGACTTCTTCGGCATCCTGTTGCTGCAACCCTGGCTGCGCAACAAGCTGGCCGACAAGCTGATCGGCAGCAACCAGTTCAGAATGCAGATGGGCGGTTTTCAAAGCCGTCAGCAGCCGTTCGACGAGGTGCCTGGCAGTGACCAGCCGGGTCAATCCCCGCGCGCCGGTACCACCATCGAAGGGGAGTTCGAGCGCAAGGAGTAAGTGCTGCGCTCAATCCCGGGCCATCAGGGCTTGCCCTGATGGCACAACTGCTCGAAGCGGTGGCGGGCATACCACCAGGCCAGAGTGCCCGCCGCCAGGTTCGCCAGCAGGATCCCCAGATAGATCCCCTGTTCTCCCCCCAGTTTTGCCCCCAGCCAGGCTCCTGGCAGCAAGAAGACAAACAATCGCAAGCCGTTGAACAGAAAAGAGATGCTGGATGCCCTCACGCCATTCAAGGCGGATGCCAGCAGCATCACCATGCCCTGAAAGCCATAACCGATGGGCACCAGGTGCAGATAGAGCACGATGAGGCGCACCACCTGCGGGTGATCGCTGAACAGATCGGCGATGAAGGGGGCCAGCAGCCAGGTCAGCGCATAGACCGCCAGCTGGAACAGCAGGGCGAAGCGCATGCAGAGCTGCAGCGCCGCCTTGGCGCGGGCCGGGTTGCCGGCGCCGCAGTTTTGCGAGATGAAGGGAGCCAGCACCGAGGAGAGCGCCATCATCACGATGAGCAGCAGGGCCTCGACTCTCGAGGCGGCGCCGTAGGCGGCCACCACTTCGGTGCCCAGTCCGGCGAAGATGGTCATCAGCACCGCATTGGCCAGCGGGTTGAGCATGTTGGTGAAGGAGGCAGGCACGGCCACGTGCAGTAGGGCGCGCCAGTGGGCCAGCAGCTGCGGGCGCGGGGAGAGGCGCCAGCGCAGCAGGCCCTCGCGGTGGCGCAATATATAGAGGCTGACCAGCATGGCCATCAGCCAGGAGAGGGAGGTGGCGATGGCGGCGCCGCGGATCCCCCACTCGGGAAAGGGGCCTATGCCGAAGATGAGCAGGGGATCCAGCACGCCGTTGACCAGCCCGGCCACCGTCATCACCAGGCTCGGGGTCTTGGTATCGCCGGTGGCCCGGATGGCGGCATTGCCCACCATGGGCAGCACCAGCATGGGGACGGTCAGATACCAGATCAGCATGTAGTCGTAGATGAGGGCGATCAGCGCATCGCTGGCGCCGAGCAGCCTGAACAGCGGGTGTATGGTGAGCGCCCCCGCCACGGCGATGAGGGTGACCAGCAGCACCGCCAGGAACAGGTTGTCGGTGGTGATGCGGGCGGCCTCTTCATGCTTGCCCTGGCCGAGGGCATGCCCCATCACGGCGGAGAGGCCGGCCCCCAGCCCCATGGCCAGCGAGGTGACCACGAAGGTGACCGGAAAGGTGAAGCTGATGGCGGCCAACGCCTGGGTGCCCAGCATGCCGATGAAGAAGGTATCGACCAGGTTGAAGGCGAGGATGGCGACGATGCCGAGGATCATGGGACCCGTCATGCGCAGCAGTACGGACGTCATGGGGGCTGTCAGCAGGGGATTGGGTCGGGTCACGGGCTGGTCTCTGTACATCTGGCGGAGTTCTGGCTGCTGGCAGCACAAACCGGTTTCCTGACCGGGACTCGGGCGATCCATCAAAGACCTTCATAGTACGTGAAAATATTTTTTTTGTATTTGCCCTTGAAGGGTTAACAAACGTACCCCACATCGGAGACATATCTAATTTGGCCAGGAATGGCCATTCCTCAAAGCAACACAGAGACTCATTTTGGGAGAGTTATCGATGAAAATTCGTCCACTGCACGACCGCGTCATCATCAAGCGCATCGAAGCTGAAGCCAAATCCGCTGGCGGCATTGTCTTGACTGGTACGGCGGCCCAGAAGTCCACCCGTGGTGAAGTTCTTGCCGTGGGGACTGGCCGAATTCTGGATAATGGCGACGTCAAAGCCCTCGCCGTCAAGGTTGGTGACAAGGTGATCTTCAACGAAGGCTACGGTGTGAAGACCGAGAAGCTGGATGGTCAGGACGTGCTGATCCTGTCTGAAACCGACATCCTGGCGATTGTCGAAGAGTAATCCACCCCTTTCCCCCAAGAATTGATTGAAGGACTGAACAAAATGGCAGCTAAAGAAGTCAAGTTTGGCAACGAAGCCCGCATCAAGATGCTGGAAGGCGTCAACATCCTGGCCGATGCAGTCAAGGTGACCCTGGGCCCGAAAGGCCGCAACGTGGTGCTGGACAAATCTTTCGGCGCTCCGACCATCACCAAGGATGGCGTCTCCGTCGCTCGCGAAATCGAACTGGAAGACAAGTTCCAGAACATGGGCGCCCAGATGGTCAAGGAAGTCGCTTCCAAGGCCAACGACGCCGCCGGTGATGGTACCACCACCGCGACCGTACTGGCCCAGGCCATTGTCAACGAAGGCCTGAAGGCCGTTGCCGCCGGTATGAACCCGATGGATCTGAAGCGCGGTATCGACAAGGCCGTGGTAGCCGCCGTTGCCGAGCTGCAAGCGCTGTCTCAGCCCTGCGCAGACAACAACGCCATCGCTCAGGTAGGCACCATCTCCGCCAACTCCGACGAGAAAGTCGGCAAGCTGATTGCCGAAGCCATGGACAAAGTGGGCCGTGACGGCGTCATCACTGTAGAAGACGGTCAGGGTCTGGAAGACGAGCTGGCTGTGGTTGAAGGTATGCAGTTCGACCGTGGCTACCTCTCCCCGTACTTCGTCAACAAGCCGGAAACCGGTGCCGTCGAGCTGGACGACCCCTTCATCCTGCTGGTCGACAAGAAAATCTCCAACATCCGCGAAATGCTGCCGGTGCTGGAAGGCGTGGCCAAGGCTGGCAAGCCGCTGATCATCGTCGCCGAAGACGTTGAAGGTGAAGCGCTGGCGACTCTGGTGGTCAACACCATGCGTGGCATCGTGAAAGTGGCTGCGGTCAAGGCGCCGGGCTTCGGTGACCGTCGCAAGGCCATGCTGCAGGATATCGCCATCCTGACTGGCGGTACCGTGATCTCCGAAGAAGTGGGCATGGAGCTGGAAAAAGCGACCCTGGAAGACCTGGGCCGTGCCAAGCGTATCGTCATCACCAAAGAGAACACCACCATCATCGATGGCGTGGGTGATGCAGGCCTGATCGAGAGCCGTGTGGCCCAGATCCGTCAGCAGATCGAAGAGACCTCTTCCGATTACGACCGTGAGAAGCTGCAAGAGCGCGTAGCTAAACTGGCTGGCGGCGTTGCAGTGATCAAGGTGGGTGCTGCCACTGAAGTCGAGATGAAAGAGAAGAAAGCACGTGTCGACGATGCCCTGCACGCGACTCGCGCTGCGGTGGAAGAAGGCGTGGTTGCCGGTGGTGGTGTGGCGCTGGTGCGCGTTGCTGCCAAACTGAGCGGTCTGCGTGGCGACAACGAAGACCAGAACGTGGGTATCAAGGTTGCTCTGCGCGCCATGGAAGCTCCGCTGCGTCAAATCGTCATCAACGCCGGTGAAGAAGCCTCTGTCATCGCCAACGCGGTGAAGAACGGCGAAGGCAACTATGGCTACAACGCCTACACCGAACAGTACGGCGACATGCTGGCCATGGGCATCCTGGATCCGACCAAGGTGACTCGTTCTGCCCTGCAGTTTGCCTCTTCCGTTGCCGGTCTGATGATCACCACCGAGTGCATGGTCTCCGAGCTGCCGAAGAAAGATACCCCTGCCATGCCTGACATGGGCGGCATGGGTGGCATGGGCATGATGTAATTCAGCCTGGGTTACCAAACGGCTCGCTTTTGCGAGCCGTTTTTTTTATGGCGACTAGACTGAGTCTATTGTCAGTGACTTTATCCGAGGTGAACATGCGTGTACTGGGTTTGATTTCATTACTGTTTTCTCTGGCCATGCCGGCAATGGCGCTGGAAACGCCGCAAGGTCCCGTCATCCTGAAGGTGACCGGCAATGTACAACCGGCGGAAGCGACCGAAGGGGTGGTCTCCTTCGATCTGGCGATGCTCAAGGCGTTGCCGCAGCACGAGATCGTGACCGCCAACCCCTGGGTCGACAAGCCGCACAAATATGTGGGCCCCAAGCTGGCTGATCTGCTGGCCGCTGTCGGCGCGGATGGCAAGGCGATCACCTTGACCGCATTGAACAGTTTTCAGATCAGGCTCAACTGGGATAAGGTCAAGCAATACGACCCGATTCTGGCCTGGCAAGATGATGGGGTCACCATGCGGGTACGGAATAAGGGACCGCTTTGGTTTATCCTACCGCTGGATCAATATCCCGAGCTGAAACGCTCGGAGTTTACCGACATGATGATTTGGCAATTGAATGCCATTGATATTCAGCATTGATGTAGTGGCTTCTGGGAGCACGAGTGAAAGCAAAGACCAAGGCGTGGCCTTTACTCATCGTTCTTTATCTATCCATCCTGCTGTTCACCGGGAGCACTCTGTATTGCCTCGCACAAATACAGAATGCGACCCGGGTGATGGAGAAGTATACCTATGACGTCTCCTGGGCCCTGATGCAGTTGCAACTGGAGTTGGGGCGCTTCCTCAACTCCGTCGAGATTTACCATTATGGCGGTATCGATCACGATACCCTGATGTTGCGCTACGACATCCTCTGGAGCCGCACCCCCATCCTGCTCAGCGGCCAGCTGCGTCAGAGCATGAAGGACAAGCAGAAGACCCTGCGGCTTGTGCAGTTGATCGAAAGCAATATCCGCGAGATGGAGCCCAACATCACCAACCTGAAGTCGGGAACGCCGGATTATCAGCAGATCATGATGCGGCTGTCGCCTCTGCAGGAACCGCTCTCCTATTCCCTCGCCTCCGTGATGCAGAAGAACATCAACGTCTATTCTGGCAATGACAAGCGCTTCGGCCAGTTGCGCAATGCCCTGCTGTTCATGGTATCCGGGCTGGTGTTGTCGGTGATGCTGCTGAGCGGCCTACTGATCCGCGAGGCGCGCCGCCATTTCAGAGTGGCGAGGATAGACCCCCTGACCGGGCTCTCCAATCGCCTGGCCCTGCTTGAGAAGATGGAATCCTACGCCAGCAAGGAGACGCCGTTTGGTCTGGTGCTGGTTGACATCAATGACTTTCGCGACATCAACAGCAAGTTCGGTTACAACACCGGCGACTTCCTGTTGCAGGAGCTGGCGAAACGGATGCGCGGCCTGTGTGAAAACGGTGAGTGGGTGGCCAGGCTTGGCGGTGACCAGTTCGCCATGATCCAGCGCGAGAGCAGTGATCTGCGTCAGGTGAGGGAGCTGGTAGCCCGTTTGCTGCACGCGCTCAAGCAGGACATCATCATCGACAACTATCCGTTCCGGCTGGAGGTGGGCATCGGTATCGCTTTCTTCCCGATGGACAGCAAACAGGCCCAGGAACTGCTCAGCCGGGCCGAGCAGGCTCTGTTCCACAGTCGCAAGACCCATGTGCCATACGTCATCTATGACAGCTCGCTGCTCAATGAGACGGCGCGTCGCAAGCATCTGGCCAGCGACATGATCATGGCGCTGGAGCACAATGCGCTCGAGCTCTACTATCAGCCCATCGTCAACCTGGAAAGCGGCCGCTGCGAGGCGGTCGAGGCCCTGCTGCGCTGGCGTCACCCTGAGCTTGGTTTCATCCCGCCCAACGAGGTGATCCAGGTCGCCGAAGAGTTTCAGCTGGCCGAAAAGCTGGGTAGCTGGGTGCTGAACACCGCCTGTGAGCAGCTCTATCAATGGCAGCAGCTGGGCCTGGTGGATCTGCAGATGTGTGTGAACATCTCTCCCGGCATGTATCAGCGCAACCTGTTGAAACTGGTGGCCAAGGCACTGATGGACCACCATATCCCGGCTGCCAGCCTGGTGCTGGAGGTGACGGAAGACACCACCATGCGCGAGGTGAAAAACTCCCTGCAGCTGATGCAGGACCTCAACCAGCAAGGGGTACAGCTGGCGCTGGATGACTTCGGGACGGGCTACTCGTCTCTCAGTTATCTGCAGAAACTGCCGGTCAGCAAGGTGAAGATCGATCGCTCCTTCATTCAGGGGATCGATACCTCCATCGAAGCGTCCGAGCTGGTCGCCAACATCTGCCGGATGGGCTCCATGCTGGGCAAGAGTCTGGTGTGCGAAGGGATTGAAACCCAGGCCCAGCTCGACGTGCTGCGCACCTTGACCGACATCCATCTCTATGGTCAGGGTTATCTGTTCAGCCGTCCGGAGCAGGCGGAGAAGGTCTATCAGACCCTGCTGGAGATGGAAGAGGAGTGGCTGGAGCGGCGTCAGCCCGACAAGGCGTATTTAATTTAGCCAAAGTGCTCATGTCTGGCCTAAGATGGCCGATAGTCTTAGGGCAGGAGGTACACCATGGATATATCTAGTTCTGCATCTGCGTCATTTGGTTCTGCATTGATGACGGCCAGCCTGGCCAAGAAACAGCAGACCCAAGAAGGTGAATCTGCATTGAAACTGCTGCAAACAGCAGCTCAATCAGCACCGGTTGCACCGACATCGGCCAACGCTTCTCTGGGAAGTAAAATCGATATTCGCGTCTGACCCTAACGAAAAAGCCCCCATCTCGTCGATGGGGGCTTTTTTATGTCTGCGATATCGCGATGTCTCTCTTGGCTCAGACCGGAAAAGGGGCTGGTGCCTCGAAGGTCATCCGTTCGCCGCTGCGGGGGTGGCTGATGGTCAGGCTGGCCGCATGCAGGTAAAGATGAGGCGCCGCTGTCAGGGCATCCGGGTAGGCGTAGAGGTTGTCGCCGAGGATGGGGTGTCCCAGCTCCAGCATATGAACCCGTAGCTGATGGGAGCGACCGGTAATGGGGGTCAGCTTGATCAAGCTGTTGCCATTTTCTACCTTCAGCTTCTGCCACAAGGTCAGGGCGTGACGCCCCTCCTCAAAGTCCACCTTCTGCTTCGGGCGGTTGGGCCAGTCGACGCAGAGCGGCAGATCCACTTCACCCGCATCCAGTTCCGGCTCGCCCCACACCCAGGCCAGATAGTGTTTCTCGGTTTCCCGCTCGCGAAATTGCCGGCTCAGCTCCCGGTGAGAGTTGGGATTGAGGGGGATCACCAGCACACCTGTGGTCGCCATGTCGAGACGATGGGCTGCCGCCGCCTTGGGGTGCTGTTGTTTCACCCGATGGAGCACGCTGTCTTCATTCTCGGGGCCGCGCCCGGGGACGCTCAGCAGGCCAGTGGGCTTGTTGACCACCATGATGTCCTTGTCCTTGAACAGGATATCGAGCCAGGGTTCCAGGGGCGGTGAGTATACAAACATAGCGTCTCGCATCTTTGGTCAAAGCGGGGGCAAGCCCCCATCAGTTTTGGATTACCACGATAAAAGTGCATGGCATCCAACTCGCGTTGGGTCTGGTCGTTATAAACCAGACGATGCTTTCACCGTTTTATCAGTTATGGGTAACCACGATAAAGCGGATGGCATCCAGCTTGAGTTGGGTCTGGTCGATCAGGTGGTGCAATTCTGCCTGCAGATTGCGCAGATAATCCAGTTCGCTGTCGCGCACGTTCGGGTTGACTGCCTTGAGCGCCTCCAGACGATCGAGATCCTGCTGCAGAGTTTGCGCCATCTGAGTACGGGCCTGGTCGACAATATTCGCCTTCAGTCCTTCGGCAATCGCCTGGCCCTGGCCAATCAGACCGTGGATCACTGGCTGGGAAGCGGTGACCAGCTTGCTGCCCAGGTGGCGGTTGACCGGCGTCAGCTGGCGGTTGAAGGCATCGAAGGCCACCTTCTCACCCAGGTTGTTGCCGTTCTTGTCCATCAGCAGCCGGATCGGCGTCGGTGGCATGAAGCGGTAGAGCTGGGGATGGGCCGCAGACTCGGCGACGAAAATCAGCTCCAACAGGATGGAGCCGACCGGCAGCGCCTTGTTTTTGAGCAGAGCTACCGAGGTGGCACCGATCTCGGAGCCGAGGATCAGGTCGATACCGCCGCGCATCATGGGGTGATCCCAGGAGAGGAACGACATGTCGTCCCGCGACAGGGCAGTGGTACGATCGAAGGTGATGGTCATGCCGTCTTGCGGCAGTCCCGGGAAGCTCGGCACCAGCATGTGGTCGCCCGGCATCAGCACCAGTGCGTTCTCACCGCGATCATCCTGATTGACGCCGATCTCGTCGAACATCTTAAGGGCGAAGGAGATCATGCCGGTGTCGTCATCTTCGGCGGCCAGCTTCTCGACCAGCTGCTGGGCGGCTTCGCCACCGCTGGAGTGGATCTCCAGCAGACGATCGCGACCCTGTTCCAGTTTGGCATTTAGCGGCTCGTGCAACTCGCGGGTGCGGGTCAGCAGTGCTTCTAGGGTCGCCTGCTCACCGGTGTTGGCGGCCAGCAGCTCGAACAGTTCGTCACGCACCGCTTCAAACACCGGGCGTGCGGTCGGGCAGGTCTGCTCGAACGCATCGAGGCCATCGTGATACCAGAGCTGCAGGGCGCGCTGGGAGGTGCCCTCCAGATAGGGAACGTGGATCTCGACAGTGTTCTGCTGGCCGATGCGATCGAGACGGCCGATCCGTTGCTCCAGCAGATCCGGGTTGAGGGGCAGGTCGAACAGCACCAGATGGCTGGCAAACTGGAAGTTGCGACCTTCGGAGCCGATCTCGGAGCAGAGCAGCACCTGGGCGCCCCCCTCAGCTTGAGCAAAATAGGCGGAGGCCTTATCCCGCTCCAGGATGGACATCCCCTCGTGGAAGACGGCGGCGCGGATCCCCTCGCGGGTACGCACGGCCTCTTCCAGCGCGATGGCGGTGGCCGCTTCGGAGCAGATCACCAATATCTTCTGCTGGCGGGCAGAGATCAGCAGTTCCAGCAGCCAGTCGACGCGCGGGTCAAACTGGGTCCAGCTGGCGTTGTCGCCTTCAAACTGCTGGAAGATCTTCTCGGGGTAGAGGTAGCGAAGGGCACGGGTCTGCAGATCGCCGCCGTTGCCACCCATCATGCCCATCACCTTGATGGCGGTCTTGTACTGCTCCGGCAACGGCATGGGGTAGACGTTGAGATGACGCTCGGGGAAGCCCTGAATGTTGGCGCGACTGTTGCGAAACAGCACGCGACCGGTGCCGTGCTGATCCAGCAGCTTGGCGACTGCCTGCTGACGGGCGGCCGCATCAGTGAGATCCAGACCATCAAGTTGGCCTGCCAGGGTCTGTTTGGCCGCTTCGCTCAGGGCCTCGCCATCCAGCAACTCCTGGGCGGCACTGGCGACTTGACCATAAGCCTGCTCCTCGGCGAGAAAGGCCTCGTAGTCGTAGAAACGCTCGGGGTCGAGCAGGCGCAGACGTGCAAAGTGGCTCTGATGGCCCAGCTGATCCGGGGTCGCGGTCAGCAGCAGCACGCCTGGCACCTGTTCGGCCAGCGCTTCCACCATTTCATAGGCACGGCTCGGCGCCTCCTCGCTCCACTCCAGGTGATGTGCCTCGTCGACGACCAGCAGATCCCATTCGGCTTCCAGCAACTGCTCGAAGCGGCGGCGTTTCTTGCGCAGGAAATCGAGGCTGCAGATCACCAGCTGTTCGGTTTCGAAGGGGTTTTCCGCATCGGCAAAGGCCTCGATGCAGCGCTCCTCGTCAAACAGGGAGAAGTGCAGGTTGAAGCGGCGCAGCATTTCGACCAGCCACTGGTGCTGGAGTGTTTCGGGCAGCAGGATCAACACGCGATGGGCGCGGCCGGAGAGCAGTTGCTGATGAATGATCATGCCCGCTTCAATGGTCTTGCCGAGGCCCACCTCGTCAGCCAGCAGTACGCGCGGGGCATAACGCTGGCCTACTTCATGGGCGATATAGAGTTGGTGCGGGATCAGGCTGACCCGGCCACCGGCCAGACCGCGGGTCGGATTGCGACGACGTTTGTGCTGGTTGACCAGCGCTTCGTAGCGCAGGGTAAAACGGGACATCCGGTCGATCTGGCCGGCGAACAGGCGATCCTGTGGCTTGTTGAACTTGATGAAGTTGTTGAGAAACACTTCCTTGAGGGCAACCGGCTCATCATTGTCGGTGCGAACACCTACATATATAAGCAGGCCATCTTTCTCCTGCACTTCATCGACCATCATGGTCCAGTCTTCGTGACTGGCTATCTGATCGCCCACATTGAAGCTGACCCGGGTGACCGGCGCCTCTTCTTTGGCATACATGCGGTTTTCACCGGTAGCCGGAAACAACAGGGTAACCATGCGTCCTTCAACAGCAACGACAGTCCCCAAACCCAGATCCGTCTCTGTATCACTAATCCAACGCTGGCCAAGTGCAAAAGGCATTAAACTCTCCAAAGCCCAAGAGTGTGTGAATCGCAAAGGGGCGCTATGTTACCCGAAGGCGTGAGCGCGATCACCATGGATATGGCGATGGTGGCAGCCATTTCATCCTGCTGTTGATCCAGCTCTTGTCCTGCATGATTGAAGATAGATGGCGTTGACTACGGGCGAGGAAATTGCTGGATTAAGCGACTTCTTGATTGATTGTTGAGCGATCGAACGATTTCTTCGAATTTAATGCGAATTGTCGCTTGCAAGCGTGATCCAGATCCCTATAATGCGCCCCATCGAC
>NZ_CDBH01000050.1 GCF_000820305.1 Aeromonas dhakensis
GTCAAGCAGGATCTGCCGGGGGCCCAGTGCAGGCCGTGGCCGTATCGCGATTTCACCTCTCCCGAGCTGCGGCCTGACCTGGGCCCCCGGCAGATCCTGCTTGACGATGGCCATGGCGGCCCGCGCCGCCCGATAGAGCTCGGCCAGATCGCCCCCCTGCAGCAACAGGGAGATGCCGTTCTCGCTGTCAAAGCCGCCGAACAGCGACCCCTGACCGCCAAACACCTGGGTGTCGGGGATGCCCACCAGCAACTGCTTCATCAACAGCTGCTCCAGCACCTTGATCTGGTCCTCCTCTTTCGGTCGCACCCCGATCTGGGCACCGCCCGGGTAACGCAATATGTAGTAGTTCTTGAGGGCCGGCTCCTGCTCCCCCTTCATGTAGGGCTCCAGCCTGGCGATGAGCGTGTCGATCACCTCCTCGCGCTGGGCCTTGAGGTTGAAGCCCGGGGTGAAATTCATCCAGACATCCACCGCGTCGCGCTTCACGTCCGGCAGGTAGTCCATCTTCGGCAGCAGGGCCCAGGTCGCCAGCGCCGGCAGGCTCATCATCAGGGTGATGACGGTCCAGCGCCGGCGGGGCGTCGCAGTCCAGCGGATCACGTGGCGGGTGGTGCCCTGCCACAGCGCCTCATAGGGGTCAGTCAGCCGCTCGCGCCCCATCCAGCGCGCCGCCACCGCCGGCAGCACGGTCACCGCCACCAGCATGGAGACGGTCACCGCGCAGGCGATGGTGAGCGCAAGGTCTGCAAACAGCTGCCC
>NZ_CDBH01000051.1 GCF_000820305.1 Aeromonas dhakensis
CGCCATGAAAACCATGGGCTTTGATGCCATGCGACTGGTGGCAAGCCGGGTGCACGAAGAGGAGGAGGCTAGCTGGGTGGCCCACGGTGCGCAGGAGATCCTGACCCAGGCCGAGGCGTTCGACACCCTGGAGGAGGCGCTGGCCGACATGGATCTGGTGGTGGCCACCACTGCCCGCCAGCGCGGCCGTTATCAGCACTACCTCACTCCGGCCGAGATCCGTGACCAGATCAAGGCCAAGCCTTCCTTGGACAAGGTCGCCATCGTGTTTGGCTGCGAGGAGTCGGGCCTCTCCAACGAGCAGCTGGCCCAGGTCGACCTCATCAGCTATCTGCCGCTCAAGGTGAGCTACCCCTCCCTGAACCTGGGCCAGGCGATCATGCTGTACGCCTACGAGCTGAGCCAGTTGCTCGATGAGCCCGAGGCGCTAGCAGAAAATATTGATAACGCCGGACAGGTTCGGGTACTGAAAAGCAAAACAGCAGAAATTCTTGGCGATCTCGGTGTTTCGCAGGATGAAAAACTGCATCAATGGGTGATGGACCGAGTGCCCATGCTGCCGCAGCGGGATTTGAACATGCTCCATCTGCTCTGCAAAGACCTTGCCCGCAAACTTGGCAAAGAGGTTTAGGTTGACAGCCCGGCGCCCGGCGCGGTATTGCTAAAAGCCAGCTTCGTTCAAGAGTGTTCGTCATGCAGTTATTCACCAACGTCATCACCACCACCATTATTACCGGTACCACCACAGGTGGCACTGGGGCCGGTTGATGCGCTGACGAACAAGCACAGAAATCAGAAAAAGGCCCGTACCCACCCAGTACGGGCCTTTTTTGTTGGGTTGTTTTCAGACAGTTTTCAGACCGATTAGCGGATCAATTTGCAGGGAATACAGGGAGATAGCGATGAGAGTGTTGAAGTTTGGCGGGTCGTCACTGGCCGATGCAGAGCGTTTTTTACGGGTCGCCGATATCGCGGTGAATACCCACGGCCAATCCCAGGTTGCCCTGGTGCTGTCGGCGCCGGCCAAGGTGACCAACCACCTGGTGGCCCTGGTAGAGCAGACCAGCCGCGGCATGGATGCCAGCAGCACCCTGTTTGAAATCAACGGCATCTTCTCCCGCCTGCTGGCCGGCTTGAAGGCCGCCTATCCGGCGCTGGATGACAAGGCGCTGCAGGCCCGTCTGACCAGCGAACTGGATCAGGTGGAGCGGCTGATGCAGGGCATCCGCCTGCTGGGGCTCTGCCCGGACAACGTGCAGGCTCGCATCCTGAGCCGGGGCGAGAACCTCTCCATCGCCTTCATGCACGAACTGCTGCGGGTGCGGGGCCTCGAGCTGGACGTCATTGTGCCAGAAGAGCTGCTGGTGACCGACGGCGGCTACCTCGAAGCTCACGTCGACATCGAAGCCTCCCGCCTGCGCTTCGCCGCCAAGGGCCTGCGCTCCGATTGCCTTTACCTGATGCCGGGCTTTACCGGTGGCAGCGACAAGGGTGAGACCGTGCTGCTGGGCCGTAACGGGTCGGATTACAGCGCAGCCGTCTTGGCCGCCTGCGTCGATGCGGAGTGCTGCGAGATCTGGACCGACGTCGAGGGCTGCTACAACTGCGACCCGCGCCTGGTACCGGACGCCTATCTGCTGAAGACCCTCTCCTACAAGGAGGCGATGGAGCTCTCCTACTTCGGTGCCAAGGTACTGCACCCGAAAACCATCGCGCCGGTGGCCCAGTTCCACATTCCCTGCCTGATCAAGAACAGCTTCAACCCGCAAGGGCCGGGCACCCTTATCGGCGTCGAGCAGGGGGATGACGACCTGAAAGTGAAGGCCATCTCGGATCTCTCCGGCATGTGCATGTTCAACGTCTCCGGCCCCGGCATGAAGGGCATGGTCGGTATGGCTGGCCGCATCTTCTCCGCCGTCTCCCGCGCCGGGGTCAGCATCGTCCTCATCACCCAGTCATCCTCCGAGTACAGCGTCAGCTTCTGTATCCACAGCTATGACTGCGACAAGACCCGCAAGGTGCTGGAACGCGAGTTCGAGCTCGAATTCAAGAACCAGCTGCTGGATCCGCTGGAGATCATGCAGGATCTGGCGATCATCTCCCTGATCGGTGACGGCATGCGCACCTCCAAGGGGATGGCGGCCCGCTTCTTCACCTCGCTGGCTCAGGCCTCCATCAACATCGTCGCCATTGCCCAGGGCTCGAGCGAGCGCTCCATCTCTGCGGTGGTGCGGGATCGCAAGGTGGCCGAAGCCATCAAGGCCTGCCACCAGAACTTCTTCGGCAGCCAGCAGTTCATCGACCTGTTCGTGGTCGGTGTCGGCGGTGTCGGCGCAGCCCTGGTGGATCAGATTGCCCGCCAGCAGCCGGTACTGGCCGAGCAGGGCACTGGCCTGCGGGTGGTGGGCATCGCCAACAGCCGCCAGATGGCGGTCAACAAGGATGGCCTGAACCTCGCCAACTGGCGTGAACAGCTGGTGGAAGCCCGTGACAGCTTCAGCCTGGAGGCGGTGAAGAAGCTGGTGGAAGAGAGCCACCTCATCAACCCGGTGATCGTCGATTGCACCTCCAGCGAGGCCATCGCCGTCCAGTACGCTGACTTCCTCGCCGCCGGTTTCCACGTGGTCACCCCGAACAAGAAGGCCAATACCGGGTCGCTGGATTACTACAAGGCGCTGCGTCGCACCGCCCGCCAGACTCGTCGCAAGTTCCTGTACGAAACTAACGTGGGCGCCGGCCTGCCGGTCATCGAGAACCTGCAGAACCTGATCAAGGCTGGCGACAAGCTGCGCGCCTTCGACGGCGTGCTGTCCGGTTCGCTCTCCTTTATCTTCGGCAAGCTGGACGAGGGGATGGCCTTCTCCGATGCCACCAAGATTGCCCGTGGCAACGGCTTTACCGAGCCGGATCCGCGCGACGATCTCAACGGCATGGACGTGGCCCGCAAGCTGCTCATTCTGGCCCGCGAGGCTGGTATGGCGCTGGAGCTCTCCGATGTGGAAGTGGAGCAGGCGCTGCCGCCGGGCTTTGATGTGAGCGGCGACGTGGAAGCCTTTATGGCCCGCCTGCCGGAGGCTGACGGCTGGTTCCGCGACCAGTTTGCGGCGGCCCAGCGTGACGGCAAGGTGCTGCGCTACGTGGGTTCCATCGAGGGTGGCAAGTGCAAGGTCGCCATCAAGGCGGTCGGTGCCGATGAGCCGCTGTTCAAGGTCAAAGACGGGGAAAACGCGCTCGCCTTCTTCTCTACCTACTACCAGCCGATCCCGCTGGTGCTGCGCGGCTATGGCGCCGGTACCGAAGTGACCGCCGCGGGCGTCTTTGCCGACGTGCTGCGCACCCAGAACTGGAAGCAGGAGTTGTAAGAATGAGTTCAGACATGTACCAGAGCAGCAGCGTGGTGGCCTATGCCCCCGCCTCCAGCGCCAACCTGAGCGTGGGATTCGATGTACTGGGGGCGGCGCTCGCCCCCGTGGATGGTTCCCTGCTCGGGGATCGCGTCCAGGTCAAGGCAGCCGATGTACCGTTTGCCCTCTCCTCCGTGGGCCGCTACGCCCACAAGTTGCCGGCTGACCCGAAAAAGAACATCCTCCATGACTGCTGGCTCGCCTATGGCGAGGCGCTGGAGAAGCGGGGCCTTGGTCTCAAGCCGCTCGAAATGGTGCTGGAGAAGAACCTGCCGGTGGGCTCAGGTCTGGGTTCCAGCGCCTGCAGCGTGGTGGCAGCACTCGAAGGGCTCAACGCCTTTCACGGCGCCCCCCTCAATGAACACGAATTGCTGCTGCTGATGGGGGAGATGGAGGGCAAGATCTCCGGCTCCGTCCACTACGACAACGTCGCCCCCTGTTATCTGGGCGGCATGCAGCTGGTGCTGGAAGAGCACGGCGTCATCAGCCAGGGTATCCCGGTGTTTGAGCAGTGGTACTGGGTGGTCTGCTATCCGGGCACGGTCGTCTCTACCGCCGCCGCCCGCGCCATCCTGCCGGCCCAGTATCGCCGCCAGGACTGCCTCACCTATGGCCGCCGGCTGGCCGCCTTCGTGCACGCCAGCTACAGCCGCCAGGAAGGGCTGGCCGCCAGCGTATTGAAAGACGTGATCGCCGAGCCTTATCGCGCGGCCCTGATTGAAGGCTTCAACGAGGTGCGGGCCCAGGCGGCCCAGAACGGGGCGCTGGCCACCGGCATCTCGGGGTCCGGTCCCACCGTGTTCGTGGTGATGAAGGATCCGGCCCAGGCCGAACGGATGAAAGAGTGGATGGAAGCGCACTTCGTGCGCAATGAAGATGGATTTGCCCGGGTCTGCAAACTGGACATGGCCGGGGCACGGGTAACAGGAAGCGAGCTATGAATCTTTACAACATCAAGGACAAGAGTGAACAGGTGAGCTTTGCCCAGGCGGTGCGCCAGGGGCTGGGCCGCGAACAGGGGCTGTTCTTCCCAGAGACCCTGGAGCCGCTGGCCGACGTGGATGCCCTGCTGGATCTGCCGCTCGCCGAGCGCTCCGCGCGCATCCTGAGCCACTTGCTGGGTGACGAAGTACCGGCTGCCAAGGTGAAGGAGCTTATCGACGCCGCCTTCACCTTCCCAGCGCCCCTGGTGAAGCTGAAAGATGGCACCTATGCCCTGGAGCTGTTCCACGGCCCGACCCTGGCGTTCAAGGACTTCGGCGGCCGCTTTATGGCCCAGTGCCTCGCCGCCTTTCGCACCAACGACAAGATCACCATCCTCACCGCCACCTCCGGCGACACCGGCGCCGCCGTGGCCCACGCCTTCTACGGCCTGGAGGGGATTGAAGTGGTGATCCTCTATCCCAAGGGCAAGATCAGCCCATTGCAGGAGGCGCTCTTCTGCACCCTGGGTGGCAACATCCGCACCCTCGCCATCGACGGCGACTTCGATGCCTGCCAGGCGCTGGTCAAAGATGCCTTCGACGATGAAGGGCTCAAGACCGCCATCGGCCTGAACTCCGCCAACTCCATCAACATCAGCCGCCTGCTGGCCCAGGTCTGCTACTACTTCGAAGCCGTGGCCCAGCTGCCGAAAGCGGATCGCGCCAAGGCGGTCATCAGCGTGCCGTCCGGCAACTTCGGCAACCTCACCGCGGGTCTTATCGCCAAGGCGCTGGGGCTGCCGGTGAAGCGCTTTATCGCCGCCACCAACGCCAACGACACCGTGCCGCGTTACCTCAAGACAGGTCAGTGGGAACCGCACCAGACGGTCGCGACCCTGTCGAACGCCATGGACGTGAGCCGCCCCAACAACTGGCCGCGCGTGGAAGAGCTGTGCCGCCGGGAAGGCTGGGCGCTGGAGACCCTGGGCTCCGGCATGCGTGACGACGCCCAGACTCGCGATGCGTTGCAGCGCCTGCACCAGCTGGATTACCTGTGTGAGCCCCACGGCGCCATCGCCTGGGATCTGCTGAACGAGCAGCTTGGGCAAGACGAGGTCGGTGTGTTCCTCTGCACCGCCCACCCGGCCAAGTTCAAGGAGTCGGTGGACGAGATCCTGGGGCTGGACGTACCGCTGCCCGGGCCCCTTGCCAAGCATGCCGCGCTGCCGCTGCTCTCTGTTAATTTGCCAGCCGAGTTTGCCCGGTTAAGGGCGTTTTTGGTGGGTTAAGCCGCTGAGCTGAGATAACCGATAGAAATAAAAATCCCCCGGTAATGGGGGATTTTTGTTTTCGTTTGCCCTGTTGACCACGATTGCTGGGTTAGAGCATATTGCGTGGTTTAGTCGGTAAGGAGGTTCTTGGTGAGGGGCTGTTTTTGGTGTTGTTTCCTAAATCGATATTGCGTGAATGAGGCTAATTGAGGCAACAGTAAGCTGATCACCACAACCATCTCCTTCGAGTCGGCATCATAGGCAAGTCGCGTTACTCCATCAACAACTGGCCTCAATACAACAGGTTATTTATTAACAGTTGCTCTCTCTCCTGCTGGATTGATACCAAGGTCATCTATAGCTCGATCTGGACAGACGTTGTAACCTGAAGGTGGATTTGGGAAACAATGCCGCTGTTCTGTGGAAATATTGCCCTCTCAATGGGGGGAGGGCCGGTGTCAGGTGATAACTAGAACTGTACATTCAATGATCTTCTAAATAATGGTTTATTACATCTGCGATCTCTCTATACTCTTTTGCTTTTACATCATCTTGGAATTTTTCTTTATATATTTCGTTTATGGTTTTCACGTTAACAATGGCATGGGAATCAGTCTTTTCAATTATTTCTTTTGAAAACTTAACAGCCTCTTTGGATAGCTGAAGTTTGTTGTTATCAACTAAATCTCGGACTCTATCTTTTTGATCATGTAAGAGTTCACCAAGAATTTTAATTTGTTTGATATCTCTACTTTTCATGATGAAACCTCCCTTATCTCTGTCATGTAGTCTAGCAAATTACAAACATATATGCCCAGCATAATGAAGAGCAGTCCGTTCTCCTTGTCGTCCGTCAGCAGTCCATTGTAAAATATCACGTTTTTCAAGAGTCAGGATGATCGAACGTTTGCCTTCATCAAGTGATAGCTCTCTATGACTACTTGGTTCGCTCCAAAAAGATACCACCCTGCTGGGTTTCAATCCGGACCCGTCTGAGCGCAAGGTCATACCCAATGGAGTTACCGTTAAGACGCTTGAACCCGGGTCTTCAGAAAGGAAGCTTGCATAGCGACCTGGCCATCTGTTTTTAAGCTGTGGGCCATCGAGAAGTAGAGCAATGATAAGCGTTGGCCCTAGAGCACGCACAGCTGGCGCAACAGGGTCTTGCCTAGCAAGGTCTTCACATATCAATGGTGTTATTTGTATGTTGTTGTCATGACATTGATATGTTATGAGTTTTCTCTCATCGACATCTATAAACTCCCACCATTTTTTCCTTGGTGATAAATTACTACCTAGCTTGTAATTAAATATCTGTGTTCGGTCAAGATACCAGCGGTGATGCTTTTTTTGAGTGACAGGTTCAAGTTCAGGGGTTACAGATACATCAGGCAAGTCTGGATCTTGTTCTGGTGGTGAGAATATTGTTATTTGGTTTCTACTGTAATGGGATGTATTTTCATAATTTCCAGTGATTACACTAGGGCATTTAACACTCATGAAGTGACAGCGTTTGTATAGACTTGTAGCTATTACCTTACTATCCTCTATACTAAGGGCACATTCAGGGAAAACAATTAGGTCAATGTCACCAGTTGAGACAATTGCATTCATAGAGCAATTCACTGCTTCATCAATATCTATTGCATTCTTTGGTGTGTATGAAAAGAAACCAAAATTTTCATCCATTTCCAATATATCATCTCTATTAACTTCTGAAAAAAACTCCCTATCTATCTTCATAGGCCAAGGAAGTATTAGTATATTAAATATATCCTTGTTAGAGTTAATTTCATTGGTTCTTTCCAAAACCTCTAGGTTTATTTCTGGCCTAATGTTTGTTAAATGTTGAGATATGCTATTTAATGATATTCCACTTTGACAAACTGTGTTTTTCCTTTGAATTGTCCCAAAGTGATGATTTGAAAAGGAAAGCTGTGATTTTGATGGTTCATTTGTCACGCTCAACTGCTTTAGTGTCTCAGCATAAACAGATCCCTTGGGAACGTTTTTTAATTTTGAAAATTTAAATGCTTCATCTGATGCAATGGTAAGTGTTAACGCCTGTGTGATGAATTCATTATCTTCAAGTAATAATGAGATATCTTTTTTTAAAGTATCATGGTTAAATAACTTCTGTAAACTGGTCACAACCTTGTAAATATCATCAATTTGAATTTTTTCATATGGTAACGTGAGGATTTTATGCCATGTTTCTGATAGTTCGGTAGCTTTCGATAGATCCTTTTTAGACCAACCATGAATGCCATTCGGAGAAACAAATCTTCTATAATTACCATTTTTATCGAGAATGTTTGTTAATATTATGAATGTGTTGGGTGGCCAAATAAGGAGGTCTATAATATGTTCTGGCTCGTCATAAAACCTAGAGATTTTTTCCTTTTCTATTAAAACATCTTTTTTATTTAAAATTCCATTTTTCAGTTTTTTATTTTTACCTAGATAATCGTCGAAGGCATCAAGTATATACTTGCGTAAACTTATCACTCATCAAGCTCCCAATGTATAATAAAGTTATGATCTTAGGTATTAATTTTTGTTGTAAATTAGGTTTTGAAAATTTAGTGTTGTACAAGAGATATTTGATGCCTCTTCTCTTCGTATTTTCTTGCTAAGTCTAGCTGTTTTCATTGATTAACATTGTGCCGCTAGCACGATGTGTGGAGCTTCACCTTCACTGCGCTCAGCTCTGACCTACGAATTGAATCAATTACTACTTAAATCCCAAGCTACCGCCCGTGGATTACAGCTTCCAATATGCTCAATTAACCAGCGAGGGCAGCAGCCCATCGCAGATGAATAGGCACCGGATGGCTATGATAGGCCAATCGAATCTGGTCTCACCAGTCAAAAAGTGACGTAACTATCAGGAATATCTGCGTTTTATGCGCTGGCTCAAGAAATCGCAGAGGCAGGGATAGGATTCCCATGGCCCTTGATTTTATTGGAGGTTGGCGAGCGTCGTGGAGAAAAGGGGGCTGGCTTGCTGTTGAGGCGGAGCTGGCCGGGGAGAATCCCGCTTAGCCAATCGGCGCTATAGTGCGGGCTATGGTGCCCTGTGCTCCGTGGCCTTGCTGGCAAGGCGGGGGATTTGCGGCAACAATCAGCTGTTGCAATAACAGTTACTTGCAATCAGATCATCATGCATACGGGTCACCATGCCAACACATCACAATAAGGAACGTCATATGAAGCGTATTGCCATCCTGTTCGGCCTGCTCTGCGGCAGCGTGCTGCTGGCCCATCCGGTCTTTGCCAACGACACAGCCCAGTTGCAGTGCGAGGCGCAGGCCGCGGCCAAAAAGCTGGCGGGCGCCGCCAAGACCAGCTTTGTCGGCAAGTGCGTGAAAGATGCCGCCGGCGCCGCAACCGGCGAATGCGAGAAGGCGGCCGCTGACAAGAAGCTGGCCGGTGCGGCCAAGAACAGCTTTATCCAGAAGTGCGTGAAGACGGGGGCGGCAATGGATCCGGCGACCAAGTGCGATAAGGCGGCGGCCGACAAGAAGCTGGCGGGCGCGGCCAAGAACAGCTTTGTCCAGAAGTGCGTGAAGGATAGCGCCGCCAAGTAAGGTGTTTTCTTATCCGGTGTGTTTGCGGGGGGGCCTGATGGCCCCCCGCGCTATTTTTGGGCGCAGGGACGTTATCGCTGAACGGGTGATGCAAGGACAGGGTAGGGCTGGGTTGGGTTGTGCGAAGGCAGATAAGCGGCGGCGAAGGGGGGCAAGCTGGGGCGGCCTTGGAGAAGTTGCTAGAACTGGGATCTCGATCGGGGCAACAGGACTTTTGTCCTGCAAGGGGAGGCGAGGCGGGGGCTAGGATGCCCTCATCCACACGAGTCAAACTGGAGCACAACAACAATGACCGCTCATATCAATGCCAACCCGGGCGATTTCGCCGAGACCGTCATCATGCCGGGGGACCCGCTGCGGGCCCGCTATATCGCCGAGACCTTTCTGACCGATGCGCGCGAGGTGACCAATGTGCGCAACATGCTGGGCTACACCGGCTACTACAACGGCCAGCGCATCTCGGTGATGGGCCACGGCATGGGGATCCCCTCCATGGTGCTCTACGCCCACGAGTTGGTGAACGACTTCGGGGTCAAGCGCATCATCCGCATCGGCAGTCTGGGGGCGACCCAGCGCCACGTGCAGATGCGTGACGTCATTCTGGCGCAGGCGGCGGGCACCGACTCCCCGACCAACGCCAAGCGCAGCGCCGGTTACCAGATGGCCACCTCGGCCGACTTCGCCCTGCTGCACAAGGCCTTTACCAAGGCGCAGGAGAAGGGCATTCCGGTCAAGGTGGGCAATATCTTCACCGGCGACCTCTATTACGATCCGGACGAAAACCTCATTCCGGCGCTGGAGAAGTTCGGCGTGCTCGGCATCGACATGGAGGTGGCCGGTCTCTACGGGCTGGCCCATCAACAGGGGATTGAGGCGCTCGCTATCCTGACTGTCTCCGACCACTGCCTGACCGGTGAAGAGACTACTGCCGAAGAGCGGCAGCTCTCCTTCAACCAGATGATCGAGCTGGCGCTGCACACCGCGCTGTAAGCGCCGCGGTCCGCCCAACCCTGCACGCACCCTGACCCCAAGAGAGATCCAATATGAACAATAAGCTCTCCCTCACTGCCATCAGCTTCCTGGCCAACTTCGTGATGGCCGGTTTTGCGACCCAGTTCGGCATGCTGATCGACCCCATCGCCGCCAAGTTTGGCGCCGACGTCAATCAGGTGGCCTCCATCTTCTCCCTGCTCAACGGCGGGGCGCTGGCGGGCACCATTGCCGCCTTCTTCCTCATCGAGAAAGTAGGCCTCAAGCGGATGACGCTGATCTGCTACGGCCTGATCGCGCTGGCGGCGGCCGCGCTCCATCTGACCGGCTCGCTCTATGTGGTGATGGCGGCCATGACGGTGATCGGCCTGTGCGGCGGGGTGGGGCTCTGCATTGCGGGAACCCTGGTGGTGAGCGTCTGGCAGGCGCGGATGCAGAGCACCATGCTGGTGGTGCAGGATGCCACCTTCAACGTGGCCGGGGTGGTCTTTCCGCTGATCACTACCTACACCCTGACTCACGCCATGGCGTGGAGCTGGAGCTATCTGGCGGTGGGCGTGGTGGCGCTGGCGACCATGCTGGTGGCGGTGCTGACCAATTTCCGCAGCTGCGAGGCGGGCGGCGAGAGCGCCGGCAACGAACACTCGGAGTGGAACCTCGGCATCATCAGCGGCGGGTTGGGGCTCTTTCTCGGCATGCTGGCGCTCTACACCTTCCTCACCTGGGCGCCCATGTTCGTGAAGAACAAGTTCGGCATCCCCTTCGAGGAGGCGGGCAACATCATCACTCAGTACTGGACGGCGGCCCTGCTCGGCGCGCTTGTCTCCACCGCCATCGTGACCCGCATTGCGATCCGCACCTTCCTCTTGGTGATCATCACCCTGGCGATGGGGATGACGGCGCTCATCGTCACCACTGACAACCTGAGCCAGTTGCCATACCTCACCTACGGTTACGGCTTTGTCTGCGCCGCGCTCTACAACGCCTTTATCGCCTACGGGGTGTCGTTTGTGCGCCAGGCATCGAGCAAGAACGTCTCCTATATCCTCATCAGCGGCAGCGCGGGGGCCATGTTCAGCCCGGCCATCAGCGCCCTGTTCGAGCAGGTGATAGGTCTGCAGGCGGTGATGTACGCCATCCCGCTCATCTACGGTGTGATCCTCGCCATGCTGGTGGCGTCACTGCGCATGGCCCGGCCGCAGCCCTGTCTCGCCTGAGCGGGGGCGTAAACAGCAAGAGGGGCGGTATAAACCGCCCCTTTTTTTGTTGCTGTTCCGCTTGTTGCTGTTCAGGCGGCGACTGATGCCCGCGACTTATGGCTGCTCCAGAAAGGCCTTGAGCCCCGCCAGATCGCGGATCTGCAATCCCTCCTCACCGCGCTCCACCAATCCTTTATCCATCAGCTCCTTCACCGCCCGCCGGTAAACCCGGTCGGTAGTGCCGAAGCGCTCCGCCTCCTGATACCCCTTGCGAAAGCCGCTCACCGGGTTGTGGTGACAGTGGCTGTGATAGAGGTCGAGGGCGATGTTGTAGCTGATGGGGTAGAGCATGCGGCAGGTGAAGATGTCCACCGTGTCCTGATAGTCGATGGCAATGGCGGTGGCAAAGAAGAGCGCCACCTTGGGGTGGGCGACCAGCGCTTGTTCCAGCTGCTCGCCGTCGATGCGGGCCACTTCCAGCGGCTCCTCGGCGATGATGTCGAGCTGGCAGCGATAGCCGGTGAAGAACTCCATCTCGCCAAACAGCTGGTGGTCGCACTCCAGGGTGCCGAGCTGAAAGCGGCGGCCATTCATGGCGGTGTGGCCCATGGCGATGCGGCCGCTCTTGACCAGCACCAGATCCCGCAGCGGTTCGCCCTGGCGCATCAGGGGCTCCCCCTCGGGGATCAGGCGCCGCTCCGTGATGCAGGAGCTGACCACCTGTTCGATGAGATCGTGGCCGGCTTGCCAGTGGGGCTGAAAGCGTCCCTTGAGAAGGGGTTTGAGTTGCATGATGTGCGCGCCTGCTGAAAACAAACGGCTATTACACACCCTGCTGCTGGCAGACTCCAGTCTAGAGAGGCCGCGGGTCGGCACAGGCATGCGAAGGTGTGACGGGGATCGGGCTGGCAGGACTGGGGTGGATGCAGCTGGAGCGGATAGGGCGGGAGCACAGCCCCGCGCCATCCGGCCCAGGTAATCAGACCGGGCTCAGGGCGCTGGCGCCGCTCTGCTCCAGGCTGGCGAGGGCCGTGCGCAGCCGGGCCAGGCCGATGGGCTTGTAGAGGCACTCGTCCATGCCGGCGGCCAGGCAGCGCTCCCGCTCGCGCGCGGTGGCGTGGGCGGTAAAGCCCCAGATTGGCAGCGTGTGGCCGCGGGCGCGCAGGCGGCGGGTCAGCTCGAAGCCATCCATCAGCGGCATCTGGCAGTCGGTGATGACGAGATCGAAGGGCTGGCTCTGGCTGGCTTGCAGCGCCTCGGCGCCGTTGCCGCGCACGCTCACCTCGTGGCCCAGATGCTTGAGCTGCTGGCGCAGCAGCACCTGGTTGGCGTGGTTGTCGTCCACCACCAGCACCCGCAGCCGGGTTGCCGCAACCGGCCGGGGGGAGGGCACAAGCAGTGGCCCGGCCGGCGGCGACGCGGCGTCGAGGGGCTCGAGGGGGGCGGCCAGCGGGGTGAGCGGCAGCCGGATCCTGAGCTCGGTGCCGGCGCCAAGCTCGCTGCTGACCGCTATCTTGCCCCCCATCAGCTGGCACAGCATGCGGGCGATATTGAGGCCAAGGCCGGTGCCGGCGAACTGGTAGGGGTCGTGGGCGCGGTAGAAGGGGCTGAACAGCCCGGGCAGCTTGTCGGGGGCTATGCCCACCCCGCTGTCGCGGATGATGAGGTGCAGCAGCGGCTGCTCCGCGCTCCCCGTGAGGCTGGCCTGCAGGCTCACCTCCCCCCGCTCGGTGAACTTGATGGCGTTGCCGAGCAGGTTGAAGACGATCTGGCGCAGGCGCAGCGGGTCGATGAGCACCCGCGGCAGGGGGGGCAGCTCGACCCGGTAGCCAAGCCCCTTTTGCTGGGCCATCCCCTTGCAGGCGCGGGCCACCGAGTGGAGCAGGGGCGCCAGCTCGCACGGCTCGGGGGCGAGGGTCAGCTGGCCCGCTTCGATGCTGGAGATGTCCAGCACGTCGCCGATGAGATCGAGCAGGCCGTTGGCGGATTCGGAGGCGATGCGCAGCTGCTCGCCGGTGTGGCGGGCGAGGGCGGGATCCTGGCTCGCCAGCTCCAGCATGCCGAGAATGGCGTTCATGGGGGTGCGGATCTCGTGGCTCATGGTGGCCAGAAAGTCGCTCTTGGCCCGGCTGGCACGGTCGGCCTGCTCCTTGGCGCGGCGCAGCGCCTCCTCCATGGTCTTGCGCTCGGTGATGTCGATCCAGCCGTTGATCACCCCGCTGATGGCGCCGCGGTAGTCAAAGTAGGGCACCATCCAGTGGTAGACGAACTGGCGCGGGCCGCGCTGGCTGAAGATGCGATCCGACAGTATGGGGCTGCCGCTTCGCAGCACCTGCTGAAAATCCTGCTCCAGGGCGGCGATGGCCTCGGCGCCGAGCAGTCCCTTGAGCCCCTCGGCAAACGAGGTACCGAGTACCCGCTCGATGGGGGCGTTGAGGGTGGCCAGGTACTTGCTGTTGCAGAGGATCACCTTGCCCCCCTTGTCGCGCACCACTATGGGGTGGGGCAGGCTCTCGCCGAGCGCCTCGATGAAGCGCACGTGCTCCTCCAGCTGGCGGCGGGAGGCCTGCTCCGAGCGGGCCAGCCGGTTGAGCATACGATTGCGGTAAAACAGCAGCAGGGCGACGGCGCACAGCCCCGCCAGCAGCAGGTAGAAGTAGGGGGCGTTGCGCTCCATGAAGGTGGGGGCCGGCAGTTTGCGGTTGCGCCACTGGTAACTCATCATCGCCAGCTCGTTGGGGGCGATGGAGAGGATGGTCTTGTCGATGATGTCCATCAGCATCCGGTTGGCGGGCAGGCCGGCAAAGCCCATCCGGATGGGCTGGTCGTCGGCGGGGCCGGCGATGCGGATCTGCTGAAGCCTGCCCCCCTCCACCGCATGCTGGGCAAAATAGAGCGGCACGATGGCGGCATCGAGGCGCCCCTCGTTGACCGCCTCCATCGCCTCGTCGGCGCTCTCCAGAAAGCTCACCTGGCTGTCGCCAAGTCCTCTGGCGATGGGGTTGTAGATGGTGCTGCCCACCTGTTTGCCGGCAAGCTGTGCCAGATCGCCGCTTAAGGAATCCCCCTTGCGGGCCACCAACACATAGATGTCGTCGGTGGCGTAGGGCAGGGAGGGGCGCAGCCGGTAACCCTCGGCCACCGGGCGGGAGATGGCGCCGATGAGATCCAGCTCCCCCCTGAGCAGGGCCTCCTTGCGGGCCTGCTCCGAGCCGTAACTGACGAACTTGAAGCGCAGGCCGGAGCGCTTGCTGATCTTCTCCAGCATCTCCACCGACATGCCGGTGAGCTGGTTGTCGTAGTCGCGCACCCCGTAGGGGTAGAGGTCGTCCATCAGCCACACCTTCACCGGGCCGGCGCTGGCGAGCCAGGCGCGCTCCTCGCGGCTGTAGAGATCGCCGGGGCGCTCGACGATGTCGCGGATGGGGCCGTTCCACTGGTTGAAGATGAGGCTGCGGGTGACGTCGCTCACCCCCTCCAGGGTCTGGTCGAGCAGGGCCAGCAAGCCGGGATGAGCGGCCGACACCGCGAAGCGAAAGCCGTCCGCCGCGATGGCGGGCTGCGCCTGGCTGCGCTGGCGGATCTTGTCGAAGCGCTCGCTGTTGAGGTAGTGCAGGGAGTGGGGGTCGCTTAGCAGCAGCGGCTCGTGGCCGAAGAAGACCGCATCGAAGGCCGCCACGTTGGAGGGGTAATTGACCAGTACCAGATCCGGGTAGTAGCGCTTGAAGGCGGCCTCGTTCACATAGCCCCGCACGGTGGCGACCCGCTGGCCCGGCTGCAGCAGCGGCCCCTGTTCGGCAGCGAGGGCCGAGAAGACGGGGGCACTGCTGAAATAGCGCCGGCTGAGGGCGATGCCCGCCTGTTCGGCCGCGCCGAGGTTGAGGTTGCCGAGGTTGACGAGGTCGAGATCCCCGGCCCGCAGCGCCGCCAGCGCGCTGCGCGAGTCGTTGAATGCCCGCAGTTTCACCGGTTTTTGCAGCGCCCTGGCCAGGATGTCGAGGTAGTCGGCGGCGATCCCCTCGAAGTGCTCATCGGGCCCGATCATGGCGAACGGGCGATAGTCGTGGCGCAGCACCCCGACTCGCAGCGCCGTCATTTCGGCGAGCCAGGGCTGGTCAGCCGTGCTGGCGGGCGCCGGGGGGCTTTGCAGGTAGGGGCGACTGTGCAGGGTGAGCGCCTGGGCGCAGAGGGGCAGCAGCAGGCAGAGCAGCAGCAGGGGTCGGATCAGGTTCATTGCCAGATTGTGCCCCTCCCGCCGGTTGGATGGTGATCGAAAGCGGCGATTCTACCGAAGAGCGGCGCACAATGAACCTTTAATCAGCAGTTTGTCAGTGCAAACGGCAAGGCCGCTGGCGGGACGGGACTCGCCAGCGGCCTGCCAACTGTCCGCCCTGACTCCTGATTTGGACGGGGGCAGGCACGGCAGAGGACTCACACCCTCTCGCCATCGGCGGCGACTCTGGCCCGTCCTGCCTCTTTGGCCCGGTAGAGCTGGCGGTCGGCCGCCTCCAGCAGCTGTTGCGGCGTGCCGGTCTGGCTGGGGATGGTACAGACCACGCCAAGGGAGATGGTCACCACCCTGGCCACCTCGGAGGCGAGGTGCTCGATGGCCAGCTCGCGCACGGCGCTGCACATGCTGTCGGCGAGATGGACGGCGCTGGCCAGGGGGGTGTTGGGCAGCACGCAGGCAAACTCCTCGCCGCCGTAGCGGGCTACCAGATCGTGCGGCCTGCCCAGCCGCTCGGCCAGCACGGCGGCGATGGCCTGCAGGCAGTGATCGCCGGCCTGATGGCCATAGCGGTCGTTGTAGCGCTTGAAGTAATCGACATCGAGCATGATAAGGGAGAGGGGGGTGTTGTCTCGGCAACCCTGGCGCCACTGCCGCATCAGCTCATCATCGAACTGGCGCCGGTTCGGTATGCCGGTGAGGCCGTCAAGCATGGCCAGGTTGCGCAGCAAGTCCCCCTGCAGCTTGAGGGTGATGTGGGCCTTCACCCTGGCCCTGACGATGTTGGGACTGATGGGCTTGCTGATGAAATCCACCGCGCCGAGGGACAGGCCGTACTCTTCGTCCGTCTCCTCCTGCTGGGCCGTGACGAAGATGACGGGAATGTCCCGGGTGTCGGGATCCGCCTTGAGTTGCTGACAGACCTCGTGGCCGCTCATACCGTCCATGATGACGTCCAGCAAGACAAGGTCGGGCAGCAGGCTGCGGCAGAGGGCAAGTGCCTGCTCCCCGCTGGTCGCCATGAAGATCTCGCACTCTTCGCGAAAGAGCTGGTGCAGCAGCCTGATGTTGATCGCCTGATCATCGACGATCAGCAGTTTGGGGCGACGGTTGGTGGGCAGGTTCCAGGGGACCATCTTGGGCTCCATCATTGGTTGTCGCATAGGGCGTGTCCCAGCTTGAGGGCGGCACCGAACTCCAGGTTGTCGATCAGGCCGGCAAACTGGCGAAAGGCGGTGTGCAGCTGCGGCGGCGTCTTGGGCGCCAGGGCCTCGGTCAGCTCGACCGCCGCCAGATTGCCATCTTCCAGCAGCGCCAGGATGTGCTGCATGGCCTCCCGCCATTCGGCGAGGGACAAGGCATCATCGGCCGGCTGCGTGGTGGTGTCGGGGGGCGGGGCGAAGGTTTTTTCGAGGCTCTCCAGGCTGAGCCGCACCGTCTCCTGCAACCGCTGCAGCCAGCCGGCGTCAGCCAGCAGCGCAGCGGCCTGCTGCTGGTCGGCGTGGAGCAGGGCCTGCTCCTGCGCCTTGGCCAGGGTGGCCAGTTGGCAGGCCCCCATGGTGCTGGCGCTGCCCTTGATGGCGTGCAATATGCGACAGGCCTCCGTGACCTGGCCAGCGGCGATGGCCTGGTGCAAGGCCTCCAGCTGTTCTGCCATGTCGGGGTCGAACAGGCTCAGGATCCGTTGCAGCAGTTCGATATCGTTGTCAAAACGCTGGCGTATGACGGATTCCGCTTCCAGCAGGGCTTCGCTGGCTGCGGGGGACGGGGGCTGGGCAAGGGCTGGCTGGCCAGCCTTGCCAAGCTGGGCCAGCAGGGTGGAGACCAGCTGTTCGAGGGCAATGGGCTTGCCCACATGCTCATTCATGCCGGCAGCCAGGCAGAGCTGGCGATCCGCTTCCGAGGCGTTGGCGGTCATGGCGATGATGGGCAGGTTGGCAAACTGCGGGTGGGCCCGGATCTGGCGGGTGGCCTCCAGCCCGTCAATATCCGGCATCTGCATGTCGATCAGCACGGCATCAAACGAGGGGGCTTGCTGCAATACCATGGCCACCCCGTCCCGCCCGCATTCGGCCAGCAGCACCCTGGCCCCTTCGCAGCTCAGCAATTCGCAGGCGACCTGGCGGTTGAGCAGATTGTCCTCCACCACCAGCAGGGTGAGACCACTCAGCCGGCGGGTGTGCTGGGCAGGGAGAGCGGGCGCGACGTCCTGGCCATTGAGGGCCTGATAGATGGCCTCTGCCAGCTGCTTGGGAGTCACGGGTTTGGTCAGCAGGCTGACGAAGGGGGTGGCGCCCGACTGGTGCGACTCGGTGAACACCTCGTGGCCGTAGGCGGTGACCATGATGACTCCGGGGACAGGGTCTTGCCCGGCCTGTTGCCGGATCTGGGCGGCGGCGTTCAGTCCATCCATGCCCGGCATGCTCCAGTCCATCAGCACTATGTCGAAGGGACGGCCCTGGGCACGGGCTTCGGCGACCCGGCGGACGGCCTCGGCCCCCGAGTGGACCAGCTCGGCCTGCCAGCCGAGCTGCAGCAGGGTGCGTTGCAGCAGCTCTGCCGCCAGCTCGCTGTCGTCGACCACCAGAATGTAGGGGGGCGGTGCCATGTCCGGGCAGGCCTCCTTGAGAGACTGGGGGGCGGCCTGTGCCAGGGTGATGTCGAACCAGAAGCGGCTGCCACGGCCAGGTTCACTCTCGACCCGCAGCTCTGCCCCCATCAGCTTGAGCAGGCGTTTGCAGATCACCAGCCCCAGTCCGGAGCCGCCGAAGCGACGGGTGGTGGAGGCCTCGGCCTGGGTGAAGCTCTCGAAGATGCGCTCCAGCTGGTGGGCGCTGATGCCGATGCCGCTGTCGGTGACGGCCACGCGGATGGTGACCGTCTGCTCATGGCGGGCCAGCAGCGCCATGGTGATCACCACTTGCCCCTTGATGGTGAACTTGAGGGCATTGCCCGCCAGGTTGGTGAGCACCTGCTGCAGGCGCATGCTGTCACCGATCAGGTGATTGGGCAGGTGGGGGTCGATATCGAACATGACCTCGATCTCTTTCTGGCGCTGGTTGCCGTCCAGTACGATGGCCAGGTCCCGCATCAGCAGCTCGATGTCGAAGGGGTGCAGATCGAGCTGCAGCTTGCTGGCCTCGATCTTCGAGTAGTCGAGAATGTCGTTGAGCAAGCCCAGCAGGGAGTTGGCCGCCGAGTGCGCCTTGACCACATAGTCGAGCTGGCGGGCGGTGAGCTCTGTGTACTGGATCAGCTGCAACATGCCGAGTACGGCGTTGAGGGGGGTGCGGATCTCGTGGCTCATGTTGGCGAGGAAGGAGGACTTGGTCTGGCTGGCGGCATCTGCCTGCTCCTTGGCATAGAGCAGGCGGGACTCCAGCTCGGTCTGGGCTGTGATGTCACGGTTGAAGCCGATGACGCGCAGCGCCTGACCGCTGCTGTCCCGCTCCACTTTGGCCCCGGCCTGGATCACCCGGTGATCGCAGTTGTCCTGCATCACCCGAAAGACGGGGTCGTAGATGCCGGTGCCGGCCACGGCGCGGTTCAGGCTGGCAGTGGTGGCCGCCAGATCGTCCGGGTGCACCCTGTTTGCCCAGTGCTGGTAGTTGAGCCCCTCGTCCCTGAGCGTCAGCGGCAGATCGTAGAGCTCGAACATGCGGTTGTTCCAGCTCAGGGCGTTGCTGCCGAGCTCCCATGACCAGATCCCCAGCTCGGCCACGTCGGCCGCCATCTGCAGCTGATCGCGGGTCGACAGGATCTCGTTGCGCTGGGCCAGTTGCTGGGTCATGTCGGTCATGATGCAGACGAACATGCTGGAGCCCGCCGCCTGCATCCGGCCGATCGACATCTGCAGCGGGAACTCGCTGCCATCGCGCCGCCGTCCGATAAACTCCCTCTCCATCAGGGCGGCCAGCTGGCTGTCGCTGAGGGTGCCGAGGGGGAATTCACCCAGTTCATGCTCATCGCTGCTGTGCAACAGGGTCTGCACCTGTCGGCCCTGGATCTCGCCGGCCTGATAGCCAAAGGCGGTCTGACCGGCCGGGTTGAGGGAGTGAATGCGACCGTCAGGATCCATGGTCATGATGGGGTTGACGGCGGTGTCCAGGATGGCGCGGGTGATCTCGAGACTCTCGGCCAGCTTCTTCTCGGCCGCCTTGCTGTCGGTGATGTCCAGACCGATGCCAAGGTAGCCCCGGCTGATCCCCTGTTCATCACGGATGGCGGTGATCACCAGGGTGACGGGGAAGCGGCTGCCATCCTTGCGCACATAGGTCCACTCCCGGCTCTCCGCCCCTTCCCGTTCCGGTTTGTAGACGAACACCTGGAAGCCGCTGATCTGCTCGCCGTACTGGGCGCTGAGCTCGACACTGCGGGCCTGCATCTCGTCGCGGGTGTGGAAGATGCCGGGGGTCTCCTTGCCGACCACGTCGGCGGCGCTGTATCCCAGCAGCTGCTCGGCCCCCTCGTTGAACAGGGTGATGGTGCCCTCCAGATCGGCCGCTATGATGGAGATTGCCGAGGCGGAGCGCAGGACGTTGCTCAATAACACGTTGATCTTGCTCAGCTCAGCCGTGCGCTCTGCCACCTGATGTTCCAGATTGGCGTTGAGCTCCAGGATCTTGGCCTCTGCCTGCTTCTGGGCCGTGATGTCCCGGATGGTCTCTGAGGTGCCGACCAGCTTGCCCCTATGGTCATAGATGGGGGCGATGGAGATGGAGAGATCCAGCAGATGGCCGTCCCTGTGCCGACGCCGGGCGGAGAAGCTCGGGATCCGGACGCCCTGCCTGAGGTCGGCGAGCCGCGCCTTCTCGCCGGCGCTGTCGTGATCCGTCTGAAACAGCGCGCTGTCGGTACGGGTCAGCGCCTCGCCGGCCGGGTAACCGAACAGATCTTCGGCCCCCTTGTTCCAGCTTACGATGACGCCGTTCAGGGTCTTGGCGATGATGCCGTCACTGGCACCGGCCACGATGGCGGCCAGTCTGGCCTGTTCCTCAATAATCTGCAGACGTTGCTGTTGCCCCTGAGCCCGCATGCGCGCGAGCAGGGTGAGCAGCAGAGTGAAGAGGCCGCCGGTGAACAACACCACATAGGGAGAGGTCTGGTTGAGCTGCGCCACGAACAGGGGATGGGCGTCGAGCCTGATCTGCCAGCGGCGGCCATGAATTTCCCGCTCGGCGGCTCTGGACATGGTGATGTGGTGCGGATTGCGCGACTCGTGGTCGATGGCACTGGTATAGAAGGGCTGGATATGCCGGGGGTCGGTCACATCGATCAGTCTGATGTGAAAGGCCGGGCTCTCCAGATGCAGGGCGTCCAGCAACTCTTCCATCAGCAAGGGGGTATAGCTCCAGCCAAACCCGGCGGCCTCTCGCTCCTCGGGAGTCGCTGGAGTGGTCACGGTGCGGTAGATGGGCATCAGCATCAGAAAGGATTGCCTTGGCTTGCCCGTGGCCTGTACCAGGGTGATGGGGGGGGTCAGCCGTACCTCGCCGCTGCGGATAGCGGCGAGGGCCGCCTCACGGCGTGAGGGTTCCGAGGCGATGTCCAGCCCGATGGCCGCCTTGTTGCGTGATAGCGGCTCGATAAACTGGATGATGAAATGTTCACCCCGATAGGGCGAGAGCAGCTGAAGGGTGAAACCTGGCCGCCCATCTCGTCGGGCGCGCAGGATGAAGTCGTCGAGCTCGGCATCCTTCACTCGCCTGATGAAGCCAAAACCCCGGGCACCGGGGAATTCACTGTCCACATCCCTGGTCAGGCTGTAACGAACGAAGTCCTCGTTGTCGAAGGCATGTTCGCCGGCGGTCAGGATGGCGCCTCGTACCCCTCTGAGACCGTACTGATACAGATCGAGTCGCGCCTTGACGGTATCTGCGACGTGCTCCGTGGCCGCTGTGATGCTGGCTTGCACCTGCTTGTCATTGCTGTAATGGAGGAGGAGGGTGCCGAGCAGGGAGAGCAGCAGGCCGATGAGCAATACCAGGCCTGCACTGCGGTTCAACCCTAAAAAGGGGTGGTGATTGCGCAAGCTGAAGCCTCCTTGCCTCGCTGATGACGTAGAACACACCCGATGTGACGATTCTGCCATTTTGGCCAGAGTAGCGTTAATGCATTGAAAGTAAACCCTGATATCCCGCAATCAAAACACAGAGCGCAAATGACGGCGCTCTGTGTTGGTTCAAAGTGGTATCAAATGGGTTGCAACATAACTTAGCACTGATCGCAGCCACTTGTATCCGATTCTCCTGCTCTACGCCTTGGCCTGAATGGCAGCCGCGTCTACGCAAAGCGGTAGGAGCCCATGTAGAGGCTGCCGCCATCCCAGCTGTCGTGCAGTTTGACCGGCTTGTCCTGGCCGGCGGCGCCGAGTGCCACGAACAGCGGGCGCAGGTGATCGTCGTGAGGGTGGGATTCCACCGCCCCCGGCGCGCGGGCGCGGTAATCTTCCAGCGCCGCTCTGTCACCCTCGGCCATGGTCAACTCCAGCCAGTCGACGAAACTGCGGGCCCAGCCCGGCACCGGCGAGTTTTCCGGCCCCAGTGCCCGCAGGTTGTGGGTGATGGCGCCGGAGGCCAGGATGCCGATCCCCTGGGCACGCAGCTGCTGCAGCGCCTCCCCCAGCTGCCACAGCTGGCGCGGGGTGAAGCTGGCCGGGATGGAGAGCTGCACCAGCGGGACGCTGCTGGCGGGATCCATCAGCGAGAGCGGCGACCAGACCCCGTGATCCAGCTCGCGGCGCACCGGCTCGGCGGGCAGGCCCGCCAGCAGCAGCTGGTCACTCACCGCCTCCTGCAACCAGAGCGGGCTGCTGGCCGGCCAGCGGATGTGATAGAGCGGCTCGGGGAAACCGTAGAAGTCGTACATCAAGGCCGGATTGGGCTCGACGTTGATCTGCAGCTCGCTGCGGGTAAACCAGTGGGCCGAGATGACCACCAGCCCCTTGAGATCGCCAAGGCGCAGACTTTTGAGGAAGTGGGTCGCCGGCTGGTCGCGCAGAACCAGATCCGGGGCGCCATGGGAGATGAACCAGACGGGGGCGATAGACATGACAGACTCCATATGCGTTGTATTGGTGCCAGGGCACCGAAAACGGTGGGCCAGGGCGACATGCCACTGACGATATGGTCATTATCTGCCCCGAAAATGAAGTTAACAATCCAGCTTGATGAATAAGCACTGTTCACTATTGGTTGATAGTGAAGGGGGAAGGATGGGAGGTTTACCTATGACAAGGCCGGCGCAGTGGCCGGCCCTGAGAAAGGCTGAGAGCGTCTTGCCCCACAGCCATCAGTTCATCTTGATGCGGATTTTATCCCTAACCGCGCCACCTCGCAGGTCAGCACGGGCGCAGGGTGGGATCTGACCGGTTTACTGAATACCGAGCAGCTCGACGTCGAAGATCAATACAGATCCCGGCGGGATCTTGCCGGCGGCGCGATCGCCGTAGGCGAGGTTGGCGGGGATGTAGAAGCGGGTCTTCTCCCCTTCCACCATCAGCTGTACCCCTTCGGTCCAGCCCTTGATCACCTGGTTGAGGCCAAACTCGATGGGCTCGCCGCGGGCGACCGAGCTGTCGAAGACGGTGCCGTCCAGCAGCTTGCCCTCGTAGTGCACCTTCACCTTGCTGGTGGCGGTGGGGTGAACGGTGCCGCTGCCGGGGGTCAGTACTTCGTACTGCAGGCCGGAGGCGGTGGTGGTCACCAGGGGTTTTTCCTTGTTGGCGGCGAGGAACTCGGCCCCCTTGCGCACATTCTCTTCCGCCAGCTTCCTGTTGTTGCTGCTCGAGTAGAAGTAGTAGGCGACGCCGGCAACCAGCAGCGCGATCAGAACGAGTTTCATCGGGTATCCCTATGTCGTGAAATGCCGGGAGGGCAGTGAGTGCGGCATCTTATCCCAGCCGGGGCGTCAGGGCGAGCCGGGGCGGGGCAGGATGTGACCGGACGGGCAAATGAGCAGGGGGAGGCGACTGGCGCCTCCCCCTCGTCGTCAGGGCGGTCGTTACTTGGCGGCCACCATCATCAGGGCGGGCAGGGCGAAGAAGAGGCCCGCCACGTAGCCGAGTGCCAGTAGCTTGTTCTCGCTGCCGACCCGGGCCAGCCCCTCGGCCGCCTTGACCGGCAGCTCGCGCAGGAAGGGCACCCCGTAGATGAGCACCACGGCGAACAGGTTGAACAGTACGTGCACCAGGGCGATGGTCAGCGCCAGCTTGGCCCCGGCACCACTGATGGCGGTGGCGGCCAGCAGGGCGGTGATGGTGGTGCCGATATTGGCGCCCAGGGTGAAGGGATAGAGCTGACGGGTGCTGAACACGCCGCTGCCGGCCAGCGGGATCATCAGGCTGGTGGTGGTGGAAGAGGACTGCACCATCACGGTAACCAGAGTGCCGGAGGCGATGCCGGTCAGCGGGCCGCGGCCCAGCGCCTTGTGCAGCACCTCTTTGGCACGGCCGACCAGCACCCGTTGCAGTACCTTGCCGAGCCAGGTGACGCAGCCGAGGATCAGCAGGATGCCGATGACGATGGTGGCGATGGCCGGCCCTTTGCCCGGCAGGAAGGCCACCAGGTCATCGATGAAGTTGAGGGCCGGGGAGATGAGGGGCTTCATGAAATCCATCCCCTTCATCGACATGTCGGCGGAGCCTACCAGCAGGGTGGCCAGCGCCTCGGCACTCTTTTGCAGCAGACCGAACATCAGCTCCAGCGGCAGGAAGATGAACACCGCCAGCAGGTTGAAGAAGTCGTGCACAGTGGCGGCGGCAAAGGCGCGGCGAAACTCGCCCCGATCCCGGATATGGCCGAGGGAGACGATGGTGTTGGTGATGGTGGTGCCGAGGTTGGCGCCCATCACCATGGGAATGGCCATGCCGATGGGCAGGCCGCCGGCCACCAGACCGACGATCACCGAGGTGACCGTGCTGGAGGATTGCACCAGGGCGGTGGCCAGGATGCCGAGCAGCAGGGCGACGAAGGGGTTGTTGGCGAAGGCGAAGATCTGGGCCGCGCCCTCGGCGCCGCCGGAGAAGCCCTTGAAGCCGTGGGAGACGGCGCCGACGGCAACCAGGATCAGGTAGATCAGGGTGATCACAGCGAGCCAGTTGAACAGTGGGCCAGTACGACGGGTCTGCTGTTGTGCAAAAGATGGGGTGCTGTGCATGAAGCCTCTTGGGACAGTCTGCTTGAAAATGGACGGGCGCATTACAGCAGGGCTCCATGACAGAAATATGACAAAGTGACACTTTTGTGATGATTTGATGACATGGCCGGGTGGGGAAGATGGGACAGAAGGTGTCGGATTGGGCCGGGATCTCGCCCCGTTTGGCTGCGAATGTGTCTGACGGCTTGCCGCCGGGGCACAGGGCGTTATGCTGCGGCCTTCCTTATCTCAACCAGCGTGGTGTTGTTATGCGTGCATGGGTGTTGTGTCTGTCCCTGGGTCTGTTGTCTGTCGGTGCCCAGGCGAGCGTGTTGAAATCCGAGTGCAACCTCGACAAGGCAATGAAGAACGAGGCGCTCAATGCGACTCTGGGGGTCAAGGGCCGCTGTGATACCGACAAGCTGGTGCGCCAACAGAAAGAGAAGGCCGGGGCCGAGGTGAAGAAGTACACCACGGACGTGCTGGACCAAAAAACCGCCGGCATCAAGGAGGGCAAGAGCCAGCTGCAGGGGACCCAGCAGAAGGTCAATCAGGCCGGCCAGCAGCTCAAGCAGACCCAGCAGGATGTGAAGGCGGTGGCCAAGGATCCGCTCAAGGCGGCTGCCACTGCGGTGATCAACCAGGGTTGAGCCCGGCCGCCGCGAGGGCGGTGATCAGATGAGGTGCACGAAGAAGGGGAGCCATGGCTCCCCTTCTGCTTGGTTGGCGCTGGCCGCTTACTGCGAGTCGGCCGCCTCTTCGTACTGACGGAAGGGGATGCGGAACACCGCGAGGCGCAGGAACAGGTAGGTGACGCCGAGGCCGGCCCAGATCAGGCCCAGCTCCAGCGAGCTCTGCTCCAGGTTGATCCAGAGCGCGCCTATGGTGGCGGCACCCAGCAGCGGCAGCAGCAGGAACAGCAGGTGCTCCTTGAGGCTCTTGTTGCGCTTCTCGCGTACCCAGAACTGACCGATGACCGACAGGTTGACGAAGGTGAAGGCCACCAGGGCACCGAAGTTCACCAGCGCCAGCGCCATGTCCAGATCGAACGACACCGCGGAGAGGGCCAGGGCGCCCACCATCAGCACGTTGATGGCCGGGGTGCGGTATTTGGGGTGGATGTAGCCGAATACCCGCTCCGGGATCATCCGATCGCGCCCCATCACGTAGAGGATGCGGGACACGCCGGCGTGGGCGGCCATGCCGGAGGCCAGCACGGCTACTGTGGTGCACACCAGTACCACGCTCTGGAACAGGGTGCCGCCGACGTAGAGGGCAATCTCCGGCAGCACGGCGTCCGGCTCCTTGAAGCGGGCCAGATCCGGGAAGTAGAGCTGCAGGAAGTAGGAGACGGTCACGAAGATGATGCCGCCGATCAGCGCAGTCAGCACGATGGCGCGCGGGATCACCTTGCCGGCGTTCGGGGTCTCTTCGGAGAGCGAGCTCAAGCCGTCGAAGCCCAGGAACGAGAAGCAGAGGATGGTGGCGCCGGTGAACAGCGGCACCATGCCGGCCGACTCGAAGTGGAACGGACGGCTGCTCAGCATGGTCGCGGCCCCTTCACCCTGATAGATGCCCCAGCCCATCAGGCCGAGGAAGACGGTGATGATGGCCAGCTGGATGAAGACGATGACGCCGTTGAAGTTGGCCACCAGGTTGATGCCGCGCAGGTTCAGGAAGGTCATCACGGTCACCAGACCGAAGATGAAGATCCAGGGCTCGACGCCGGGGAACATGGCGGTCAGGTAGATCTTGGCCAGCAGGATGTTGATCATCGGCATGAACATGTAGTCGAGCAGGGAAGACCAGCCGACCATGAAGCCGATGTAGGGGTTGAACACCTTCTGGGCGTAGGTATAGGCAGAGCCCGCGGAGGGGAACTTGCGCACCAGGTGGCCGTAGCTGATGGCGGTCAGCAGAATGCCGCCGAGCGCCAGCAGATAGGCGGTGGCGACGCGGCCTTCGGTAATGTCACCGACGATGGCGAAGGTATCGAATACCGCCATGGGTGTGAGGTAAGCCAGACCCATCACCACTACCTGGAAGAGGGTGAGCGTCTTGAGCAGCTTGGCACCGGCCATCACGCTTTCTCCTCTGTGATCGCCAGGGCGGCGAAGGGGGACGGGATCAGGGACGCAGCGCGTCGCTGGACACAGGGGGCGCCGGTCTGTGGCACAGACAAGTGGCGCACGCCGGCGGGGACCGGCAGGAAAGCAATGAAATGCCCCATGTATTTCCTCACAACGTCGGGAGATTGCCTGGCAATCTCGGTATCAATTCCGGTACAAAGTCCGGCCTCTTGGTGAATGTGGTTTACCCCTTAAAAACGAAGAACCGATGTTGCAAAAAACATCGGCTCTCAGGGGCGGCGTATTGTGCCCTCAGGGGGGGGAGGACACAAGCAAAAATGCCCCCGCCAGGGCATTTTGTTGACCTGGGTCAGGTCGGGGTTGAGCCCCCGGCTGGCAGCCTGTGCTGACAGGGGCGCGAGCGAAGCCGCTCCGGCGCGCGTGCCGCTGTCACGGCGGGTGAACAGGGGTAAAAAAACGCCCGCGAAAGGCGGGCGCAGTAGTCATGAAAAGGGGGCTCAGGAGGCGTCGGTTTCGGGCCGGCGCAGCTGGACCCGGAACACGGTGAGGCGCAGCAGCAGATAGAGGGCGCCGAGGGCGGCCCAGATCAGCCCCAGCTCGAAGGAGGCCGGCTCCAGATTGAGCCAGAGCACGCCGATGCAGGCGGCGCCACACAGAGGCAGCAGCAGGAAGATCAGGTGATCCCGCAGCGTCTTGTTGTGACCGAGCTTGACGTAGAAGTGTGCAATCACCGCCAGATTGACGAAGGTGAAGGCCACCAGCGCGCCGAAGTTGATCAGTGCCAGCGCCATCTCCAGATCGAACGACACCGCCGAGAGGGCCAGGATCCCCACCAGTAGCACGTTCAGCGCCGGGGTCTGCCAGGTCGGGTGGATATAGGCGAAGAAGCGGCTCGGCAGGGCGCGATCCCGTCCCATCACGTAGAGCAGGCGCGACACGCCGGCGTGGGAGGCGAGCCCCGAGGCCAGCACCGCCACCGTGGTGCAGACCAGCACCACCGCCTGGAACAGCTTGCCGCCCACATAGAGGGCGATTTCCGGCAGCACCGCATCCGGCTGCTGGAAGCGGGAGATGTCCGGGAAGAACAGCTGCAGGAAGTAGGAGACGGAGATGAACAGCACGCCGCCGATCAGCGCCGTCAGCACGATGGCGCGGGGGATCACCCGATCCGCGTTCGGCGTCTCTTCCGACAGGGTGGTGATGGCGTCAAAGCCGAGGAACGACAGACAGAGGATGGAGGCGCCGGTGAGCAGGGGGGCCACCGCCATCTGATCGGAGAAGAAGGGACGGCTGCTCGCCACCGTGCCAAGCCCCTCGCCATGGTAGACACCCCAGGCGATGAGGCCGATGAAGACGGCGATGATGCTGAACTGCATGATGACGATCAGGCTGTTGAAGTTGGCCACCAGCTTGATGCCGCGCAGGTTCAGGAAGGTCATGACGGCGGCCAGCCCCAGGATGTAGGTCCAGGGTTCCACGCTCGGGAACAGGGCCTCCATGTAGATCTTGGCCAGCAGCATGTTGATCATCGGCATGAACATGTAGTCGAGCAGGGAGACCCAGCCCACCATGAAGCCCACGTAAGGGTGGAACACCTTCTGGGCATAGGTGTAGGCGGAGCCTGCCGAGGGAAACTTGCGTACCAGGTGGCCGTAACTCATGGCGGTGAACAGCATGCCGATGAGGGCGAACAGGTAGGCGGTCGGCACATGGCCTTCGGTGATTTCGGTGACGATGCCGAAGGTGTCAAACACCGCCATGGGGGTCAGGTAGGCCAGACCCATGATGACGACGTGCCACAGCTTCAGGCTTTTTTTCAGGCCGACGGGTTGGGCATTCATTGTGCTTTCCCCTCAATCCGGGCCGAAGGGATCAGGCTGACGGCATCAACCTGGGCATAGGGGGCGCCAGCAAGGCGGCGCAGACCGGCGCGGGCCGGCAGGAAAGCAGTGAAATACCCCATGGTGTTCCTCACTAGAGAAGCGGGTGTCGTGAGATGGCAACCCATCTCGCTATCTTTTCCGGTCGGTTCCGGCCTCGTTGTGGATTTGTTTGCCGCAAAAAAAGAACCTGACTCAGCAAGTGGTCGGTCCTTTTACGCGGCGGCGCATTGTGCATTCGTGTTGCCCCCTTGACAAGCATATCAAGGGGGCAAAAACGCATTTTTTTGCACTAATGGGCGAATGCTCTGTTTCAGATCAGGCGTGAGCCGCCTGCAGGGCCTGTTCAAGCAGGGTCAGCCCCTCCTCGATGATGGCCGGCGAGGCCGTCAGCGGCGCCAGGAAGCGGATGACGTTGGCGCGCACGCCGCAGGCCAGCAGCACCAGCCCGCGTTTGCCCGCCTCGGCCACCAGTCGCTTGGTGAGCTCGGCATCCGGCCGGTTTGCGTCGCGCTGCTTGACCAGCTCCATGGCCACCATGGCGCCGGGGCCACGGATGTCGCCGATGCAGTCAAAACGCTCGGCCAGCTGCTGCAGGCGCGCCTTGATCTGCTCGCCCTGGGCCTGAGCCTGCTGGTTGAGACGCTCCTCTTCGATCACCTCCAGCACCGCCAGGGCGGCGGCGCAGGCGATGGGGGAGCCGGCGTAGGTGCCGCCCAGACCACCCGGCTTGGCGGCGTTCATCACCTCCGCCTTGCCCACCACGGCGGAGAGCGGGAAGCCGCCGGCCAGGCTCTTGGCGAGCGTCATGATGTCCGGCTCGATGCCGCTGTATTCGGTGGCGAAGGTCTTGCCGGTGCGACAGAAACCGCTCTGGATCTCGTCGCAGATGAGCAGGATGCCGTGCTGATCGCACAGCTGGCGCAGGCGCTGCATGAAGCTGGCGGAGGCGGGGTAGAAGCCCCCTTCACCCTGCACCGGTTCGATGATGATGGCGGCCACCCGGGTCGGTTCGATATCCGAGCTGAAGCAGAGATCCAGCGCAGCCAGCGCATCGGCCTCGCTCACTCCCAGATAGTCGCTCGGGAAGGGCAGGTGATAGACCTCCCCCGGGAAGGGGCCGAAACCGGTCTTGTAGGGCACCACCTTGCCGGTGAGCGCCATCCCCATCATGGTGCGGCCGTGAAAGCCCCCCTTGAAGGCGATGGTGCCGCTACGGCCGGTGTGGGCGCGGGCGATCTTGATGGCGTTCTCCACCGCCTCGGCGCCGGTGGAGAGAAACAGGGTGCGTTTCGGGGTGGGGCCGGGCACCAGGGCATTCAATTTCTCCGCCAGCTCGATATAGCCGGGGTAGGGGGTGACCTGGAAGCAGGTGTGGCTGAACTTCTCCAGCTGCGCGCGCACCGCGGCCACCACTTTCGGGTGGTTGTGGCCGGTGTTGAGCACGGCGATGCCGGAGGCAAAATCGATGTAGCGGTTGCCCTCCACATCCCACAGCTCGGCGTTTTGCGCCCGGTCGATAAACACCGGCAGCAGGGTGCCGACGCCGTTGACCACGGCGGCTTCGCGGCGCGCTTGCCACGCCTTGTTTGATGCTGACTGACTCATCTTTCCTCCCTGAGGGGCCGGGGGCCCCTGTCTCAATGTGGCGAGGCCCCTTGGGAGCACTCACTTCGTCCTTGTGAACTGATATGGCTGCGCCGGCGGGTGGCAGGCCCCTGTTGCAGGCCCGGCCGCCGGCGCAAGATGTGACTGCCTAGCGGATGCCGCCGAAGCAGAGGTATTTGGTCTCGAGGTACTCCTCCAGCCCTTCGGCCGCCCCTTCACGACCGAGGCCCGACTCCTTGATGCCACCAAAGGGGGCCAATTCGGTCGAGATGATCCCCTCGTTGATGCCGACCATGCCGTATTCGAGCTGCTCGGCCACCCGCCAGACGCGGGCGATGTCACGGCCGTAGAAATAGGCAGCCAGACCATAGGGGGTGTCGTTGGCCAGGGCGATGGCCTCGGCCTCGGTCTCGAAGCGCACCAGCGGCGCCACCGGGCCGAAGATCTCCTCCTGCAGGATGGGGTTGGTTTTATCCACCTTGCCCAGAATGGTGGGTTGGTAGAAGAGCGGGCCGGCGGGGTGGGCTTCGCCCCCCAGCAGCAACTCGGCGCCGGCGGCGGTGGCCTGCTTGACCAGCTCGGCCACCTTGCTGGCGGCGGCCGGGTTGATGAGCGGGCCTATCTGGGTGCCCTCGCTCATGCCGTCGCCCACCTTGAAGGCCTTGACCGCGGCGGTGAGCTTCTCGGCGAAGGCGTCGTAGATGCCGGCCTGCACCAGGATACGGTTGGCGCAGACGCAGGTCTGGCCGGCGTTGCGGTATTTGGAGGCGAGCGCGCCGGCGATGGCGGCGTCGAGATCGGCGTCGTCAAACACGATAAAGGGAGCGTTGCCGCCGAGCTCCAGCGACAGCTTCTTCATGGTGTCGGCGCATTGGCGCATCAACAGCTTGCCGATGCGGGTGGAGCCGGTGAAGGAGAGCTTGCGCACCGTCTTGTTGTTGCACAGCTCGTTGCCCACCGCCGCGGCCTGATGGCTGGTGACGATGTTGATGACCCCGGCCGGGATCCCAGCCTGTTCTGCCAGCGCCGCCAGTGCCAGTGCACAGAGCGGGGTCTCGGCGGCCGGCTTGATGACGATGGTGCAACCGGCGGCCAGCGCCGGGCCCGCCTTGCGGGTGATCATGGCGATGGGGAAGTTCCAGGGGGTGATGGCGGCGACTACCCCCACCGGCTGCTTGATGGTGGCCAGCCGGCGGTCGCTGGAGAAGCCCGGAATGGTGCGGCCATAGGCACGTTTGCCCTCTTCCGCGAACCACTGGATGAAGCTGGCACCGTAGGCCACTTCCCCCTTGGCCTCGGCCAGCGGCTTGCCCTGCTCGCAGGTCATGATGCGGGCCAGCTCCTCCTGGTTGGCCATGATGAGCTCGAACCAGGCGTAGAGTCGGTTGCTGCGCTCCTTGGCGGTGAGCGCGGCCCAGCCCGGCTGGGCCGCGTGGGCGGCGGCGATGGCGCGGCGGGTGTCGCCCTCGTCCATGTCGGGTACCTGGGTGATGACCTGGCCGGTGGCCGGGTTGTGCACCTCGAACCGGTGTCCGCCGCTGGCTTCGCACCAGCGACCATCTATATAGGCAAGGGATTTGATCAGGGAGAGTGCGGGTTGTGATGCTGACATAGATAGCAAGCCTCGATTGTGGGTCAGGGGGCCGGCTCATCCTGTGCCGCCACCGTATAGAATAATAAGCACAGGAAGACCATAAATTGAGCTGAAATGTTTTTCAAGTGTTAAATATATTTGAGTAAACTGTGTCTCGCGTGCTAGAAATGGAGCTGTTGGAGCGATTTTACCGGTTTCCGTGGTGCAGGGTGTGCAAAATAATGAACGGAGTGCACTGTGCAGGATAACAAACAGGTCGGTCGGATTGACTCGCTATTTTAACCGGGGCCGCCAATGGCTCCTACCAGGCACACAGGGAGGTGGCCGAATGCAGCAACCACAGGGCGAGACGCGCTGGCAGTCCATGACCGACAACCCGCTGGCGCAGAGTACCCAGGCGCAGAGCATGGGGGAGCGGTTGGCCGCCACTCGCCGCCGGCTGGGGCTCTCCCAGCGGCGGGTAGCCGAGCTGAGCGGGCTGACCCATGGCGCCATCTGCATGATAGAGCAGGACAAGGTGAGCCCGTCGGTGGCCTCTTTGCAAAAGCTGCTCAGCGTCTATGAGCTGCCGCTGTCGCGCTTCTTCGCCGAAGAGGAGGTGGCGAGCACGCCGAGCGTGGTGATCAGGGCCGAGCAGCTGATCGAGCTGGGCAGCCAGGGGGTCTCCATGAAGCTGGTGCACAACGGCAACAACCGCCGCCAGCTCGGCTTCATGCTGGAGACCTACGCCCCCGGCACCGACACCGGCGGCCAGGTCACCCACCTGGGGGAGGAGGTGGGTACCGTGCTGGAGGGGTCTGTGACCCTGACGGTGGCGGGCCAGACCTATCAGCTCAGTGCCGGGGACAGCTACGTGATCGACACGGGCGAGCCCCACAGTTTCAGCAATCCGTCGGGGCAGGTCTGCCGCATCGTCAGCGCCCACACCCCGGCCAACTTCTAGTGTCGAGACATCGTCTCGTTTGGGAAAAGAACTTGTAAGGAAACAGGGATAATGACCGAACATGTAAACAGTTACTACGCAGCCAGTGCCAACCAACACGCGCCCTATCCGACGCTGACCGAACCGCTGGAGTGCGACGTCTGCGTCATCGGGGCGGGTTATACCGGCCTCTCCAGCGCGCTGCATCTGGTGGAAAAGGGCTATTCGGTGGTGGTACTGGAGGCGGCCCGGGTGGGCTTTGGCGCCAGCGGTCGCAACGGCGGCCAGATCGTCAACTCCTACAGCCGCGACATCGACACCATAGAAGCGAATTGCCCGCCCGAACAGGCCAGGCTGCTCGGTTCCATGCTGTTTGAGGGGGGCCAGATCATCCGCGAGCGGATCAAGCGCTACAACATCCAGTGTGATCTGCAGGAGGGCGGGGTGTTCGCCGCCGAGACCGAGAAGCAGCTGCATGAGCTCAAGGCGCAGAAGGCGCGCTGGGAGAAGTGGGGCAACGACAAGCTGGAGCTGCTCGATGCCGACGGTGTGCGCGAAGTGGTGGCGAGCGATCGCTACGTCGGCGCCCTGCTCGACAAGAGCGGCGGCCACATTCACCCCCTCAACCTGGCGCTGGGGGAGGCGGAGGCGATCCGCTTGCAGGGGGGCAAGATCTTCGAACAGTCCGCCGTCACCAGCATCACGCCGGGTCAGCCTGCTTTGGTCAAGACCGCCAAAGGGGCGGTCAAGGCGCGCTACGTGGTGGTGGCCGGCAACGCCTACCTCGGCAATCTGGTGCCCGAGCTCGCCGGCAAGAGCATGCCGTGCGGCACCCAGGTGATCGCCACCGAGGTGCTGGGAGAGGAGCGGGCCCGCTCGCTGCTGCCGCAAAACTACTGCCTGGAAGATTGCAACTACCTGCTCGACTACTATCGCACCTCCGGCGATCACCGGCTGATCTATGGCGGTGGCGTGGTCTATGGGGCGCGGGATCCGGCGGACATCGAGCGGTTGATCATCCCCAAGATGCTCAAGACCTTCCCCCAGCTGGCGGACGTCAAGGTGGAGTACACCTGGACCGGCAACTTCCTGCTCACCCTGTCGCGCCTGCCGCAGTTTGGCCGCATCGGCCACAACATCTATTACATGCAGGGCTACAGCGGCCATGGCGTCACCTGTACCCATCTGGCGGGCAAGCTGCTCTCCGAGGTGTTGAGCGGTCAGGCGGAGCGCTTCGATGCGTTTGCCAAGCTGCCCCACTACCCCTTCCCGGGTGGCCGCCTGTTCCGTATCCCCTTCACCGCCGCCGGCGCCGCCTGGTACACCCTGCGCGATCGGCTGGGGGTATGAGCCGGTCCGTGCCGGGCTTACTATCAAGGAAAAAGAAACACCGCCAGCTGGCGGTGTTTTGCTTTCTATGGGCGCTTATTGGGCCAGGGATTTCAACTGCTGCTTGTCCGGCGGGTTGTTCCAGTCGATGGGGCCATGGGTGAAGCGGTATTGCAGGCGGGGCAGGCTGGTCTCCAGCCACTCATCCCGAAAATAGGCGTAGCCCTGATCCCAGTCCGGGTCGTTGGCCCAGCCTGTCTGCAGGAAGTAGAGTCGGGTGCCCTGACCTTCCGGCACGAAGCGCAGGCAGACCTGGGTCTTCTGTTGGCGGATATGGGGCAGGGAGGGGGGGAAATTCCAGCTGAAACTGAGCAGGTCGTGGGGCATGACGGCCATCACCCGGCAACCTTCGCTGCCACGCTCGCCCAGCGGGGCATCGGGTCTGAAATAGATTTCGAAGGGACCATTCGGTTCCGGCACCATCAGGCATTCCGGCGCCAGAAAACTGCGCAGGCCGCTTTCGGTTGTCCAGGCACGCCAGACGTCGTCGATATGGGCCGGAACAAAGATATTGCCTTCTATCTGCTTGTTATCCATAAATCAGCGAGCCTCAAAACATCCATACACGGGACTCAGGCAGTATAGTCCCATGGCTCATGAAATGGACAGAGGTGTGTCACACCCCTGCCATCGCGACGGCGTTATTCTGTGCCGGCGATTTGACAGGGCCCCCGTGTTCCATGGAGAGTTGGATGGTACTCATATGACAGGGACAGTTTGATGATCAGAGCCATGCGAGAGACGGATATTCCCCAGTTGGCGCAGCTGTTTTTGAAAGGGCGGCGTCAGACCTTTCACTGGGTCGATCCCGCCCAGTTCCGGCTGGAAGATTTTGACGAGCAGACCCGGGGCGAGCAGATCTGGGTGGCCGAGCAGGGGGGGACACCTTGCGGCTTCATCGCCATCTGGGGCGATGAGAGCTTCGTGCACCACCTCTATGTCTCGGCCGACTGGCATGGCCAGGGCATGGGACGGGCCCTGCTGAATCAGGGGCTGGCCCCCTTCAACAAGCCAGCATCCCTCAAGGTGGCCACCAACAACACGGCGGCGCTGGCGTTTTATCACCGGTTGGGTTGGCAGAATACGGCGGAGACCGGCCACTGCGAGATCACCGGCCCCTGGCGGCGGCTGATCCTGGAATAAGCCGGTTTGCCATGTCCAGTTTGCCAATCCACACAGGAGAGGTTGCCGGCAGCCATCGCCGGCAATATATAGTGTCAATTGTCTACCTAGAGTCTCGTGTGAGTGGCGGAAAAATTAACAGCCGTGGCTAATTGTAAAAATAGCTGGCATCACCTGCCGGAAAATATGACAAGCTGTACCGGATCTATTTGCCATGCGTTACATGGGGGAATTGCATGGTAAACGATCTTGCAGGCGGGCCAATGAGTAATGGCTGAATAAAGTGGTCGCTATATTCAGCCAGAACTTTTTGTTAAGAAAGTGACAGCTGTTATAAAAACATTATGTTGTTCTCAAACAGCCGTGCTATTCTCAAGCTGTGTTATCCCTGTGACAAACAAAAATAATTCTGTGAGGAAGTAATGAACGAGTTTCTGAAAGTTCTGCTGAACATTCGCAGCCTGCGTGCGGCCATCCGTGAATTGCCGTTTGAACAGCTGCAAGAAGCAAAAGAGAAGTTCGATCTGGTATATAACGAGCGCGCCGATTCTGTTGAACAGGAGCGTGCCGAGCAGGAAGAGCGTCAGCGCAAGCTGAACGAGTTCACCGAAATGCTGCAGCAGGCCGGTATCGATCCCCGTGAACTGCTGAACAGCGCTGCCGCCCCGGCTGCCGCTGCTGGCGCGACCAAGAGCAAGCGTGCTCCGCGTCCTGCCAAGTACAAGTACCAGGAAGATGGCCAGGAGAAGACCTGGACCGGTCAGGGCCGTATGCCCAAGGCCATTGCCGAGCAAGTTGCGCTGGGCAAGGATCTGAATGATTTCCTGATCTGATCCCTGAGGGTCGATCATGAATGATGCCGCCCATGAGGCGGCATTATTATTTGTGCTCATTGAAAGCCGCCCCTGTCAATTCCCCATGCTGTTTTATCCGACTGGTTTTTGTCGCATGACAATCGCATGATGTCACCCCTATTTGTTGCCGCCTGATTGAACGATTAATTTCCAGTTGGCTGGTTTTTTCATCACCGACATCGTTTTTATGGTGTGACTGGCTGCCTTCTTCTCCTCCTGTTGCTGGACTCATATAGCCCGTCAAGTATTAGGTAGGTCATTCCAGGGCGATACCATCAGCATTAAGAGATCGCCTGTTTCTGGCGCCTTGCCTCTCCCCTTGGTTGTGCCCATGGCATTAATCGGTCTGGTCACTGTCAGCGACCGGATTGGACGAACCACAGCGTATTACCCCGGTTGTTTTATTGCGGCAGGCGCCGGATACCTGCGCACTTTTTATGGGAAAGAGATGCCCTGGGCATTTAATCGGTGGTATGGCGGGGAGATTGGAAAAGGAGAGTGGGGAAATAATAAGGCTCCCGTTACGGGAGCCTTATTCACCCAATGGATTCAACTTGCCAGCTGGGCCGGCCAGCGAACAGGGTCCGGCCGGGGCTGTCCCGGATATTGGCGGCGCCGCTCGACGGCATCCGCCAGCATGGCGAGCAGGGTCTGGGTATCATCCCAGCAGAGACAGGCATCGGTGACCGACTGGCCGTAGACCAGTTCGCTCAGAGGGGCCGGTTTCTGGCTGCCGCCCTGCAGGAAACTCTCGACCATGACGGCGGCGATGGCGTCGCTGCCTTCTGCCAGCTGGCGGCAGAGCTCCCCCGCCACCCGGATCTGGTTCTTGTGCAGCTTCTGGCTGTTGCCATGGCTGCAATCCACCATCAGCCGGGGGGGGAGCCCCTGCCGTGCCAGCCGCTCGGCCGCCTCTTCCACGTCGTGCTGGTGGTAATTGGGGCGGGTGCCACCGCGCAAAATGATGTGGCCGGCCGGGTTGCCTTCACTCTTGATCACCACCATGCCGCCCTGGCTGCCGGGGGCGGTAAACAGGTGGGAGGCTTCGCTCGCCTGAATGGCATCGATGGCCACCCGGATGTTGCCGTCCGTCCCGTTCTTGAAGCCGACGGGGCAGGGCAGGGCCGAGGCGAGCTGCCGGTGAACTTGCGACTCGGTGGTGCGGGCACCGATCGCCCCCCAGCTGATGAGATCGGCCAGGTAGAGGAAGCTGGTGGTATCGAGAAACTCGGTGGCGGTGGCCAGCCCCAGCTGGTTGATGTCGAGCAGCAGCTGGCGCGCGAGCCGCATGCCGTGGTTGATGTCGTTGCTGCCATCCAGATGGGGATCGAACACCAGCCCCTTCCAACCCACCGTGGTGCGGGGCTTCTCGAAATAGGTGCGCATCACTATCTGCAGCCGATCCTGATAGGCGTGGGCCAGAGAGGCCAGCCGTCTGGCGTAGTCGAGGGCGGCGAGGGGATCGTGGATGGAGCAGGGGCCAATCACCACCAGCAGGCGATCGTCCTCGCCAGCTAGGATCCGGCGAGCCTGCTGGCGGTGCTGGTCGATCCGGGTCGCCAGCTCGGCGGGACAGGGATGAAGTGCCAACAGGTCGGCAGGAGTGGGGAGTGCCTCCACCGCGAAGGCGCGCATTACCGAGTTTAAAACTGCCATCTGGATTACCTTGCTGTGCATAGGAGTGAGTGACGTGCACTCCACACCGGAACCCGGACGGGAGCTGCAATGGGGCGTCATCACCTGTTATTGTTGAGAGTGATTATCATTATCTTGTTGTCGGCCGCAAATGCAAGCACAACCGAGTGGCACACCAGAATGGGGGGAGAGCGCCGGCGGGCAAGGCCGCTCCAATGGCAATCAAGCCCATGACCGGCAGGCCATGGGCTTGATATTTCAGGACAAAATCAGCTGGTTTAGCTGTCCATCACGTCGTGACGGGCATGGTGATAGGCCTCTTCATCCTTGCCGTGGCGCCAGTAGGGCACGGCGTAGACCCGGGTGCGATCCACCTCGAGCGTGCGCCGTACGTGGCGGCGCATGGGGACCACCAAGCCCTCTTCCCCGCCAAACCAGAAGTAGCTCTGTTGCTCCTCCAGCGGCAGGGCGGTGAAGTACTCCACCAGCGGCCCCGTCTGCTCGGGGGGGCCGACAAACCAGCGCAGGCTTACCCCGGCGGGCAGCGACAGATCCTGCACATCTTCCTGATAGGGCACCAGCAGGGCGATGTGGCCGCGGGCATCGGCGGGCATCACCTCAATCATGGCGCTGATGGCGGGCAGGGCGGTGAGATCCCCCACCATGTAGTAGTAACTGGCCGGTTGCAGCATGGGATCAGGGCCACCCGGGCCCGAGATGGCCAGCAGATCGCCCGGCTTGGCCTGGCTGGCGAAACGGCTGGCGGGGCCGCCATCATCGTGCAGGGCGAAGTCGATATCCAGCTCCAGCGCCTCGCGGCGAAACGCGCGAATGGTGAAGGTGCGCACGATGGGACGCTGGCTCGGGTCTTCCCAGCGCGGCCCCTGCGGGGTGGGCGTGGGCAGCACGGCATGGGCCTGGCCCGGCTGGGGCAGCATGATCTTGATATGGGCACCGCCACAGGTGAAGGGGTAGTCAGCGAGCTCCGGGCTGGTCAGGCAGATCCGGCGCAGGTGCGGGCTCACATCCTGAATGTGCTTGACCGTGAGCAGGCGGGGGCGGTTGACCGGGGCGGACTGGGACATGGGCATACTCCTGACTGATAATGGCGCCCATTCTTCATTAAATGAAAATTATTATCAATTGATTTGTGTGACAGAGTCAGAGAGGGAAAAGCGAAGGGAAGTTCAGTGGCGTGCAGAAAAATAGCCCCCCCTCGCCATGGGGCGAGGGGGTGGCTGGCTCAGGGGCGATCGCTGCCCCCCAGCGCCTTGTAGATCTTCGCCATGGTGTTGAGCTGCTCCTTCTGCTGGCCGAGCAGGGCGAGCTCGGCGTCCCACAGCCGGTTCTGTTCATCCAGCCAGGGTTGTACCCCGGTGGCGCCGGCCTGGTAGCGGGCTCTCGCCAGCCGCTCCGCCTCTTTGGCAAAGTCCAGCTGCTCGGCCAGGTAGCTCAGGCGTTGCTCGCCGTGGTGGCGGGCGGTCAAACCATCCTCCACCTCCACCAGCGCACCGTAGAGCTGCTTGCGAAACTCCGCTTCGGCTATCTGGTAATCGAGATTGGCGCCGGCGATGGCGAGCCGGGTCTTGTTGTACTCGAGGAAGGGCAGTGCCAACGTGGCGCCCAGGGTGCCCACCGGGTTTTGCAGCACCTGGGTCAGGGTGTCCGAGCTGCTGTTGGCGCCGCCGGTCAGCTTCAATGTGGGGTAGAGACCGGTGCGGATCTCGTCCCCCTTCGCCAGGGTCTTGCGCAGGCGCAGCTCGGCGGCGCGCACGTCGGGACGCCGCGCCAGCACGTCGGCCGGAATGCCGACCGCCAGGGTGGGGATGGGGGCCGTCGGCAGCGCCTTGGGCTCGAACGCCAGCGGGCCGCTGCTGCGTCCGAGCAACAGACGCAGGGCATTGCGGGCCTGCTCCTGCTGCATCAGAAGCGAGCTGAGCTCCGCCTGCTTGCCGGCCTTCTGCTGGCTGGCCTGCACCAGATCGAGCCGGGTCACGGCACCAGCTCGGTACTTGGCCTGGGTCAGCTGCTCGGCGCGCTCATAGTTGGCGAGCTGCTGCTGGCCCAGGGAAATGGCCGAGCCGAGGTAGGCCAGCTGCCAATATTGCTCGAGCGCCTTGCCGATCAGCATCAGGCGGGTGGCGGCCAGATCCTGGGCGGACGCCTCGGCCTCCCAGCTCGCCTGATCCCGCACCGAGGCGAGCCTGCCCCACAGATCCACCTCGTAGCCGAGGGTCAGGGAGGGGCCCATGCTGCCTTCACTCTTGCCGCTTTTCAGATTCTTGGTGCCATTGCCGCCGAGGCTGGCATCGACCGAGGGGGTCAGGTTGGTGTCGGCCAGATCGGCACTGAGCAGGGCGCTGCGCAGGCGCAGGCCGGCGACCTGCATGTCCGGGTTGGCAGCCAGCACGGCTTCGATCAGCCGATTGAGCTCGGGATCGTGGAAGCCCTGCCACCAGGGGCCGGCCAGCTGGCGGGTGAGACCCTCCTCCGGCTGTTGCCAGTGGTCGGCCAATGCCAGCTCCTGCCGCTGATAGCTGCTCTGCTGGCTGCAGGCGCCGAGGCCGAGCGCCAGGGTGAGGCAGAGCCCCAGTTTGGATAAGTGGTACATCGTCATTCCCTCGCCAGCGCCTCGACCGGGTCGAGCCGGGCGGCATTGCGGGCGGGCAGATAGCCAAACAGGATCCCGATGAGCGAGGAACAGCCAAACGCCATCAGGATGGAAAAGAGCGAGAAGTGCATCTGGATGCTCTCCACGAACAGGGAGAAGAGCAGGCCGATGAAGAGGGAGACCCCCACCCCGAGCATGCCCCCCAGCAGGCTAACCATCACCGCTTCGATCAGAAACTGCTGCAGTATGTCCGACTGGCGGGCACCGACCGCGATGCGGATGCCGATCTCGCGGGTGCGCTCCACCACCGACACCAGCATGATGTTCATCACCCCGACACCGCCGACGATGAGGGAGATCACCGCGATGGCGGAGACCAGCAGGGTCATGGTGGCGGTGGTCTTCTCCACCGACTTGATGATGCTGTCGCTGCTGAAAGTGAAGAAGTCCTTCATTCCGTGGCGCTGGGTCAGCAGCTCGATGGCGGCCTGCTCGGCCAGCGCCGGTTGCACCCCATCCTTGACCCGGATGGTGAGCTGGCTGAAGTGGTTCTGGGAGATGAGGCGGCTCATCACGGCGCTGTAGGGCAGCCAGACATTCACCGACTGGCCGCTGCGGCCAAACCCGGTCTCCTCTTCCACCACGCCGACGATGCGCACCGGCAGGGTGCCGACCAGCACCACCTGGCCGACGGGATCCTGTTTGCCGAGCAGGCTCTCTATGGTCTTGCCGTCCACCACCGCCACCGCGGTCCGGTTCTGGATGTCGCGTTCGTCAAACAGCCGGCCGTTGGTGAGCTTCATCCCCTTGACCCGGAAGAAGTCGCTGCCGACCCCGACTATGCTGCCGCTGTTGGTCTTGTTGCGATAGCGCAGCTGGCCGGAGGCGGCGATCTGGGGGCTGGCCCCTTCCAGGTAGGGTTGGCCGAGCAGGGCGTCGAGATCCCGCTTGTTGAGGGTCTGGATGCTGGCGGCCTTCTCGTCCCCCCAATCCTTGCCGGGGAAGATGTCGATGGTGTTGGTGCCCATGGCATTGATCTGGTCGATCACCTTGGCACGGGCCCCCTGGCCGAGCGCCACCACGCTCACCACGGCGGCGATGCCGATGATGATGCCGAGCATGGTGAGGAAGGTGCGCATGCGGTGGGCCAGCATGGCGTGCAGCGCCATGCGTGCCGCTTCCCGGTAGCGATCCCAGTCGTGCCCTGCCCCTTCCTTGCCGGCGGGGGCGGCGGTCGGGGTCACGGGGGCGGCGGCCGGTTTGCGGCCGCTGTCTTCCTGCACCCGGCCATCCTTGAGAGTGATGATCCGGTCGGCGTGGCTGGCCACCTCCATGTCGTGGGTCACCAGGATGATGGTGTGGCCCTGGGCGTGCAGCTCCCTGAGGATGGCCATCACCTCCTTGCCGCTCTGGCTGTCGAGGGCCCCGGTGGGTTCGTCCGCCAGGATCACCTCGCCGCCGTTGGCCAGCGCCCGGGCGATACTGACCCGCTGCTGCTGGCCGCCGGAGAGCTGGCTCGGGGTGTGATGGCTGCGCTCACTGAGCCCCAGTCGCGCCAGCAGTGCCTGGGAGCGGGCCTGGCGCTCGGCCCGTGGCGTGCCGGCGTAGACGGCCGGGATCTCCACGTTGGCGGCGGCATTGAGGTGCGGCAAGAGGTGGTAGCGCTGAAAGATGAAGCCGAAGTGGTGGCAGCGCAGCCTGGCGAGGGAGAGGGCGTCCAGGGTGGCGGTGTCCTGGCCGCGGAACAGGTACTGGCCGCTGCTCGGCCGATCGAGGCAGCCGAGCAGGTTCATCAGGGTCGACTTGCCGGAGCCGGAGGCGCCGACGATGGCGATCATCTCTCCCGCCTCGATGGCGAGATCGAGGGGGTGGAGCACGGTCACTTCCTGCTCTCCGCTCTGGTAGCGGCGCTCGATCCCCTTGAGCTGGATCAGAGGCTCGCTCACAACATGATCTCCACGTCATTGCCACTGACCGGCGAACCCTGGTTCAGGGTGACCTTCTCCTGTTCGCTCAGGCCGCTGACCACCTCCACCTTGATGTCATCCTTCATGCCGGTCTTGATGCGGCGAGTCTCTTTCTGGTCATCCTCCTTGAGCAGGGTGACCTCGTACTCGTTCTCCCCGAGCTTCTTGCCAAGGGCTGTCTGCGGAATGGTCAGCACCTGCTTGCGCTCGCCGAGCACTATGGTGACCTGGGTGGTCATGGCGACCCGCAGGGTGTGATCCGGGTTGGGCACGTCGAACAGGGCGTAGTAGTAGACGGCGGCGTTGTTGGTGGCCGTGGTGCTGGTGGCCTGCTCGTTGATGTTGGTGGGGGCCAGTTCGACGGTGCGCAGGGTGCCGTGGTAGCGGGTGTCCGGGTCTCCCATCAGGGTGAAGTAGACCGGCATGCCGGCCTTGACCCGGGTGACGTCCGCTTCGGAGATCTGCGCCTTGACCGTCATGGTCTCCAGATTGGCGAGTTTGAGCAGGGTCGGCACCGTCTGGCTGGCGGCCAGGGTCTGCCCCTGGCGGGTCACTATGCTGACGACGGTGCCATCCATGGGCGCCTGAATGCGGTTGTAGCCGAGCTCCGTCTTGGCTCGCTCCACCTTGCTCTGGGCATTGTCGACCTCGGCCAGCGCGCCTTGCAGCTCGGCTCTGGTCACGGCCAGCTGGGCTTCGGCGCTCTCCAGATCGGCGCGCGAGCTCGCCTCCTGCCTGAACATCTGCTGCTGGCGACGCCAGCTCAGCTCGTTCTGCTTGAGCTGGGCCTGCTTGATCTTGAGCTGGGCGCGGCGGCTGGCGAGATCCGCCTCGGCGGTCTTGAGGTTGTTCTGGGCGATCAGCGGATCGATCTCGGCCAGCAGGTCTCCCTGCTTGACCTTCTGACCTGCCTCCACCGCCAGATAGGTGACCTGGCCCGAGACCTGGGCACCGACGTCTACCTGCTCGATGGCCTGCAGCACACCGCTGGCCAGCACGGTCTGCTCCACGTCCTGGCGGGTCACCTCGGCGGTCAGTACCGGCTCGGGAGCCTTGTTCGGCCAGGCCAGCCAGCCGATGGTGAGCACGGGCACGAGGGCGAGCAGGGCAATTTTTCTCTGCTTGGGAGTGATGTTCATTTTTCACCTGAAAGAAGCGAACGAAGGCGTGCAAGGGCAACATCCTGCAGCAAACGAGGCTCAAAAAACAGTGATGAATATGTAAGAAAACATGTAGATAGTCTTGTCACTAGCGTGCCCTAGTTGGGCTTCCTGGCGAGCAGACGGGGTGGGGGGCAGCGGGTGAAAAAGCCCGCTGCGGGAGGTCATTCGGGCACCCTGCCTGAGTCGGCGGGGGCCGGTTGTCAGCTGACGGCCTTGAGTTGTTCGGCGTAGGGCTCGTGGCAGATCTGGATGTCGAGCGGCAGCTTGTAGATAAGCAGGCGGGCCAGGGATCCCTCCATCCAGTGATGGCGGCTGCCGACCAGCAGCAGATCTATCGGGTGAGTGGCCAGCCAACGTTTCAGGTCGGGCACCACGTCATCGACCACCAGGCACTGGTAATCCACCGGGTGTTGCAGGGTGGTGATGAGCTCGCTGATGATGGCCTTGGCGTCCAGCGTACCCTGGGCGCTGCGCTCCTCTTCCGACAGCGACAGGCTGTTGCGGCGCATCTTGCTGCTGTGGGTCAGGTGCAGCAGGGTGAGCTCGCCCCCCATTCCTTGTGCCAATTGACTCGCTTTGGCCAGCGTCTCCTGCTCGTAATCCTTGCCTTCCAGCAACAGCACGATATTGGTTGAGGTCATAAGCAGTTCTCCCTTGGCATGGTGCGGGTCACTCGGGACAAATGGCCTGTCCCAGAACACTGTGTACCCGCTATGTGTCGCATAGCACGAACCTGTCTCTGTGGCTGCCGGTGTCACCGGGTGTCGCTGATGCAGCGCCAGGGCATGTTCGTTTACATCATCATAACAGACTGAGTTGAATGGAAAATGAAGGAAAAGCGGGGCTGGGCGGGCAAATGACGTGCGAGCCGTCAAAAGCGTGAGCAAAGCAGGGATTGGCCCCTCTCTGGAACCATGCTGGAGGGTGTTGGCTGGCAGATGGCAAGATAACAAGAGAGAGGGCGGGACGGGTGAGCAGAACGGCGAGTCCGGTGTGAAGCGGGACTCGCCGGGTCTGCGTCAGAGTGGCTTGCCCGCCAGATAGCTCGTCAGCCAGGGCAGCCCCTCTTTCTTGCGACTGACGGCGCCAATGAGCTGGATGGGGTGGGCGGGCAGGATGCCGTTGCTGGCGAAATGGAGCTGGCTGCCCCCCTGAGCCAGGTCGGTCAGCATCAGGACATAGGCATCCAGCCCATCCTCTGCCAGCCGCAGCTGCATGGCTTGTTCCAGTTCCGCCTGCCGGCTGTGCAACTGACCCGGCTCCATCACGCAGATCTGGCTGACATAGAGCTGGTAGCCGGCTATCTGGTAGGCCTTCTCGTCGGCGGTGAGGAGCTCGGCCATGGGGGCGTCACCAAGCTGGGTGCGGCGCTCCAGCAGGGTCTGGGCAAAGGGCTCCAGCGCCAGATCCGCCAGCGGCAGCAGGGCATGGACGGCGGCGCGATCGCGCGCCGTGGTGGTGGGCGAGGTGAGGCTGAAGGTATCGCTGATGATGGCCCCGAGCAGCAGGCGAGCCTGGGCGCGGGAGAGGGTATGGTAACCCATCAGCTCCAGCAGCACGGTGGCGCTGCAGCCCACGGCCCGGATCCAGGCATCGAGCGGCCCACGGGTAATGAGAGTACCGATGCGGTGGTGGTCGATGAGGCCCTGCACGTCGGCCTCTGCCAGCCCCTCCGGCCCCTGTTCCAGCTCGCTGAAATCCACCAGAAACACCTGCTTGTTGGCCACGCTGCCCTGCAGCAGGGGCGGGGCGGCAACGCCGGCGGTATCCAGAATGAAGCGGGTTTCGGCGATGGGTTCGCCAAGGGCATAGGCCTGGGCAGGGCGGCCCTGGCGATTGAGCCAGTCGGCAGCCACCAGGGCGGTACAGATGCTGTCGCTATCGGGATTCTTGTGACCAAACACGTGGAGCATGGTGCCATTCCTGCGGTTGATGACGTACCTGAGGCAAGATCAGGTATGCGGGGCAAACGGGAAAACAGGGGCTTGCCCTGCTCTGGATTCACTCTATGCGCCGTCCCCGCTGATGGCAACCAGCGCAGGCCGCCCTGCGGCGGGCGAGACCCTGTTGTAAAAGGGGCGCGCACTCCTGCTGCTGAATCGTCTTGGGGCTGGGTAGGGAGGCAGACCTGGGCAGCAGATTAGGGGAGGGAGGCAAACTCGGACAGGGAGACAGGAGGAAGGCGATAGCTGTGTGGCAAGCGCCGGGGGATCGCCCATGGCCGCAAGGTTCACGTTGCAAGAGGTGGATAGGGGGATGGGCAAGCAAGGAGATTAGGCCGTGTCTCGGTATGAGCGAGAGGCTATGAGGCTTCGATCCGGCCAGGCAGGCCGTGACCATTCAAATCGCCAGAAAGTGATCTCTCGGGAGTGAGCTCTCCAGAATGCGGCAACGGCGGCATGGTGATGATGCACCCGCCGCGGCGCCGCAAACCACCGTCACCAGCAGGCGAGGTTACGCGGGGAACCTGATCCTCAACGTGGGCCCCGCGTGCAGATGGCTGACCTTTGCCTCAGCAGGCCAGCAGTTCGCGGGCGTTGGCCAGGGTGTTGTCGGTGATCTGATCGCCCCCCAGCAGACGGGCCAGCTCGTTGAGACGGGCACTTTGATCCAGCGCCTGCATCTGGGTTTCGGTGGTCTTGCCGTCGGTGTGCTTGCTCACCACCATGTGCTGGTGCCCCTTGCCTGCGACCTGGGGCAGGTGGGTGACCACCATCACCTGGGTCGATTCACCCAGCTGGCGCAGCAGGCGCCCTACCACGGCCGCTGTCGGGCCGCTGATCCCCACGTCCACTTCATCGAAGATCAGGGTCGGCGTCGAGATCTTGCGGGCGCTGATCACCACGATGGCGAGGCTGATACGCGACAGTTCGCCGCCGGAGGCCACCTTGCCGAGCGGCTGGATGGGCTGGCCCGGGTTGGTGGTGACCATGAACTCCACCCGGTCGATGCCGAGCGGTGACAGGCTGCTCTGGGCATCGGGGCGCACCTCAATGGCGAAGCGGCCGTCCGGCATCGCCAGCTCGTGCATGCTGGCACTCACCTTGGCGCCGAGCTCTTCGGCATAGCGTTGGCGACTCTGGCTCAGGGCCTCGGCGGCCTGCACGAAGGCCTGGCGGGCCTCGGCCAGCTCGTCTTCCATCCCCTCCAGCCGCTCTTCGTCGGAGTTGAGGCGCGCCAGATCGGCGGCCAGCTCCTGATGGTGCAGGGCCAGCTCGGCCGGTTTGACATGGTGCTTGCGGGCCAGGTTGATGGCTTTGGAGAGGCGGCTCTCCAGCTCGTTGAAGCGCTCTGGATCCAGCTCCAGCCGGTCCAGGTAGCTGCGCAGCTCGCTGTGGCTTTCCTGCACCCCGATCAGGGCCTCGTTGAGCATGCCGAGCACGTCGCCCAGCCGGCTGTCCATGGCGACCAGCCCCTCGGCCCGATCGACGACAGTCTGCAGCAGACCGGCGATGGTGGTCTCCTCGTTGTCATAGAGCAGATCCAGACAGGCGCCGCACTCCTGCATCAGCTCGGTGCCGTTGGCCAGGCGCTGGTGCTCCTCTTCAATCTCTTCAAACTCCCCCTGTTGCAGGGCGAACTCGTCCAGCTCCTGCACCTGGTATTCGATGAGCTGGCGGCGGGCCTCCCGTTGCTGCTGCTCGGCCTTGAGCCGGTTGAGCTCGTTCTGCAGCTGGCGCCACTGCTGGTAGTGGCGGCGCACCTCATCGAGCAGCAGATGGTGGCCGGCGTAGCCATCGAGCAGGGCGAGCTGGTAATCGGGTTTGAGCAGCATCTGGTGGGCATGCTGGCCATGGACGTTGACCAGCAGCTGGCCCAGGTTCTTGAGCTGGGTGAGGGGCACGGGCACGCCGTTGATGTAGCTGCGCGAGCGCCCCTCGGCGGAGATGACCCGCCGCACTATGCATTCCCCTTCGTTTTCCAGCTCGTTGGTGGCCAGCCAGGCGCGAGCGGCCGGGTTGCCATCCAGCAGGAAGCGGGCGCTGACCTCGCTCTTGTCACTGTCCGGTCGCACCATGCCGGCTTCGGCACGCTCCCCCAGGCACAGGCCCAGGGCGTCGATGGCGATGGATTTACCCGCCCCGGTCTCACCCGTGATGCAGGTCATGCCCGGTTGCAGATCGAGTTCGAGAAACTTGACGATGGCGAAGTTGTTGACGGTCAGCTGGGTCAGCATGGTCTCATCCTGTATGGGCCAACATTACTGTGTATGTATCCAGTATATACTGGTTTTCCATACAGTAAAGATGTCGCCGCGGGACGGAATGCAAAACGGCCCGCGTCAGGGGCCGTTTTGTGAGAAACAGGGAGTGCAGGGCAGGGGATCAGAACAGCTTGCTGCCCCAGCCGAGCTTGTTGCGCAGCACGTGGAAGTAGCTGTAATCCAGCGGATGGACCAGATGCAGCTTGTGGCTGCTCTTCTTGATGAGGATCTCGTCCCCCGGGTGGACCGCCAGCGTCACCTGGCCGTCGCAGCTCACCTGCATGGCGTCGTCCTGATTGTCCGGTGAGACCAGCAACCGCACTTCGCTGTCGGCGTCCAGCACGATGGGGCGGCTGCTCAGGGTGTGCGGGAACATGGGCACCAGCGTGATGGCGTTGAGCTTGGGGGTGAGGATGGCACCGCCCGCCGACAGGGAGTAGGCGGTGGAGCCGGTGGGGGTGGCCACTATGATGCCGTCCGAGCGCTGGCTGTACATGAAGCTGCCATCGATGTAGACCTCGAACTCGATCATGTGGGCGATCTTGCCCGGATGCAGCACCGCCTCGTTGACCGCCAGGTTGTTGGACTTGCGCTCGCCATGGCGATAGACCGCCGCCTCCAGCAAGAAGCGATGCTCGCTCTTGTAGTGGCCGCACAGCACCTGCTCCAGTGGCAGCAGGTAATCCTGCGGCGAGAGATCGGTGAGAAAGCCGAGGTTGCCCCGGTTTACCCCGATCACCGCCACGTCGAAGCGCGACAGTACCCGCGCGGCCCCCAGCATGTTGCCGTCACCACCGACCACGATGGCGAGATCCGCCTGCTGGCCCAGTTGCACCAGATCCATCACGTTCTCGTCCATGATGCCGAGGGCGTGGGCCACCCGGCTCTCTACCAGCACCCGAAAACCGCGGGTGGTCAGGTATTGATGCAGGCCGGTCAGGGTCTGGTTGGCCCCTTCGTGGTGGGGCTTGCCAATCAGGGCGATGGTTTTGAACGGAGAATCCATGGTCTGTCGGGTCTGGGATGAGTATTGGGGGGAGTATACCGCGCTTTGGGGGGGATTTGTCTGCTGCCGGCGTGTCCGCTTGCGCCATGGGGCGGGAAAAGGCCGTAAATTGCCTGTCGCGTCACCTCCTTGGCGATAATGGCGCCCTTTTCCCCTTGAAAGCCGGGGATCCATCCCCATAATAGCGCCAACATAGTCGGCCCGTTGCCGTCCGGTCGCGCAACCGGAGAATGGGCCCTCATAAGTAACCCGCAATTGGAGATGTCATGAACCACGAAGAACAAAAGGTTGAAGCGATGGAGCAAGTGGAAGCCCAGCCAGTCGAGCCGACCGATGTAGACAGTGAAGTGACAGCCGAGCAGGCCCGCATTGCCGAGCTGGAGGCGCAGCTGGAAGCTGCCCAGCAAGCCTCTGCCGAAGAGCGCGAGCGCGCCATTCGTGCCGTCGCCGAAATGGAGAACCTGCGTCGTCGCGCGGCGCAGGACGTGGAGAAGGCGCACAAGTTCGCGCTGGAGAAGTTCGCCGCCGAGCTCTTGCCGGTGCTGGACAACATGGAGCGTGCCATCGAGCTGGCCGACAAGGAAAACGACGCCCTCAAGCCGATGATCGAAGGGGTCGAGCTGACCCTGAAATCCATGCAGAGCGGCGTGGCCAAGTTCGGTCTGGCGGCGCTGGATCCGACCAACCAGCCGTTTGACCCCAACGCCCATCAGGCGATGAGCATGGTGCCGAGTACCGACGTGGCGCCGAACACCGTCATCGCCGTGATGCAGAAAGGCTACGAGCTGAACGGTCGCGTGATCCGTCCGGCCATGGTCATGGTATCCAAGGCCGTCGACTGAGTCGGTGCTTGATGCCCAGGCCCGCCGCTTGGCGGGCTTTTTGTTGTGTATCCCTGTGGTGCGTCATGGCCCGGCCATGACAAAAGGTGGGGTTTTTGCAGGGCGGGGCTTGAAGTGGCCACTTGCGACCCCATATAGGATGCAAGGCCACGGCGGCACAAAAAATTTGATGCCGGGAGCTTGAAAGCCAGATTGGCAGGCCCCACCTAGCCGTTAACGCATTAAGGCGAGCCCCTCGCCAGTTTATTCAAAGTATTTGGAGATTCGTCAAATGGGTAAAATCATCGGTATTGACCTGGGTACTACCAACTCCTGCGTCGCTATTCTGGATGGCGACCATGCTCGCGTGATCGAGAACGCGGAAGGCGACCGTACTACTCCGTCCATCATTGCCTATGCCGATGACGGCGAAATCCTGGTTGGTCAGCCGGCCAAGCGTCAGGCCATCACCAACCCGAAGAACACGCTGTTCGCCATCAAGCGTCTGATCGGCCGTCGTTTCGAAGATGACGAAGTACAACGTGACCTGAAAATCATGCCGTACGCCATCGCCAAGGCCGACAACGGTGACGCCTGGGTCGAGGTGAAAGGCAAGAAAATGGCACCGCCGCAGATCTCTGCCGAAGTGCTGAAAAAGATGAAGAAGACCGCTGAAGACTACCTGGGCGAGCCGGTCACCGAAGCCGTCATCACTGTACCGGCCTACTTCAACGACGCCCAGCGTCAGGCTACCAAGGATGCCGGTCGCATCGCCGGTCTGGATGTAAAACGCATCATCAACGAACCGACTGCCGCGGCTTTCGCCTACGGCGTCAACAAGGTCAAGGGCGAGCGCAAGGTTGCCGTCTATGACTTAGGGGGCGGTACCTTCGACATCTCCATCATCGAGATCGACGAAGTGGAAGGCGAAACCACCTTCGAAGTACTGGCGACCAACGGTAACACCCACCTGGGTGGTGAAGACTTCGACAACCGCGTCATCAACTACCTGGTTGACGAGTTCAAGCGTGAGCAGGGCATCGACCTGCGCAACGACCAGCTGGCCCTGCAGCGTCTGAAAGATGCCGCCGAGAAAGCCAAGATCGAGCTCTCTTCTGCCCAGCAGACCGACGTCAACCTGCCGTACATCACTGCCGATGCCACCGGTCCGAAGCACATGAACATCAAGGTAACCCGCGCCAAGCTGGAATCCCTGGTGGAAGACATGGTGAAGGACTCTCTGGAGCCGGTTCGTGTCGCCCTGAAAGACTCCGGTCTGGCGGTTGGCGAGATCGACGACGTGATTCTGGTTGGTGGTCAGACCCGTATGCCACTGGTTCAGAAGACAGTTGCCGAGTTCTTCGGCAAAGAGCCGCGCAAAGACGTCAACCCGGACGAAGCCGTGGCCATGGGTGCTGCCATCCAGGGTGCCGTGCTGTCCGGTGACAAGACCGACGTTCTGCTGCTGGACGTGACCCCGCTCTCTCTGGGTATCGAAACCATGGGCAGCGTGATGACTGCGCTGATCGAGAAGAACACCACCATCCCGACCAAGAAGTCCCAGGTGTTCTCCACTGCCGAAGACAACCAGTCTGCCGTGACCATTCACGTGCTGCAGGGTGAGCGCAAGCGCGCCAGCGACAACAAGTCCCTGGGCCAGTTCAACCTGGAAGGCATCCGTCCGGCACCGCGTGGTCTGCCGCAGATCGAAGTGACCTTCGACATCGACGCCAACGGCATCCTGCACGTCTCCGCCAAAGACAAGGAGACCAACAAGGAGCAGAAGATCACCATCCAGGCCTCCTCTGGTCTGTCTGATGACGAGATCGAACGCATGGTACGCGAAGCCGAAGCCAACGCGGCCGAGGACAAGAAGTTTGAAGAGCTGGTGCAGGCCCGCAACCAGGCTGATGGTCTGGTCCACTCCGTGCGCAAGCAGGTGACCGAAGCCGGTGAAGCCCTGCCTGCCGACGACAAAACCAAGGTCGAAGCTGCACTGAGCGAGCTGGAAACCGCCATCAAGGGCGACGACAAGGCCGTTATCGAGGCCAAGCAGCAGGCGCTGCTGGAAGCGTCCCAGAAGCTGATGGAGATTGCCCAGCAGCAGGCTCAGGCGCAAGGCGCCGCCGGTGCTGACGCCGGTCAGTCCTCCTCTTCCGCCAAGGCTGACGACGACGTGGTCGATGCCGAGTTCGAAGAAGTGAAAGACGACAAGAAATAAGCCCGACCCAGATGGGCGAAGTCCGCTTCGCCCATCGGCTTGATTCTATGAATTTACGGGCGTTGGGTAACCAACGCCCGTCTGCGTAACTGCTGATATAGCAATAGGATAAGTATGTCGAAGCGCGATTTCTACGAAGTGCTGGGGGTATCGAAAGATGCCGACGAGCGCGAGATCAAGAAGGCGTACAAGCGTCTGGCCATGAAGTATCACCCTGACCGCAATCAGGGGGATGCCGGTGCCGAAGATAAGTTCAAAGAGGTCAAGGAAGCTTACGAGATCCTGACCGATGCCAACCTGCGTGCCCGCTATGACCAGTACGGCCACGCCGGCGTGGATCAGAGCCAGGGTGGCGGTGGCCACGGCGGCTTTGGCGGTGGCGCCGATTTCGGCGACATCTTCGGCGACGTGTTTGGCGATATTTTCGGTGGCAGCCGTGGTGGTGGCCGTCGCGGTCCGGCCCGTGGCTCCGACCTGCGCTACACCATGGAGCTGACCCTGGAAGAGGCGGTGCGCGGGGTCTCCAAGGAGATCAAGGTACCGACTCTGGTCCACTGCGAAGTGTGCAACGGCTCCGGTGCTCACACCGGCAGCTCTGCCCAGACCTGCCCGACCTGCCACGGCTCCGGCCAGGTGCAGATGCGTCAGGGCTTCTTTGCAGTGCAGCAACCCTGCCCCCATTGTCATGGTCGCGGCAAGATCATCAAGGATCCGTGCCGCAAGTGCCACGGCGAAGGACGCTACCAGAAGACCAAGACCCTGTCGGTCAAGATCCCGGCTGGCGTCGACACTGGCGATCGCATCCGTCTCTCCGGCGAAGGGGAAGCGGGGGAGGCCGGCGCACCGGCGGGCGATCTGTACGTACAGGTGCACGTCAAGGAGCACGAGATCTTCGTGCGTGACGGCAACAACCTCTACTGCGAAGTGCCCATCAGCTTTACCGCGGCAGCCCTGGGTGGCGAGATCGAAGTGCCGACCCTGGATGGCCGGGTCAAGCTCAAGGTCACTCCTGAGACCCAGACCGGCAAGATGTTCCGCATGCGGGGCAAGGGCGTCAAGTCCGTGCGCTCCGGCCAGGTGGGGGATCTGATGTGCAAGGTGGTGGTGGAGACCCCGGTCAAGCTGACCGAGCAGCAAAAAGAGCTGCTGCGCCAGCTAGATGAATCCTTCAGCGGTGCTGCCGCCAAGACCCACAAGCCGAAATCGGAAGGCTTCTTCGAAGGGGTGAAACGCTTCTTCGACGATCTGACCAGCTGATCTTCGCGACCCTGATATCAAGAGCCGGCCCTGTGCCGGCTCTTTTTTTGCCCCAGCTTTAGCAAGGTCCCACGCTTATTGAGTGGATCCCGATGAGGGATCTTCCTCACAACTTCCGCCAATTCCTGCTGTACGAATGTTATCCCGCTCACACTTGAGCTGAAACGGTTTAGCTGGTGTATTGAGTTAGCTAAATTGGTTTAGCTATGCTCTTGTCGTCGATAACAACAGGCCCGACCGGGCAACAGATGACAGGTGAGGACGATGACGATGTGCAAGCACAAGTTGGCGCTGGCGGTAGCGCTGGGATTGGGGATGAGCAGCCCGCTGTGGGCGGCGGATGGCGGTATCGAGGCCCGTCTGGCGGCGCTGGAGGCGCGGGTGCAGGCGGCCGAGGCACGCGCCACCGCGGCAGAAGCGCGTGCCGACGAGGCCCAGAGCAAGGCAAACGAAGCCCGCGAGACGGCCGTGGTGGCCAAGGCCCAGAGCGAGAAGGTGGACAAGCAGACCGCCGGGGCCCAGGGCTTCGAGTTCCACGGCTATGCCCGCTCGGGCCTGCTGGTCAACGGCAATGGCAACGGCGGTCGCGGCGGCCCCTACATCACCCCGGCCGGCTCGGTGGGTGGCGCCGTGGGTCGCCTTGGCAACGAGGATGACACCTACATGGAGGCCAACCTGCTGAAGACCCAGACCTTCGCCGATGGCAGCTGGGCCCGCTACAAGTTGATGCTGGCGGACGGGGTGGAGACCAGCAACGACTGGACCGCTAGCGATTCCAGCCTCAACACCCGCCAGGTGTTTGCCGAGATAGGCGATCTGGCGAGCTTCGACGGTCCCTTCAAGCATGCAGTGCTGTGGGCGGGCAAGCGCTTTGACCGGGACAACTTCGATATCCACTGGCTCGACTCGGACGTGGTGTTCCTGGCCGGCACTGGCGGCGGCGTCTACGACGTGCAGCTGGCCGACAGCTGGAAGGCGAACTTCTCCCTCTACGGACGCGACTACGGCGACATCAGCGCGAGCGGCCTCTCCGACATCGAGAGCTACATCCTCACCATGAACAACCGGGTCGGCAACTGGCAGTGGATGGTGAACGGCCTTTCGGCCAAGGACAACGAGGCGCGCATCAACGACGGCGGCGCCGGCAGCGAGGCGGCGAACAAGGGGGCGCACACCCTGCTGGCCTACCACGCCGACAGCTTCTTTGGCATCAACCCAGGCTTCTCCAAGGCGGCCGTGCTGTATGGCCACGGCCTGGGTGCCGAACTCAAGGGGCTGGGTTCCGACAGCGAGCTGCTGGCGGACGCCGATGCGGTGCGAGTCGCCGTGTTTGGCGCCACCGATCTCGCGCCCCGCTGGCGTATCGCCCCGGCCCTGCTGGCCGAGCAAAGCAAGGATCGTTACGTGAAGGGGGACGAGTACCGCTGGGTGACCCTCAATGGCCGGCTGGCCCAGGTGCTGAGCCAGAACGTCGAGCTGGTCTACGAGGCCACCTGGCAGTACATGGATCTCGATCCCAAGGGCTACAAGGGGCGTCAGGCGGTGAGTGGCGACTTCACCAAGCTCACCTTCGCCCCCACCTTCAAGGCGCAGACCGCCGGCTTCTTCGAGCGGCCCGAGTTGCGGGTATTCGCCACCTGGATGGACTGGTCCTCCGAGCTCGACCACTACGCCAGCACCGATGCCATGGGCCAGAGCAACTTCACCGCCGGGGGCGAGTGGAACTTTGGCGTGCAGATGGAAACCTGGTTCTAGTTCGTTATCCCGATCACAAAAATGGCAGCCGGCGGCGGGATCTGTTGGTTGGCTAAAACGGTTTAGCTGATAATGCCAACCAACAAAACAGAGTCCGGGTTTGACTGTCGATCCGATGCAGCAGTGGAGTAGCAAGGTGACGAATCGTGTGTGGGTAATGGGGGATGCGGTGGTGGACTTGATCCCGGAAGGGGGGCAGCACTACCTCAGGTGTCCGGGGGGCGCGCCGGCCAACGTGGCGGTCGGGGTGGCCCGGCTTGGCGGAGAGTCGGCCTTTATCGGCCGGGTCGGCGCGGATCCCTTCGGCCGCTTTATGGCCGACACCCTGGCCAGCGAAGGGGTCGACACCCGTCACTTGATCCTGGATCCGGCCCATAGTACCAGCACGGTGTTGGTGGAGCTCGATGAGGCAGGGGAGCGCAGCTTCACCTTTATGGTGAGGCCCAGCGCGGATCAGTTCCTGACCCCCACGGATCTGCCGGTCTTCCAGGCCGGGCAGTGGCTGCTGACCTGCTCCATCGCGCTCGCCAACGAGCCGGTACGCAGCAGCTGCCTGCAAGCCATGGCGACCATCAAGGCGGCAGGGGGGCGGGTCTGCTTCGACCCCAATCTGAGGCCCGAGGTGTGGGGCAACCCCGCCGAGATGCTGCCCGTGGTGCGCGAGGCCATTGCGCAGGCGGACGTGGTCAAGCTCTCGCTGGAGGAGCTGCAACTGCTAAGCGGTCTGGACGATCTGGCTGCGGGGCTCGCCACCATTTCAGGCCCGACCCTGGTGCTGGTGACCCGGGGGGCGGCCGGCGTGGTGGTTCGCCTCGGCGGCGAGCTGCTGGAGTGGGTGGGGCTCAAAGTGGTGTCAATCGACACCACTGGGGCGGGGGATGCCTTCGTTGCCGGTTTGCTGGCGGCCTTGGCCGAACGGACCTCGCTGCCCGTTCTGGATGAGCTGCCTGCCATCCTGGCCCGGGCCCACGGCTGCGGGGCGCTGGCTACCACCGCCAAGGGGGCGATGACGGCGCTGCCGAGTCGCATCGAACTGGATGCCTTTTTGCGATCGGGTGCAAGCGGCTGTTGATCCGCGGCTAGAAGCCCGGGTCGACAGACCCTACTCTCATGTGACATGGGCCTGCCGACGGCGGGCCATAAGAGGAAGAATATGAATATCAGTGCGATAGCCAAGGATCTTGTGTCCCTGCTCGGGGGCAAGGAGAACATCGTCAGCGCCGCCCACTGCGCCACCCGGCTGCGGCTGGTGCTGGCGGACGACAGCAAGGTGAACAAGGCCGCCATCGACAAGCTGGACGGGGTCAAGGGGTGCTTCAGCAACGCCGGCCAGATCCAGGTGATCTTCGGTACCGGCCTGGTCAACAAGGTCCATGCGGAGTTCGTGGCCCTGACCGGTGCCGGCACCGCCAGCAAGGCGGAGCTGACCGACCTGGCGACGGCCAAGCTCAACGTGGCCCAGCGCCTGGCACGGACCCTCTCCAACATCTTCGTGCCCATCATTCCGGCCATCGTCGCCTCCGGCCTGCTGATGGGGCTGCTCGGCATGGTGCGCACCTATGGCTGGGTCAACGCCGACAGCGCGCTGTTCATCATGCTGGACATGTTCAGCTCGGCGGCCTTTGTCATCCTGCCGATCCTCATCGGCTTCACCGCGGCGCGCGAATTCGGCGGCAACCCCTATCTGGGGGCGACCCTCGGCGGCATTCTCACCCACCCGGCCCTGACCAACGCCTGGGGCGTGGCGGGGGGCTTCAAGACCATGGACTTCTTCGGGCTCGATGTCGCCATGATCGGCTATCAGGGCACCGTCTTCCCGGTGCTCTTGGCGGTCTGGTTCATGTCCCACCTGGAGAAGCAGCTGAGAAGGCGCGTCCCCGACGCCCTGGATCTCATCCTCACGCCGTTCCTGACCGTCATCATCACCGGCTTCGTGGCGCTGCTCTTCATCGGCCCCGCCGGGCGGGTGCTGGGGGATGGCATCTCGTTCGGCCTGAGCGCCCTCTATGAGCAGGCGGGCTGGCTGGCGGGCCTGGTGTTTGGCGGCACTTATTCGCTTATCGTCATCACCGGCATCCACCACAGCTTCCACGCCATCGAGGCGGGCCTGCTGGCGAACCCGGCCATCGGCGTCAACTTCCTGCTGCCCATCTGGGCCATGGCGAACGTGGCCCAGGGCGGCGCCTGTCTCGCGGTCTACTTCAAGACCCGCGACGTGAAGATCAAGGCCATCACGGTGCCGGCGGCCATGTCCTGCCTGCTCGGCATCACGGAGGCGGCCATCTTCGGCGTCAACCTGCGCTACATCAAGCCCTTCCTGGCCGGCCTGTTCGGCGGAGCCTGCGGCGGCGCCTACGTGGTGGCGGCCAAGGTGGGCATGACGGCGGTCGGCCTGACCGGCATTCCGGGCATGGCCATCGTCCAGCCCATGAGCCTCATCCACTACGTCATCGGCCTGGTGATCGCCTTTGGTGCAGCCTTCGTCGCCTCCTACCTGCTCAAGTACAAGGTGGAGTGATGAAGGAAAGCCATCTCCTCAAACAGATTGTCCGGTCCCTGCTGGCCGGACAGCTCAAGGCGGCGGCCGATCCCCATCGGCCCCACTGGCACCTGGCAGCCCCGGTGGGGCTGCTCAACGACCCCAACGGCTTTATCGAGCACGGCGGGCGTTATCACCTCTTCTACCAGTGGAACCCGCTGGGCTGCGCACACGCCAACAAAGGCTGGGGTCACGTCACCTCCAGCGATCTGCTGCACTGGCAGCACGAGCCGCCGGCCCTGTTGCCCATCGAGCCCTACGAGCAGAGCGGCTGCTACTCCGGCTCGGCGGTGAGCGACGAGCAGGGGCGCCTGACTCTCATCTACACCGGCAACGTCAAGTACCCGGACGGCAGCCGCACCGCCTACCAGTGCCTGGCCCGCGCCGACGGCATGGGGGGCTTTGCGAAGCTGGGGCCCGTGCTGGACCTGCCCGAAGGCTACAGCGGCCACGTGCGCGACCCCAAGGTGTGGCACGACGGCCGGCAGTGGCTGATGGTGCTGGGGGCCCGCACCCTGGATGACAAGGGGGAAGTGCTGCTCTATCGCGGCGACGCGCTGGATGGTTGGACGCTGGTCGGCCCCATCGCCGGCAGCGGGCGCGGTGGGCTTGGGGAGTTTGGCTATATGTGGGAGTGTCCGGATCTGTTTGCACTGGGGGCTCGCCATGTGCTGATCAGCTGTCCCCAGGGCATAGCGCCACAAGGAGAGGATTATCACAACCTCTACCAGTGCGGCTGGCTGGCGGGCGACTTCGACGGCGAGCACTTCGCGCACGGGGCCTTCCACGAGCTGGACCGGGGCTTCGAGTTCTATGCCCCCCAGACCACCCAGGATAGTCAGGGGCGGCGCTTGCTGTTCGGCTGGCTGGGACTGCCCGAAGAGAACGAGATGAGCCAGCCGACCGTCGTGTATGGCTGGATCCACCAGATGAGCTGCCCGCGGGAGCTGTTCTGGCAGGACGACTGGCTCTGTCAGCGGCCGGTGGCGGAGATAGAGACGCTGAAGGGGGTGCCGACCCGCTTCAAGGGGAGGCCGGGCGAGCTGCCTGCCCTGGCCATTGACTCGGCCTGGCTCGATCTGGCTCTGTGCGGTGAGGGGAGCCTCGGGTTCGGCGCCGTGGCCGAGCTGGTGTGGCAGCCGGGGCGCCTTGTCCTGCGCCGGCAGAACTGGCAGAGCGGGGAGTGGGAGGAGCGAGGCTGCCCCTGGCTTGGGGGGAGCATCACCGTCTTGTGCGACAGCTCCAGCCTGGAGTGTTTCGTGGATGGCGGTCGCCAGACCCTGTCTACCCGCTACTTCCCCGGTGAAAACCCAGTACTTTCCGCACGTTGTGACGATGATGACAGCAAAATTTGCCTCGATCACTGGCCGCTGGCGGCCTGCCTTGTACAATAGCCCGGTGTCAGTTTGCCGGGAGGTCAGGTGGAGAAGAAGAAACGGATCACGATTGCCCAGATAGCCACGCTCGCGGGGGTCTCCAAGGCCACCGCCAGCCTGGTGCTCAACGGCAAGAGTGCGGAGTACCGCATCGCCGACGACACCCGCAAGCGGATCCAGGCGGTGGCGGACGAGTGCCACTACCAGCCGAGCATCCATGCCCGCTCCCTGCGGGCGGTGCGCAGCTACACCTGGGGACTGGTGATCCCCGACCTCACCAACTTCGGTTTCGCCAGCACTGCCCGCGCCCTTGAGGCCCACTGCCGGGAGGCGGGGATCCAGCTGCTCATCGCCTGCTCCGAGGATGACCCCACCCTGGAGCAGCGGGTGGTGGACAACCTCATCAGCCGCCAGGTGGACGGCCTCATCGTCGCCTCCAGCGGCCACAGCGACGACATCTATGCCCGCATCCACGATCGCCTGCCGGTGGTGCAGCTCGACCGCCACATCGGCGAGTCGCGCCTGCCCATGGTGATCTCGGATGCCTGCAAGGCCACCGCCGAGCTGGTACAGGACATGGCAGCCGGCTGCGGGGAGGAGATCTACTACTTCGGCGGCTTGCTGGATCTCTCCCCCAGCCGCCACCGGCTGGCGGGCTACGAACTGGGGTTGCACCGCGCCGGGCTGGAGGCCACATCAGACCGGGTCCGTCACCGCGACTACCAGCCAAGCTCGGGCTATCAGCTGATGGCCGAGCTGGTGGACGAGCTCGGGACGCCACCGAAGGGGCTCTTCACCGCCTCTTTCACCCTGCTCGAAGGGGTGCTGCGCTACCTCAACGAGGCGGGGCTGATGGAGACGGGGATGCGGCTGTGCACCTTCGACGACCACGACCTGCTCGACTGCATCCCCATGCGCATCGATTCCGTGGCGCAGGATTGCCCGGCCCTGGCCCGCGCCGCCTTCGAGCTGATGCAACAGCTTATCGCGGGCAATCCCCCCACCCAGACCGCCCAAGTCATCCCCCCCAGGGTGCGCTGGCGCAGCCGCCGCTAACCCGAAAAGATGAAAAAGCCCCGCCAGTGCGGGGCTTTTTGCTGTGGGGCGAGGGCTCGCCTCAATCCGTGGTACTGGCGCGCCAGAACACCTGCTTGATGTGAGGGTGGATGCCGAGTTTCACCATCAGGGCGTCGAGCTCGTCGCCATCGATGGAGGTGGCCAGCAGCACCGCGGATATCTCCAGATCCCGCTCGCCGAAGGGCTCGATGTCGAGCTCGCTCAGCGGGTAGTTGGCCTGCTCCAGCATCTCTTCCAGCCAGTGCAGCACCTCTTTCTGGTATTCGCGCTGGGTGAGGGCGGTCACCCGATAGGTCACCTCGGTGTCTGTGTTGTCCACCGGACGGCGGTTGATCTGGTTCACCAGCGGGCGCAGCAGGGTGTTGGCAGCCAGCACGAACAGGGCGCCGAGGATCGCCTCCATGGCCAGCCCGGCCCCGCTGGCGGCACCGACCGCCGCTACTCCCCACAGGGTGGCGGCGGTGTTGATGCCGCGGATGTTGCCGGATTCGCGCATGATGACGCCGGCGCCGAGAAAACCGATGCCGGAGACGATGTAGGCCACCACGTGCACCACCCCGTAGGTGCCGCCGTGCAGGTCATAGATGCGCTGGGCCAGGTTGACGAACAGGGCCGCGCCCACCGCCACCAGCACATTGGTGCGCAGGCCCGCGGTACGCTGGCGGTACTGACGCTCCAGCCCCACCAGACTGCCGAGCACGAAGGCGAGCAGCAGGCTGGCCAGGGTGTCGAGCAGGGAAATCATGTCCAATTGTTGCCACATTCTCATGGCGTACTCCTTCTGTTGCAGATGGCCTTCCTGAAGGCGGTCGAGGATTCCCTTGCCTGATCCCCGTGCGTGAAGGCCATCACCTCATCGAAAAAACGCACGGAAAGCCCGGCCATGCTGGATGGCGGGCTGGGCTGCGAAACGGATTGAAAGGGGCCAGCGTGGCTGGCCCCGGTTATGGCTTGCTCAATTGAGCGCCGGTTCAGGGTCGCGGCGCGGATGCAACTCCCAGCGGACCGGGTGATGTACCCCCACCTGGTGCACGAACTGCACCAGATAGCGCCGCTGGGGCGGGGTGCAGTGCAGATTGAGCACCAGCTCCCGCCCGCCGCTGCGACCGGGTCGCAGGGACTGCAAGGGGTGCAGGCCCGCCGGTTGCAGGGTGTGGTTCACCAGATCCAGCACCTGCTCCATGTCGGCCCGATCCTCGCAACGGATCTGCAACCGGTAGTGGTGTTGGCGCTCCTTGCCACGCAGCCAGAGCGGCAACAGGCCGCGACCCAGTCTGCTCAGCAGGGGGTGAGTCCGGTTGGTTACGGACAGGGTTGAAATAAAACGCATAGCAGCCTCCTTGTGGGAAGCAGAAACTATGCAGGCATGGCGGCCATGGCTTTTGGCCAATGGTCACCAGACGTCAAGTGTAAAAAGAGAAGAGGGGAGTGGATTTCCGCTTCTCGCAGGGCTGCGAGCATGCGGCAGAGGATGACCTGCGGCTAGCTCGCGACCTGGGTACCGACGACGAGGGTCGGTCTACAACTGTCACTTGATGAGTTGCCCACTGATGGTCTCCGCTGTTGATGGACGGCCTGATGGTACTCATCCAGAGCGGTGGGGTAAAGCCTCATCGCCCATTTAGCAACATTTAGATACAAGTTCGTCAATAGTCGGGGTCGGCTGGCTACCTTCATGGCCATAGGAGGGCGGCGAGATGCCCCGCCCCCTCATCCCGCCCCAGATGGCAGGTTTTTCTCTACCTTGGCGCGCTGCTATTTCAACCCCAGCCGTTTGAGGAGCATTGCGGCCGGGCAGAAGCCGGTGAAGGCGCTCTGGATCAGGTTGACCCCGACAAAGACGCTCAGCCAGACAAAGCCCGGGTGAACCCAGGCGGTGAGCAGCAGCGACAGCAACAGCATGCAGCCCGCGACCACTCTTACTCCGTTTTCTACTGTCATGACCTTCTCCTTAGTTAATTTAGATATTGCTAATTTAGTGTCACTTTATACAATAGAACCAAATATCAGCAATTGCTAATTTACTCCCATGAGCCAATTCGACGAGATGAACAGACACGCGACGGCCGCCGCCTCCCTGCTCAAGGCGCTGGCTCATCCCGAACGCTTGATGGTGCTCTGTCAGCTGGTGGAGGGGGAGAAGGGAGTCGGGGAGCTGCTGGCCCGCAGCCAGCTCGGCCAGTCGGCCTTCTCCCAGCAACTGTCGGTATTGAAGCGCCAGGGTCTTGTCCGCTCGCGCAAGGTCTCCCAGCAGATCTACTACTCGCTGGTGAGCGAGGCGGCCGCCGATGTGCTGGCGGCGTTGCAAACCCATTTTTGTCACTCAGAAAATAAGGAATCTTGATGATGGAAAGCCAATGGCTGCTCTCCCTGGGGGGAGGCATGCTGGTGGGGCTCGCGGCCCTGATCCTGATGCTGTGCAACGGCCGGGTGGCCGGGATCAGCGGCATCCTGGCCGGTGCGCTGCAACACAGAACGCCGTGGCGACTGCTCTTCCTGCTGGGGTTGGGAGCGGGAGCCTGGCTGGCACTGACGCTGGGTTGGGCCAGCATGCCTGCATTCACCGCGCTGCCCGCCTGGCCGCTGGTGCTGCTGGCTGGTCTGCTGGTGGGCATCGGCACGCGTTTTGGCAATGGCTGCACCAGCGGCCACGGCATCTGCGGCATGGGGCGGCTCTCCGTGCGCTCCATAGTGGCGACCCTCACCTTCATGGCAACCGGTGTGCTGACCGTGTTTCTGACTCATCATCTCTTCTAGGAGGCTATTGCGATGACCTTGTTGACAAGTCTGCTCGCCGGTTTGCTGTTTGGTCTGGGTCTGGCCATCTCAGGCATGATAGACCCCGCCCGGGTCACCGGTTTTCTCGATCTGGCCGGCGCCTGGGATCCCAGCCTGGGGTTCGTGATGGGGGGCGCCCTGCTGGTCTTCATGCCGGGTTATTTCTTGCTGGTGAAGCCGCGGCGCCTGAGCCTGCTGGGAGAGCCCATGGCTGTGGTGCCAGCCCCCAAGCTGGATCGCCGCCTCATCGGGGGAGCTGCCCTGTTCGGCATAGGTTGGGGATTGGTGGGGATCTGCCCTGGGCCTGCCTTGAGTCTCATTTCCAGTGGCCAGCCCATGATATTGTTGTTCGTAGCCGCCATGGTGGCCGGGATCTTGCTGGTTGATCGGGTCCTGGTGAAGGTGCGGGAGAAGCGCTGCCACGCCCGCTCCGCCTGAATGGATTGCCCCCGCTGCCGGGGAAGGAGAACTATCATGGAACCGATCCGCTTGCCGGGAGCCATTCTGCTGGCCGTGACATCTGCGCTTGTCTCTCCCATGACGCTGTCGACGGCATGGTCTGCCGAGACGAATGGCGAGGCGGCCCTGACTCTGGCTCCCCGTCAGGTGACTGACTGGCTCACTCTGGATGGCACCGTCAGTGCCATCCATCAGGGGACGGTAGCGGCCCAGACTGGCGGTCGGGTCTCCCGCATGCTGGTGGATGTGAACGATGAGGTGGTGGCCGGGCAACCCCTGCTCGAGATCAGCGGCAAGGAGCAGTTTGCCGCCGTGACCGGCGCCGAGGCGCGATTGGCCCGGGCCCAGGCCCAGCAGGTGGAAGCCGAGCGCCAGCTCGCCCGCTTCCAGGCGTTGATTGCCAAGGGGGTGATCACCCGTGCCCAGCTCGACAGCGCCCTGGCGAGCGACAGATCTGCCCGCGCCGAGGTGAACGCCGCCGAGGCCGCCCTCACTCAGGCTCGGGAGGCCTACGGCTATACCCGCATCCTCGCCCCCTACGCCGGGGTGGTCACCAAGCGGCTGGTGGAGCTGGGGGAGACGGTGGCCCCCGGCACCCCGCTGCTCTCGGGCTTCTCCCTCGATGCCCTGCGGGTAGAGGTGGAGCTGCCCCAGTCCGCGCTGGCCCTCGCCGGCCAGCCGTCGGATGCGCAGGTGTTGCTGCCGGATGGCAAGGCTGTTGCCCCCCTCAAACTGACCCGCTTCAACTATGCCGACAGCCAGAGCCACGCCTTTCGGCTGCGCCTCGATCTGCCGCCGAGCACGGCGGGGGTGCTGCCCGGCATGTGGCTCAAGGTGCAGCTCAAACAGGGCGAACGTCAGCTGCTGCAGGTGCCGGAGCAGGCCCTGCTCAGGCAGGGTGAGTTCAGCGGTCTCTACCTGAAGGAAGGAGAGCGCTGGGTGCTGACGCCGGTGCGGGTCGGCCATTGCCAGGCTGGGCAGTGCGAGATCCTGGCGGGCGTCCAGAGCGGTGATCGGGTGGCTCCGGATGGCTGGGCGCGCCAGCAGGCGGTGGCCCATGAGTAACGACGCTCACGACAGCAAGAACAAACTGGGGCCGGCCGGCCGGTTGGCGGCCCTGTTTCAGGGCTCGGCCATCACCCCGCTGCTGGCGCTGGTGGGGCTCTTGCTCGGCCTGTTTGCGGTGCTGGTAACCCCCAAGGAGGAGGAGCCGCAGATCGATGTCACCTTCGCCGACGTCTATATCCCCTTCCCGGGCGCCAGCCCCGCCGAGGCGGAGTCCCTCGTCACCACTCCTGCCGAGCAGGTGGTCTCCCAGATAAAGGGTATTGATACCCTCTACTCCTTCTCTCGCCCTGACGGCGCCCTGCTGGTGGTGGTGTTCAAGGTGGGGGTGAGCCGCGAGCAGGCCATCGTGGATCTCAACAACCAGCTCGACTCGAACCGCGACTGGCTGCCCCAGGGGCTTGGCGTCGGCCAGCCACTGGTCAAACCCAAGGGGATCGACGATGTGCCCATCGTCAGCCTGACGCTCTGGAGCAAGCAGCTGGGGGCCGCCGAGCTGACCCGGGTTGCCCACGAGCTGGAGACCGAGCTCAAGCGATTGCCCGGCACCCGCGATATCTACAGCCTGGGCGGCCAGCGCGCCGTGCTGCGGGTGATGCCGGATCCGGCCGCCCTCAGCGCCCACGGCATCAGCTGGGGTGAGCTCAACCAGCGGCTCGCCGCCGCCAACCAGGCGGGCAACGAGCAGGCCGTGGTGCAGGACAATCGGGAGATCAAGGTGCAGGTGGGGCAGTTCCTGCAGAGCGAGCAGGAGGCCCGCGAGCTGGTGGTGGGCCTGCACGATGGCAAGCCGGTCTACCTCGGCGAGGTGGCCCAGGTGTCCCTTGGGGAGGAGACCCCGGTGCAGCGCAGTTGGATGGGGCAGGGGGAGCAGAGCTATCCGGCGGTGACCCTGGCCATCGGCAAGCAGCCGGGGCAGAACGCGGTGGAAGTGGCCAAGCGGGTGGAGGCCCGGGTCGAGAGTCTCAAGAACCGGCTCATCCCGGGCGGCGTCGAGGTGACGGTGACCCGTGACTATGGCGTCACCGCCGAGACCAAATCCAACACCCTCATCGGCAAGCTCATCTTCGCCACCACCGCAGTGGTGCTGCTGGTGCTGGTGAGCATGGGGTGGCGCGAGGCGCTGGTGGTGGGCATCGCCATCGTCATCACCCTGGCACTGACCCTCTTTGCCAGCTGGGCGTGGGGCTTTACCCTCAACCGGGTGTCCCTCTTTGCCCTTATCTTCTCCATCGGCATCCTGGTGGATGACGCCATCGTGGTGGTGGAGAACATCCACCGCCATCGCGGCCTGGGCAAGGGATCCCTCAGGGACCTTATTCCGGGGGCGGTGGACGAGGTAGGGGGGCCGACCATTCTCGCCACCCTGACCGTGATCGCGGCCCTGCTGCCGATGGCCTTTGTCAGCGGCCTGATGGGCCCCTACATGAGCCCCATTCCCATCAATGCCAGCATGGGGATGCTTATTTCCCTGCTGGTGGCCTTTATCTTCTCCCCCTGGCTGGCGGGCCATCTGCTCAAGAGCGAGGGGCATGTCGCCCACGGCGAGGCCAGGGCCGGCCTCTTTCACCGTCTGATGACCCCCTTTCTGATTGGCGCTGGCGCCAGGAGCGCGAGACGCAAGCTCTGGCTGGCCATCCTGCTGCTGGTGGCGGGCGCCGCCGCCATGCCCATGGTGCAGTGGGTGGTGCTCAAGATGCTCCCCTTCGACAACAAGTCGGAATTCCAGCTGGTGCTCGACATGCCGGAGGGGGCGACCCTGGAGCAGACCGAGCGCACCTTGCTGGCGGTGGGGCGGGAGCTTGCCAGGGTGCCCGAGGTGAAGGATTACCAGATCTACGCCGGCACCGCCGCCCCCATCAACTTCAACGGGTTGGTGCGCCACTACTTCATCCGCAGCGGCGCCAACGTGGGGGATATCCAGGTCAATCTGGTGAACAAGCATGAACGGGATCGCAGCAGCCACCAGATTGCCCAGTCGGTGCGGGCGCCGCTGCAGGCCATCGCATCCGCAGCCGGCGGCAACCTGAAAGTGGTGGAGGTGCCCCCCGGCCCGCCGGTCTGGTCACCCATCGTCGCCGAGGTGTATGGCCCCACGCCTGCTGCCCGTGAAGCGGCGGCGCGCGCCGTAGAGGCCCGCTTCGTGGCGACGGCGGATCTGGTGGATGTGGACATCTATTTGACCGACCCCCAGCCCAAGTGGCGGCTGGTGGTGGATCGCAGCAAGGCGGCCCGCTTCGGGGTCGATCTCGGCGATCTGGTGGCCACCCTCAATGGCGGCGTGGGCTATCAGGATGCCAGTTGGCTGCATGGTCAGGGCGCCAAGTACCCGGTACCGATCCGTGTCGAGCTCGCCCCCGGCGACAAGCGGGATCTGGCCGGCATCCTGGCGCTCAAGGTGCGCAGCCAGAGCGGCCAGCTCATCCGTGTCTCCGAGCTGGTGAGCCGCCGTGACGAGGTGGCGCCCAGCTACATCATGCACAAGAACATGCGGCCCATGGTGATGGTGGTGGCCGACATGGGGGGCCATGCCGACAGCCCGCTCTACGGCATGTTTGCCGCCGGAGCCGATATCACTCTGCCCCAGTATTACGTGCAGCAGCCGGATAAATTGGGGGAGGTGGCGCTGCTGTGGGACGGGGAGTGGAAGATCACCTATGAGACCTTCCGCGACATGGGCATTGCCTACGGAGTGGGGATGATCCTCATCTACCTGCTGGTGGTGGCCCAGTTCCGCTCCTATCTGGTGCCGCTTATCATCATGGCGCCCATCCCGCTCACCCTGATCGGGGTGATGCCGGGTCACGCCCTGCTGGGGGCCCAGTTCACCGCCACCTCGATGATCGGCATGATAGCGCTGGCCGGGATCATAGTGCGCAACAGCATACTGCTGGTGGATTTCATCGAGCAGCAGCGCAGCGCCGGTATGGCGTTCGAGCAGGCGGTGATCGGCGCCGCCCAGGTGCGGGCCAAGCCCATCCTGCTGACGGCGCTGGCGGCCATGATAGGAGCCCTGTTCATCCTCGATGACCCCATCTTCAACGGCCTGGCCATCAGCCTCATCTTCGGCATTCTGGTCTCCACCCTGCTCACCCTGGTGGTGATCCCGCTGCTCTACTACAGCCTGATGTCGCGCCGGGCGGAGGGGGGCACGGCAGATGTGCCGGGCGCACAATGACAGAAGGGCCACCCGGGTGGCCCTTCTCGTTTCACACGTTCAGGGAGGAGATATGCTGGCTGGCGGGGCTCAGCGCCCCTTCATCAGCGGGAAGTAGCGCCGGTCGGCCTGGCTCATGTGGCCGACCACCAGCTCCTGAATGATGAAGTTGAGCAACTCGTCGTTGCCAAGGGTGCCCGCCCTGGCGGCGGTCATCAGCTGGTCAGCCTTTTGCAGCAGCAGCTGGTGGTCTTGCTGGTGGCTGGTGAACTCGGGGTAACCCAGCTCGGCCAGCACCTGCTCTTCGAAGGTGAAGTGGTGGCGTGCCACGTCGAACAGATTCTCCATGCACTCCAGAAACAGGGCGGGGTGCTCCTGGTGATCCTTCATGTGCTCCAGCAGCCGGTTGGTCAGCACGAACAGCTGGCGATGCTCGGCATCGATGCGCGGGTGGCCGCACTCGTGGCTGCTCTGCCACACCAGCGAGCCCTGTTCCGGATCCAGTCCGGCGGTATAGAGGCAGACCCGGCCGCGCCCTCGTCCCTTGGCCTGATACATGGCCTGATCGGCGTGGTGCATCAGGGTCTTGGGGTCGGTGCCGTGCTCCGGGTAGAGGGCCACCCCTATGCTGCTGGAGATGCGCAGCTCCTGCTCCTCGTCGATGCGAAACGGGTGGCGCAGGCGCTGGTGCAGGTGGTCGGCCACCGTCAGCGCCTCGTCACCGGTATCGGGCAGCAGGATCACGAACTCGTCCCCACCCAGGCGGGCCACCAGGTCCCGCTCCCGCACGCAGTGGCGCATCCGCTCGGCCACCATGTTGAGCAGCACGTCACCTGTCTCGTGGCCGAAGGTGTCGTTGATCGGCTTGAAGTGGTCGAGATCGATGAACAGCAGGGCGAGCTGGGCCACCTTGCCCTCCATGACCTCCTTCAGCCGCTGCTGCAGCAGGCGGCGGTTGGGCAGGTTGGTGAGCGGGTCGTAGAAGGCGAGCCGGCGCATCATCTCCTCCCTGGCGGCCCGCTCGGTGATGTCGCGGGTGACCCCCAGGATCGCATCGGGTTGGCCCTGCTCGTTGCCATGCAGGGTGGTGATGGTCTCGGTGGCCACCAGATGTCCCTCCTTGTGACGCAGCTGGGTACGAATGACACAGCGGGTCTGCTCGTGATCGCCGCGCTGCCAGGCGGCGAGGGAGCCGCTCAGCTCGGCGCGCAGCTGCTTTCTGGATGTCTCCGGAATAAGCTGCCTGAGGGGGAGGGTGAGCACATCGGTGGGGTCGTAACCGCTGAGCGGCTGGATGGCGGGGCTGACATAGCGAAAGCGCAGGGTGGTGGTGTCCATGGTCCAGATGACGTCGGCACTGTTCTCCGCCACGAAGCGGTAGTGCTGCTCGCTCTGGGCCAGCTCGCGGGTCAGTCGCTGTCGGCCGCGCGCCTCCTGGCGCAGGCGCAGATAGAGGTAGCAGAAGATACCGAGCAGGGTCAGCAGGGAGAGGGTGATCAGCATGGCCACCGCCACGCTCTTGTCGAGCAGCTGGCGCTGCTGGCGGATCCGCTCCCGATCCGGGTTGTAGAGAAAGTGCTCCAGGTCGGGCAGGGCCGACAGCAGACCGGCATCGAGGTAGTTCCTGGCAATCTGCTGCCAGCGCTCCGGCTGCATGTAACCGGGCTCGACCAGGTCGGGCTGCATCAGCTCCCGGGTGGTGTCGGCCTCGAACTGCAGCAGATCACGGCCGGCGCCGCTCGGGTACTTGGTCACGATCCAGTCGATCATCTCGGCCGGGTTGTCCATGGCGTAGCGCCACCCCTTGAGGGTCGCCTGCTGGAAGGCATAGACCCGCTCCGGCCGGCTGTTCAGCTCGCGCTCCGAGGTGAACAGGTTGTCACCATAGAAGTCGAAGTCGATGCTGCGGGGGGAGAACACCCGGTAGGGGATGCCCATCTTGGCCAGATAGAAGGGCTCGGTGGTGCTGTAGGCGCTGATGGCATCCGTCTTGCCCGCCAGCAATGCCTTCAAGCCCTGCCGGTAGGGTTGCTTTATCCAGCTCTCCGGCGGCGTGTGGCGGTTGAGGTAGATCTGCAGCTCCTGGGAGCCGGGCTCCAGCATCAGCCGCTTGCCCGCCAGATCCGCCGGCTGGCGAATGTCGGGTCGCTCCAGGGTGAGCAGCACCAGTGGCGAGTGCTGCAACATGGAGGCCAGCACCACGATGGGCTGGCCGCTGGCGCGGGCCAGCAGCAGATCGCTGCCGCTGATCCCGAACTGGGCATTGCCCGACATCACCTCGTTGACCACATCGGTGCCGGTCATGGCGGGTCGCAGCGTGACATCCAGACCGGCGGCTCGATAGAAGCCCTTGGCCTGGGCCGCGTAATAGCCGGCAAACTGGAACTGGTGTTGCCAGGGCAACTGCACTGTCACCTTGTCAATCACCGCCTTCGACGGCGGTGAAAAAAAGGCGCAAAACATCGCCGAACCAAGCATTGGCAGGTACCAGAGCAGGCGATGAAGGGAGGAATTTACGACGCTCATACTCATTCCTCTCGGGAGACGATGGTCCGTCCTAGAGTCAAACAATTCCTTGTTGCCCGCAAGGGGGCGAAAGGGCGCTATAACAGGGGATGCGTAACAGAAAAAATGATTTCTGTGTCATTCATCACATTTGGCCTTCCTGCTCGTTATTTTTGGCAATTAAGCGAAGAATTACGGAGCCATATGACCTATAAAAATGGTCGCATTTTAGTCGTATTTGATTGTCGATTACCTCAATAAGCGCGAGTGTTTGGGCTCTTTTTAGCGCAATGCGTCAGTCTGTGTCGCCGTATCACGGGATACTTTCAACTTGCTGTCGAAATGTGTCGAAACTGCGATTATTGCGTTATGAGTCAATTATTGGCGGGAGGGGGGAAGCGGATCCTTGCTGCCCGGGTGGTATGATAGCGGTTCTCCCATCCCGATGAGGCCTTCTCATGTCCCGATTGCGTCTGTTGTTGTCCGACTCCCACGATCCTTTGTTCAATCTGGCGGTGGAAGAGTGCATTTTTCGCCAGATGGACCCGCATCAGCGGGTGCTGTTTCTGTGGCGCAACGCCAATACCGTGGTGATCGGCCGGGCCCAGAACCCCTGGAAGGAGTGCAATACCCGCCGCATGGAAGAGGACGGGGTGACCCTGGCTCGCCGCAGCAGTGGTGGTGGCGCCGTGTTTCACGACCTTGGCAACAGCTGCTTCACCTTCATGGCGGGCAAGCCGGAGTACGACAAGAGCGTTTCCACCGCCATCGTGCTGGACGCGCTCAAGCGGCTCGGGGTCGAGGCTTTCGCCTCCGGTCGCAACGATCTGCTGGTGGCGACCCCGGACGGGGAGCGCAAGGTGTCGGGCTCGGCCTATCGGGAGACCCATGACCGCGGCTTTCACCACGGCACCCTGCTGCTGGATGCCGATCTTGGCAGGCTCGCCAACTACCTCAATCCCGACCCCAAGAAACTGGCCGCCAAGGGGATCAGCTCGGTGCGCAGCCGGGTGGCTAACCTCGGCGAGCTGCTGCCGGGCATCGAGCATCAAGGGGTGAGCGAGGCGCTGCAGGAGGCCTTCTTCAGCCACTACGGTGAGCGGGTACAGCCCGAGCACATCTCCCCCGAGCGGCTGCCAGACTTGCCCGGCTTTGCCGAGACCTTCGCCCGCCAGCGCAGCTGGGAGTGGAACTTCGGCCACGCCCCGGCGTTTACCCATCAGCTGGACGAGCGTTTCGGCTGGGGCGGGGTGGAGCTGCACTTCGATGTGGAGAAGGGGGTGATAGGGCGGGCGCAGATCTTCAGCGACAGCCTGGAGCCGGCGCCGCTGGATGCGCTGGCCGCGCGCTTGCCCGGGGTGGCTTATCAGGTGGAGGCCATCGACGAGTTGTTGCGCCAGTGGCGCGGCGAGTTCCCGGCCCTGCAGAGCGAGCTGGAGGCATTCTCGCGCTGGTTGCTGGCATCGCTGCGCTGACGCTTTTCTCGCCGCTGGGGCGGGTGGATCACAAAATCAAAAGAGGCGCTCGAAAGGCGCCTTTTTGCCAGCCGTTGTCCGCCCTCATGCATGACAAAAAGTAGGGGAGGCCATTAGTTATTGTCGCTGTTTCAAACGGCGACCCAGGGGTATAAGGGCAGCACATTTGCTGTACTAATGGTATAAAAATGAGTGACTTGGTCTATTTGAAAGATGAAGGCGTCAACGCCATCCACCCCGAATTCAAACGTCGTTTTGCCACAGTCAAAGCCAACTTTTTCTCGCGCAACCCCGATCTCTGGCCGGTCTTTCGTGAACCCGGTTTTGCCACCCTCAACGAGTTTCGCGCCCGCGGCCTGGCCCCGGATGCACGGCTGAATGCCTGGCTGGACGGGCGCGCCCGCCTCGCGGATCTGTGCGAGACAGTGCCGGTGCCGCAAGCCATGCGCACCCCGGGGGAACCCATGACGGAGCTGCTGTTTGCCGGCGCCCTCTCCAAAGACTGGGAGAACCCCTCCAGCGTCGAGAACGTCATCACCATGTCGGCGGATCCCGCCATCTACGGCGCCCAGATGGGGATACTCGCCAACCCCAACCTGGTCTACTCCGAGTACGCCGGGGTGGCCGAGGAGCTGGAGAGGAAGGTGGTGCGCCAGATTGCCCTGCTGGCGGGTTACGACCCGGCCCGCGCCACCGGCATCTTCACCCAGGGGGGGACCTTCTGTAACCTCTATGGCTACCTGCTCGGCATTCGCAAGAGCCTGCCCGAGGCCAAGCACAAGGGGCTCGGTCACTATCAGGACTACCGCATCATCAACTCCCAGGGCGGCCACTACTCCAACATCACCAACCTCTCCCTGCTCGGGGTCGACATCGAGAACAAGACCATCCGCATCCAGGTGGGCGAGAACAACGACATCGATCTCGACCACCTGGAGCGCACCCTGACCGCCTGCTTTGCCTTGAAACACGTGGTGCCCACCATCATGCTCACCATGGGCACCACCGACACCTTCGGGGTGGATCGGGTGAAACCCGTGGTGGCGCTGCGGGATCGCCTCTGCGAGCGGTTCGAGGTGGCGGTCAAGCCCCACATCCATGTGGACGCCGCCATCGGCTGGTCGATGATCTTCTTCCTGGATTACGACTTTGCCGCCAACCCGCTCGCCATCAACGCCGCCACCCTGGCGGGCATAGAGCGCAACGTGAGCCGCTTCGCCGAGCTCAAATTCGCCGACTCCTTCACCGTCGACTTCCAGAAGTGGGGCTATGTGCCCTACACCTCCAGCCTGGTGATGATCAAGGAGCAGGACGATCTCAAGGCGATGGAGAACGACCCGGAGAACTTCTCCTACTTCGAGCGGGACATCCAGGGCCACACCCACCTGCAGTCCACCATCGAGTGTTCCCGCGGGGCGAGCGGCCTGTTCGGTGCCTATGCGGCCCTGAACTACCTGGGGGTCGAGGGGTATCGCACCGTGCTGGCCCACTGCCTGCAAAATGCCAACTATTTCCGCTTCCGGTTAAGCCAGCTTGGCAACGTCAAGCTGGTGGCCCAGGAGAATCAGGGGCCGAGCGTGGGCTTCAAGATCTACAACCCCGAGTGGGTAAGCGATCCGGAGGCCGAGTTCGCCTTCGAGCTGGCGCGCAGCACGGACCCCGCCTACAAGGCGCGCCTGCAGCGCAATACCGACTATCACCGCAGCCTCTTTACCGGGCGCGGCAAGGTGGGGCTCTACACCAACTGGGTGGAGGCGGTGGCGCACTCGGAATACGACGAGCGCGGCAAGTACTCCTACATCGCCGGGGAGAAGGCGGTCTTCATGAACCCGGGCTGTGGCCGCGAGCAGATCGACGCCTTTATCGCACATATTCGCGGCTGAGAACGGCGTTTCCATATAACAAATGGGCAGGAATAACCTGCCCATTTTTATTGCGCCGTCATTTCAACAATCTGCCTGGGAAATTGGAATCGGGATGGTTATCAATAAGGCCGACAATCATATCGGAGGCCATGAATATATGACGACAGCATGCCGGTGCAAGGTGCGCCGGCATGTTTCGTTCAGGCTATATTTCCAGCCTCGGTATCAGGGGTTGGGTACAGTGCTGGCACAGTCATATTGCTCGCCTTTTAATCCCATGACGTCACAGGTGACGGTCAATACGTCGTTGGGTCTTGCCCAGGCAGGGTCCCAACCACCCATGGGTTCATCATGGCGTTTGTCTTTATAAAGATCCCACATGATCATGCCGGAGGGGGCATATTTGGCGGTGCGCTTGGCAATGTCATCGAGCAGTTTTTTGCTCAGTACCAAATTGCCGGTGGCCGGCCTGCCGACTTCGAAGCCGACCGTGATGGGGGGAGCAATCAGCAACTTCTGCGGTTGAATGGATGCGGTCGCATAATTGGGGGCCCCTTTTATCAGAGCATGCCCTGGTCGCAGGGTATCGCCGGATTTCAACCAGCTGAAGAAGGAGCCGTAATAATAATCGACCTGCCCCGCCAGATCGCAGGGAATATTGGTATCCCCGCCGCAGTCCGTTTCGCTCAGGTCATAGGACATGATGCCTATGGTGCTGAGCCGGTCTATTTTATCCGGATATTGCAGGGCCGTGTTGTAAATGAGGCCATACAGGTTGCCGCCCCACCAGGCACCGCCATAGGTGTGGCTGGTCTGGGCATTGCTGCCCCAGTTGGCCGACATATTGGGGAGCCCGCCGGTGGCCGGCGCCGCCGTACTGAGCGCAAGCCCGGGATCGATGGCATCGATGGCGCTGTAGAGAGAGCCCAGTATGGCTGCAAACTTGTCGACCGTGTCCGGCATGATTCTGGGATAGGGCTGCTGCGCGGGATCGAGTTGCATGTCGTTGTTATAGACCAGCGGCCCCTTGCCCTGACTCATCAGCTCGGCGGTGTCGAGGTACTCCAGATTGTTGGCCGGGAGCTGCACCGAATCCGGCGTCAGGCGCCAGCTGTAGGCGTTGAGGTCCGCGTGCCAGAACTCTTCGTAGTCCAGATCGATACCCGCCACACCGAGATCGCTGGCCAGCTGAACCACGTTTCGATAGGCCTGCTCCGCGGCCTGGCCGGAGATGGGGTTGTCGAAGCGGTTGCCGGGGCCAGGGTTGGGGAAGGAGTCATATTTTTCCCCGGCTGGGCCACAGGCATCCACCTTGCCCGCGGTGACATCGTAGTATTCCGGGATACAGCTGAAGTTCCAACCCCCGACGGCAATATAGGTCTCCACCCCGTGCAGCTTGAAGGTGTTGATGATCTCCTTGAGCTGGGAGAAATCGGCAGTGGATTTATTGTCTCTTGGTTTTTTATTGACGGTGGCCGTGTCGCAGACATAGCCGAATAACCCGGTGCAGGCGAGATCGTTTTGCGTGTAATTGGTCAGGCTGGGCTGGACGAACGACAGCACCAGTTTATTGAAGTTGCTCTTCTGGCTGGCGACCTGCTGACTCAAGGCTTCCAGATTATCCAGCGAGGCATAATAGGCGGGAGTATTAGCCGGGGCATCCGCTCCACTCAAATAGTAAGCGGCGATTTCCGGGGATTGTGCCATCGCATGGCCGGCAGCCAGTGCCGTGAATATACCGAACAGAGCATGCTTTTTCATATAATATCCTTAGTTATCTCTACAAGAGCGCAGTAGAGCCGAAAGCAATATCCTTGCTCTCATACAGGGTTATATTGGATGGAGTTGTTGGCTGTTTGGTTATTGTCTTGGTGCGACTCCTGTCATCAATGGGAGTCTCGATAGTAAGGGGATAAGTTTGTTTTTTGCTGAATGCCAACTGAACGGTTGTTAATGTTTTGTTATTTCTGTCTTGGTCAATATGAGGCTGTTGTTTTAAATGCGAGGCATAGCAAGCAGGATGATATTCACAATATCGTGTTCCCCTTATGTCGAATTATATTCAGGATGTTTGAGGGGAATCGGCTGAAGTGGGGCGGCAGCCACGCTCACGAAAAGGGATGGGGGAGGAGAGCCCCCCCATCCATGTTGATCCCGGCCCCGTTACTGCTTCTGGATGCTTGTCACCGTGAGCTTGCCAGCCGGGCTTTCGGCGTGGAAGCGCACCACATCCCCCACCTGCAGATCCTTGAGCAGGGCCGGGTCGGCCACCTGGAACACCATGGTCATGGCGGGCATCTTGAGGTTCGCGATGGCCTCGTGCTTGATGCCCACCTTGCCATTTGCCGCGTCGATGCGGCTGATGACTCCCTTGGTCATCACCCTCTCCTGCATTCCCTCCATCTGCTGCATGTCACCCATCTGGCTCATGTCATGGCCTTCGTGGTTCATCATCTCCTCGGCCTGCAGGCCGGTGTGGGTAGCAAGGCCCAGCAGCAGGGTCAGGGTCAGCGTCTTGTAGTTCATGATGGTTTCCTTGTTTGGGTTGTCCGGTTGATCAGGGCGCAGCGGGCGTATCCGTCTGCGCAGTCGTGTGGTCGAGAGTCTTCAGGGTGCGGCTGCGCCAGAGGTAATAGGCGGCGGGCAGCACCAGCAGGGTCAGCACCAGGGCGGTCACCATGCCGCCGATCATGGGGGCGGCGATGCGCTGCATCACCTCTGAGCCGGTACCCTGGCTCCACATGATGGGCAACAGGCCCGCGATGATGGTGACCACCGTCATCATCTTGGGGCGCAGGCGCAGGGCGGCGCCGTGGACCACGGCCCGGTGCAGGCCGGCCTGGTCCGGCTTGCCGCTGGCCACCAGATCGTCCCAGGCGTGGTTGAGGTAGACCAGCATCAGCACGCCCGTCTCTACCGCCACCCCGGCGAGGGCGATAAAGCCGACGCCGACGCCCACCGAGAGGTTGAAGTCGAGCAGCCAGACGGCCCAGATCCCCCCGACCACCGCCAGCGGCAGGGTGGTGAGGATGAGCAGCACCTCCTGGAAGCGGTGAAACGCGAGATAGAGCAGCAGCACGATAATGGCGAGGGTCAGGGGCACCACGTAGGTGAGGCGCTCCATGGCCCGCTCCATGTATTCGTACTGACCTGACCAGGTGAGGGCGTAACCCGGTGGCAGCACCAGCTGCTTGTCCACCTCGGCCTTGGCCTCTGCCACAAAGGAGCCTATGTCGCGGCCACGGATGTCCACGTAGACCCAGCCGTTGAGGCGTGCGTTTTCGCTGCGCAGCATGGGCGCCTCGTCGCTGATGTAGACCCGGGCCACGTCCGCCAGGGCGATCCGCTCACCCTTGGGGGTGACCAGGGGCAGCAGTTCAAGGCTGGCCACGGAGTCGCGATAGCTCTGGGGATAGCGCAGGTTGATGGGGTAACGTTCGCGCCCCTCAATGGTCTGCCCCACGTCCATGCCGCCCACCGCGGTGGCGAGCACCGCCTGCACGTCGGCGATGTTGAGGCCGTAGCGGGCCGCCTTGAGCCGATCGATATCCACCTTGACGTAGCGACCGCCCGCCACCCGTTCGGCGTAGACGGAGGCGGCGCCTTCCACCTTGCCGACTATCTGCTCGAGTTGCTGGCCAATCTGCTGGACCACCTTGAGGTCGGGGCCGGCGATCTTGATCCCCACCGGGGTCTTGATGCCGGTGGCCAGCATGTCGATACGGGTCTTGATGGGGGGCACCCAGGCGTTGGTGAGGCCGGGGAAGCGGATGAGGGAGTCGAGCTCTTCTTTCAGCTTCTCCGGGGTCATGCCGGGACGCCACTGGTCGCGGGGCTTGAGCTGGATGCTGGTCTCCATCATCACCAGGTCCGCCGGGTCGGTGGCCGAGTCGGCGCGTCCCGCCTTGCCGAACACGTTCTGCACCTCGGGCACGGTGCGGATGAGCTTGTCGGTCTGCTGCAAAATCTCCCGCGCCTTGCCCACCGAGATGTTGGCCGCGGTGGTGGGCATGTACATGATGTCCCCCTCATCGAGCGGCGGTATGAACTCGGAGCCCAGGTGCTGGAGCGGCCAGAAGCCCGCGAGCGTAACCACCAGGGCGGCGGCGAGCGTTGTCTTGGGGCGGGCCAGCACGGCGTTGAGCAGCGGGATATAGGCCTGGCTCAGGCCACGGTTGAGGGGGTTGGCCTGCTCGGGCAACACCTTGCCGCGGATGAAGTAGCCCATGATCACCGGCACCAGCGTGATGGCGAGCGCAGCGGCGGCGGCCATGGCGTAGGTCTTGGTGAAGGCCAGCGGATGGAACATGCGCCCCTCCTGCGCCTCCAGCGCAAACACCGGCAGGAAGCTCATGGTGATGATGAGCAGGGAGAAGAAAATCGCCGGCCCGACCTCGATGCTCGCCTCGGTGATGATGCGCCAGCGGTTCTTGTCGGTGAGCGCCTCCCGCTCCATATGTTTATGGACGTTCTCTATCATCACGATGGCGCCATCCACCATGGCGCCGATGGCGATGGCGATACCCCCCAGCGACATGATGTTGGCGTTGATCCCCTGCAGGTGCATCACGATAAAGGCGGTCAGAATGGCGATAGGGAGGGTGATGACCACCACCAGCGACGAGCGCAGGTGGAACAGGAAGGCGAGACAGACCAGCACCACCACCGCGAACTCCTCCACCAGCTTGCCGGAGAGGTTGTCGATGGCGCGCTGGATAAGGTCGGAGCGATCGTAGACGGTGACGATCTCCACCCCCTCCGGCAGGCTGGATTTGAGCTCGGCCAGCCGCGCCTTGACCCCGTCTATGGTGTGTTGGGCATTCTCGCCGTAACGCATGACGATGATGCCGCCCACCACTTCCCCTTCGCCGTTGAGCTCGGCGATGCCGCGCCGCATCTGGGGACCGGTGACTACATCCGCCACGTCACCCAGCAGCAGGGGCGCACCGCGCACATTGGTGCCAAGCGGGATCTGTTTTAAGTCCTCCACGCTCTTCAAATAGCCATTCGAGCGCACCATGTACTCCGCCTCCGCCATCTCGATGACGGAGGCACCGGTCTCCTGGTTGCCCTGCTTGATGGCGGTCTCGATGAGGGAGAGCGGGATGCCGTAGGCGCGCAGCTTGTCCGGATCGACTCGCACCTGGTACTGGCGCACCATGCCGCCGACGGTGGCCACTTCGGAGACGCCGTTCACCGTCTGCAACTCGTATTTCAGGAACCAGTTCTGCAGCGAGGTAAGCTCGCTGAGATCGTGCTTGCCGGTTTTGTCCACCAGGGCGTACTGGTAGACCCAGCCCACCCCGGTGGCGTCCGGCCCGAGCTGGGGTTGGGCCCCGGCGGGCAGATTGGGGGCAACCTGACTCAGGTACTCCAGCACCCGGGCGCGGGCCCAGTAGAGGTCCGTGCTGTCGTCAAACAGCACATAGACGAAGGAGTCACCGAAGAAGGAGTAGCCGCGCACCGTGGTGGCGCCCGGCACCGCCAGCATGGCGGTGGTGAGCGGGTAGGTGACCTGATCCTCCACCACCTGGGGCGCCTGGCCCGGGTAGGAGGTCTTGATGATCACCTGGACGTCGGAGAGATCCGGCAGGGCGTCCACCGGGGTCTGCTTGACCGACCAGAGGCCCCAGGCGGTGAGCATGACAGTCAGCAGCAACACCAGGAAGCGGTTGCCGACGGACCAGCGAATAATGGCAGGGATCATGACTGGACACCTCTCATTCGGTGGGCTGGCAGCAGGTTGGGTTTGTGCTCAACGCAGCGAAGCATGGCTGGGATCATGACTTGTTCCCCATCTGGTGCTGGCTGTGATCCATGCCTTCCATGCTGGTCATCTCGCCCTTGGCCTCTTTCATGGGGTCGCCCGCGGCCGGTTTATCTTCCACATGGATCTGGATGATGCGGTACTCGTCCCCCTCCTGCTCCACCTGCAGATGCAGGGTCTGGTCCGGCTTCAGTTGGCTGAGGTCCACGCCGTCGGCCACGGCGAAGTCCATCTCCATGGCAGGCCACTGCCACTCGGGGATGGGCTGGTGAGAGATGCCGAGGGTGCGCCCGGCGAGATCGATGTTCTGCACCTGGCCCTGGGTCCACACCTGCATGGGACGCACCGCCGTCATGCGCTGGAAGTCCGAATCGATGGCCGATTCGGAGTCGAGCAGGAACTGGGCCGAGCTGACTATGCTGTCACCGGCTTCGACCCCCTCGTCGATGGCGACCTTGTCACCAAACTGGGGGCCCAGGGTGACGGCCACCGACTTGAAGTTGCCATCCCCCAGCGCCAGCACCAGCCTGTCCTGGCTGCCGGTGCGGATCACCGCTTCGCTCGGCACCACCAGGCGGGGTTCCCCCTTGCCGGTGCCGATGCTCACCTTGGCGAACATGTTGGGTTTCAAAAACTCGTCCGGATTGTCAAAGCGCAGGCGGACCCGCAGGGTACGGGTGCTCGCATCGAGCGTCGGGTAGAGGTAGTCCACCCGGCCCTGCCAGCGGCGGCCGGGGGCATAGTCCAGGGTCATGGTGACCGGATCGCCGACCTTGATCTGGGCCGCCTGGCGCTCGAACACCTCGGCACTCACCCACACCTGCTTGAGGGTGCTGATGTTGAACAGGGGCGCGGCGGGTTCCACATACTGGCCTTCCCGCACCTTGAGCTCGGAGACATAGCCGCTGCTCGGGGCGTAGATGCGCACCGTCTCCTGCACCTTGCGGGTGCGCTTGAGGGCCGCTATCTGATCCGCCGGTACCTGAAGGGACTTGAGCTTGCCCTCGGCGGCGCGCAGCAGCAGGGGATTGGTGGTGTTGAGGGCCAGCAGGTATTCGTGCTGGGCGTTCACCAGATCCGGGGCGTAGAGATCGTAGATAAAGCTGCCTTTGGTGACCTGTTGCCCCTCGTTCTTGATGGCGAGGTTGCGGATCCAGCCCGCCATCCGGGAGTTGATGGCTTCGAGGCGCTCCTCGTCATAGCCCACATAGCCGACCGTCTCGATCTGCTGGTGGACGGGCAGTTTTTCCACCTTGGCCAGCCGCACCCCCAGGTTCTGCTGGATCTCGGGGCTGATGGTGACGGTGCCGGGGGAGCCGCCCTGCTTCTCTTCATAGACGGGGATGAAGTCCATCCCCATGTTGTCCTTGGCGGGGCCGTCGCGTTTGTCGCGGGGATCCATGGGGTTGACCCAGTAGAGCGGCGTCTTCTCCCTGGCGGTGGCGCCACCGTCCGTCTGTTTGGCGGCCCAGTAGCCGCCACCGGCGCCGAGGGCGAGCAGCAGGGTGGATAGCAGCAGGGTCCGGCTCATCGCACACCTCCTGTCCGGGACGGGTGGGGCAGGTCGGCGCAGTGGGCAAGAGGCGCGGGGCGGCCGTGTTTGGCCACGGGGCCGGGGATCGGGGCAAATGACATGATACTTCTTCTCTTCTGTCAGAGCGCCGGAGGGGGTGTGCAGGCAAGGCATCACCAGAGTCCGGGCGGCAAACTGGGCGCGGCTGAATGGTCAGCGTGCGCACGGCTCCCTGTGCCATGGCCGGGTCAGCCGGCGACACAGGGTCAGGCAAGGTGGGCGGCAACGGGCAAGGGCCGCCCCGAGAGAAGTGCTTTCTAGTGGCGCAGCACCGACAGCATCAGGTGTCGGCGCGGCCAGGAGGGAGGGTGGGTGCCGCGGGATCGCAGGAAGGGATCCCGCAGCCAGTTGTCCAGCCCGCTGCCGGCCGTCCCGAGGGGCAGCAGCAACAGCGGCAGGGCGAGCAGGGTCAGCAGGGCGGCCAGCAGCGGCAAGCCAGGGCTGCTGCTCGAGGTGAGCCCGCCGTGCATCTGGCACTCCTGGCTGGCGGCATCTGGTGCCCCGGCATCCTGGGATGCCCCGTGGCAGGAGAGTCCCTGCATGGCGCTGCTGCTCATGGTCTGATGCTCTTGCGCCATGGCGGCGTTGAGGGCATCCAGCCCGTGCCAGCCGATGCAGAGGGTGAGATTGCAGACGAGCATCAGCCCCAGCAGCAGCCGGGCAATGCGTTCTGTGGGCAATCTCGATGAGAGCATGGGGAAAATCCTGACAATGACTGGGGACACTGTAAACCTTGCCTTGAGGAGAAGGTCAATGGCTCCGGCCGTGTCAGAGAGGGGCTTGATGAATCGTTAAGCGCCACTTAACGATGGCGTATAGCCAACCCTAATGAAGCCAGCTTCTTCTCTCGTTAGGATGCGTACCGGTCAGAAGTTGCCAGGGCATCAAACCGGGGGGTTGAGCCGTCTCTCTGGCGAGTCTCCATCCAGTTCATTGTTCGGGAGTAACGATATGCAGCAACGATGGCTGGCGCTGATGCTTGCAGCCTTGCTGAGTCCCTCTGTCATGGCCGGCGGCCTTGCCTTGTATGAAACCAGCGCGGCCAACAGTGCCCTGGCCAACGCAGGGGCGGCCGCCCGCGCCCAGGGGGCGGAGACCATCGCCAGCAATCCGGCCGGCATGACCAGGCTGGCAGGCACCCAGTTGCAGGTCAATGGCGGCGCTGTATATGGCGACCTCGAGCTGGATCTGGAGCAGGGGGGCAACAACGGCGGCAATGCCCTGCAGAGCGCCCCGCTCGGCAGCCTCTATCTGACCCACGCCCTCGATGAGCAGTGGGTCGCCGGCCTCGGACTCTTCGGCAGCCACGGTCTGGGGATCGATTATGGCGAGGGGTGGCAGGGGCGTGGCTATGTGCAGTCCGCCAAGCTGATCGGGATCGCCTTTGCTCCCAGCCTGGCGTATCGCGTCGATGACCACTGGTCGGTGGGGGGCAGCCTGATCGCCATGCATGGGGCGCTTGAGGCCTCACTGGACATGACGCCGAACGGTGCAACCAGTCAGGCATTTTCCGACAGCGACTGGGCATATGGCGCCTCCTTCGGGGTGCTCTACGAGCTGGATCACGACTCCCGCATCGGGTTGAGCTACTTCTCCGAATTGAAGTGGGTGCTGGACGATCAGCCATTGAGCCGGCTGAATGGGGCCGGGCTGGGGGTGAAGATGATGATCCCGCAGACCCTGACCCTGAGTGGCTATCACCAGCTCAACCCGCAATGGGCCCTGCTGGCCAGTGCCAATTGGCAGCAGTGGTCCCGCTTTGGCGAGGTGGATCTCGCGTCGGGACAGCAGAGCCGAACCTTTGATATGCAATACCAGGACACCTGGCACCTGAGCCTGGGCACCCAGTTTGATGTGACGCCGGCCCTGCGCCTGAGCAGCGGCATCGGCTATGACAGCAGTGCCGTGGACGACGTGCACCGCACTGTTACCCTCCCGCTGGGCGAGAGCTGGCGCTGGGGGTTGGGGGCCAGCTATCAGCTGACACCAGCCACCAGGCTGGAAGCCAGTTATACCCTGGCCTGGCTGGGCGACATGGCGGTGGAGCAACAGGGGGGAGGTCGCCCCCAGCTGTCAGGTACCTACCACAACAGCTACCTGAACTTCTTGAGCATAGGGGTGCAGCACCAGTTCTGAGGCCTGACTCGTCGCGTTGGGAGGTAGCCGGCTATGTATTCTCTTGCCGGCGAACGGTGACGATAAAAAAAGCCCCTCCATGAGGGAGGGGCCGGGTCAGCGTGACTTGAGTGGTCAGGCCCGTTTTTCCGAGCGCCGCATGATGAGGCGGAAAAAGAGCGGGATGAAGAAGATGGCGATGAAGGTCGCCGCCAGCATGCCGCCGATGACCGGCCAGCCGAGGGCGTGGCGGCTCGCCGCACCGGCGCCGCTGGAGGTGACCAGGGGCACACAGCCGAGGATAAACGCCAGCGAGGTCATCACGATGGGGCGGAAACGCAGGCGCGCCGCCTCGAGGGCCGACTCGATGAGGGTCATCCCTTCTTCATGCTTCATCACCGCGAACTCCACGATCAGGATGGCGTTCTTGGCCGCCAACCCCACCAGCGTCACCAGACCTATCTGGAAGTAGACGTTGTTGGTGAGCCCCACGGCCCAGGTGGCGAGCAGGGCGCCGAACAGGGCGAACGGCACGGCGGTGATCACCGCGAACGGCAGGCTCCAGCGCTCATACTGGGCGGCCAGGATGAGGAAGATCATCACGATGCCAAAGCCAAACGCCGTGGCGGCGCTGCCGGCGGCCGCTTTCTCCTGGTAGGCGGCGCCAGTCCACTCCAGCTTGGCGTCGTTGCCAAGGGTCTGGGCGGCGATCTCCTCCAGGGCGGCAATGGCCTGACCCGAGCTTACCCCTGGCGCCGGCTGGGCCATGATCTTGGCGGCCGGGAAGATGTTGAAACGCTCCACCAGTTCGGGGCCGGTGGCATCGCGCACCGTCACCAGGCTGGTGAGGGGGATCATTTCGCCGCTGTTGGAGCGGACATAGACGTTGCGGATGTCATCCTTCTTGGCACGGTAGTCCGCCTCGGACTGCAACTGGACCCGGTAGGTACGACCGAACTGGTTGAAGTCGTTGACATAGACCTGGCCGAAGGTGGCCTGCATGGTGTCGAACACGGCGTTGATGGGCAGCCCCAGCGCCTTGGCCTTCTCGCGGTCGAGATCCAGGTAGACCTGGGGCACGTTGGCGCGGAAGGTGGTGCTCACGCTGGCGAACTCCGGGCGCTGCTTGGCGGCATCGATCAGGCGTTGCACCTCGCCCGCGAAAGCGTGCACGTCGCCGGTGCCGCGGTTCTGCAGATAGCCTTCGAGGCCGCCGGTGGTGGACATGCCCTGGATGGGAGGCGGGTTGAAGGTGGCGGTGAAGCCATCGGCCAGCCCCATCAGGCTCATCCCCTGGAAGGTCTTGGCCAGGGAGAAGGAGTCCTGCCCCTCGCCCTGACGCTCTTTCCAGTCTTTCAGGGTGATGAAGGTGAGGCCTCGGTTGCTGATGATGGAGCCGGACAGGATGTCAAAGCCCGAGAAGGTGACCACGTCCTTCACGCTGGGGTTGGCCATGGCCATTTTGTCAAAATCATTGGCAACCGCCTGGGTACGGGTCAGGGCGGCGGCATCGGGCAGCATCACGGAGCCGATGAGATAACCCTGATCCTCGTCCGGCACCAGGGCGCCCGGCACCTTGTGGAACAGCACATAGCTGCTGGCGAGGATGATGGCGATGATGCCAAAGGCCACGCCGACCCGGCGGTTGAGGAAGGCCACCCCGCGCACATAGCGGCGGGTCAGCTGGTCAAAGGCATTGTTGAACCAGACGAAGAAGCGGGCCGGCTGGTGGTGGCCTTCTTTCAACAGGATGGCGCACAGGGCCGGCGACAGGGTCAGTGCCACCAGGCCGGAGATGGCCACCGACACGGCGATGGTGATGGCGAACTGCTTGTACATCACCCCGGTCATGCCACCCATGAAGGCGACCGGCAGGAACACGGCGCAGAGCACCAGCACGATGGCGACCACGGGGCCGGAGACCTCCTGCATGGCGAGGATGGCGGCCTCCTTGGCGGAGCACTTCTTCTCGCTCATGATCCGCTCGACGTTCTCCAGCACCACGATGGCGTCATCCACCACGATACCGATGGCGAGCACCATGCCGAACAGGGTCAGCAGGTTGATGGAGAAGCCCAGCATCAGCATGCCGGCGAAGGTACCGATGAGCGACACCGGCACTGCGATACAGGGGATCAGGGTGGCGCGGAAGTTCTGCAGGAACAGGTAGACCACCACAAACACCAGCACGATCGCCTCGAGCAGGGTCTTGACCACCTCCTCGATGGAGATCTTCACGAACTCTGTGGTGTCGTAGGGGATCTGGTACTCCACGTCCTGCGGGAAACGGCCCTGCAGGCGATCCATGGTTTCGCGCACCTGATCGGCCACCGCCACCGCGTTGGCACCCGGTTGCAGGTAGGTGGCGATACCGATGGCCGGCTTGCCGTTGGCGCGGGCCAGCACGTCGTAGTCCTTGCCGCCGAGCTCGACCCGGGCCACATCTTTGACCCGGATCTTGGAGCCGTCCGGCATGGCGCGGATGATGATGTTCTGGAACTCCTTCACGTCATCGAGGCGCCCCTTGGTCTGCACCGTGTAGGTGAAGTCGGTGGGGGTGCTGGTGGGCTGGGAGCCGATCTTGCCCGCCGCGAACTGGGTGTTCTGCTCGCGGATGGCGCCGATCACGTCGCTCGGGGTGAGCTGCAGCTGGGCCAGCCGGTCCGGGCGCAGCCAGATCCGCATGGCGTAGTCGGTACCGCCGAACAGGGAGGTGTCCCCCACGCCGGGAATACGCTTGAGCTCGTCGATGATGTTGAGCAGGGCGTAGTTCGACAGATAGGTGGTATCAAACGAGCCGCTGGGGGACTGCAGGGTGATCACCTGCAGGATGGAGGTGGACTTCTTGCGCACCGTCACCCCCTGCTTCTTCACCTCTTCCGGCAACTGGGCCATGGCGGCCGAGACCCGGTTGTTGACGTCGATGGTCGCCTGATCGGGATCGACCCCGATGTCGAAGTAGACGTTGAGGTTCATCTGGCCGTTGGAGGCGGAGCCGGATTGCATGTAGATCATGTTCTCGACCCCGTTGACCTGCTGTTCAATGGGGGCGGCCACGGTTTGGGAGATCACCTCCGGGGTAGCACCCGGGTAGAAGGCGGTCACCGAGACCACGGCGGGGGTGATCTGGGGATACTGCTCCACCGGGAGCGCGCGCATTGCCGCCATCCCGCCCAGCACTATGATGATCGAAATCACGCTGGCGAAGATGGGGCGTTCGATAAAGAACTTGGAAAACATGGGGGCTCCTTATTTGCCAGCGGCACCCTGGGTGATCTTGGCGTTGATCGCCTTCATCTCCTCGGCGGAAACCGGTTTGACCACGGCGCCGGGACGAGCCTTCATCAGCCCCTCGACGATGTAGCGATCGCCGGCCTGCAGGCCTTTGTCGATCAATACGCCGCTGTCGACCACCGACCCCAGCTTGACCGGACGGGGCACCACCTTGTTGTCGGCATCCACCACCATCACCATGCGGTCGGCCTGAGACTGGACGATGGCGCGGGGCGGCACCACGATGGCGTTCTTGCGGGTGCCCAGATCGATGGTCATGCGCACGAACTGGCCGGGCAGCAGAACCCCGTTCTTGTTGTCGAAGATGGCGCGGGCGCGAATGGTGCCGGTGGCCGGGTCGACCCGGCTGTCGGAGAAGTTGAGCTTGCCCGCCTGGGGATAGACGGAGCCGTCCGCCAGCCGGATGTGGGTACGCCAGTTGGTGGCGTCCTTGGCTTCAATCAACCCTTGCTTCACCGCATTATCGAAGTTGAGGCGATCCTGCTCCGAGTAGGAGAAGTTGACGTAGAGCGGGTCGAACTGGGTGATGGTGGTGAGCAGGCCATTCTCGCCGCTGGTGGAGATGAGGCTCCCCTCGGACTGGGAGCTCTTGCTCGCCATGCCGCTGATGGGGGCGGTGACCTGGGTGTAGCTGAGGTTGAGCTCGGCCTCTTTCACCTTGGCCTGGGCGGCCTGGTGGCTGGCGACGGCGGCTTCGTAGTTGGCGATGGTGTCGTCATAGTCCTTGCGACTCACCACCTGGCGCTTGAACAGCGGGATGATGCGATCGCGGTCGGCGCGGGCCTTGTTGAGGCGCGCCTGCTCCTGGGCCAGGGTGCCCTTGGCCTGCTCCAGCGCCACCTTGTAAGGCTCGGGGTCGATCAGGAACAGCGCCTGACCGGCGGTGACCGGCTGCCCTTCGATGTAGGTGCGTTTGAGCAGGATGCCGCTCACCCGGGAGCGCACGTCAATTTCGCGAAAGCCGGCGGTCTCGCCCACCATCTCGGTGGTCAGCGGCACGTCGGTCAGTTTGACCTCGGCCACCACCACGGGCACCGCTGGCAGTGCCTGGGCACCGGCGGCGGGTTCATCACCACAGGCGGTCAGTGCGCTGGCCAGTGCCAGGGCGATACAGCCGCGCTTGAACATCTCTTCCCTGACGGATTGCACCTTCATCATCACACTCCTGTGGGATGGTGCACGATTGCCGCGCCCACCCTTTCTCTTCATGAACATGGTTAACTGCATGGTTACAAATTTAACTTATTGGATTACTGACAGTTTTTTAATGATAAAGCACGAATATTGAACCCAAGCTGCTCGGCAGTGAAAGTTGTTTGCATCTGGCGGCATGGGGGCGAGGGGCCAGCGACAGTCTGTGTCAGCCCGCAGGCCTCTTTCGGCGTGGCGTTGCCCGGATGCGAGGGCTCAGGGAGAAATTATAAGAAGGAAAAAACGGGGGAAGTGGGGGCTTGGTCACAGAGGGGGCGTCAAATGCCCCCTCAGTTGTCATTGTCAGGCGAAGCAGGCCCAGATGGGGGCGTGGTCGGAGGGCTTCTCGATGCCGCGCAGCTCGTAGTCGATGCCGGTCTCGGTCACCTTGTCCTTGAGAGCGTCGGAAGCCATGATGAGGTCGATGCGCAGGCCGCGGTTCTCGTCAAAGCCCTTGGAGCGATAGTCGAACCAGGAGAAACGCTCGCACTCGGTGGGGTTGGCGGCGCGGAAGGTGTCGGTCAGGCCGAACCCTTTCAGCCGCTCCATCCATTCCCGCTCGATGGGCAGGAAGGAGCACTTGCCATCCCGCAGCCAGCGCTTGCGGTTCGCCTCGCCGATGCCGATGTCGAGATCGGTGGGGGAGATATTCATATCCCCGATCAGCACCAGTTGATCGCCCGGGGTGTGATTGGTCTCGAGGTAGTGCTGCAGATCCTCGTAGAACTTCTGCTTGGCCGGGAACTTGGTCTCGTGATCCTGGCTCTCCCCCTGCGGGAAGTAGCCGTTCATCACCTTGATGAGGGAGCCGTCTTCGCGCTCGAAGGTGGCCATGATCATGCGGCGCTGGGCCTCTTCATCGTCGGTGGGGAAGCCTTTTTCCACCTTGACCGGCTTCTGCTTGCTCATGATGGCGACCCCGTAGTGGGCCTTCTGGCCATGGAACTCGACGTGATAGCCCATGGCCTCCACGTCGGCCAGCGGGAAGGCTTCGTCGTGTACCTTGATCTCCTGCAGGCCGATCACATCCGGCTGATGCTTGTCGATGATGGCTTGCAGCTGGTGCAGACGGGCTCGCAGGCCATTGATATTGAAAGAGATGATCTTCATGTCCGGGATGCTCATGTCATTTTTATAAGTGGCTATTGGACTAGGAATCCGCCGTGGATGCAAGTTCGGGGGCTGTGACTGGCGCAGCTGCTCGGTAACCTGTTCACGAGCCGTCGTGAGAGGTTGTCAGCGGGTCATCTTCTTGACAAACACCACCACAAACAGCGCCAGGGTAAAGCTGCCGGTGAAGGCCTCGAAGGCGGCGAAGATCCGCGATAGCCCCACCGGGGTGAAATCCCCGTACCCTAGCGTGGTGAAGGTCACCACGCTGTAGTAGAGGCACTCCAGCAGGAAGATGGCGTTCTGCTCGAAAGGGGCGCCGGGCCGATAGACGAGGTGGTTGCCGTTGAAGCTCAGGCCAAAGAAGAAGTAGAAGAGGCTGCAGATGAAGATGAGCAGCAGGGAGAAGAGCACCACCCGCATGGGGGCCTCGCCGTAGCCGCAGAAGAGATCGACTATCCAGGAGGTGAAACGGCGGCCGGACCAGAATGGCAGCTGCAGCCGGCGCATGGTCAGCTCCTGCTGGATGTAGCGGCCGGACATGGTGAAGATGCCCTGGGCTTCCGAGGCCTTGCGCAGATCCCGGTAGGTCTCCTCGGCCTCCTTGAACCAGATCCGGGCCTGCGCCGGGTCCCGCTCGCGGCGCCCCTTTCTGTCCTGCATCAGCCGTTTGCCGGTATCCAGGTTGTCGAGGCGGGTGTTGTGCCAGCGGATGCCGAGCAGGTTGACGTCGTCGAGGGTGGCGCAGTGCAGGTTGGCGTCGCTCAGATCGGCCTTCATCAGGCTGCCCCCCTTCATGCGCAGGCCGTAGAGGTGAGCCCCCTGCAGATTGGCACGGTAGAGGTTGCACTGCTCCAGCAGAAAGCCGTGCGGCGCGCCCTTCTTCACCAGATTGAGCCCGGCCAGGTTGGCGCGGGCCAGTTGCAGGCCGTGGCACAGGCCGCCCTGGTGGATGTAGTGCTCCAGCTCGCGGGCGGTGTGGGGATCCTGATGCTGGCCATGGGGATCGTGCCAGCGGCACAGATCATGCTCCCCCGCCTCTTCGCTGCAGTGGCGGCCATCCGCCACCAGATATCGACACATGGCCATCGCCCGTCTCCTCCCCTTGCCGAGTCAGTATCAGCATAGGCGAGCGGCCGGCGAGCGGGGTCAGCTGAGCTGGGTAAACTCCTGACGCAGCTTGCGAAAACGGTCCTGCTGGGCCGGGTTGAGGGGGATGCCGTCCAGCACCTCCAGGGTCTCCTTGCACTCGGCGCCAAACTCCGGGCTCTTGCGATTCTTCTGCATCAGCTGCAGCAGCACCTGGATCTTGTTGAGGGCGGCACCGGTATTGGCGGGTGCCCGGCGCAGCGCCTCGCGAAAGTGGCCGAGCGCCTGTTCCAGCTCGCCGGACTGATAGGCCTTGATGCCCAGCTCGTTGAGCTGCTGGTAGCGCTGGCGGCGCTCGAGCACCGTCTTGTCGTCGCGGGTGGCCTGGATGCAGGTGGTGAGCAGCCGATCCTCGTCTTCGGCCAGCAGTGCCTGCAGGCTCTCGGCATATTCGAACTCACCGAGCTGATAGAGGGCGAGTATGGTCTCGCCCAGCAGGCTGGGGGGCATGGTGGCCGGCTGATCGAGCCAGTTCTGGTTGGCGCGGTAGAGCATCTTCTTGCCCTTGAGCAGCTCCCCCAGGGCGATCTGCACCCGGGCCTGGCAGATCTGCTCGAACACCGGGTAGTTGAATTCCGCCATCATCAACGAATCGCGAATGCGCGACAGAGCCGAGTTGACCTGCTTTTGCAGGTTGGCGATGTGGTAGATGTCGTTGCTGTTGAGGGCGTAGAGGGTCAGCGCCTGGATATAGGCCCCCAGATAGTGGGGGGTGCGGTGGATCGAGTTGCGCGACAGGTCGATGAGAGAGAGCAGCACGTCCTTGGCCTGGGCGTAGTCGTGGCGCAGCAGGCACACCTCCGCCAGCCGGCGGGAGAGCTGTACCGACTGGGGCGAGATATCCACCGCCCGCTTGAGCTCCTGCTGGGCCTGCTCGTCATTGCCGAGCGCCAGCAGGGATTCCGCCAGCCAGAGGTGGGCCTCCACCATCAGCGGGGTGTTCTTGAGGGTCGCCTGCAGGTGGCTCACCGCCTCCTCGTGCAGACCCAGGGTGTGGCACGCCTTGCCCAGAGTGAGCCGGGCCCAGCTGTTCTCCTGGCCGGCCAGCAGCTGGCGCATCAGGCTGCGGGCCTCCTTGGCCTGGCCCAGCTTGAGCTGGGTATCGGCCTGCAGACAGCGGCAGAAGTTGGCAAAGCGCGGCACCGCATCGGCCCGCTCGGCGCAGGCGGCGAGCAGGGTGGTCAGGTTCTCCTCGGCGAGGGCGCTGAACACGCTCTCCAGCGCCTGGCGACGGGCGAGGGCACGTTTGAGGCGAAACGAGAACTGCTCCTGGGAGAAGGGCTTCATCAGGTATTCGTCGGGCTCGGCCTCCAGCGCGCTCAGCACCATGGCGCGGGAGCTGTCGCCGCTCACCATGATCACCACGCTCTGGGGCGGGATGAGCTTCTGATCCCGCAGGCTCTCCAGCAGCTGACGACCGTTCTCGCCAACCCCCAGCTCGTAATCGATGAGGTAGATGTCGAAGGACTCTTTCTGGCAGCGCCGTCTGGCCTCTTCGGCCGAGTTGACATAGGTGATGCGACTGATGCCGATGTTGATCAGCATCGCCTTCATCATCACCTGAAAGGAGCGCTGTTCGTTGACCAGCAGGATGCGCTTCGGTTTGGGTGGGGCTTTTTTCTCTGGCTCGGATTCCGGTGTCTGCATCTGTCTGGTCAGGGCGCTACGGGCGGATAACAGAAGTGTGCCACCAAAGCGCGCAGACAGGCAATTGAACATCCATGCCGCCGCCGTTTTTCCTCTGGCAAGGGGGCGCCGGGCCTGAAAAAAACCGCCGCTGCCCTTGATCCCGGTCAAGCGGGCGCTGGATTGCACTGGCGGCGCCCACGCCGGTTTTTAGACTGAAAAGAGGCGGGCCGCGGGCCTGCCTTCGACCATCCAGTGACCACAAGGAGGAATCAAATGAGTTTGCTACCAGGCCGTACCAGTCTGTTTGATGACCTGTTTCACGACATGGCCTCCGGTTTCTACATCCGGCCCCTGCACGGGGATCCGCTGCCGAGCCAGATCAAGCTGGACCTCAAGGAGAGCGACGGCGGCTATCTGCTGCAGGCGGAGCTGCCCGGGGTGGCGAAGGAGGACATCCACGTGGATGTGCACGGCAAGCTGGTGACCCTGAAGGCGGAGATCCGCCAGCACGACAGCCAGAGCCAGGATGAGCGCACCCTGCGCAGCGAGCGCTATTTCGGCAGCGTATCGCGCACCGTCGAACTGCCGGTGGAGGTGACGCCGGAGCAGGTGGTCGCCCGCTTCGACAACGGCATCCTCACCCTGCAACTGCCCAAGCAGGCGATGACTCCGGCGCCCCACCGCATCCCCATCGAGTAGCGCCGGCTTGCACACCACGAGGCCCCGCAGTGTGGGGCCTCGCTCTTTCTGGCGGTTGGGGTGCAGGCTGGGGAGAGGGCAGGGATGGCTGGCGGCGACCCCGACTCGTTCCTGATCACAAGGCCACCCGCCGCTCGGCCCCGGACAGCCCTCCGGGTGGATTTTTTCAGAAGGGGATTGTGCAAGTGGGTTTCTTTTGATACCACTGAATGATTTCCCTGCGGATCAGCCACCATTGCGCGACAAGGAGTTCCCATGCGCCTGCCACCCTTTCCCCCGCTGGTCTGGATCGTGATCCTGGGCACCTTCATGGTGCGCACCAG
>NZ_CDBH01000052.1 GCF_000820305.1 Aeromonas dhakensis
CCTGCCCGAGCAGACAGACGCGGTGCGCGCCGCCTTTCTCGCCATTCCCCATCAGGTCAGCGGCGTGCTGGCGGTGGAGTGGGGGCGGGACGACAGCCCGGAGGGGCGGGCTGAGGGCTTCACCCACAGCGTGCTGATGACCTTTGCCGACGAAGCGGCCCGCCAGCGCTATCTGCCCCACCCGGATCACGATGCCCTCAAGGCCATCTTCCGCCCGGTGCTGGAGCGCATCATAGTGCTGGATTACACCCTGCAGGCTGGCGATGCGGTCAGCATCTGACACTAGCAACAACGACAAGGAGCACGTCATGTGGTTAGCCGCAATACAGCTGGTATCGGGCCGCAACTGGCAGGATAACCGGGAGCAGATCGCCGCCGAGCTGGCCCTGTTGCCCAAGGAGCGGCCGCTGCTGGTGCTGTTGCCGGAGAACTTCGCCCTGTTTGGCGAGCGGCAGGGTTATCTGGACGGGGCCGAGACCATAGGTCCTACTCTGGGCGGAGCAGCGCCGATCCAGCAGCAACTGGCCGAATGGGCCCGTGACTACGGTATCTGGCTGGTGGCCGGGGCCATGCCCACCAGCATCGCCGGTTCCGACCATATCCACACCAGTACCCTGGTGTTTGACCCCAGCGGCGAGCGCAAGGGCCATTACCACAAGATCCACCTGTTCGACGTGGACGTGGCGGACAATCACGGCCGCTATCGGGAGTCGGAGACCTTCACCCCCGGCGAGGAGCCTGTGCTGGTGGACTCCCCGTTTGGTCCCCTCGGCCTCTCTATCTGTTATGATCTGCGCTTTCCCGAGCTGTACCGCCGGCTGGCCCGCGCCGGCGCCCGCGTGCTGCTGGTGCCTGCCGCCTTCACCGCCGTGACCGGCGAGGCGCACTGGGAACCCCTGCTGCGGGCCCGCGCCATCGAGAACCAGTGCTACGTGGTGGCCGCCAATCAGGGCGGCACCCACGAGACGGGGCGCCAGACCTGGGGCCACAGCATGGTGATCGACCCCTGGGGCAGGGTGCTGGCCAGCCTGGCCAGCGGGCGCGGCACCGTGCTGGCGCCGCTGGATACTGGTCTTGTCGACGAACTGCAACGCACCATGCCGGTGCTGGGTCATGCCCGTCTGCTATGAACATGTGCAGGTTCGATTCGCCCTGTGGTGGGGGAGTCGGACGCTTGCAAACCCGATGGTGGGTTGGACGTCCACTGACGTTTCGCCAAGCGAACCCAGGGTCGGGGATTTAACCGTTACGACATCTCGCATCGAGAGTGGAGAGAAAGATTGAGTCTATTGAGCCAGGTTAGTGCCTCCCTGTTGGCCCCGAACGATCTCGACGAAGGGCGCCTGCAGCAGCTGCTCGGCAGCCTGATGAGCCATCAGGTGGAGTTCGGCGACCTCTATTTCCAGCGCAGCTGGCACGAGTCCTGGATGCTGGAGGACGGCATCGTCAAGGATGGCAGCTACAACATCGATCAGGGGGTGGGGGTACGCGCCGTCAGCGGCGAGAAGACCGGTTTCGCCTACTCGGACGAGCTGAGCCTGCTGGCACTGCAACAGTCGGTGACTGCCGCCCGTGGCATCGCGGCTGCCGGTGCGCAGGGCAAGGTGAAGGCGTGGGCCAGAACCTCGGCAAACCTGCTCTACCCGGCGCTGGATCCGCTGCAGACCCTCGACAAGCAGCAGAAGATCGCCCTGCTGGAGCAGATGGACAAGTTCGCCAGAAGCCTGGATCCCGCCATCAATCAGGTGATGGCCTCCATCAGTGGCGTCTATGAAGAGGTGCTGGTGGCCGCCACCGACGGCACCCTGGCCGCCGATGTGCGTCCGCTGGTGCGCCTCTCGGTGACCGTCATCGCCGAAAAGGGCGATCGTCGCGAACGCGGCAGTGCCGGTGGCGGTGGCCGCTTCGGCTACGACTACTTCCTCGAGCTGGACGGGCTGGAGAGCCGGGCATTTGGCTATGTGCGCGAAGCGGTGCGCCAGGCGCTGGTCAACCTCGACGCCATCGATGCACCGGCCGGCACCATGCCGGTGGTGCTTGGTGCCGGCTGGCCCGGCGTGCTGCTGCACGAGGCGGTGGGTCACGGTCTGGAGGGGGACTTCAACCGCAAGGGCTCCTCTGCCTTTGCCGGTCGCATCGGTGAGCAGGTGGCCTCCAAGCACTGCACCATCGTCGATGACGGCACCCTGCCGGGTCGGCGCGGCTCCGTCTCCATCGACGACGAGGGGACACCGGGCGGCTACAACGTGCTGATCGAGAACGGCATTCTCAAGGGCTATCTGCAGGACAAGCAGAACGCCCGTCTGATGGGCGTGCCGCTCACCGGCAACGGCCGCCGCGAATCCTACGCCGCCCTGCCGATGCCGCGCATGACCAACACCTACATGCTGGCGGGTCAGTACGACCCGGCCGAGATCATCGCCTCGGTGAAGAAGGGGATCTATGCCCCCAACTTCGGCGGCGGTCAGGTGGACATCACCTCTGGCAAGTTTGTCTTCTCCGCCTCCGAGGCCTACCTCATCGAGGATGGCAAGATCACCGCGCCCATCAAGGGGGCGACCCTGATCGGCAACGGCCCCGAGGCGATGAGCCAGGTTTCCATGGTGGGCAAGGATCTCGCGCTGGATCGCGGGGTCGGGGTCTGCGGCAAGGAGGGACAGAGCGTGCCGGTCGGTGTCGGCCAGCCCACCCTCAAGCTGGATCAGCTCACCGTGGGCGGCACCCAGTAAGGGCAGTGAGCGGTACTCCCGAGATAGCAAAACCCCGGCCAGGTGCCGGGGTTTTGCTATCCGGGATCATGGGAAACAAAAAGCCCCGGCAAGGGCCGGGGCTGCAGATGCGAAGCTCGGTCAGTTGACTGAAATGGCGCGGGCGTCGATGAAGAAGCGCGCGTTGCCTTGTTGGTCGACCCTGATCTGGGCAACCAGACGATCGCTCTGTTTGTACTCCCACCGGCTCTTGATCCGGGTCAGAGCGGGGCTGGCGGCACCGACCACGTTCAGATATTCATGAAACAGGCTGTAGCTTCCAATCTCGGTCAGCATCTTTTCCATTTGCACATCCCCTGAAGTGAGTGGGTGTCCATCCACAAACCTACCAAGCACACTCTGAATCGAATCTGTATAAAAAACAAACTAACTCATTTGTGTGTCAGCAACATGATCAGGCGCAAGATCAGCGCCGATTTTTGCGCATTTATGACACCGTTTTCAGTCAGGGCTGGCGCGGATCCTGCAGTTGATCAAGGGTGCCGGATACGTGTGGCAACGTGGGTGCCATTTGTACCTCCGGCGCACTGTGGAACACCGGATCCTGGGCCACCTCCTTGATGCCGTTGATGCAGAACTGCATACCCATGCAGACCAGCAAGAAGCCCATTATCCGGGTCATGGCGTCGATGCCGGTGGCGCCCAGGATCTTGCAGACCGGATCCGCCAGCTTGAGCACGCCCCAGCTGAGCAGGCTCATCAGGGCGAAGGCTGTGACCATGGCGGCATAGATGGTGAAGCGGTTGTATTCGTCCGGCAGCTCGGCGATCTGGGCGGCGCCGCTGATCACCAGCGCCATGGTACCCGGCCCGCACATGCTGGGCATGGTGAGCGGCACGAAGGCGATGCTCTGGTTGATGTCGACCCCGTCCGCCTGGCTGGGAGCCGGGAACAGCATGCGAAAGCCGATGAAGGCGATGATGAGACCGCCGGCCAGGCGCAGGCCAGGAATGGAGATCCCGAACAGATCCAGGATGGAGGAGCCGATGAAGAAGCTGACGCAGAGGGTGCAGAACAGATAGATGGCGGCCAGGTTGATCTGGCGGCGCACGTGTTCGCGCGACATCCCCTTGCTCAGCCCCAGCAGCAGGGTGGCCGTGGTGGGTGGGTTGACCATGGGCAGCAGCGCCAGCAAGGCGAGAAATACGACCTGAAAGAACATCATGAACCTCGAATGACTGGGGGGCGGAGTAGTCCCGGGCCGTCGAGGGGCCCGAGAGGGAGGCTATCTTAAGTCGGCCGACCTGAACACAGGCGGTATGAAAAAAGCCCCGCACTGGGCGGGGCTCGGGAGGGTTCAGGCGGCCTGCGGCGCGCTCTGGCGCTGACTGCGCTGTTGCAGCCAGAGCCACAGGCCGATGGCAAAGCCCAGCACCGACAGGCTTACCACGTAGTGGGAGGGGGCCAGCATGTCGCTCTTCATCCACAGGGTCACCAGCATGGGGGTGAGGCCGCCGAAGATGGCGTAGGCCACGTTGTAGGAGAACGACAGCCCGGAGAAGCGCACCACCGCCGGGAAGGCGTTGACCATGACATAGGGCACGGCGCCGACGATCCCTACCGCAAAACCGGCCAGGACATAGAGCGGCACCAGCTGGCTGGTGTCACTCGCCAGCCCGTGATAGAAGGCGTAGCTGGCGCCGGCCAGCAGCAATGAACCCAGCATGAAGGTGGGGCCGCTGCCGAGGGCATCGATGAGCCGGCCATAGACGATGCAGCCGAAGGTGAGCGCCAGAATGGCCAGCGAGTTGGCGGTCAGTGCATCGGCCGGGCTGATGCCGTGCACCTTCTGCAGGTAGGTGGGGGTCATCAGGATCACCACCACTATGCCGGCGGAGAGCAGCCAGGTGAGCAGCATGGAAATCACGACGCTGCCCTTGTGGCTGCGCAGCACCGTCTTGAGCGGCAGCTCTTCCGCCAGCGCCTTGTTGGCCTGCATCTCGGCAAAGACCGGGGTCTCGTGCAGCCAGCGGCGCAGGTACATGGCGACGATGCCGAACACCCCGCCAAGCACGAAGGCCAGACGCCAGCCCCAGTCGCTCACCTCGCTCGGGCTCATGCCGCGGTTGATGGCGGTGGCCACCAGGGAGCCGAGCAGGATGCCGGCCGTCAATCCCGCGGTGAGGGTGCCGCAGGCGACCCCGATCCGGCGGGCGGGTACGTGCTCCGCGACGAACACCCAGGCGCCGGGCACTTCACCCCCGATGGCGGCCCCTTGCAGGATCCGCAGCAGCAGCAACAGCAGGGGGGCGGCGATGCCGAGCACGGCGTAGGTGGGCAGCAGGCCGATCAGCAGGGTGGGCAGCGCCATCATGATGATGCTCAGGGTGAACATCCGCTTGCGGCCGATGAGATCGCCAAAGTGAGCCATGATGATGCCGCCCAGCGGACGAGCCAGATAGCCGGCGGCGAAGATGCCGAAGGTCTGGAACTGTCGCAACCACTCGGGAATGTCGGCGGGGAAGAAGAGCTCGCCGATCACCACGGCGAAGAAGACGAAGATGATGAAGTCGTAAAATTCGAGGGCACCGCCCAGCGCCGCCAGGCTCAGAGTCTTGTAGTCCTGTCGGTTGAGGGGACGGCTGTGGTCGTAAGCTTGCGTGACTGTCGTCATATCCTTATGTTTCCCATCGTCTTTTTAGTTATTGTTCCCCATCCTTGCAGGGGACACGCTCACTACCGAGGGTATGCTTTTGCATCCCGACCTGTAAATCGCACAATTCGCAACACTGTCTTGCAGCTTTTTGGTGCAGCAAGGCGAGGACGGGCACCGCGCCCGGGGCGAATGACAACCAAGGTGCGCCGGCTGGCCACCAGTGCCCGGCCACCGGATTGCTGGAGATATCATGACGAAGACCAAGGTGCTGCTCTCCTGGAGCAGCGGCAAGGACAGCGCCTGGGCGCTGCACACACTGCGGCAGGATCCTGCCATCGAGGTGGTGGGCCTGTTCACCACCCTCAACCAGGCATTCGAGCGGGTGGCCATGCACGGGGTGCGCAAGCAGTTGCTGCTGGCGCAGGCCGAATGCGTGGGATTGCCGCTGACCACCATCGACCTGCCCTGGCCCTGCAGCAACGAAGATTACGCCCGCATCATGACCGACTTCATCGCCGACATGGTGGCACAGGGGATCCGCCACATGGCGTTTGGCGATCTCTTTCTTGAGGACGTGCGCGCCTATCGGGAGCGGCAGCTGGCGGGGACGGGGATCACGCCGCTGTTTCCGCTGTGGGGCAACAAGACAGACGAGCTGGCACATCAGATGATGGCGGCAGGGCTCAGGGCCAGGATCAGCACTCTGGATCCACGCAAGCTGCCTGCCACCCTTGGCGGGCATGAGTTTGATGCGGCCTTGCTGGCGGCGCTGCCCGACGGGGTGGACCCGTGCGGCGAGAACGGCGAGTTTCATACCCTGGCCTGGGATGGCCCCATGTTCCGCCACCCGCTGGCCATCCGGACCGGCGAGACGGTGGAGCGGGACGGTTTCGTCTTCACCGATCTGCTGCCCGCCACCACCTAGTCGCGATTGGCCTCCCGCTCGCCCTTGTCGTCGTTGTAGCGCAGGGCGATCTCGTGGAACTGCTGGTGGATGGAGGCAAAGGCGTCCGTGATGTCGGGGTCGAAGTGGTTGCCCCGCCCCGCCAGTATGATGGGCACCACCTCCTGGTGGGACATGGCGGCCTTGTAGCAGCGCTTGCTGATGAGGGCGTCGTACACGTCGGCCAGCGCCATCAGCCGGGCCGAGAGGGGGATCTCGTCGCCGATCAGGCCGTAGGGATAACCGGTGCCGTCCCACTTCTCGTGGTGGTAGCAGGCGATCTCCTTGGCCAGCCGCAGGAACTCCACCTCCACCCCGAGCGCCTCCTCGGCGTGGACGATGGCCTCCTTGCCGAGGATGGAGTGGTGTTTCATCTGGGCAAACTCCTCTTCATCCAGCTTGCCGGGTTTGAGCAGGATGCGGTCCGGTACGCCGACCTTGCCGATGTCGTGCAGGGGGGCCGACTTGAACAGCAGGTCTATGGTCTTGGGGGTCAGTTCGGCATGAAAGCGGGGGTGATCGCAGAGGGTCTCCGCCAGCAGCCGCACATAGTGCTGGGTTCGCAATATGTGGTTGCCGGTCTCGTTGTCGCGGGTTTCGGCCAGCGAGGCGAGGGAGTGGATGGTGATGTTCTGGATCAGCTCGTTCTCCCGGGTGCGCCGCTCCACCTCCTGCTCCAGATAGGCGTTCTGATCGTGCAGCAGATCCCGCGCTGTTTTCAGCTCCAGGTGGTTTCTGACCCTGGCCAGCACGATGGCGGGGGAGATCGGCTTGTGGATGTAGTCGACGGCCCCGAGTGCCAGGCCGTGTGCCTCCGCGCTCTCCTCCACCTGGGCGGTCAGGAAGATCACCGGGATCTCCCGCGCCTGCGGCATCTCTTGCAGTGCCTGCATCACCTGGTAGCCATCCATCTGGGGCATCACCACGTCGAGCAGGATCAAGTCCACCCGGGGGCCGGTCGAGAGGATCTCCAGCGCCCGCTGGCCGCTGATGGCTATCTTGACCCGATAATGGGGGCTGAGCAGGGCGCTAAGCAGGGAGAGGTTCTCCGGCGTGTCGTCGACCACCAGCAGGGTGGGTTTGGTATCTGGATCCAGCAAGTTGAGCATGATGGTGCCCTCACTCTTGGTTGAACAGATCGGGTCTGAGGGCCCGGACTTGTTGCAGATGAGCCAGTGCATCGTCGAAACGAAAACGGCTCATGGCCTCACCGATGGCTGGCGCCCTCTCCCCCAGCAGGGGGGCGAGCCGGGCCTGATGGCGCTGAAACAGGGTGAAGGCTTCGGCATCATCCTCCAGCAGCAGCCCGGTGAGCCGGTTCAGCAGGGGAGCGGTATCGATCTTCTCCTGTTCTGGCTGGTCGGGTACTTCGTCTGGCAGCAACTGCAGCAGCCCCTGCGCCAGTTGTGCTTGCAGTTGCAGCCCCTGTTCGGCCAGTGGCAGCAGAGCGGCAACTTCGTCGCCCCGGGTGATGGCGTTTTCCAGTGTGGCCGCGATCTCCTGCAATGATTCGGCGCCCAGGGTGGCCGCTATTCCCTTGAGGGTATGGGCATGCCGGTGTGCCTCTTCCCGTTCGTCTGCCTGCAAAGCGGTCAGCAGGCTTGCCATGGGTTGCGTACCCTGCTGGGCGAAGCGCAGCAGTAGATCCTGATACCAGCCCCAGTTGTTCATCAGCCGCTGCAAGGCTCGTTCGGCATTGAGCCCGAGCTCGCACAGCTGTGGCAGCAACGACGATGCCGGGGGCGGTTGCGACGTCTTGAATCTGGCCCCGACCTCGCGGCTGAAGGAGGTTGCCCAGCGTTGCAGGGCGTCATAGAGCTTGTCGGGATCGATGGGCTTGGCGATGTGATCGTCCATGCCGGCGGCGAGGCAGCGCTCGCGATCACCGGCCATGACGTTGGCGGTCATCGCCAGGATTGGAATGTGTTGCCCGGTTCCCTCTTGCTGGCGCAGTTGCCGGGTGGCGGCCAGCCCATCCATCACCGGCATCTGCATGTCCATCAGGATCAGGTCGTAGGGGGCCTTGGTCGCCATATCCAGTGCGATGGCACCATTGCTGGCCACACTCACTTTGGCGCCTACCGCCTGCAGCAGCTCCAGCGCCACCTGTTGATTGAGCTCGTTGTCTTCCGCCAGCAGGATCTGCAGGCCGTCGAAGCGATAGTGATGGGTCGCCTGATGCTTGAAGGAGAGGGTCGCTGCCTGTTGCCCGAACAGGCCGATGACGGTATCGAACAGTACGGAGGCGCAGACCGGCTTGACCAGTACCCGATCAAAACCAGCAGCATCGGCCTCGCGAAAGATCTCCTCGCGTCCGTAGCCGGTCACCATGACCCGGTAAGGGCGCCGGCCCGCACCTCGGGCGATGAGACGGCGCCCCGTCTCGATGCCGTCCAGTCCCGGCATGCGCCAGTCCAGCAGCACCACCTCATAGGGGGTTCCCTGCTGCTCGGCATCCGCGATCATCTGCAGGGCCTGTTGGCCGGACTCTGCAGTGTCCACCACAAAGCTCATGCCGCGCAGCAGAGCGGCCAGTATGGTGCGGGCACTGGCGCTGTCGTCGGCCACCAGCATGCGGCGGCCGCGCAGATCCAGGCTCGGCAGATAGCGGGATCTGCGCCTGCCACGGCCGAGCCTGGCGGTAAACCAGAAGGTGCTGCCCTGGCCCGGCTCGCTCTGTACGCCCACCTCGCCCCCCATCAGGCCCGCCAGCTTGCGGCAAATGGCAAGGCCAAGCCCGGTGCCACCGTACTTGCGGGTGGTGGAGCTGTCCGCCTGCTGGAAGGACTGGAACAGTCGCTGCTGCTGCTCCTGGCTCATGCCGATCCCGGTATCCTGCACCGAGCAGTGCAGCAGTACCTCTTGCGGCAGCTTCTCCAGACAGCGGACCTTGACCAGGATCTCTCCCTGCTCGGTGAACTTGACCGCGTTGTTGGCGTAGTTGATGAGGATCTGGCCGAGACGCAGGGGATCGCCATAGAGCAGGGTGTCGAGCTGGTGGTCGACCTCGAACAACAGCTCTATGCCCTTGGCTTCCGCCTTTTCACCCACCAGGGTGGCGAGGTTTTCCAGCACGTGGTCGAGATCGAACTCGATCCGTTCCAGATCCAGCTTGCCCGCCTCGATCTTCGAGAAATCCAGGATGTCGTTGATGATGCCGAGCAGGTGCTGCGCGGCACGCTGGATCTTGCTGACATAGTCGAGCTGCTGCGGATCGAGCCGGGTCTGCAGGGCGAGGTGGGACATGCCGAGGATGGCGTTCATGGGGGTGCGGATCTCGTGGCTCATGTTGGCGAGAAATTCGCTTTTGGCCTGGGTCGCGCTCTCCGCCAGTTCATAGGCCTGCTCCAGCTCCTGGTTCTTGGCCTGCATCACTGCAAACAGCTCTTCCCGAGTCGGTTCGGCGAACTGCTGCTGCATCTGTTGTTGCCGCCCGGCATCTGGCCAGTGCGGCAACCGGCAGACCAGGGCGAGGAGATTGTCGGCGTGCACCTCCAGCCGGATGCTGCCCGGATGCATGTCGGCAGGGGCGGGGGAGAGCGGGACATCGGCCGTGAGGGTGAGCCACAGCTCCTGCGCCTCTGGTTCCAGCCACAGCTGCAGTTGCAGTGGATCCGAAGTCGCCATCAGCTGGCGCACCAGCTCTGAGGTTGCCCCCGCCAGCGGAGCCACGAAGGTCGGCGATTTGTCGAGGCAGGTGAGCACCTGGATCACCTTGCGCCGGGCGGTGAGGGCCGCCGCAGGGCCGGACAACAGGGTTTCACCGATCAGTTGCCGCATCTACTTCTCCTCTGCCGGCAGCACGCGCAACACGATGCAGCTGGCATCGTCGGTGCTGCGGCCGCTGTGGGCGATGACCTGGTGGGCCAGCGTGGCGGGCTCGGCGGCAAGATCCAGTGCGCCGTCGCGCAGGTTGAGGGATTCGCTGATGCCATCCGAGTAGAGCATCACCACGTCTCCGGCGACGAGGGGCTGGCGCTGCAGCAGGGGGGTGGGGAAGCGTTCTCCCAGCACCCCGTCGCGGGAGATGCCGCGCCAGGGGTCGTGACCGCGCAGACAGATGCGAGTATTGCCGATGCCGGCATAGCTCAGCTCACCCCGCTCGCCGTTGATCAGCGCCACGCCGGCGGCGGCGCCCCGGGTGCCGATGCAGCGCTGGTGCAGCAGTTGCAGCAGATGGGCGGGTTCCTGTTCACGGGTCTGCTGCAACGTCGCTTCCAATATCTGTACCAGCTGGTTGGCAGAGGCGCCGTGACCGCTCACGTCGATCAGGACCAGCGACACCCCCTCGGGCCCCGGCCGGATGAACGCCAGATCGCCGGAGAGCCGCTCCGGGTAGCAGGGACGGTTCTCGCTGGCCCATGCCAGGCCAAGGCCGGCGTGCAGCTGCCCAGTGCATGAGAGGGGAGAAACCGGCCTTGGCTCCACGGGGGCCGCACCCAGCCACTTGCGGGCCTGCACCAGGGTACCTCCTTCCGGCGGGGTGCTGATGGTGAGTTCAGACATCATGCGCCGCACGCCGGGCAGCCCCAGCCCCAGGGTACCCGAGGTGCTGTAGTGCTCTTGCATGGCTTGATGTATGTCGGGGATGCCGGGGCCCTGATCGCGGGCGATGATGTCGATGCAGGGGCGTCCTCTGGGATGGTGGAGGGTAAGGGTGATCTCCCCCCGTTCGGCATACTTCAGGATGTTGCTGCCAAGCTCGGAGACCACGGTGGAGAGCATGGTGCGATCCACCTCGGAGAGGTCGGCGATGAAGGGGAGGCGACGCACCGCCATCACCGTCAGGTGCAGATCGATGTCGTGACGCAATGGGTAGCGGGCCTGCTGGGTGCTCAGCTCCTGCTCCATGGTGCCTACTCCTCACCCTTGAGGGTACGGGCATGGGCGAAGGCGTCGTCCATGTCGAGAAAGCAGCGCAGCGGCCCCGGCTCGACGTCGGCCAGCGCCAGGAAGGCGGCGATCCCCGCATTCAGCCCCACCAGCAGGCAGACGGCTCCCAGCAGGCGGCACACCTCGGCCAGTTTGCGAACCTGCCGAAACTCGTGGTGATCGAGCAGCATGACCCCGGAGAAGTCGAGCAGCACCGCGTGCTGGCGCCCCTGCACCAGCCGCAGGGAGAGTGCCTGCGTCAGTTGTTGCATGCCTTCGTCACCGAGGTCTGGTCGCATGCTGACGACGATGCAGCCAGCCACGTCGGCGATGCCCAGATCGTTGTTGAGCAACATGATCGGCGTTCCTAGAGGGTGGATCCGACCCGCTTGAGGGCTATCTCGAACGCATCCCGCAGGGTCGCCGTGGTACGGATGTCACCGACTGAGACACCCAGTTCCACCATGGTACGGGCGATGGCCGGCGAGACGCCGGAGATGATGGCCTCGCACCCCATGAACTGGGTGGCCTTGGTGATCTTGATCAGCTGATTGGCGACGCCGGTGTCCACGGTGGCGACCCCAGCGATGTCCAGCACGAAGACCCGGGCCCGGGTCTCGGCAATCTTGGTCAGCGACTTGTTCATCACGTCGGCGGTGCGCATGGAGTCGATGATCCCCACCAGCGGCAACAGCAGGATTCCGTCCCAGATGGGGGTCACCGGGGTCGACATCTCCTGCAGCGACTTGTGCAGCTCCTCGCGCACCCTGGCGGCCTCTTCGGCCTCCTCCATGGCGCGCTTGAGCTGGTGATGCTGCTCCACCTGAGCCGTGATGTCGGTGGCAAACTTGACGATCTTGCTGGGTTTGCCGGTCAGATCCAGCACCGGGTTGTAGGATCCCTGGATCCAGACCTCCTGCCCCTGCTTGCCGATCCGGCAGAACTCTCCCGCCAGGTATTCGCCGCGGCGCAGGGTCTCCCAAAAGGCGCCATAATCGGCCGACTGGGCATAATCAGGGTCGACCAGCAGCCTGTGGTGCTTGCCTTTCAGCTCCTCCAGCTGATAACCCACGATCTCGAGAAAGCGCGGGTTGGCATCGAGAATGGTGCCATCCAGCGAGAACTCCACCTTGCCCATGACCCGGCTCAGGGCGTTGAGCTGCCCCTCGAAGTTGGCGTTGAGCTGTTTCTGCTCGGTCAGATCCATGCTGTATTCGATGATCCGGCTCAGCGCGCCCTGCTCGTCCAGCAGGGGGCTGCAACTGCCCCGCAGCCAGATGTCCCGGCCGTGCCGATCCAGCCGGTGAAACTCTCCCTCCTGCTCCCTGCCCGCCTTCAATGCCTCCCAGTGGGCGGCATGAGCAGGCGAGTCGAGCACGTCGTGCGGCAACAGCATGGCGTAATGCTGGCCCTTGAGCTCGCTTAGCTGATAGCCCATGATGGCGAGAAAACGCGGGTTGGCGTCCAGGATCTGCCCGTCAGGAGAGAGTTCGAGTCTGGCCATCAGCTGGTCGATGGCATCGAGCCTGGCCTGTGGTGAAGAGGGAGTCGCTGTGTTCGGGTGGGCAACGGCGGTGTGCACGTCCATGGCATCTCCAATAAAAGGCGCAATTGACTTGAATGTCACTAGAAAGCGTACAGCAGTTATAGCCCACCGGGGCGAGAGCGTGGGACAAGAAGTGCCGAAAGAACCTGTCTGCGGGTGGGCCCTGGGCCTGGGGGCTTCGTCATGAACCTCCTGTATCGCGACTACCCCCAGGGCGCGCTCACGTCCCTTCACTGTCACGACGGCCCGCAGTTTTGCTACCTGCATCGGGGCGGCGGCGTGATCAGCAGTCAGGGGACAGGCGTGCTGCTGGTGGCGGGTCAGCTCTGTCTGATCCCGGCCGGGCTGGCCCATGAGTTCAGGGTGCTGCGCCACTCCCAACTCAGTCTGGTCTATCTGGATGACCTGGATGGAGGGGGCGAGTTGACGATCCGCCAGGTGAGTCCGCTGTTGGTCGGCCTGTTCGATCGGCTGGCAGACATGGCGGAGCCGGGCCTCAGGGATGCCTATCTGACGGTACTGGCAGCCGAACTGAGACAGACGCCGGTGGCGACCGGATTCATGTTGAGCGCGGGGCTGGATGTGCGGCTGCTGAGGGTGCTGGAGCAGGTCTGCAGGCACCCTTCCATCGAATACGGGTTGGCGGAGCTGGCTGCCGATTCAGGTGCCTCGGTGCGCACCCTCAACCGGCTGTTCAGCCGGCAGCTGGGCTGCAGCTTTCGACAATGGCGGCAACAGGTTGTGATGGGTCGGGCCCGCCAGTTGCAGCAACAGAGCCAGCCGCTGTCGCGGATAGCCCTTGAGCTGGGATACGGGGATTTCAGCGCCTTTTCTCACGCCTTCAATCGCTGCTTGCGGGAACCGACGGGGCCGTGAGGCGGGAGCCGAGATCCCGGTCGGTTGGCTCCCCTGCCAGCAGGCAGGTCAGTTCATCGGTGTGGCTCAGGCGTTCGCCCTGAAAGGTGAACAGGGCGCTCACCTTGCACTCGATCCGTGCGCCGTCGTGACGCCAGGCCCGCACCCGATGCAGGGAGTGCACCCGGTTTCCCTCTGCCAGCAGCGAGACAAAACGGATCTCGCAGCGGGCCAGGCTCTGGCGCAGCGCCAACAGGTGTTGTTCGAAGGCGGCGCGATCCAGCCGCTGGTCATCCACCAGCTGGACATAGTCCGGGCAGAACCAGTGATCGAGTTCGGCCGGGGTGAAATCGGGGTCGCAGATGACCCGGTTGAGGCAGGCTTGCAGCCATTGCTTGTAATCCATGATGGGCTCCTGAGTGGATGGGCGCGGCCAGTATGGGGCCTGTGGTCTGCTCCGACCTTGGCGTCTACGCCATCCTGTTTGGCGATTGCGCCAAGATGGGGGCTTGCGGTAGAGATGCGTGCCACCTGGCCCTGTTTTGTGGCGGGTTTCACGGTTTCCTGTGCCGGCATGGGGCAGGATCGGCCCCCTGTTTCCTTTATGTGACGAGTCGTATCATGTCCGCATTGCCCCGTTTTGCCCTGCTTGCCTCCCTGGTTGCCGCCAGCCTGACCCTGCCTGCCGTGGCCGTCGAAGCTCCGGCCAGCCCTGCCGGTGTCACTGCGGTGACCCTGTCCCAGCAGGCGCCCATTCACTGGGTGTCGGTGGCGCAGATTGCCAGGAGCCTGGATGGGTTGCCGCCGATGGCGGTCGGTTTTGACATCGACGACACCCTGCTCTTCTCCAGCCCGGGGTTTTATCGCGGCAAGCAGGAGTTCTCCCCCAACGACGAGAGCTACCTGAAGAACCCCGCCTTCTGGGAGAAGATGAACAACGGTTGGGACGCCTTCAGCGTGCCGAAAGAGGTGGGCAAGGCGCTCATCGCCATGCACCTCCAGCGCGGCGATCACATCTATTTCGTTACCGGCCGTTCGGCCACCAAGACCGAGACCGTCAGCCAGACCCTGCAGCAGACCATGGGGATCCCCGCCGATCGACTGAATCCGGTGATCTTCGCCGGTGATCAGCCGGGCCAGAACACCAAGGTGCAGTGGCTCAAGGAGAAGCAGATGAAGGTCTTCTACGGCGATGCCGATGGCGACATCAAGGCCGCGCAGGAGATCGGCATTCGTGGCATCCGGCTGCTGCGCGCGGCCAACTCCACCTACCGGCCGCTGCCGCTGGCTGGCGCGTTGGGGGAGGAGGTGATCGTCAACTCCCAGTACTGATCTTCATCCCTGTATGAGAAAAGGGGCCGGATCCTGTCAGGAGCCGGCCCCTTTTTTGGGCGTCTAGCGGGCGGCGAAGGTGTTGCAGCTGGCGGGCTTGCCGCTGTCAAAGCCGCGCTTGAACCAGGAGTAGCGCTGGGCCGAGCTGCCGTGGGTGAAGCTGTCCGGGATCACCCGGCCCTGGCTCTGCTGCTGCAGACGATCGTCACCGATGGCCTGGGCGGCGTTGAGCGCCTCCTCCAGATCGCCGGTTTCCAGCACCTGTTCCCGCTCCATGTAGTGGCCCCAGACGCCGGCAAAACAGTCAGCCTGCAACTCGAGTTTGACCGACAGCTTGTTCTGCTCGGCCCGGCTCAGCCCCTGCTGCTGTTCACGCATCTTGCGCTCGATGCCGAGCAGGTTCTGCACGTGGTGGCCCACCTCGTGCGCCACCACGTAGCCCTGGGCGAAGTCGCCGTCGGCTCCCAGCTTGTCGCGCATCTCCTGATAGAAGGAGAGATCGATGTAGACGGTGCGATCGGCCGGGCAGTAGAAAGGCCCCATCACCGACTGACCCTGGCCGCAGCCGGTACGGGTTGCGCCGCGATAGAGCACCAGTTTGGGGGCCTGATAGCGGTTGCCGCTCTGCTGGAAGATCTCGCCCCAGGCATCCTCGGTGGAGGCGAGCATCACCGAAGTGAACCTGGCGAGGGGATCCTTGGCCGGCTGAGACATCTCCTGACGCTGGGGCGGGGTCTGGGATGCCGGCTCGTTGAGCAGGGGGGAGAGATCCACCCCGTAATAGCCGGCCACCATGACCACCACCAGCAGGATCAGACGCCCCTTGCCGCCGATGGGGATGCCGCCCCCGCCGCCCTGCTGGCGCCTGTCTTCCACATTGTTGCTCTCGCGGCGACCTTGCCAGCGCATATGCTTGCTCCCCCCTGCTGTCCGGTGGCAGTAATGATAATGGCTGGCGGGGCGGCTTGCCTAACGGGAGCGGGTCGGCGGCCGGGTTGCCGCCGGCGGGCAAGAAGGTTTATTCGGCCCAGGGCATCTCGGGCAGGGAGTCCAGAAACTGGCCGTAGCGCTCGAGGTTGAAGGGGCCCTGATCCGCTTCCATCGCCATCAGCTCGGCCCCCAGGGCGCAGGCGATATACTGCAGCGCCTCCTCGCGCGGGGTGCCCTTCATCACCAGCCGCATCAGGGTCGCCTTGACCTGCAGCGGGTGGCCGTCGCTCAGCTGGTTGTCGACCATCTCCAGCAGGGTTTGCTCGTCGAAGAACTCGGTGGGTTCGCTCATGTGCTGTGCCTCGTTATGTTATAAAGGATGTCAGTATAGCGATATCGCTATTAACACATTGAAATATTTCGATAAAAACATTTCGGTATGGGCTGTTTTTGTTACTCATAATTAATGTGGGTTTGCGGTCTGCAAACGACAACCATCATGAAATCGCATGGACGGATACCAATATGCCCACCATAGACTCGCTGTTATCCAAGCCCCAGAACCTGCCCAACGTGCCCGAAGTCATGCGCGAACTGGTGCAGACCTTCAATGAGAAAGAACCGGATATCCTGTTGATTGCCAAGAAGATCAACAAGGATCCGGTGATCTCCGCCAAGCTGCTGCGGCTGGCCAACTCCGCCAAGTTTGGTGGCAGTCGCCAGGTCGCCACCGTCAACGAGGCCGTGGTGCGGCTCGGGGTCGACGTGGTGCGCAACATGGTGTTCGCCTGCGGCCTGACCGGCTCCATCGGTGCCGTGCCCGGCATCGAGCTCAAGCATTTCTGGGGCAAGGTGTTCGACGTGGCCGAACTGGCCAGGCGGCTGGCCAAGCTCAAGGGCATGAAGGGGGAGGAGGTGTTCACCTGCGCCCTGCTCTACGACATGGGGCGGCTCATCATGCACGTGGGGCTGCCGGAGAACATGGTGAACCACATCAAGGATCTGGAGCCCAGCAAGGGACGCGCCAAGGCCGAGGAGCTGGTGGTCGGCTTCAACTATGCCCAGACCGGGGCCGAGATGGCCAGGCGCTGGCAATTCCCCCTGAGCATCTGCCATGCGGTGGAGTACCACTACAACCCCTTGCTGGCCAAGGAGTTCTCTGCCGAGGCTGCGATCATCCATCTGGCCATCGCACTGGCGGCGCAGTCGGATGTGGGGGAAGCGGCACCGCCCGAGTGGCCAACCCAGGTGGCCGAGCGACTCGGCCTCGCCTGGCCCGATTGCGCCGCCGTGTTCGTCGCGCTGCGCGAGCAGGGCAACGGTTATGCCGGCTTGCTGGCGGCCTGACGCCACCCATCTCATCGACCAGGGCCGCACCGCGGCCCTTTTTCATGGTGACGGCCTTGCCAATGAGCGGTTGCGGGGGCAGTCTTGGGGCCTGTCTCTTCTAAGCGAGCCCTTGCCATGATCCTCTCCGAGCGCCTGGAACTGCGCGAACTGGCGGTTGCCGATGCCCCCTTCATTCTCGAACTGCTCAACGATCCCGACTTTCACCGCTACATCGGCGATCGGGGCATCCGCACCCTGCTGGATGCTGAAAACTACATCCAGCAAGGGCCGGCGGTCAGCTATGCCCGTCATGGTCACGGTCTCTACCTGGTGGCAAGGCGCAGCGACGGAGCCAAGCTCGGCATCTGCGGCCTGATCAAGCGCGATACCCTGCCTTGTGAAGACATCGGCTACGCCTTCCTGCCCGCCTGGCGCGGTCAGGGTTATGGCATCGAAGCGGCGCAGGCGGCGCTGCAGGATGGTCGGGAGCGGCTCGGCATCGAGCGAGTGGTTGCCATCGTCACCCCGGGCAACGCGCGTTCGGTGGCGCTGCTGGCCAAGCTGGGGCTGGTGCAAAGCCGGTTGGTCAAACTGGCCGAGGATGCGGATGAGTGTCTGTTGCTGGAGGCTGAAGGGGTAGAGGCTTGCCCGATCTGAGGGGCTGTGGCATGGCTGGCAGGATATCAGCAGAGCCGGGGGAATGAGGCAAAGAGGCCGCCGTGAGTTGCGGCCTGTCTGCATCGGGCGCTGCCGGTGGGCAGGCAGGATCAGTTGAGTTCTTCGATGGAGAACTCGCCGGCAATGCCGTCACAGGAGACGGCGAAGCCGCCGCTGAAACGGGTGCTGAACTGGATCAGAAACGCATCATAGTCGTGCTCTTGCACGGGCAGGTTGATGGGCTTGCTGCGACGCAGGGGTTTGCGAGTTTGTACGCTTTTCATCATGGTATTTCTCTATATAAATTAAGTTTTTGCTCCTTGTATTGGCAAATGTCAGGTCGATGGGCGCGGTCAGCAAGATAGCGGACGAGCGCGCAGGAATACCCAGCCCGGTTCAGGGGCGTCTGCACTTTCAAGGAATACGCCAAGGACCACGCGGATGCATGATGCTACTTGGGAGTGGGCAGATCGGGTCTGCACCGTGAGAGCCGGGCAACGCAGGCAGACAGCCTGAACGGTTCTCAGGGCGAGTAAATCAGAAGAAGGTTATGCGGGTACTGACAGGATTCATCGTGAGGTGAAGCATTGCAGGGCAAACATAAACAGGGCTGATTAACTAGCCGGCGCGCATTCTCTCCTCGACATGCGCAAAAAGCAAACAATTATTTGCAGTTTTTATTTCACGGCCGTCTGGTGGCCACAAAAAGGGCTCCCGAAGGAGCCCTTTTTTCATCATCAGGTGATCTCAGCCGATGGCTCAGTAGTCGCCGCAGGCCTTCTTGGCTGCGGTGATCATGGGGGTGATGGTCATGCCCTGCACCACGATGGAGAACATCACCACCGAGTAGGTCATCACCAGGATGACCTGGCGCAGGTCGACGCCGTGCTCCGGCAGCATCATGACGCCGGACGGCAGTGCCAGCGCCATGGCCATGGCCAGACCGCCGCGCAGACCGCCCCAAGTGAGGATCCGCACCGAGAAGGTGTTGTAGCTGCGGAACTTGCGGAAGGCCACATAGGGCAGCGACACGCTGATGAAGCGGGCGGCCAGGCAGAGCGGCACCGCGATGACCAGCAGGATCCAGTCTTGCCAGGCCAGATCCAGCAGCACCAGCGCCAGACCGATCAGCAGGAACAGCAGGGCGTTGAGGAACTGGTCCATCAACTCCCAGAAGTGATCCAGGTGATGGCTGCTCTGTTCGGAGAAGCCGCTGTGACGAGTCCAGTTGCCGATCATGATGCCGGTCACCACCATGGCCAGAGCACCGGAGACGCCGATCATGTTGGCGAAGGCGAAACCGGCGGTCGGGATGCAGAGGGTCAGCAGCAGCTCCAGCGAGCCGTCATCGGTGGCGCTGATCATCACGTGGGCGATGAGACCCAGCACGGCACCGAACAGGATGCCGCCGAGGGCCTCATGCAGGAACAGGCCGGCCACGCTGCCGAAGGTGGGCTCGACGCCGCCAAATGCCACGGCAAACACGGTGGCGAAGATCACCAGACCAACACCGTCGTTGAACAGCGACTCCCCCTCGATCTGGATGGCGATCTGGGGTGGTGCCTTCATCTTCTTGACGATGGCCAGCACGGCGATGGGGTCGGTGGGGGAGATCAGGGCACCGAACAACATGCAGTAGACCAGCGGCACGTCCCAACCCAGCAGCTTGGCGATGAACCAGAAGCCATAGCCGATGAGGAAGGTGGAGAGCAGGGTCGCCAATATGGCCAGAATGGTGATTTCCCACTTCTGACTGCGCAGGGCTTTCAGGTTGATCCCGAGACCACCGGCGAACAGCAGGAAGCCCAGGATCCCCTTCAGCAGGAAATTCTGGAAGTCGATGCTCTCCATGGTCTTGACGGCCAGGGGTTCCAGATTGAACCAGCCCAGCTTACCGAACAGCACCATCAGCGCGGAGATCAGCATGGAGCCCGCAGTGATGGCGATGGTGGTCTGGATCTTCACAACATACTGATTGGCAAAGGCGATAAAGATCGCCAACGCTGCCAGGAAGCAGAGTGTGTAGTAGACGCTCATAGTTATTTTTCTCTTTAGTAAACAGCAAGCACGTATCCCTATTGAGGACGGGCATAGGGTACTCTTGGGTCACATGTTACTCATTACCCATTTGTGAGTATATAGAGCGCCAATATAGACAGATAGACGGCTAGATTTCCATTTGATTTGTTTGCTGTTAGGATGCTGTTTACGCAGTTGCATGGATGTAAGAGGAACGAGCGGTGTCGAACAAAAAGTCGGATGTGACAAACAAGCTGGAAGCCTGTCTCAAGGAGCGGATCCTGATCATCGACGGGGCCATGGGCACCATGATCCAGGGCTACAAGCTCGGTGAGGCGGACTATCGGGGGGAGCGGTTTGCCGACTGGCACACCGACATCAAGGGCAACAACGATCTGCTGGTGCTGAGTCGCCCCTCTGTCATTCGCGAGATCCACGACCAGTACTGTGCCGCCGGCGCCGACATCCTCGAGACCAACACCTTCAACGCCACCCGCATCGCCATGGCCGACTACGAGATGGAAGATCTCTCGGCCGAGATCAACCGCGAGGCGGCCCGGCTGGCCCGCACCGTGGCGGACGAGTGGACCGCCAAAGAGCCCCACAAGCCGCGCTTCGTGGCCGGGGTGCTGGGGCCCACCAACCGTACCGCCTCCATCTCGCCGGACGTGAACGATCCGGGCAAGCGCAACGTTACCTATGACCAGCTGGTGGCCGCCTACACCGAATCGACCCATGCCCTGATCGAGGGCGGCGCCGACCTCATCCTCATCGAGACCATCTTCGATACCCTCAACGCCAAAGCGGCCGCCTTCGCGGTGGACCTGGTGTTCGAGGAGCTGGGTTACAGCCTGCCGGTGATGATCTCCGGCACCATCACGGACGCCTCCGGCCGCACCCTCTCGGGCCAGACTACCGAGGCCTTCTACCATTCGCTGCGCCACGTCAAACCCGTCTCCTTCGGTCTCAACTGCGCGCTGGGGCCAGACGAGCTGCGTCAGTACGTGGAGGAGCTCTCTCGTATCAGCGAAACCTTCGTGAGTGCCCACCCCAACGCCGGTCTGCCGAACGCCTTTGGCGAGTACGACCTCGACGCTGCCGAGATGGCGGAGCATATCCGCGAGTGGGCGCAAAGCGGCTTTCTCAACCTGGTGGGCGGCTGCTGCGGCACCACCCCGGCCCACATCCGCGCCATGGCGGACGCGGTGGCGGGCATCAAGCCGCGGGTCCTGCCGGACCTGCCGGTGGCCTGCCGGTTGTCGGGCCTGGAGCCCCTCATCATCACCCCTGAATCCATGTTCGTGAACGTGGGGGAGCGTACCAACGTCACCGGCTCGGCCAAGTTCAAGCGGCTCATCAAGGAGGGTCTCTACGACGAGGCCCTGGACGTCGCCAAGCAGCAGGTGGAAAACGGCGCCCAGATCATCGACATCAACATGGACGAGGGGATGCTGGACGCCGAGGCGGCCATGGTGCGCTTCCTGAACCTCATCGCCGGCGAGCCGGATATTGCCCGGGTGCCGGTGATGATCGACTCCTCCAAGTGGGAAGTGCTGGAGGCCGGTCTCAAGTGCGTGCAGGGCAAGCCGGTGGTCAACTCCATCTCCATGAAGGAGGGGGTGGACAAGTTCATCGAGCAGGCGAAACTGCTGCGCCGCTACGGCGCCGCCGTCATCGTGATGGCGTTCGACGAGGTGGGGCAGGCGGATACCCGCGCCCGCAAGTTCGAAATCTGTCAGCGCGCCTACCGCATCCTGGTGGATCAGGTGGGCTTCCCGCCGGAAGACATCATCTTCGACCCCAACATCTTCGCGGTGGCGACCGGCATCGACGAGCACAACAACTACGCGGTGGACTTCATCGACGCGGTGAAGGACATCAAGGATAACCTGCCCCACGCCATGATCTCCGGTGGCGTCTCCAACGTCTCCTTCTCGTTTAGGGGCAACGAGCCGGTGCGCGAGGCGATCCACGCCGTCTTCCTCTACCACGCCATCAAGAACGGCATGGACATGGGGATCGTCAACGCCGGCCAGCTCGCCATCTATGAAGACATCCCGGCCGAGCTCAAAGAGAAGGTCGAGGCGGTGGTGCTGAACCTCAATGACAACGCCACCGAGGAGCTGCTGGCCATCGCCGAGAAGTATCGCGGTGCGGGCGCCCAGGCCGAAGATCCGCGGGATCAGGCGTGGCGCAGTTGGCCAGTGGGCAAGCGACTTGAACACGCTTTGGTGAAAGGCATCACCGACTTCATCGAGGAGGATACCGAAGAGGCGCGCGCAGGGGCCGAGCGGCCGCTGCACGTCATCGAGGGGCCGCTCATGGACGGCATGAACGTGGTGGGCGATTTGTTCGGCGCCGGCAAGATGTTCCTGCCTCAGGTGGTGAAGTCGGCCCGGGTGATGAAGCGGGCGGTGGCCTACCTGCAGCCCTACATCGAGGCGGAGAAGTCCGGTGGCTCCAGCAACGGCAAAATCGTGCTCGCTACCGTGAAGGGGGATGTGCACGACATCGGCAAGAACATCGTCGGCGTGGTGCTGCAGTGCAACAACTTCGAGATCATCGACCTCGGGGTCATGGTCCCTTGCGAGACCATCCTCAAGACGGCGCGGGAGGTGAATGCCGACATCATAGGCCTGTCGGGCCTCATCACCCCATCTCTCGACGAGATGGTGCACGTGGCCAAAGAGATGGAGCGCCAGGGCTTCAAGCTGCCGCTGCTCATCGGCGGCGCCACCACCTCCAAGGCCCACACCGCGGTGAAGATAGAGCAGAACTACTCCGAGCCCGTGGTCTATGTCTCCAACGCCTCTCGCGCCGTGGGGGTGGCCCAGAGCCTGTTGAGCGAGGATCTCAAGCCCGCCTTCGTGGCCCGCATCGACAAGGAGTACGAGATCGCCCGCGAGCAGCACGCCCGCAAGCAGCCGCGCTCGCGCCCCATCACGCTGGCGGAGGCTCGCGCCAACCGCCATCAGCTGGACTGGGTGGGGTATGAGCCGCCCGCGCCCCGGGAGCCCGGCGTGCAGAAGTTCGAGAACGTGCCCATCTCGGTGCTGCGCCCCTACATCGACTGGACGCCGTTCTTCCTCAGTTGGGAGCTGGCGGGCAAGTTCCCCCGCATCCTGGAAGACGAGGTGGTGGGGGAGGAGGCGACGCGCCTGTACGCCGACGCCAACGCCATGCTGGACCAGCTGGAACAGGATCAGAGCGTGCGCTGTGCCGGCATCGTCGGCCTGTTCCCCGCCAACACGGTGGGGGACAGCATCGAGGTCTACACCGACGAGTCGCGCACTGAAGTGAAAAAAGTGCTGCACCACCTGCGCCAGCAGAGCGAGAAGCAGGGCTTCCCCAACTACTGTCTGGCGGACTATGTGGCGCCGAAAGAGAGCGGCAAGCCCGACTGGATCGGCGCCTTCGCGGTGACCGGCGGCATCGGTGAGGAGGCCATCGCCAAAGCCTACAAGGCCGAGCACGACGACTACAACGCCATCCTCATCCAGGCGGTGTGCGACCGTCTGGCGGAAGCCTTTGCCGAGTACCTGCACGAGCAGGTGCGCAAAGTGCACTGGGGCTATGCCCCGGACGAGGCGCTCTCCAACGAGGAGCTGATCCGCGAAAACTACCGTGGCATCCGCCCGGCGCCCGGTTACCCGGCCTGCCCGGAGCACACCGAGAAGGGGAGCATCTGGGAGCTGCTGGACGTGGAACAGGCCATCGGCATGCAGCTCACCGAGTCCTACGCCATGTGGCCGGGAGCGGCGGTGTCCGGCTGGTACTTCTCCCACCCCGACAGCAAGTACTTCGCGGTGGCCCAGATCCAGCGGGATCAGGTGGAGGACTACGCCGTACGCAAAGGGATGACCCTGGCAGAGGCCGAACGCTGGCTGGGGCCGAACCTGCACTGAGGCGTCGGCCCGATTGATCCTCGCTGAAGGAGGCGGCATCCAGACCCGGGAGACAGACCAGTCTGGTGCCGTCGTTTGACAAGCGGGTGACAGCGGGATGGCAGCGCACGTTTCTGTGTGGTTTGTCTTGTTGTCAGGAGAAACAATTGGCGTTGTCTTGGCGCTGTGGCACTTTATACTCTCCCGCCCCATCCTGCCCAGGCACTGCCTCCTAGCGGAATTGTCATGAAGATCGCCATTTTATCCCGTGAGCCGAAAAACTACTCCACCCGCCGTCTGGTCGAGGTGGCGCAGGCGCGCGGTCATCAGGTCGAGGTGCTCGACACCCTGCGCTGTTACATGAACATCGCCTCCCACAACCCCTCCATCCATTACGAAGGACGGGAGCTGGAGAGCTATGATGCGGTGATCCCGCGCATCGGGGCCAGCATCACCTTCTACGGCACCGCCGTGCTGCGTCAGTTCGAGATGATGAACACCATGGCGCTCAACAGCTCGGTGGCCATCTCCCGCTCCCGCGACAAGCTGCGGGCCATGCAACTGCTCTCCCGCCACGGCATCGGCCTGCCGGTGACCGGCTATGCCCACAGCACCCACGACGTGCCCGACCTCATTACCATGGTGGGCGGTGCGCCCCTGGTGGTGAAGCTGCTGGAGGGAACCCAGGGGATCGGCGTGGTGCTGTGCGAAACCCAGAAGGCCGCCGAGAGCGTGATCGAGGCCTTCATCCAGACCAACAACAACATCCTGGTGCAGGAGTACATCCGTGAGGCCAACGGCGCCGACATCCGCTGTCTGGTGGTCAACGGCAAGGTGGTGGCCGCCATGCGCCGCCAGGCCCAGCCTGGGGAGTTTCGCTCAAACCTGCATCGGGGCGGCACCGCCGAGGCGATCAAGATAAGCCCGGAAGAGCGGGCCACCGCGGTGCAGGCCGCCAAGATCATGGGGCTGGACGTAGCAGGGGTGGATATCCTGCGCAGTGCCCGCGGCCCGCTGGTGCTGGAGGTCAATTCCTCCCCTGGTCTGCAAGGGGTGGAGGCCGCCTCCGGCAAGGATGTGGCCGGCAAGATCATCGAGTTTCTCGAGCTCAAGGCGAGTCGCAAGCACAAGCCGGCGGAGTGACGCCAGGCTTGCCGCCAACGCATTGCAAACAGGGCGCCTTCGGGCGCCCTGTTGTTATCTGGCGGGTGCCGCCGCGCCCTCATCCTAGCCCTTAGGGCACTCTGAATTGACGGGAAGAAGGGTCGGGGATGAGGAAGGAGCGCTATGCCTTATCTTTCGCGGGGTCGTTGGTGATCATCACCAGCCTGGCGCTGAAGATGCCCTCTTCCAGCCGGGTCTCTATCTGCCAGCCCAGCTTCTCGCAGATGCGCTGGATGATGGTGAGGCCGCAGCCGTAGCCGAGGATCTGATCCGGCGCGGCGGCAGTGGGGTTGCTGATGGTGAGCAGGGGGCCGACCAGCTCGATGTCGATGTGCCCCTCGGCGTAGCTAAGGGCATTCTTCAGCAGGTTGCCGAGCGCAATGGCGAGCAGAGAGAGGGGGGCCAGCGCCTCGCTCTCGTCGTCCAGCTGCAGCCGGATATCCAGCTCCTCCCGCTGCAGCAGCGGGGCGAGACGGGCCAGCTCCTGGCGTATGAGCGGTGCCACCTGTTGGGGCGGGCGCTCCACCTCTTCCTTGCGGCCCAGCAGCAGAAAAGTCTCGGTGAGTAGCGCCATCTCGTCGGCGGCGGCGCGGATGCGGGT
>NZ_CDBH01000053.1 GCF_000820305.1 Aeromonas dhakensis
GCCTATGGCAGTGCGGGCGGGGTGGGGCAGGTGGCCCTGTTCAGCGGCCTCTACCTGGTCATTTGTCTGTGCTCCATCGCCTGCTGGGCCTATGCCGGCAGTCGCCTGCAGGGGTTGCTGCTGGTGCCGCAGCGGCTGCGCTGGTTCAACCGGGCGATGGCGCTGTTGTTGCTGCTCTGCGCCGCCTATCTGGTGCGCTAGCCCGGCCGGGTCAGCTGGTTGCGGTAGTGGCCCGGGGTGGCGGCCACCCGCCGTTTGAACTGGCGCTGGAAGTGGGCCTGATCGGCAAAACCGCTGGCCAGCGCCACCTCTGCCAGCGGCTCTCCCCGCCTGAGCAGGGTGCGGGCGTGGCGGATGCGCTGATCGAGCAGGTAGGCGTGGGGCGTCATGCCGTAGTGGCGGCTGAAGCTGCGCACGAAGTGGGAGGGGGTGAGCCCGGCCACCGCGCTCAATTGCGCGAGGGTGAGGGCGCTGCTGCAGTCGTCCTGCATCAGCTCGGCGGCCCGCTGCAGGTGCTGCGGCGGCCGATCGTCCCAGCTGGCCGGAGTGAGTCTGGCCAGCAGCTGACGGCTGAACTGGTGGCAGGCCACCTCGTGCGCCAGCGGCTCCGACTCCTGCCACAACTGCCGATGGAGCCGGCACAGCCCCTGATAGAGCAGGGGATCCCGGCTGGCGGTCATGTCGAAGGGGCGAAATTCGTGGCCCAGCCCGGCTTCCTCTTGCTGGCGCTGCAGCCAGCCGGTGTCGAGGTAGAACATCAGATAGGACCAGGGTTCATCGGCTACCGGGTTGCAGGCATGCACCTCTTCCGGGTTCATCAGCACCAGGTGGCCGCGGCCGACCTCCTGCCGGCTGCGCTGGTTGAGATAGTGGCTGTGGCCGCCGGTGATGGCGCCGATGGAGAAGTGGGGGTGGCTGTGCTTGTCGTAGCAGACGCGGCGGCCATCCTGCACCGCCCGCGCCTCGATGAAAGGCAGGGCCGGATCGTGCCAGAAGCTGTGGTGATCCGGCGCCGTGTCGGCCCTGCTCATGGGTCAGCCGCCGAGATAGGCCTGGCGGACGGCCGGGTTGGTCAAGAGGGCGGCCCCCGTGTCTTGCAGCACCACGTGGCCGTTCTCCAGCACATAGCCGCGATCGGCCAGCTTGAGCGCCTGGTTGGCGTTCTGCTCCACCAGGAAGATGGTCATGCCGTCGCGGCGCAGCTGCTCTATGGTGTCGAAGATCTGCTGGATGACGATGGGGGCCAGCCCCAGCGAGGGTTCATCCAGCAGCAGCAGGCGCGGCTTGCTCATCAGGGCGCGGCCGATGGCCAGCATCTGCTGCTCACCGCCGGACATGGTGCCGGCGCGCTGCTCCAGTCGCTCATGCAGGCGCGGGAACAGGGTGAAAATCTGATCCAGCAGGCCGCGCTGCTCGGCCTTGTCGACGAAGAAGGCCCCCATCAGCAGGTTCTCCTCCACCGTCAGGCGAGCGAAGATGCGGCGCCCCTCCGGCACCACGGCGATGTCCTTGCGCATGATGCGGGCGGTGGAGAGCGAGTCTATCTGCTCCCCCTCGAACCAGATGGAGCCGCTGCTGGGCTTGGGCTCGCCGCACAGGGTCATCAGCAGGGTGGTCTTGCCGGCACCGTTGGCGCCGATCAGGGTGACGATTTCCCCCTCTTTCACCTCGACGCTGACGTCGTGCAGCGCCTGGATCTTGCCGTAGTGGGTCGATACGTTGCGAAGTTCTAACATCTTTTTGTCCTTACGACTCGCCCAGATAGGCCTTGATCACTGCCGGATTGCTGCGGATTTCATCCGGCTTGCCGTGGGCCAGCGGGGTACCCTGGTTGACCACGAAGATGCGGTTGGAGATCTCCATCACCAGCTTCATGTCGTGCTCGATCAGCAGCACCGAGACCCCGAACTCGTCCCGCAGGTTGGAGATAAGCTCGTTCAGCTCGTCGGTCTCGTGGGGGTTGAGGCCGGCGGCCGGCTCGTCCAGCATCAGCAGCTCGGGCCGGGTCGCCATGCAGCGGGCTATCTCGAGCCGGCGCTGCTGACCATAGGCCAGGTTACCGGCGGCGCGGTTGGCGAGATCCTTGAGCCCCACCTTCTCCAGCCAGAAGGCGGACTGCTCCAGCCCCTCCCGCTCGGCGCGGCGAAAGGCCGGGGTCTTGAACAGCCCGGCCAGAAAACCGGTGTTGAGGTGCCTGTGCTGGGCCACCAGCAGGTTTTCCACCGCCGTCATGTCCTTGAACAGCCGCACGTGCTGAAAGGTGCGCACGATTCCCTTGCGGGCGATGAGGTGACCGGGCAGCCCCTGGATCTCCTCGCCCTTGTAGCGAATGATGCCGCCGCTCGGGCGGTAGAAGCCGGTCAGGCAGTTGAAGATGGTGGTCTTGCCGGCCCCGTTGGGACCTATGATGGAGATCACCTCCCCCTTTTCCACATCCAGCTTGACCCCGTTGACGGCCAGCAACCCTCCGAAGCGCATCGACAGATCAGAGACTTCCATTAACTTCTGATGAGTACTCATTTTTTCAGCTCCCAGTCCAGGGTGGAGCAAGTCACCGCCAGCAATCCGGCCAGATAGCGCATCGACAGCTCAGAGACGTCCAACAACTTCTGATGCGTACTCATTTCTTCAACTCCAGATGCGGACGGGTCATCGGCAGCAATCCTTGTGGCCGCCAGATCATCATGAACACCATCAAGAGGCCGAACATCAGCATGCGGTACTCGTTGAACTCGCGCGCCAGCTCCGGCAGCACCGTCATCACGATGGCGGCCAGCACCACCCCGATCTGGGAGCCCATGCCGCCCAGCACCACGATGGCGAGCACGATGGCCGACTCGATGAAGACGAAGGACTCCGGGCTGATGAAGCCCTGGCGCGAGGCGAAGAAGCTGCCGGCGAAGCCCGCGAAACAGGCGCCTATGGTGAAGGCGGTCAGCTTGATGATGGTGGGGTTGAGCCCCAGCGACTTGCAGGCGATCTCGTCTTCCCGCAGCGCCTCCCAGGCGCGGCCGAGCGGCATGCGCAGCAGGCGGTTGATGACGAACAGGGTCGCCACCACCAGCACCAGCGCCATCAGGTAGAGGAAGATCACCTTGTGGTTGGCGTTGTAGGCGATGCCGAAGAATTCGTGGAAGGTCTCGAAGCCGCCATCCTTGACGGTGCGGTTGAACTCCAGCCCCCCCAGGGTCGGTTTGGGAATGCCGGAGATGCCGTTCGGGCCGCCGGTCAGGCTGGTCATGTTGTTGAGCAGGATGCGGATGATCTCGCCAAAGCCCAGGGTGACGATGGCCAGGTAATCCCCCCGCAGCCGCAGCACCGGGAAGCCGAGCAGGAAGCCGAAGGTGGCCGCCATCAGGCCGGCTATGGGCAGGCACTCCCAGAAGCTGAGCCCGAAGTAGCTGTTGAGCAGGGCATAGCTGTAGGCGCCGACCGCGTAGAAGCCGACATAGCCGAGATCGAGCAGGCCGGCGAGGCCCACCACCACGTTCAGACCCAGCCCCAGCATGATATAGATCAGGGTGAGGGTGGCGAGATCGATGGCGCCGCGGGAGGCCATGAAGGGCCAGCTCACCGCAAACAGCAGCACCAGTACGGCGGTCAGGTTATAGAGCTTGGGCGCCTCTTCCGGGCTTGGCAGCACCAGCTTGGTGAAGCCGACCGAGAAGCCGCTGATGGAGGCCTGGAACAGCCGGCTTATCTGGCCGCGCAGCATCTGGAACCAGAACACCAGGGTGGCGCCGCCCAACAGCCAGGCCAGCGACACGTCGAGCCGGCTCACCACCAGCAGGCGGGTGCCGTCGGTCTCCAGCTTGAAGCCGAGCAGCCAGAAGGAGAGCACCAGCAGTACCAGGCTGGCGATGCAGGCATGAATGAATTGGCGTTTCATCATACTTTCTCCACTTCCGGGCGGCCCAGGATGCCGGTCGGCATAAAGAGCAGTACGAAGATGAGCAGGGCGAACGCCATCACATCCTTGTACTCGGTGCTGAGGTAGCCGGCGGTGAGCGCCTCCACCACGCCGAGCAGCAGGCCGCCCAGCACGGCACCGGGAATGCTGCCGATGCCGCCAAGCACCGCCGCCGTAAAGGCCTTCAAGCCGGCCATAAAGCCGAGGTAGGGGTTGATGACGCCGTAATACATGCCGAGCAGCACGCCGGCGACGGCGGCCAGGGTGGCCCCCAGCACGAAGGTGATGGAGATGACCACGTGGGTGTCTATCCCCAGCAGGTTGGCCATCTTGATGTCTTCCGAACAGGCGCGACAGGCGCGGCCCATGCGGGAGCGGCCGATGAACTGGGTCAGCGCCAGCATGGTGATGAAGGTCACCACGAAGATGATGAGCTGCATCCAGGAGAGGCTGGCCTGGAAGCCGTCGGCTTCACCCAGGGTCCAGCCGCCGGAGAGCAGGGTGGGCATGGCGATGTCGCGCGAGCCCTGGGCCATCCGCATCATGTTCTGCAGGAAGATCGACATGCCGATGGCGGAGATGAGGGGGATCAGCCGGTTGCCGCCCCGCAGCGGGCGATAGGCGACCCGCTCTATGGTCCAGCCATAGCTGCCGGTGATGATGATGCTGACCAGGAAGGCGCCCCCCAGCAGCAGAAAGGTGCTGTCGATGCCCATCATCATGAGCCCCGCCATCACCATGAAAGCGACATAGGAGCCGATCATGTAGACCTCGCCGTGGGCGAAGTTGATCATGCCGATGATGCCATAGACCATGGTGTAGCCGATGGCGATCAACGCATAGGTGCTGCCTATGGTTAACCCGTTCAGCAACTGCTGAACCAGGTAAAGGAAGTGTTCGGACATACTGCGATCCCTGTACTTGCCCGCAAAGAAAGGAGGGGTGACTCACGTCACCCCGACCGGCAGATTACTTGAGTTGGGTAGAGGTACCGTCGGCGTGCCACTGGAACACACCGAATTCAAACCCTTTCAGGTCGCCGTTGGGAGCCCAGCTGAGGGGGCCCATCACGGTATCGACCGGTGCGGCCTTGATGGCGGCGGCAACGGCAGCCGGGTCATCCTCACCCGCCTTGGCGATACCGGCAGCCAGGGTTTGCACCGCGGCATAGGTGGTCCACACGAACGGACCGGAGGAGTCCTGACCCTTGGCTTTGAACGCGGCAACCAGCGGGGCGTTGGCCGGCACCAGGTCGTACTTGTTCGGCAGGGTGACCAGCAGGCCTTCGGAAGCCGGGCCGCCGATGGCGGAGATGTCCTTGTTACCCACCCCTTCCGGACCCATGAACTTGGCCTTGAGGCCCTTCTCGCCGGCCTGACGCAGGATCAAACCCAGCTCAGGGTGATAGCCGCCGTAGTAGACGAAATCGACGTTCTCTTTCTGCAGCTTGGCGATCAGGGCGGAGAAGTCCTTGTCACCGGCGGTGATGCCTTCAAACGCCACCACCTTGACGCCGGCCTTGTCCAGCGCCGCTTTCACGCTGGAGGCGATGCCTTCACCGTACTGTTTCTTGTCGTGGATGACGGCCACGCGCTGGGGTTTGACCTGCTCGATGATGTATTTGGCGGCAGTCGGCCCCTGGTCGCTGTCCAGGCCGATGGTACGCAGCACCAGCTGATAGCCGCGCTCGGTGATCTTGGGGTTGGTGGAGGCCGGGGTCACCATCAGCACGCCTTCATCTTCATAGATGTCGGAGGCGGGCAGGGTGTTATCGGAGCAGAGATGGCCGACCACGAACTTGACGCCGTCGTTGATCACCTTGTTGGCGACCGCCACGGCCTGTTTCGGATCGCAGGCATCGTCATAGATGACGGCTTCGATCTGCTTGCCCTTGATGCCGCCGGCCTTGTTGATCTGCTCGACCGCCATCTTGCCGCCGGTGAACTGCATGTCGCCGTACTGGGCGACCGGGCCAGTGACCGGACCGGCGATGCCGATCTTGATGGTATCCGCCGCGTGGACCAGTGAGACCGATCCGAACAGGGCCATAGAAACCGCTACCCTGACTGCCATTTTGCTCAACTTATTCATCGATTCGTCCCTTAATCAGTGGATTGTTTCATTTTCCGTGTGCCATTCCGAACCGTGATCCCGCCAGTCCGGCAATAGGTATGGTTCTATCATTCCTCGCTGGGCAATAACAAGCTGTTAAAGATACTAACCAGAGAGGGGGTAATAGTGCTTTTTTGAAACAAATATCTAATTACAGTTATCTATTTAGAAGTTGATGCTGATGATGGCAATTAACATCTTCTCAACAAGGCGCACTTTCGATAAATGATAGATGAAAAAACTGACGATATTTTACTCTGACGCTGCTCCCATTTTGACCAAAATCCGTTTGCGCAAATAGAAATGACCGCCTAGATTAGCCAGCATTGACAATTCATTGGCAGCACTCGTTAAAACCAAGCCTTTATTCGGGAAATCTGCTAATGTTCCGCCTTTGATCTTCAGGAGACAGAGATGGCCACTATCAAGGATGTCGCCTCCCGCGCAGGCGTATCCATCTCCACCGTCTCACATGTACTCAATCACACTCGTCGGGTCAGCGAAGACGCAACCCAAAAAGTGCTTGAGGCGGTGGCAGAACTCAACTACGCGCCCAACTCGGTAGCGCGCAGCCTCAAGATAAACTCGACCAAGACCATCGGCATGCTGGTGACCACCAGTGCCAACCCCTTCTTTGCGGAAGTGGTGCAAGGGGTGGAGGCGTACTGCTTCGAGCAGGGCTACAGCCTGATCCTCTGCAACACCGAGAACCAGCCGCCCCGTCAGCAGCACTACCTGCGCATGCTGATGGAGAAGCGGGTCGACGGTCTGCTGGTGTTGGGAACCGACATCGATACCCCGCTGCGCGACATGCTGCGCATCCACAAGAACGTGCCGCAAGTGGTGCTGGACTGGGGTACCGAGTGCGATTTTGCCAACGTCATCAATGACAACGCCCGCATCGGGGCACGCCTGGCCGTGCGTCATTTGCTGGAGCAGGGTCACCGCGACATCGTCTGCATCACGGGTCAGCTGGCCAAGCCGACCACCCAGCAGCGGCTGGACGGGGTGCGCGATGCCCTGGCCGAGCAGGGTCTGACCCTGAAAGACGAGCAGGTCTTCGAAGGGGATTACGAGAGCCAGAGCGGCTTCGATGCCATGCAGCGGATCCTGGCCCTCACCCCGCGGCCGACCGCGGTGTTTGCCTTCGACGATCCCATGGCCATCGGCGCCATCTGCGCCGCCTGGGAAGCCGGGGTCAAGGTGCCGGACGATATCTCCATGATCGGTTATGACGACGTGGAGATGGCGCGCTTCTCCAGCCCGCCGCTCACCACCATCCGCCACCCCAAGGCCGAGCTCGGCCTGCTGGCGGTGCAGCAGCTGGTGAGCCGGATCCGCAACAAGGAGCTGGAGGTCGAGTCGATGACGGTGCAGCCCGAGCTCATCGTCCGCCGCTCGGTCAAGTCCCTGCGCTGATCGCGCCACGGCAGAGCCAGCAACAAGAAAACCCCCTCGCCAGCGAGGGGGTTTTTGTTTGGCCCGCGTTTATTGCAGCGGCGGCCAGTACTCCTGGTTGGCGGCGATCAGGTCGTCCAGGATGGCTTTGGCCACCGAGGCGCTCGGCACCGTCTTGGAGAGGGTGATCGCCTGCCACAGCTTCTGATAGGAGCGTTCGATCCACGCCTCCACCACCAGCTTCTCGACGGCCACCTGCTGGCCCATCATGCCCTGCTGGAACAGCGGGATGTTGCCCACCTGCAGCGGCTCGGGGCCGCGGCTGCCCACCAGGCAGGGGATCTCGACCATGGCCTCCGGGTCGAAGTTGGGGATGGCGCCCCGGTTCGGCACGATCAGCAGCATCCGCTCCTGGGTGTTGAAGGCGATGGCGGTGGCCAGATCCACTATGTAGGAGGCGTGCTCGTCGATCTCCAGCTCGCCGGCTGCGGCATTGCCGGCTGCCACGATGGCGCGGCAGGCGCTGAACACCTGCTTCTCGCGGTGCTCCATCACCTCGTTGGCGCGGGTGTGCTCCGGATTGGAGTGGGCCACCACATAGTCCGGGTAGAGGTAGTACTTCAGATAGGTGTTGGGCAGGGTGTCCGGATCAAGGGCCCACACGTCCCTGGCCTTGGCGAAGGTGTCGTTCCAGCTGGCCTCGGCGTGGCCGGCCTGCTTGGGCACATAGCCGTGTTTGGCCACGTGGGCCTTGATGGCTGGCATCAGGTCGTTGCCCGCCAGATCCTCGATGCGGGTCCACCAGCCGAAGTGGTTGAGGCCGTAGTAGCGTACCCGCATCTCCTTGCGTGACGGCAGGCCGGCGATCTGGGCCATCCGCCCCTCGATGCCGATGGGCATGTCGCAGATGTTGAGGATCCTGGCGTGGGGACGCAGGCGACGGGTCGCCTCGGCCACGATGGCGGCCGGGTTGGAGTAGTTCAGCATCCAGGCATCCGGCGAGTACTGCTCCATGTAGTCGACCAGCTCCAGCACGCCGCCGATGGAACGCATGCCGTAGGCAATGCCGCCCGGGCCGCAGGTCTCCTGGCCAACCACGCCATGGCGCAGCGGGATCTTCTCGTCCAGCTCGCGCATGGGGTACTTGCCGACCCGGATGTGGGCCATCACGAAGTCCACCCCGCTGAAGGCCGCCTTGGGGTCGGTGCCATAGCTGAAGGCGATGTCCGGGGCTCTCTCTTTGAGCAGGACGCGGCAGGCCTCGGCGATCACCTCCTGGCGGGCACCATCGTTGTCGTAGAACTTGATCTCGTGCAGCGGGAAGCGGTGCTGGTTCTCCAGCAGCATGAGAACGATGCCCGGGGTAAAGGTGCTGCCACCGCCGGCAATGACGACAGAGAATTTTTTCATGATCATGACTCCGTTACGAAAGAAGAGGAGGGGTTGTTCATCAGGCTCTCCATGTTTTCCCTTAGCTGGGGGACATGCAGACCGATAATGATCTGGATGCTGTCACCGTGGCGGACCACGCCGTGGGCACCCAACTGTTTGAAAGCATCATCCGCTGCCACCAGGCCCGCATCGCGCAGCGATATGCGCAGCCGGGTGGCACAGTTGTTCAGGCTGTTGATATTTTCCGCGCCACCGAGCGCCACCAGAATATGGCCGGCAATATCATGGCCACGCTGTTTTTTGGCGGCCTGATAATCGGCCTTGGAATACAGTTTTATTTCGCTTTCATCCCGCCCCGGGGTTTTCAAATTGAATTTCAGAATGAGCGTGCGGAATATCAGGAACCAGATCCCGGTAAAGGTCAGCCCGATGGCAATCTGGGTAAACATCATGCCGGCGTGATTGTGGAACATGGGGATCCAGTTCTGCGGCAGGAACTGGTCGAGCAGACCGCCGCCCATGTTGCCGACGACCCCGAACAGGTACATCACGGTCGCCATGGTGGCCGCCAGCAGGGCATGGATGGCGAATAGCAGGGGCGAAATGAAGAGGAAAGTGAACTCGAGCGGCTCGGTGATCCCCACCAGCATGGCGGTCAGGGTGGCCGGGATCAGCAGGCCGGCCACCTTGGCCTTGTTCTCTTTGGCGGCGGTGGCGTAGATGGCGAGCGCAATCCCCATGGCCCCGAAGATCTTGGAGTTGCCGTGCAGGGCGAAGCCGCCCTGGGGGAACAGCTCGATCAGCGGCCGGGTGCTCTGGCTGAACTCCAGCATGTGCTGGGCCCAGTAGAGCTGAATGCCGCCTTCCACCGCGGCCGGGCCGAAGATGAAGGGGCCGTAGATGAAGTGGTGCAGGCCGGTCGGGATCAGGATCCGCTCAAGGAAGGTGTAAACCCAGACGCCGAGCGGGCCGGAGACCAGCATGAACTCCTGCAGGGAGGCGATGCCCATCTGCACCTTGGGCCAGCCCTGCAGGGTCAGCCAGGCGCAGGGGATCATCACGAAGAAGGCGACTATGGTGACGAACGAGCTGCCCTGGAAGATGCCGAGAAAGACCGGCAACTGCCGGTCGAACAGCCGGTTGTGCAGGGCGGTGACGATGCCGGAGATGGCGATGGCACCTATGATGCTGGTGTCCAGGGTCTTGATGCCGGCCACCATGGCCAGCCCGCTCTCGCCACCGACCGCCTGGTTGAAGTCGACCCCGAAATAGTCGCCCCAGGTCATCCCCATGGCATTGATGAAGTAGTTCCAGGTCATGAAGCTGACCAGCACGGAGAGGCAGGCGCGGGCCTGGGCCTTATTTGCCAGCCCGATCGGCAGGCCGATGGCAAATATCAGCGGCATATTTCGAAATACCGTCCAGCCACCCTCTTCAATAATATGAACTATTTGAAAAAACAGTCCCTGAGGACTGGCCAGCGTCTCTCCCACGAACATGGGGTTTTTCAGCATGATTGCAATGCCTACCACCATACCTGCGAATGGAAACAGTAATACAGGCGTAAACATTGCCCCGCCAAAACGTTGAATTTGACTGAGCATATAGCGTCCCTTTTTATTAGAGAATTGTCTGACTGCTGTTGTCGTATTGCTGAATTGAACCTAACAACAAGCGATAACCCCCTCATGAAATATGTGGTGGTTATGTGATCCGGCGCATGCACTTATTTAGACAAAGAGATCTAATTTTTGCGATATTGTTGTACGTCTTGTTTTTGTGACGTTTTTATCGGGTTGTTTGAATTTAAAATTGTTTATTTTCAGCTGGTTGAAATAAAGGTGAGCAAATGGGTCGCCACCCCGGCTGGGTAAAGAGAGGTCTAGCAGTGATCTACAAATCGGTGGCGGATCGATTGCGTATCCGGGTCAACGGGGCGGATTGCCGGGTGGGGGATGTCCTGCCGAGCGAGAAAACTCTGGCGAGTCAGTTCGGGGTATCGCGGATGACGGTGCGCAAGGCGGTGGACATGCTGATCGAGTGGGGGCTGGTGGAGCGGCGCCACGGCAGCGGCACCTACGTGACCAAGAAGGATGTGCAGCACGAGACCAAGGGGTTGAGCGGTTTCACCGAGCTGATGCGTGAACAGGGCCGCAGCCTGACCAGCGAGGTGCTGGAGTTTCGCACCATGCCGGCCCCGCCCGCCATCGCCAGCCAGCTCAGGATCAAGGTGAACGAGCCGGTCTACTTCTCCAACCGGGTGCGTTCGGTGGACGGCCGGGCCCTGCTGGTGGAGGAGAGCTACATGCCGGTGCGGCTGTTTCGTACCCTCTCGGTAGCCCATCTGGAGGGATCCAAGTTCGCCTACATCGAGAACGAGTGCCAGCTCCCCATCGCCGGCAACTACGAGAGCTTCAGCGCCGTGCTGGCCGACCGGCGCATGGCCGAGCTGCTGCACATCGAGCAGGGGGCGCCCATCCTGCGACTCACTTCGCTCTCATACGGTGAAAACGGCGAGTTTCTCAACTACTCCATCATGTTCCGCAATGCCAACGACTATCACGTCGACTACCACCTGCGCCGCGCCCGCGGCTAGCCTGCCCCCACCTTGTTGCGTATGCCAACCCCCTTGCCAACGAGGGGGTTTTTGTTTGATGGGTTTGGGGTTGGTACATCAGTTCGAGTCGAACCAGCCGCTGTTCAACAGCCGCAAGGCATAAGGTGCAACCATGGGGAGGGGCATTGGGCGCAAATGTCCCTCTCTGCCCATGCAGATCAAAATGGTCAACTCAGATGTCAGTTATCCTTGCCGCCAGTGGTGGATGAGGCAGTGAGGGAAACATGAGCGTGATCGAAGCCGTGACCATGGCCGCCGGCCTGGCCTATCTGGTGCTGCTGGCATGGCAGGCGCGATCGGGCTGGCAGTGGCGTCTTGCCCTCGGCCTGCTGCTCATGCTCTGGTTGCTGACGGCGGACAGTCTGCTCTGGTTCGGCTTGGGGCTGGTGGCCGCCGGGCTTGCCCTCTGGCACCACCAGCGGCCGCTGCCCGCCCTCGAGGCGCTCGACAGCCAGTGGCTGCGGGCGCGCACGCGCCAGCTGCTGTTGCTCTGCTGGGGGCTGGTGACGCTGCAGTACTGCCTGCATGTCTGGCAGCTGGGGCAGGGGATTAGCCCCTGGCTGGTGCGCCCTGACGTGGTGGACGGTTTCCTGCCCATCGCCGGCGGGCTCGGGCTGCGGGCCTGGCTCGGGCAGGGGCTGGTGGATCCGCACCATCCGGCGGCCACCGTCACCGTGCTGGTGCTCTCGCTGTCGGCTCTGCTGCTGGGGCGGGCGTTCTGTGCCTGGTTCTGCCCGCTCGGGCTGGTGGGGGAGTGGCTGCACGGCCTGCGCAGTCGCCTGTTGCCGGGGGAGTGGACGCCGCCGCGCTGGTTGGACGTCGTGTTGCGCGGCCAGAAGTTTCTGGTGCTCGCCTTTCTGCTCTTCATCGTGCTGATCGCGGTGCCAAGCGCTGCCCTGCCCGGCTACCTCGCCAGCCCCTACCATCAGGCGGCGGACATGAAGATGGGGGCCTTCTTCTTCAATCTGACCCTGATCTCGGGTCTGTGCCTTGGCTGGGTGCTGCTGCTCACCGCCACCTTCCGGCAAGGGTTCTGCCGCTACCTCTGCCCCTATGGCGCATGGCTCGCCCTGCTGGGGTTGCTGACACCGCTGCGCATCCGCCGCGACCCGGCTCGCTGCCTGCGAAGCCAGGGCCACGATTGCGACAAGTGCAGCCGGGCCTGCCCGTCGCGCATCCAGGTACACCAGCTCATCGCGGTGCGCAGCCTCGAGTGCACCAGCTGCCTGAGCTGCGTGGCCGCCTGCCCGAAGCGGGCCGATGCGCTGCACTTGGGCACGCGGGGGCGCAGGTTCAGCCCTCCACGCTTGCTGGGGCTGCTCTGCCTGTTGCTGCTGGTGTTGCCACTGCTTTGTTATGGCCTGCTGGGGATCTGGGTCAGCCAGACGCCGCTCGAGGTGCGGGCCCAGCTGCTGCAACTGCTGCCGCAGTTGACCCATTGAATACCGACACGCCGGTCAAAGGCGGTCTGCCCAGGGGGGCCGGGCTGCCTGAAAAATGCACCCAAATTTGATACCTGAGGGGGAGCAGGGTAAAGTCCCTTCCCCGACATGGCGGCTCTGCAGCCGTGCCGGACCGGCAGTCAGCCCTGAGCGCACCTCGCTTCCCCTTCGAAGCAGCCAGCGCCGGGCGCCGGCACCTAGATGAGCGCGATCTACCATGACAACCGGCGTAGCACATGCAACGGTCCGCGGTCGCGATCAGATCCACAATCGTCTTTGGAGAAGTAAATGGGACAGAAACCATCGTTGGTGGGCGGGGCATGCATCATTGCCGGCGTCTGTGTCGGGGCTGGCATGCTGGGTTTGCCGAGTGCGGGGGCGGGTGCCTGGACCCTCTGGTCGGTACTAGCCATCACCCTGACCATGATAGTGATGACAGTCTCCGGCTGGATGCTGCTGGAGTCCTATCAGGGTTATCCGCTGCGCGTGTCGTTCGATACCGTCACCCGTGAGCTGCTGGGGGAGAAGGTGAACGCCTTCAACAACCTCACCGTCTATTTCGTCGGCGGCATCTTGCTCTACGCCTACATCACCTCGGCCGGCCTCATCATTGATGGCATGACCGGCATCGGCAGCCAGTGGGCTTCCATCCTGTTTACCCTGGGCTTCTCCGGCCTGGTGTGGCACTCCACCCGGGCGGTGGATCGCATCTCAGTAGTGCTGGTCATCGCCATGGGGCTCAGCTTCGTGTTTGGCATCTCGGGGCTTTCCATCAACATCAAGCCGACCCTGCTGTTCGACACCCTGAGCCAGCACGCCAGCTATGCCCCCTATGCGCTGGCCATGCTGCCGGTGGCGCTCACCTCGTTCGGCTATCACCACTCAGTCTCTTCCATGCGCGCCTACTACGGTGAGGAGCGCCGTGCCCGCTACGCCATCCTCGGCGGCACTGCCATCGCGCTGCTGTTCTACCTCATCTGGCTGGTGAGCGTGTTCGGCAACCTGCCGCGCAGCGAGTTCGGGCCCGTGGTGGCGCAGGGCGGCAACGTCGACGTGCTGCTCAAGGCGCTGGCTTCGGTGATTGAATCCGAGGCGGTCGCCAGCGCCCTCAACGCCTTCTCCATGGCGGCGATCCTCTCCTCCTTCATCGGGGTGGGGCTGGGGGTGTTCGACTATCTGGCGGATCTGTTCAAGTTCGACAACAGCCGCCAGGGCCGCGCCAAGTCGTGGGCCGCCACCTTCCTGCCGCCGCTGCTGCTCTCCCTGCTGTTCCCGTTCGGCTTCCTGATGGCCATCGGCTACGCGGGCGCCGTGGCCACCCTGTGGACCTGCATCATCCCGGCCCTGCTGGCCTGGAAGGTGCGCGCCGGCAAGCAGGAGGGCAAGGACGAGGGTTTCCGCGCACCGGGCGGTATGCCGATGATCGTCGGCGTCTTCCTGTTCGGGGTGCTGACCGCCGCCTTCCACCTGCTCAACATGGCGGGCCTGCTGCCGGTCTATACCGGCTGAAGGGGCTGAATTCCCCCCGGTCTGCCGCGGCAGGCCGCGACAAAAAACGGCGCCTGATGGCGCCGTTTTGCATGCCAGATTGTGACTTAGACAGACAGATTGGGGTTGGGCGGGCTGGCCGGCTGGCTGGTGTGCACTATAGTTTGGTTCTTTTTGGAGCCAAAAATAGGAGCTGGCTATGGCATGGACTATCGATGATTCCCAACCTCGCATCCTCTACAACAAGGACAAGCACGTAGCCGTGACGGCGTCGGCAATGAGCAAGTACCACGAGTGGCGACGGGAGATAGTGCGAGGCACGGACCCCAAGAACGCCGCCGACAAGGTGGGTGACATGCACTACGAACAGCTGGGCGGCAAGCACAAGGGGATCTACACGATCCGCCTCAGTCAGGAGCACAGGGTCGCCTTTACCATCAACAGCACCCTGCAGCAGGTCAGCGTAATCAGCATTGGTGGCCATTTTCCGCCGGGCTGAGTGGTCTGGTTGCGTGCAAAAAGGCGCCTGATGGCGCCTTTTTTATTGGCTTTCAGCCGCCGCACAGCCGGGCTGTGGGTGGCGTGGTCAGCAGTGGGTCATGCGGCATTGCTGTGGGCGAGTCAGATCTGGCCAATCTCGCGGGCGGCATGTACCAACTGCTCCAGCTGATGATGGATCTGGCCGCGATCGAGTTGTTGTAGTGGCTGACGACTCCAGAGTACCGGGGTCAGGCTATCCGGATCGAATGCCAGAACCGGTTTGCAGGGGTCCTGGCTAAACAGGTTCTGGGCTGCGGCTTGTGCGCTGGTGGCGGCTTCCAGGCGGGTAAACATCAGCAGGTAGTTGGCCGGGTGTTCGGTCAGGTGGTAGGTATGCTCGCCGATCTGCAGGCTGGTGACGCTCTCTTCCTGTGCTGGCATGGGGAGAGAGAGGGAAAGAAACAGCTGATGGAGGGCTGCGTGATAAAGAGGGTTCATCGAGGGCTCCAAGTTGGTGATGGGGCAATTAGAGCAGCTCACCGGTGACGACACTGTTAATGGTGGCTCTGTTTTTTTAGCTTTCCGGCTGGTGGGGCGGTGTGCCGCGTTCAGTGCAAAAATCCCGACCACTCGCGATAGTCCGCACCCACCGCCTCTCCTAGACTGGCCACGACACATCACGAGAAGATAAACGCCATGCAGATTCAAACACATACCAGCGGCTTGCAGGCCGTCGCCCAGCACAATGACGCTACAGCGGAGGTTGGCCGACTGGGCCAGCTGGAGGCTCGTCAGGTTGCAACCAGCCAGGATGCCCTTCAGCTGGGCAACCGCAGTGAACCGCAAAAAGGACAGGGGCTGCTGTCTCGTTTGGGGGCTCAGTTAGCCCGTCCGTTTGTGGCGCTGAAAGAGTGGATCGGCAATCTGCTGGGGGCCCGTACCGAGGCACCCGCCCACTCAGCCCCACCTGCAGACAGCCTCTCCCTGGCCGATCAAAAGCGTCTGCTGCTGCAAAAGGCATTGCCCTTTACCCTGGGCGGCCTCGATAAGGCGAACGAGCTCAATAACATAGATGCACAGCAGTTGGGGCAGGAACATGCCCGGCTGGCGACCGGCAATGGCGCTCTGCGCTCGCTGGCAACCTCACTGAACGGGATCAAGGATGGCTCCATGCGGCAGGAGAGCCAAACCTTGGCGGCCGGGTTGCTTGAACGTCCCATCGCCGGCATCCCGCTCCAGCAATGGGGGACTGTGGGTGGCAAGGTGACGGAGTTGATCGCCAACGCGACTCCGGAGCAGTTACAAGAGGCAATGAGCCAGCTGCGCGCCGTGATGGTGGAAGTGGCCGACCTGCAACGCGCGGTCAAGGCCGAAGTTGCCGGTGAACCATTGCCAGCTGCCACCAGTGCCGAGGTCGTGGCGGTCCCACATGGTGAGGCCAAGCCTGCCACCCGTGAAACCGTCGCCATGGCGCGCCAGACCGAGGTCACCGGTTACAAGCAGGCGCTGGAGCTCATCAGCTACCAGGCCAGCTATCTGCTGCGGGATCAGGCTTCGACCGAGGTTACCCTGAGCAGTGATGATCTCAATGCCTTGCACCAGCACATTGCCGATGGCTCCATCAATGGCTCCCATATGGCCAAGCTGCAAACCCGAGGTGATCTGCAGATCCTGCGTACATTGGCGCTCTCTCTTGCGAGCGGCAGCGATGCCAATGGCGCTTCTCTGGGCAATGCACTCGACAGTTTTGCCTCGGCGCGTCCCAACCAGCGGTTGGTGCTGGGCGGTCTGATGCAGTTTGCAGGTCAGACCGACCAGACATGGGCAGATCAGACCGCCGGCAAGCCGGAAGATCGACTCGATGCAGGGGCGCGACTGCGCTTTGACACCGGCCACATGAAGGCAGAACTGGCCCGTCTTGATGACAGTGCGGCGCGACAGGTGCTGCAACAGCTGGAGGGGGATTTTGGTGACCGAACCAAGGCCGTCTGCGACTTCGCGGTGGCGCAGGTCTCGACCTTTGCCGACAGCGAGAGCAGCCCGGAAGCCGTGTTGGTCTCCCGCTTGACCCGTATGGGCAATCTGGTGGGCAGCTTGACCGACGAACTCAAGGCACGCCTTCAGCTGCCCGAGTCAGCACGCGGTGAGCCGACCATGATCGACTCCGTCAGCCAGCTGACTCCGCTGGAGCTGGCGGCTCTGGCCCATATCGGTGTCGGGGCCGACTATCTGTAACAAGCTTGCTCGTTACCCGTAAGGCAAAATTCATGGCGTTAAAACGGACACCTTCTGGTGTCCGTTTTTTTATGGAGAATGAGCCGGTTGTAAAGTTACTGCCGGTAGCGGGCGGCGGTGATGAACTGGCCGAAGGTCTCGCACCAGATGATCACGCTGTCGTAGTCGGCCGGGTTTACATCGGCAGGCAGGGGGACGATAAAGTTGTCGAAAGTCTTCACCGGCCCGATCTTCACCATCTTCTCCTTCAGGCGGGCAAAGTCGGCCTCGGTCTCGACGAAGGTGGGCGACAGGTAGAGCTGGTAGTCGGGGCCCGGCGCCAGCCTGCCCATCAGGCTGATGGCATCGGGCCCTATGCTGACCTGCCCCTCACCCCAGTGCAGCCGGTCGCTGTCTTGCAGATCCCGGCGAAAGGTGCCGTGAAAGCTGGCCTGAGCCTGCCGGGCGGCAACCTGCTCGTTGGCGGGGGCGGGCGGGGCGATCAGGATCGGCAGGGCATAGATGCCGGCCGCAAAGCCGGCGGCGCCCACCAGCAGATGGCTGGCCAGCAGCAGGGTCAGGGTCTTGCGTTGCATAGTGTCTCGGTCGTTGATTAATTGATGGCTCCACCCTACCAGCAGGCCGCCGTCATGCCCAGCCCAGGAGGGGCATGACGGTGGTTGCTCGGGCATCGCGTTGGTGGGGCTTACTGGATGCTGACCGACAGGGTGTGGGGGACCTGCTCGCCACGGCGGGCGGAGGCGCGCATCTGATAGACCTGGATCAGGTACTTGCCGGAGGCGGGCAGGGCGCCTTGCCACTGGCCATCGCCATCATTGCGGCCCAGAGCCTCGGCCTGACCGGGTTGGGCACCGGGGGCGAAGACGTTGAAGTTGGCGTTGCTGCTGCCGCCAATCTTGACCGTCATGGTCTGGCCCGCCTTGGCCACCAGGGTGTAATGGATGGTGTCGTAGCCCGCGAAGCTGCCCTTGAGCTGGGCGCTGTGGGCCCCCTTGGCAAACTGCACCGGGACCGTGGTGATCTTGTCGGCGGCCTGCGCACCGGCGGCGGCCATGGTGACGGCCAGCAGGGCGGCCTGAATTGCTCGTTTCATCGTTGCACCTCGTGAAGGGGCCCTGTCACCCTGGCAGAGCCGCCCTGACAAGATATGACTAAATCGGCGGACTGGCTATCCGGGTGGTGGTCGGGTCAGATGTGTCGATGGGGCAGATGTGGCGTGAACGGGGGAGATACCTGGCGACCCTATCCTCGCATGTTGCAGCGCAAGGCAAGCGACGGTCGCGCGGGTTGTTTAAGCCGGGCGCAGCTGACTGGCCCGGCTTGGTGTTCACTCCATTTATTGCACCAGCCTGTACGCCGGTAGGCCGGCAGGATTAGGGGTTGAAGCTGCGGGTGATCTTCAGCTGATGAATCCCGCCGGAGCACTGGGCATCATTGCCCCAGGCGCTGACCGGCAGGCCGCGTTCCAGCGCCAGCAAGGCCATCTCGAACATGCCCCTGCCGGGGTAATCATTCAGGTTCTTGAAGACATGGAAGCTCGTGCTGCCCTGCTCATAATTCTTTTCCCATGAGATGACCACCGCATTGCCCGCGTCGGGGCCGCCACTGGCCGATTTGATATAACCGGCATGGACATCGGTCAACATGACCTGGTCAAGACACTGCACGTCGACCCGGTAAGTGGCCAAGGCACTGGTAGAGCACATCAGGGTGGACAAGGCGGCCAACATAACGAACTGCTTTTTTATGATCATTCTACACATCTCCATCTGTGTGTTTCAGGTGAATGGCGGAAATTAAAATGGAGAGGTTGAAAAGGCCATGCCTATTTAATTCTGATAAGTCTGATATTGATTTCATATATTACTTTGCAAGTGCATTGTTTGGGTTTTTTATTTTAAATTGAAAGTAAGTAATTGATTTTAAACGGTTTGCTTTTGAATGTGGATGTCATAATTTTTCATCATCACGGTGATATGAAAGATGACTAGATATATAAAATAACGCCATTTTAATGCTGCGTTGTTTATTTTTAGGTATGTCTTGGCATAAATAACAGCTTCATTAATGAGGCACAACAAGAAGAAATGGGGCGTACCAAATATCTTTTGTGGTTATTGCTATCCATCAGCCAGCCTGCATATGAATTTGGATGATCGGTAGAGAGGCAGGCTTATATTCACGCGTATTCGATGATGGCTGTCGAGCAAGAGAAGCCACTGGCGGGCATATCCCGTGCAGCCCTGAACTAAGACGCTGTGGGTGCGATGGCAATCCGATACCCTATGGCTCGGATTCTTCTTTTATCAAGGGAATGGAACATGCTGATCATCTTCAGTGGTTTGCCGGGCAGCGGGAAAAGCACCATAGCACGGGCCCTGGCCCGGCGGTTGAGGGCCGTCTACCTGCGCATCGATACCATAGAGCAGGCCATTCGTGCCGCTGAGCAGGCGGATAACGAGATGGGACCCGCCGGTTATTTCGTTGCCTATGGGTTGGCCAGAGAAAACCTGACACTTGGCTCGACCGTCATCACGGATTCCGTTAACCCCATCCAGCTCACTCGGGATGCTTACCACGACATCGCCCGCTCGGTCGGGGTGCCCTGTCTCGATGTCGAGGTGGTCTGCTCCAATCCGAAGCTGTACCGCGAGCGGGTCGAAAACCGGACGGTGGATATCGAGGGGCTGGCATTGCCGGATTGGCAGGCGGTGATCGATCGCGACTATCAACTCTGGGAGAGTGAGCGTCTGGTGCTGGATAGCGCCACCCTGTCGGTCGCCCAGAGCGTGGAAAAGATTGTCGCCGCGTTGGCACAGGAATCGTAGGTTCGATTAGCGCAACGTCATCGAACGAACGAGAGGCTTTGATTGCGGTTGTTGCCGTGAGTCGGGGTTGGCCAGCCGGAGGGGGAAATTCGGCTGGCCGTTATGGCGGGAGAGCCCATTTACGCGAACGTCCGATTACGCCTGACGGCTAATCGAACCTACGGGTACCCCCTTCTCCCCTTGCGGGAGAAGGGTTGGGGATGAGGGGCGTTATGCCAACCCAAGGTCAATGTTGGGCTTCTCGATGTTCGGCACCGACCGGCATACCCCGCAAGCCACCGCTTTCTGTAGGTTCGATTAGCGCAGCGTAATCGGACGAACGAGAGGCCTTGATTGCGGTTGTTGCCGTGTAACAGTGTCGGCCAACCGGAGGGTGGAATTAGGCTGGCCGTTATGGCGGGAGAATCCATTTACGCGAACGTCCGATTACGCCTGACGGCTAATCGAACCTATAGGCTAACAGTTTTGTGATTGCTATAGCAGTTCCATGGCCATTCACTTGAAACAGGAAAGATTCAATGAGATCCTTTTTGTGGCGGCTCTATTATTCGGTAGTGTCTAGGAGTGACGAGTAAAAAATTTAAAAGCTACCATTTTGTTACGTCAAAGTAATTTTAGTGAGGATTTATGGCTTTAACCTTTCCAATAAAGTTAGACCACCAAATCATATTGCGAGATGAGGAGGGGGATTTTTTTAAAGTAAATGTACTTGAAGTTTGGCATCTAGAGAAAAACTATTTGTTTGAAGATGGAAGGGGTAATGGTTTAATAGTTAGTGGGTATGACTCATCTATCGAAAATGACGGAAGAGGCTTGCGTGTTACTAATCTGCACTATATAAAGAATGGGATTGTTTTTAAAAGGTGCCCATCATGTGAGCGTAGCTATTCTTTCGGATCATATAGTACAAGAACCACTAATGAACGTCGAGATCAAAGCGACTGTGAAGGGTGCAGGAAAGCATATAATAGATAATGTTATTGCTCGCATAAAATGAAGTCTCCATTTATGATGGAGACTTTCCTGTTTAGAGTAAAAACAATTGATTACACTATCATCACTTGATGCGGTGACTTGGTTATCAAGCTTACAAGATGAAAGCGTAGACTTAGTCATTACAGATCCTCCTTATGAATCTCTAGAGAAACATCGCTCAATAGGAACCACGACTCGATTAAAAAGCAGTAAATCATCTAGTAATCAATGGTTTGAAATTTTTCCAAATGATCGATTTGAAATGCTTTTTGAGCAAATATATCGGGTTCTTAAAAAAAATAGTCATTTTTATTTGTTTTGTGATCAAGAAACCATGTTTTATGTTAAACCTATAGCAGAAAACATAGGTTTTAAGTTTTGGAAGCCAATAGTATGGGATAAATGTACTATTGGCATGGGATATCATTACAGAGCAAAATATGAATTCATTTTGTTTTTTGAGAAAGGTAAGCGCAAGCTAAATGATTTATCAATTCCTGATATTTTAAATGAAAAAAGAGTTTTTCGTGGTTATCCGACAGAAAAGCCGGTTGCTTTGATAGAGAAACTAATCATGCAGAGCTCAATAGAAAATGAGACGGTTGTTGACCCATTTTTTGGTTCTGGATCTACTATATTAGCTGCCAATAATTTAAATAGAAATGCACTTGGAACTGATATATCAAGTGCTGCTCATGAATATTTTATGAAACGATTAAATAGTGATTGATGACGTATTTTTATCGGAAGCATCATGAGTTAAAAGTTATCTAGTAAACATGGGTGAGATCTGTTTTTATATATTTTATAGTAATTCTTTTTTTGAAGTGAAAAAACGGCGCCTTAACAGCGCCGTTTTTTATATCAATCACCCAACCAGAATCACTGCAGCAGGGAGATATCTGCCACTTGCAGGAACAGGTTGCGCAGGTTGTTCAGCAGTGCCAGACGGTTGGCCTTGAGAGCCTCGTCGTCGGCCATCACCATCACCTCGTTGAAGAAGGTGTCGACCGGCTCGCGCAGGGCGGCCAGACGGGTGAGGGCAGCCTGATAGTCACCGGCAGCGAACAGCGGGGCCAGTTCGGCTTGCAGTTCGGCAACCTGGGTGGCCAGCGCCTTCTCGGCGGCATCGACCAGCAGTTCCGGTTTGACGGCAGTCGGCAACTCGCCTTCGACCTTGGCCAGAATGTTGCTCACGCGCTTGTTGGCGGCAGCCAGTGCCAGAGCGGCATCCAGGGTGCGGAAGTGGCTGACAGCCTTGACGCGACGATCGAAGTCGAGCGGGCGGGTCGGGCGGCGGGCCAGTACGGCCAGCACCACGTCGGCACCGATGCCTTCGTCCTGATAGGCGGCACGGAAGCGGCCCAGCATAAAGTCGACCACGTCGGTAACGACGGTTTTGTTGGTCAGCTTGTCACCGTAGACGCGTACCGCTTCTTCAACCAGTTCAACCAGATCCAGATCCAGCTGCTTCTCGGTCATGATGCGCAGGGCACCGATGGCGGCGCGACGCAGGGCGAACGGGTCCTTGTCACCCTTCGGCAGCATGCCGATGCCGAAGATACCGGCCAGGGTGTCGAACTTGTCGGCCAGCGCGACGGCGCAGGCAACCAGACCGGACGGCAGGGCATCGCCGGCAAAGCGCGGCATGTACTGCTCGTTGAGGGCCACGGCCACCGCTTCGTCTTCGCCATCATGACGGGCGTAGTGCATCCCCATGACACCCTGGGTGTCGGTGAACTCGCCGACCATGTTGGTCATCAGGTCACACTTGGAGAGCAGACCGGCACGCTTGGCCTGAGCCACGTCGGCGCCGATACGCTCGGCGATAAAGCCGGCGACGGTCTCGATGCGCTCGACCTTGGCCTTGACGGTGCCCAGCTGTTGCTGGAACAGCACGGTTTCCAGGCGCGGCAGGCGGGAGGCCAGAGTCTGCTTGAGGTCGGTCTTGAAGAAGAACTCGGCGTCAGAGAGACGGGGGCGAACCACCTTCTCGTTGCCGCTGATGATCTGGCTCGGGTCTTTGGACTCGATGTTGGTGACGAAGATGAACTTCGGCAGCAGCTTGCCGTTCTTGTCGTAGACCGGGAAGTACTTCTGGTCACCCTTCATGGTGTGCACCAGCGCCTCGGCCGGCACGGCCAGGAACTTCTCTTCGAAGTTGGCGGTCAGCACCACAGGCCACTCGACCAGTGCGGTGACTTCTTCCAGCAGGTCGTCGTCCAGATCGGCCACGCCACCGAAGGCGGCCGCGGCCGCTTCGGCGTCAGCCTTGATCTTGGCCTTACGCGCCATGAAGTCGGCAATCACCATGCCGCGCTCCTGCAGGATCTGCGGGTACTGGCTGGCATTGTCGATGGTGAATTCGCTCTCGCCCATGAAGCGGTGACCGCGAAGGGTGCGGGCAGAGTCGATACCCAGAATGTGGGCGGGCACCAGATCCCCATCCAGCAGCAGGGTCACGGTGAAGACCGGACGCACGAACTGGATGGTTTTGTCGCCCCAGCGCATCATTTTCGGGATCGGCAGCTTGGCCAGAGCAGAGGCAACCAGTTCGCCCAACAACTCTTTGGCCGGACGGCCTTCGACCTTGGCGGTGTGAACCAGCCACTCGCCCTTGTCGGTGACCAGACGCTCGGCCTGCTCAACGGTGATGCCGTTGCCACGGGCCCAGCCTTCGGCGGCCTTGGTCGGCTTGCCTTCGGCATCGAACGCCTGAGCTACGGCCGGGCCGCGCTTCTCGACGCTCTTGCTCGGCTGCTCGCCGGCCAGCGCGTGTACCTTCAGCGCCAGACGGCGCGGGGAGGCAAACCACTCGACGTCGCCAAAGGCCAGATCGGCCTTGGTCAGCTCGGCTTTGAAGTTGTCGGCAAAGGCTTCGGCCAGGGAGCGCAGGGCTTTGGGCGGCAGCTCAGCAGTACCGATCTCTACCAGAAATGTATGTTGTGCCATGTCCGTTCCTTAACCTTGCTTGTTCTCACTGCGCTGACACATAGGGAAGCCCAGCGCTTCGCGGGAGGCGTAGTATGCCTCTGCCACGGCCTTGGTCAGGGTGCGAATGCGCAGGATGTAGCGCTGACGCTCGGTGACCGAGATGGCCTTGCGGGCATCCAGCAGGTTGAAGGAGTGAGCGGCCTTGAGGATGCGCTCGTAGGCAGGCAGCGGCAGCGGTTTTTCCAGCGCCAGCAGGTTCTGGGCTTCCTTCTCGTACTGCTCGAAGCAGTGGAACAGGAACTCCACATCGGCGTGTTCGAAGTTGTAGGTGGATTGCTCCACTTCGTTCTGGTGGAACACGTCGCCGTAGGTGGTCTTGCCCAGCGGGCCGTCAGACCAGACCAGATCGTAGACGCTGTCTACGCCCTGAATGTACATGGCCAGACGCTCGAGACCGTAGGTGATCTCGCCGGTGACCGGCTTGCACTCGAGGCCGCCAACCTGCTGGAAGTAGGTGAACTGGGTCACTTCCATGCCGTTCAGCCACACTTCCCAACCCAGACCCCAGGCACCCAGAGTCGGGTTTTCCCAGTTGTCTTCCACGAAGCGGATGTCGTGGATCTCGGGATCCATGCCCAGCTCTTTCAGGGAGCCCAGATAGAGTTCCTGAATGTTGTCGGGGGAAGGCTTGATGATCACCTGGAACTGGTAGTAGTGCTGCAGGCGGTTCGGGTTTTCACCGTAGCGGCCGTCAGTCGGACGGCGGGACGGTTGCACGTAGGCGCAGGCGATGGGCTCGGGGCCCAGGGCGCGCAGGCAGGTCATGGGGTGAGAAGTACCGGCACCCACTTCCATATCCAGCGGCTGAATGATGGTACAGCCCTGGCGGGACCAATAGTCCTGCAGCTGCAGGATCAGGCCCTGAAAGGTTTTGACATCGAATTTTTGCATAATTTTTTTCGCGCGAAATGAAATCAGAGCAAGATTTGCTGAATGTGAACCGAAGGAGTATACCGTCTGGCATGGTCGGATAATAGGCGAAATTACAGCGGATTAATGTGATGGCGCTGCGCCGGGCCTGGGCGGGAGGGGTTGTCGGCACTCCCACGCCCGGGTTGGCATCGACCCCGGGGATTGGATGAAATGACAGGAGAGAGGGAATGGAGTTGCGTTGCGCCTGGGTGACCAAGGACCCGGAATATATCGAATACCATGACAAACAGTGGGGCAGGCCGGTCCATGATTCGCGCGAGCTGTTTGCCAAGCTCTGCCTCGACGGCCAGCAGGCGGGGCTGTCGTGGATCACCATCCTGAAGCGCACCGAGAGCTACCATCGCGCCTATGCCGACTTCGATCCGCTGCGCATCGCGCAGTTCGACGAGCAGGATGTGGAGCGGCTGATGCAGGACACCGGCATCATCCGCAACCGGCTCAAGGTGCAGTCGATCATCAAAAATGCCCGCGCCTATCTGGCGCTGGAGGCCGAAGGCGTCGACTTTGTCGATTATCTGTGGGGCTTCGTGGGCGGCGCCCCCATCGTCAACCAGCGCCAGGGCAACGGCGACATTCCGGCGACCTCGCCGGAGTCGGATGCCATGTCCAAGGCGCTCAAGAAACGTGGCTTCACCTTCGTCGGCAGCACCATCTGCTACGCCTTCATGCAGGCGGTGGGAATGGTGAACGATCATCTGGTGACCTGCCCCTGCCACGCCGAGTGCCAGCAGGGCCCTGCGCGCCAATAAACCGGGCGCAAGGTAAATAGAGAAGGGAGGCTGATGCCTCCCTTCTGCATGTCGGCATGGCGCCTGTCATGGGGCCGTCAGGCGATCCCGGCCTGGCGCAGGGAGCCCGAGTACTGTTTGTCGACCTTGGAGATATGGTTGAGCAGCCAGTTCTTGAGAAACACCAGCAGCTCCATGTTGAACTCTTCGTCGTCCGGGCCGTTGCGCTGCATCAGGGTATCGAGCTCCGCCAGCAGCCGGGCGTGTTCCTCTTTGTGGCGGCGCAACTCGGGGTAGCCCGCCTGCTCCATCACCTGCTCCTCGTCGGCGAAGTGCCGGGTGGCGAGCTTGAGCAGCTCGTCGAGCCGCTGCTTGCGAAGCTGGGCCGGACTCTTGTCGAGCACCGCCTGGTAGAGCCGGTTCATCGCCTCGAACAGGCCAAGATGCTGGCTGTCCATGCTGGGCACCTGCACCATGAAGGCCTCGTTCCAGTGCAGCAGATCCTGATCCTGGGTGGCTGAGCCAGCCTTGCTGACGTCGAACTGATCGCTGATGAGGCCGATCTCCTCGTTGGCCTGGTTCATGTCCCGGGTGTGGCTGCGGCTCTGGCGCGCCAGCTCCAGGCATTCGCGGGCGATGCTGGCGACCTCCATCACATTGCGGTTGGTCTCTTCGGTGACCTGGGCCTGCTGGCCGGCGGCGGTGGCGATGTGGCCGTTCATGTCGTTGACCCGGGTGATGGCCTCGACGATGGCGGTCAGGGTCTCGCCGGTGCCCGCCGCCTGGCTGACCGCCTGTTCGCTCACGTTGCGGGTGGTGTGCATGGTGGTCACCGCGTGGCGGGTGTTGTGCTGCAGCGCCTCGATACGCTGCTGAATGTCGACGGTGGCGGCCTGGGTGCGGGTCGCCAGCTGGCGCACCTCGTCGGCCACCACCGCGAAACCGCGGCCCTGCTCGCCGGCCCGGGCCGCCTCGATGGCGGCGTTGAGGGCCAGCAGATTGGTCTGTTCCGAGATGGTGCGGATCACCTGCAGTATGTTGCCGATCTGGGTGCTCTCCTGATCCAGCTGGGTGACTTCCCCGGCGGACTGTTCAATGTGGTCGGCCACCTGGCGGATCAGGGTGATGGTCTGGCTCACCTGGCGCTGGCCGTCGTGGGCCTGCTGCTGGGTCAGCAGGGTGTCCTGGCTGGCCTGCTCGGTGTTGTGCTCGATGTTGTGGACGGTGGCGGTCATCTCGTTGATGGCGGTCGCCAGCATGTCGGTATTCTGCTGGGCCTGCTGCATGCTGCTGAGGGTGCTGCCGGAGTGGGCCATCAGCAGCGCCATCTTGTCGTGGGTCTTGCGCGACACCAGTTGTACCGTGCCGATCAGGTTGTCGATATTGCCGAGGAAGCGGTTGAACACTTCCGCCAGATAGGCGAACTCGTCCTTGCCCTGGCTGTGCAGCCGGAAGGTGAGGTTGTGGCTGTGGTTGGCCAGCTCGACCAGCTGGCCCATCAGATGCTGCAGCGGGCCGACGGTCTTGCGGTAGATGAGCAGCAACATCAGCAGGATGACGGTCAGGCTGACGGCCAGCTGCAGCATGTCCTGACGCTGCAGGGTCTGGCTCTGGGCACGGATATCCTGTTCCCGCTGCTTGAACCCTTGCTGTTGCTGTTCCAGCACGGCCGCGACCTGGCTGGCGATGTTGTCGGTGAGGGCATCGAAGCCTTCGTTCGGCTGCTTCATCAGCTGGTTGCCAGCCTCGCGCCCCTCTTTCAGATAGATGTCCACCATCCGCTTGCCGATCTCCAGCTGACGGGTCAGCAGCGGGGTGAGTGGCGCCTGCAATTGTGGCAGCCGCTCCAGCAGCTGGCGAGCCGCCTGGGCGTGCTGCTCGGCCTCGCCGATGGAGTCCATCTCGCCGGAGACGGCGGCATCGGTCAGGAACTGCTGAACCTGGGTGGTGTGATACCGCAGCTCCTGCAGGGTGATCTGCTCGTTGGCGCTGAGGATGAGCTGGTTGGGCAGCTCACCGAGGCGGGCGGTCAGGCTGCTGCGCCAGAGCCCGCCCAGCACCATGGTGAGCAGAATGATGAGGCTGGCACTCAACAGCAGGTGCCGGATAGAGACGTTGCGAAGCAGTGCGGACATGAGAGACCCCTGAGCACTATTGATGGTGCATTCAATAGTAGCCAATGGAGACGTATTTGGTCCGTTGAACAAGGGGATAGGTCAGGGGGGGGCTGGTTCCGGCTGCCGGTTCAGGCGGCATCCAGCCAGCCTGCGGATACTGGGACGTGGGCAGAGAGGGGCGTGACGCTGATAACGTCACACCTTGGCACACCTCTGGGGTAGAATGCGCCCTCTTTGGATTTGAGTCGGTTTTTTTAGAGGTTTTTCATGCATTTCAAGACAATCGTTCCCGCCGTTGCTCTGGCCGTCGCCCTGAGCGGCTGTACCACCAACCCCTATACCGGCGAGTCCCAAACCTCCAAGGGCGCCTGGGGCGCACTGGCGGGCGCCGCTGCGGGTGCCGCCGTGGGTGCGCTCTCCTCCAGCAAGGGTGACCGCAAGAAGGGGATCCTGACCGGCGTGGCCGCCGGTGCCGCCTTGGGTGGTGGTATCGGCTACTACATGGACGTGCAGGAAGCCAAGCTGCGCGAGAAGCTGCAAGGCACCGGCGTCAGCGTGACCCGCAACGGTGATCAGCTGATCCTCAACATGCCGAACAACGTCACCTTCGACAGCTCCAGCGCCCAGCTGAAGGCCGCCGGTGCCAACACCCTGTCCGGCGTGGCCATGGTGGTCGCCGAGTTCGACAAGACCCGCCTGAACGTGGTTGGTCACACCGACAGCACCGGCTCCCGCGAGCTGAACATGAAGCTCTCCGCCCAGCGCGCCGATGCCGTCGCCGCCCAGCTGATCGGCCAGGGTGTGATCGGCAGCCGCATCGCTACCAGCGGCGTGGGCCCGGATCAGCCGGTCGCCACCAACAGCACAGCCGAAGGCAAGGCCCAGAACCGTCGGGTGACCATCACCCTGACCCCGACCGCCTAAGCGGCCCGGTTCGCAGCCATAAAAAAGGCCCCGCCAGCGATGGCGGGGCCTTTTTATTGGGCCGTTGCGAGCAATGGCGCCTTGTTTTTTACCCCCTTCTCCCCTTGCGGGAGAAGGGGCGGGGATGAGGGGGATAATTGCCTCTTAGACTGCCGCAGTCAGCTGCACTTCTACCTTGTAGCCTTCGTGGGCCAGACGGGCTTGTACACAGGCTCTCACCGGTGCGGTACCCGCCGGAATCCAGGCATCCCACTGCTCGTTGAAGGCGGCGATGTCTGCAATGTCCTTGAGATAGATGTTGGCCATCAGGATCTTGTCTACGCCGGAGCCATTGGCTTCCAGCAGGCGCTGCAGGCTGGTCAGCACTTCGCGGGTCTGCTGGTGAATATCGGCGGTGTCGGTGGCGGGCACTTCCACCACGTAGAGGGTACCGTTGTGAATGACCACGTCAGACCAACGCTGGGTGGTGCCGATTCGGGTAATAGCTGGCATGGATTGCTCCGGTAGTGTGGCTCATTGACCCTTGCGGATCAGATAGCGGTAAGGGGCCTGCTCTGTCTCGCTGGCGACCAGGGTGTGATCCATGAAGCGGCAGAAACTGGGAATGTCGCGGGTGGTTGAGGGATCGTCGGCACTGACCAGCAGGGTCTCCCCGTCAGCCATCAGCCGCACTTTTTTACGCACCATCATGACAGGTTCGGGACAACGAAGCCCGATTGCGTCCAACTCGTGAGTCGCGTCGCAGAATAAAGCACTCATCAATAATCAACCTTCAACCAAATCAGCTGCCAATGATACTCACGGCGAAAAAATAATCAAACGACCTGGGCTGTCAACAGCATATGTAACCAAAGTGTTATCCGGCCCTACCCACACCCCGCCGTATGAGTAATATAAAAATTGAACCATATTCAACAAGGAGGTGTGAATATGCAGGTCTCCTACGGCAGATTACAAGCCTACGCAGGCATGGGGTTCTTGTCTTTCGCCATGATAGTGATGGGCAGCCCGATCGGTAACACCGGCACCTGGTTCGGTTCCATGGTGATGATCGGACTGGGGCTCTGGATCGAGCTCAGCGATTACTACGACGAGGATGAGGACGAAAACGATCAATCCTGACCCCAAGACTCTCACGATGACAAAGGCGGATATCTCATCCGCCTTTGTCGTTTCTGGCCGCAGGGAAAAGCGTCAGCGGGTCGAGCGCATGGCCCGCTCCAGATGCAGGGCGGTCAGCTGCGGGTTGGCTCTGGGGTCGTTGAAGAAGTTGCTCAGCACATCCATGATCGCCTGGCGCATGTTGGTCGGCGTCGCCATCCCCTCCGCCATGCTGGGCAGCAGGTTGCCCTCTCGCTCCGCCTGCAGGAAATCCTGGTAGGAGCGCACGGCGCAGCGGTCGAACTTGCTCATGTCCGGTTTGACCAGCGCCGGGATCGAACCCTTCACCCGGTTGAACTCCTGCTGGAAGCGCGGCGTCATCAGCAGCTGGGCCAGTTCGCCCTGGGCCTGCAGCTGGGCGGGATCCCGCTGCTTGAACATGGCGATGGAGTCGAGGTTGTAGCTGAACAGCCCCTGGCTGCCGGGGCTCGGCAGGCACTCGATATCCTCGCCGGGCCGATAGTTGCCGGCGCTCAGCTCGCCCTTTACCCAGTCCCCCATCACCTGCATGGCGGCGCCGCCGCTCTCCAGCAGGTTGGTGGCCTGGTGCCACTTCAGGCCGGCGTATTTCTCCGGCACATAGCCGCGCAACTGCTGGAAGCGGGTCAGCACCCGCACCATGTCGGGACCGGTCAGGGTGGCGCTGTCCTGTTCCACGAACGCCTTGCGGTAGAACGCTTTGCCGCCCTCGCCGAGCGCCACCGTTTCGAACAGCACCGCCAGCTGCCAGGGTTCGTTGCCGATGGCGAGCGGGGTGATCCCTTTCTCCTTGAGCCGGTCGGCCACGGTCACGAACTGGGCCCAGCTGGTGGGCGGGGTCAACTTGTTGCGCTCGAAGATCTTGCGGTTGAGCCACAGCCAGTTGACTCTGTGGATGCCGGTGGGTACTGCCATCAGGGCGCCGTTCTGGCTGAGGGTCTCCCGCACCATGGGTGGCAGCTGGGGGTACCAGCCGAGGTGCTCGGCCATAGGGCTGAGATCGCGCAGGAAGCCGAGTCCGGCCCACTCCCGCAACTCGAACCCCTTGAGGTGGGCAGCCTCCGGCGGGTTGGCCGCCAGCGCCCGACTTTTCAGCACCGTCATGGCGCTCTTGCCGCCTCCCCCTTGCACCGCGAAGTCGTTCCACTGGTTGCCCTGCTCGGTCCATTCGGACTTGAGCACCTCCACCGCCTTGGCCTCGCCGCCGGACGTCCACCAGTGCAGCACCTCCACCTGGGAGGCCTCGATCGGCAGAGACAACAGGGCGATGACAGAAAAAGACAACCACTTCATAAGGTTACTGCCTTGGTAGGGAGAGGGTGGCCTGCAGGCCGCCCTGCGGACGATTTTCCAGCACCAGATCGCCGCCGTGGGCGTGGGCTATGTTGCGGGCAATGCCCAGACCCAGGCCGGTGCCGGCCAGATCCGTGCTGAGCCGGTAGTAGGGCTCGAAGATGCGTTCGAACTGATCTTCCGGCAGGCCGGGTCCCTCGTCCATGATGAACAGGATCAGCATCTCCTCGTCGTCCATGATGATGATGCGCACTTTCTGGCCGTACTTGATGCCGTTGTCCACCAGGTTGCCGATGCAGCGCTTGAGGGCCAGCGGCTTGCCACGGTAGGGCTGCTTGCAGTGGCCCTCGATGGTCAGCCGCTCGTCGTGCAGGTTCATGGCCTCCGCCATCTGTTCCAGCATGGCGTCGATGTCGAGCTGCTCGATGTTCTCGTGGATGTCGGTGTCCTTCACCGTCTGCAGCGCCCCCTTCACCATCAGTTCCAGCTCGTCCAGATCCTTGTTGAACTTGGCGATCTGCTGCTCGTCATCGAGCAGCTCGACCCGCAGTCGCAACCGGGTGATGGGGGTCTTGAGGTCGTGGGAAATGGAGCTGAACAGCCGCTCTCTATCGTCGATATAGCGGCGGATGCGGTGCTGCATGATGTTGAAGGCGCGGGTGGCCGCCACGATTTCGGAGGCACCCTCTTCCTTGAGCGAGGGCTGGTCGATGTCCTTGCCGAGGTTGACAGCCGCCTTGGCCAGCCGACGCAGCGGCCGGGTCTGCCAGCGCACCAGCAGGAAGGTGAAGAAGCAGAGGAACACCGTCATCAGGGCGATGAAGCGCACCTGGTTGCTGGGCATGACGGTGTCATCCAGCGTCATGTAGGGGGCCGGGAGCAAGGCCGCCAGATAGAGCCACTCACCCGGCTCTATCTCGATCTGGGTCACCAGTACCGGCGGGTTGAGCGGCTCCAGCGACAGGGTATAGCGGGCCCAGGAGGAGGGCAGATCTGCCAGCAGGGTGTCGTTGTTGAAGACGTGCAGATCCTCTGGCCGCGAGAAGTCCACCTTGATCGCCATGGCGTCGGAGAGCTTGCGGGTCAGCACCCCCTGCACCTCTTTGAGCACCAGCGTCTTGCGCTCGCTGTCGGGGATGGCGCTGATGTGGATCTCCTCTTCGTTCAGGGAGACGAAGAAGCGGCTGCCGCCCATGTTGCGCAGCTGGTCCAGCGCGATGTGGCGATACTGCAGCGGCAAGGACTTGAAGAAGTTGACGGTGGAGGCGGCCGACAGTGCCAGGTTGCGGGTGGTGCTGAGCATGCCCTCCAGCTCCCGCTTCTGGATCTGCTGCATCCAGATGCCGGTGAGAATGGTCTGGGAGAGCAGGATCGCCAGCAGCAACAGCAGCAGCATCCGCGACAGCAGGGAGCGGGGTACCAGGACCCGCCAGAACCACCTGCTATTCATGGGATCTCTCGCCTTGTGTCGATCAGCATGCCGTCGCTACCTTGCCGGGCCATCATGGGATCTCGTGCACCTCGGCGATCAGCATGTAGCCGCTGCCGCGAATGGTCTTGATGATGCGCGGGCTCTTGCCGTTGTCACCCAGCTTCTGGCGCAGTCGGCTGATCTGTACGTCGATGCCGCGCTCCATCGGCAGGCTCTCGCGACCGCGAGTGGCGTCCGAGATGGTATCCCGGTCCAGCACCACGCCTGGCTGCTGCAGGAACATGCCGAGCAGCATGGCATCGCTGCCGGAGAGATCCAGCAGGCTGCCATCTTCGTGAGTCAGCTGGTGGCTCAGGGTATCCAGGGTCCACTCGGCGAAGCGCAGCCGACGGCTCGGCTCCTTCTCTTTCTCCGGCTGGCGAAATTCGGCGCGGCGCAGCAGCGCCTTGATACGGGCCTGTAGCTCGCGCGGGCTGAACGGCTTGGCGATGTAGTCGTCGGCACCGAGTTCCAGCCCGATCACCCGATCCGCCTCGTCGGAAGCGGCGGTCAGCATGATGATGGGAACCTGAGAGTCGCGACGGATCTGCTGGCAGAGGGTAAAACCGTCGTCGCCAGGCATCATGATATCGAGAATGATGAGGTCCGGGCTGTGCTGGGCGAGCTGCTGGCGCATCTCGTTGCCCTCCGCTGCGGTCAATACCTCGAAGCCAGCCCTGGTCAGGTATTCATTGAGCAGCTCGCGGATCTCTTGGTCGTCGTCGACGATCAGCAGTTGTTTGCTCGTTGACATATGTATGTGCATCCACCCATTTTTTTGTGCAGATTGAACCTGTCGGGGGAGCAAAAAGCAAGCAAGCCCCCCATCTAATGTGAGGTTATGGGCAATATCCTCCCATATCCTGCCGTGCAAATAAAAAAGGCCGACCCAAACGGGCCGGCCAAGACGCAGATGCTGACGACAGAAGTGCACCCCGTGTGGCGCACTCCACAGACTCGATGACGGGGCAGTCTGACCGGCCCCAAAACCTGCGATACGGGCCGCTTCGCCGGGAAGCAGAAGCGGGCCCATATTGTAAAATTCGGCCCCTGGCGGGGTACTGCCCGGACCGGCGTACCAGTCCGGGGGATAGACTTACACTCGCTCGAACACGGTGGCGATGCCCTGACCCAGGCCGATGCACATGGTGGCCACACCCAGGGTCGCGTCCTTCTCCTCCATCAGATTGATCAGGGTGGTGGAGATGCGGGCGCCGGAGCAGCCGAGCGGGTGACCCAGGGCGATGGCGCCGCCGTTCAGGTTCACCTTCTCGTCCACCAGGTCTTGCAGACCCAGATCCTTCACGCAGGGGAGGGACTGGGCGGCAAACGCCTCGTTCAACTCGAACAGATCGATGTCGCCGACGGTCAGACCGGCCCGCTTGAGCGCCTTCTGAGTGGCCGGCACCGGGCCGTAACCCATGATGGCGGCGTCGCAGCCGGCGATGGCCATGGCACGTACCTTGGCGCGCGGGGTGAGGCCGAGGGCCTTGGCGCGGTCCGCACTCATCACCAGCATGGCGGCGGCGCCATCGGACAGGGCCGAAGAGGTGCCGGCGGTGACGGTGCCGTTGACCGGGTCGAACACCGGGCGCAGCTGGCTCAGGGTGTCGACCGTGGTCTCGGGGCGGATCACCTCGTCATAGTCGTAGAAGAAGCGGGCGCCGCTGGCGTCGTGCCCTTCCAGCCCGACGATCTCCTTGGCAAAACGCCCTTCCACGGTGGCGGCGTGAGCACGGCGGTGGGAGCGGGCGGCAAACTCGTCCTGCTGCTGACGGCTGATGCCGTGCAGCTTGCCGAGCATCTCGGCGGTCAGCCCCATCATGCCGGAGGCTTTCGCCACCGACTTGGCCATGCCGGGGTGGAAGTCCACCCCGTGGCTCATGGGCACGTGGCCCATGTGCTCGACGCCGCCGATGATGAAGATGTCGCCGTCACCCACCTGGATGGCGCGGGAGGCGTCGTGCAGCGCCTGCATGGAGGAACCGCACAGGCGGTTGACGGTGACAGCCCCCACCTGTTTCGGGATGCCAGCCAGCAGGGCGGCGTTGCGGGCGATGTTGAAGCCCTGCTCCAGGGTCTGCTGCACGCAGCCCCAGTAGATGTCCTCGATCTCGTTCGGGTCGAGGTTGGGGTTGCGCAGCAGGATGGATTTCATCAGGTGCGCGGACAAGTCTTCTGCACGCACGTTGCGGAAGGCGCCGCCCTTGGACCGGCCCATCGGGGTCCGGATACAGTCGACAATGACTACGTCTTTCATGAATGGATCTCCTTTCCGCAATCAGTAGAAGGTTTTGCCCTGGGCGGCCATCTCACGCAGCTTGTCGCTGACGCGATAGAGCGGGCCCAGGTCGGCATACTGGTCGGCCATGGCCACGTAGCGATCCAGACCAATGGTGTCCAGATAGCGGAACACGCCGCCGCGGAAGGGAGGGAAGCCCAGACCGTAAACCAGCGCTATGTCGGCTTCGGCTGGGGTGGCGACTATGCCCTCTTCCAGACAGAGCACCACCTCGTTGATCATCGGGATCATCATGCGGGCGATGATGGCGTCCTTGTCGAAATCCTGTTTCGGCTTGGCAATCGGGGCCAGCAGCTCGTAGCTGGCGGCGTCGGCCACCTTCTTCGGCTTGCCCTTCTTGTCGGCCTCGTAGGCGTAGAAGCCCTTGCCGTTCTTCTGACCGAAGCGGCTCGCCTCGTACATCACGTCGATGGCGGTACGGCCTTCCTTGCTCATGCGCGCCGGGAAGCCCTGCGCCATCACATCACCGGCATGGTGGCCGGTGTCGATGCCGACCACGTCCAGCAGGTAGGCGGGGCCCATGGGCCAGCCAAATTCCTTCTCCATCACCTTGTCGACGGCGGCGAAGTCGGCGCCATCGGCGACCAGCTTGTTGAAGCCGAAGAAGTAGGGGAACAGCACGCGGTTGACGAAGAAGCCAGGGCAGTCGTTGACCACCACAGGGGACTTGCCCATGGCGGCGGCGTAGGCCACCACGCGGTTGATGGTGCCGTCCGAGGTTTGCTCGCCGCGGATGATCTCCACCAGCGGCATGCGGTGCACCGGGTTGAAGAAGTGCATGCCGCAGAAGTTCTCGGGGCGCTTCAGGCTCTTGGCCAGCAGGGAGATGGGGATGGTGGAGGTGTTGCTGGCGAGCACGGCGTCTTCGCCGATCACGCCTTCTACTTCACTCAGCACGGCCGCCTTCACTTTCGGGTTCTCGACTACGGCCTCGACCACCACGTCCACATGCTTGACGTTGTCATAGCTGAGGGTCGGCGTGATGGCGGAGAGCACCTGACCCATCTTGATGCCGTCGATGCGACCGCGCTCGAGCTGGCCGTTGAGCAGCTTGGTGGCTTCGCCCATGCCAAGTGCCAGCGCCTTCTCGTTGATGTCCTTCATCACCGCCGGGATGCCCTTGCTGGCGGACTGGTAGGCGATGCCGCCCCCCATGATGCCGGCACCCAGTACGGCGGCATGGCCGGTGGCCTTGTTTGCCTGCTTGGCGGCCTTCTTGGCCAGCGCCTTGATGTGCTGATCGTTGAGGAAAATGCCGACCAGCGCCTTGGCCACGTCGGTTTTCGCCAGCTTGATGAAGGTGGCGGCTTCGGCGGCCAGCGCTTCGTCCCGACCCATGCCGGCGGCGGCTTCCACCGTCTTCACGGCGGCCATGGGTGCCGGATAGTGTTTACCCGCCACGGCGGCAACCATGCCGGCGGCGGTGGTGAAGCTCATCATGGCTTCCAGTTTGGAGAGACGGAGCGGGGCCTTCTTGGCGGCGCGGCGGCTCTGCCAGTCCAGCTTGCCCTTGATCGCGTCCTTGATCATCTGCACGGCGGCGCCCTGCAGCGCATCCGGGGCGACCACGGCATCGATGGCACCCACCTTGAGAGCGTCATCGGCACGGTAATCCTTGCCGGTGGTGATCCACTCCAGCGCGTTGTCGGCGCCGATCACTCGCGGCAGACGGACGGTGCCGCCAAAGCCCGGCATGATGCCGAGCTTGGTCTCGGGCAGGCCGATCTTGGCCGTGGTGTCGGCCAGCCGGAAGTCGGTGGAGAGAATGGTCTCGCAGCCGCCGCCCAGGGCGTGGCCCTTGATGGCGCTGAGGGTCGGCACCGGCAGATCTTCGATGGCGTTGAAGATGTCGTTGGCCTTTTTCAGCCAGCCGAGCAGATCTTCCTGCGGCAGATCGAACAGTTCTAGGAATTCGGTGATGTCGGCGCCGACGATGAAGGCGTCTTTGCCGGAGGTGAGGATCAGACCTTTTAGTTCACGTTCTTGTTGTAATGCGGCGATCGCTTCGCTCAGGGAGAGCAGGGTAGCGCGATCCAGCTTGTTGACTGAACCCGGAGCATCGAACCTCAGCTCGGCAATGCCGTCTTCGAGGTAGCTGACCGTCAGGGTTTCGCCTTGGTAGATCATGAGAGTGTCTCCTTGTTCCCACATGGTGGGGGGTGGTGCTCCTTTATCCCCAGCAGGGGGCGAGGCTCACTATTGATCCAAAAGAAGACAATTTCAACACCTATTTAAAACATTCGTTTAACAGATCTCGAGTAAAAGTTCGCCTCAGATTAACAATCAAAATAAAGGCGTCTGATGACGCCTTTATTAACCTTGTGTGGCCTCAGCTGGCCAGCTCGGGCCGGTCGCGATACTGGCTCAGCACCTCGGGATCGGCGAGGGCGTGGGTATTGTTGACGGGCCGGTTGTGCACTACTTCCCGCACCGCCAGCTCCACTATCTTGCCGGACTTGGTGCGCGGAATGGCGTCCACCTGCAGGATGCGGGCGGGCACGTGACGGGCGGTACAATGCTGGCGCACCTGCTGGCGGATGCGCTCGCGCAGTGCTTCGTCCAGCTTGAGACCAGGCTTGAGCTTGACGAACAGCACAACCCGCTCGTCTTGCTGCCACTGCTGGCCGATGACGATGCTCTCTTCTACTTCCTCCAGTTGCTCGACGTAGCGGTAAATCTCGCTGGTGCCGATGCGCACGCCCCCCGGGTTGAGGGTGGCGTCGGAGCGGCCGTAGAACAGGATGCCACCGGTCGGGGTCAGCTCGATCCAGTCGCCGTGGCACCAGATGTTGTCGAACCGCTCGAAATAGGCGGCGTGGTACTTGTCGCCGCTGTCGTCTCCCCAGAAACCGATGGGCTGGGCCGGGAACGGCTTGGTGCAGACCAGCTCGCCCTTTTCACCCTGTACCGGCTGGCCCGCTTCGTTGAATACCTGCACCGCGAGGCCGAGGCCGCGCCCCTGACTCTCGCCGCGGTAAACGGGGCTGAGCGGGTTGCCGATGACAAAACAGGAGCAGATGTCGGTGCCACCTGAGATGGAGCTGAGCTGCACATCCTGCTTGATCTGCTGATAGACGTAGTCGAACCCTTCGGGAGAGAGCACGGAGCCGGTGCTGCAGATCAGCCGCAGGTGTGGCAAGTCGTGGGTCTTGATAGGGGCATAACTCTGCTTGTGCAGCGCATCCAGGTATTTGGCCGAGGTGCCAAACAGGGCGACCTCTTCGTCGCGGGCGAGATCCCACAGTACGTTGCCGTCCGGGTAGAAGGGGGAGCCGTCGTAGAGCACCAGGGTGGCGCCGGAGGCGAGCGCGCTCACCAGCCAGTTCCACATCATCCAGCCGCAGGTGGTGAAGTAGAAGATACGCTCCCCCGGCTTGATGTCGCAGTGCAGCTGGTGCTCTTTGAGATGCTGCAGCAGGGTGCCGCCGATGCCGTGCACGATGCACTTGGGCTTGCCGGTGGTGCCGGACGAGTAGAGGATGTAGAGCGGGTCATTGAAGGCCATCGGCTCGAACTGCAGGCTGGCATCCGGCTGGTCGGCCAGGATCTGACGCCAGTCGTGACCCAGCTGCAGGGAGTGGCCGAGCAGGGGGATCATGACCGTCTGCTCTATGCTGTCGATCTGGCCGACGACCCCCGCCACCTTGTCCTGAATGTCGATAGCCTTGCCGTTGTAGCGATAGCCATCCACCGCAAACAGCACCCGCGGCCGGGTCTGGCCGAAGCGCTCCACCACGCTGGCTTCGCCAAAATCCGGGCTGGTGGAGGTCCAGATTGCTCCCAGACTGGTGGTCGCCAGCATGGCCACCACGGTTTCCGGGATATTGGGCAGATAGGCGGCCACCACATCGCCCCGGCCTATGCCCTGGCTGCGCAGCCACTGGGCTAGCCTTGCGACTTGATCCGCCAGCTCGCGCCAGCTTAGGGTCTGGCTGGGGCTACCCTCGATGCGGGAGATGATGGCCGGCGTGTCATCCTGGCGGCGCAGCAGGTTTTCGGCGAAGTTGAGCCGGCTGTCGGGGAACCAGCGGGTGTGCTGCATCTCCTGGCGGTTCTCCGCCACTATGTTGCCGAGCTCGCCCTTGACGCCGCAGTGCTGCCACACCAGCGGCCAGAAACGGGTTGTCTTCTCCACCGACCACTGGTAGAGCTGGGCGTAGCTGTGCAGCTGCAGGCCGTGGAAGCGGTTGACCTCGGCCATGAAGTGCTGGAGGTTGGATTGCTGCATCCGCTCCTGATCCGGTTGCCACAGGCAAAGATTGTGCATGAGTAGTCCCTGACTGCATGTATCTACCGGCAGTGTATTGAATTGTTTTTTATTTGTTAATGGTTGGTTTTTGTTTCATAACAAAAGGCTTGTAACGTATGCGTTACCTCACGAAGCGATTGCTTGACGGTTCGAGCCTTGATTCGCTTGATGTTATGCTGAAACCACATTTCTCCCGGAGCAGGACGCCATGAGCAGCTACAGCCAACTTTTTGCCCAGCACCTCGACACCTTGCAGCAGCGCACCCGCGACATACTGCAACAGCAGGGACTGGGCGGTCTGGCCATCCACTCCGGCCAGACCCACCGCATCTTCCTCGATGATCAGGATTACCCCTTCAAGGTGAACCCCCAGTTCAAGGCCTGGTTGCCGGTGCTGGACAATCCCCACTGCTGGTTGCTGGTGGATGGGGTGAACAAGCCGGTGCTGCTGTTCTACCGGCCGGTGGATTTCTGGCACAAGGTAGCGGACCTGCCCAACGCCTTCTGGGTCGACTTCTTCGATATCCGCTTCCTGACCCGCCCGGAGCAGGTTGCCGATCATCTGCCGGCCAACAGGCAGGAGTGGGCCTATCTGGGTGGCCATCTGGAGGTGGCCGAGCTGCTGGGGCTGGGCCAGCCCAACCCGGAGGCGGTCCTCAACTATCTGCATTATCATCGCGCCTACAAGACGGCATACGAGCTGGAGTGTCTGCGCGATGCCAACCGCATCGGGGTACGCGGGCACATTGCGGCCAAGGACTCCTTCATGGCGGGGGCGAGCGAGTTTGAGATCAACCTGGCCTACATGAAAGCGGTCGGGCAGGGGGCCAATGAGGCGCCCTACGGCAATATCGTCGCCATCAATCGCAATGCGGCCATTCTGCACTACACCCACCTATCCACCCTGCGGGTGCCCGATGCGGAGCGCTACTCCTTCCTCATCGATGCCGGCGTGGATGTGCACGGCTATGCCTCCGACATCACCCGGACCTGGGCCTGGCGGCGCGGCGAGTTTGCCGATCTGATCGCGGCGCTGGATGCCCAGCAGCAGGAGATCATTGGGGAGATCAAGCCGGGCCGCCGTTACAGCGAGCTGCATCTGCAGATGCACCACCGACTGGCGCGCCTGCTGCAAGCCACCGAGCTGGTGGACATGTCGGTGGACGAGATGATCCACACCGGGGTGACCAACGTCTTCTTCCCCCACGGTCTCGGCCACTTCCTCGGTCTGCAGGTACACGATGCCGGCGGCTTCATGCAGGATGAGCGCGGTACCCACCTGTCGGCTCCCGAACAGTTCCCCTATCTGCGCTGCACCCGGGTGATGGAGGTGGGTCAGGTGTTCACCATAGAGCCGGGCCTCTACTTCATCGACAGCCTGCTGGAGCCGCTGCGCCAGGGTGAGCAGGGCAAGCGGGTCAACTGGAACAAGGTCGAGGCGCTGCGCCCCTATGGCGGCATCCGCATCGAAGACAACGTGGTGCTGCATGCCAACGGGGTGGAGAACCTGACCAGACAAGCAGGGCTCTGATGGCGGCGGACTATTCCATACCGGCCGCACCGCTGGAGGTGAGTGAAGAGATCAAGAAGAGCCGTTTCATCACTTATCTTGCCCACACACCGACCGTCGAGGCCGCCAAGGCCTGGATTGGCGAGATAAAGCAACAACATCCCGGGGCCCGGCATCACTGCTGGGCCTTCGTCGCAGGTGCCCCGCAGGACAGTCAGGTCTATGGCTTCAGCGATGACGGTGAGCCCTCTGGCACTGCCGGCAAACCCATGCTGGCCCAGCTGATGGGAGCGGGCCTGGGTGAAGTCGCCGCCGTGGTGGTGCGTTATTACGGTGGTGTGCTGCTGGGCACCGGCGGCCTGGTCAAGGCCTACGGCGGTGGCGTGGGGGCGGCACTCAAGCAGCTCGAGACCCGCATCAAGCGCCAGCAGACGGCCTCTCTCATCCAGTGCGACTATGCCGACATGGGGGCCGTAGAGGCCCTGATCCAGGCTCATCAGGGCCAGTTGTTGACGGCCGACTATGGCGCCAGCGTAACCCTGCAGGTGGCGTGGGAGTCTGCGCTCTGGGCCCGAATCGCACAGGAATTGACCGACCGAACCCAGGGTCGGGTATCCCTTCGTCCCTTAGATGGCTAGAATCCATCGCTCTTTTGGTCTGAAGAGGGAGCCGGAATGCAGATTCTGAGCATCATTCGTATCGTTGGCCTGCTGGTCGCACTGTTCAGTTCGACCATGCTGCTGCCTGCGATGGTTGCATTTGGCTATCGTGATGGTGGTGGTGCCGAGTTCGTCAACTCCTTCTTCATCGCTCTGCTGCTCGGCGCCGCACTCTGGTTTCCCAACCGTCATCAGAAGAAGGACCTCAGGTCCAAGGAGGGCTTCCTCATCGTCGTGCTGTTCTGGGTGGTACTGGGCAGCGTCGGGGCCTTGCCGTTCCTGCTGGGAGAGGTGCCCGGCATGACGGTGTCCGAGGCCTTCTTCGAGTCGTTTTCCGGCCTGACCACCACGGGGGCGACCGTGCTCACCGGGCTGGACAACCTGCCCAAGGCGTTTCTGTTCTATCGTCAGCTGCTGCAGTGGTTGGGGGGCATGGGGATCATAGTGCTGGCGGTGGCCATACTGCCGCTGCTCGGCATCGGGGGCATGCAGCTCTATCGCGCCGAAATTCCGGGGCCGGTCAAGGACAACAAGGTCACCCCGCGCATCGCCGAGACGGCCAAGGCGCTCTGGTTCATCTATCTGCTGCTCACCTCCCTCTGCGCCCTGGCGTACTGGATGGCGGGCATGACCCTGTTCGATGCCATTTGCCACTCCTTCTCCACCATGTCTGTGGGGGGCTTCTCGACTCACGATGCCAGCATAGGTTTCTTCAACAGCCCGGCCATCAACCTGATCACAGTGCTGTTTCTGCTGCTGGCGAGCGTCAACTTTGCCCTGCACTTCATGGTGTTCGCCCACAAGCCGGTGCGCCTGAGCAGTTATCTACGGGACTCCGAGCTCAAGGTGTTCCTGAGCATCCAGTGTGTACTGGTACTGATCTGCTTCGTTTCCCTGTTGTTCCACGGCCACTACGATACTTGGCAGGATGCGCTCAACCACGGCCTGTTCCAGGCGGTGTCGCTGGGCACGACTACCGGTTACAGCACCACCAGTTATGCGAATTGGCCCTCTTTCCTGCCCATGCTGCTGATGTTCTCCGCCTTCATTGGCTGCTGCGCCGGCAGTACCGGGGGCGGCATCAAGGTGATGCGTTTCATGATCCTGTTCCTGCAGGGGATGCGCGAGCTGAAGCGACTGGTGCATCCACGCGCCATCTATACCCTCAAGCTGGGCCGTCGCGCCGTACCAGAGCGGATCGTGGAAGCGGTGTGGGGCTACTTTGCCACCTACATCATCCTGTTCTTCATCTTTATGCTGTTGTTGCTGATGACCGGCTTGAACGAGGTGACCGCCTTCTCTGCCGTGGCGGCCGCGTTTACCAACGTGGGGCCGGGGCTGGGGGAGGTGTCGGCCAACTTTGGCAATATCTCGGCAACGGCTCAATGGATACTGGTGGTCGCCATGTTGTTTGGCCGATTGGAAATCTTTACGCTTCTGGTACTGTTTACCCCTGCATTCTGGCGTAGTTGAGGTTGGTATGGACAAGATTCTGGTGCTTTATTCTTCCCGTGACGGGCAAACGCGAAAAATCGTCGATGCCATGCTGGCTGAGATCGAGGGATGCGAGGTGGTGATGCAGGATCTGCACAGCCTGCCCATGTGCAACCTCAGCAAGTTCAAGAAGGTGCTTATCGGCGCTTCCATTCGCTATGGCAACTTCCACCCCAGCCTGTTCAGTTTCATCCATGCTCATCACGAACAGCTGGAAGTGGCCAACGCCGCCTTCTTCTGTGTCAACCTGACGGCCCGCAAGCCCGAGAAGCAGACCCCGCAGACCAATGCCTACATGAAGAAGTTTTTGCGCCTCTCCCCCTGGAAGCCAAAAACCCTGGGGGTGTTTGCCGGTGCGCTGCAGTACTCCCGCTATAACTGGTGGCAGACCCGCATCATCCAGCTGATCATGAAGATCACCGGCGGCAGCACGGATACCAGCAAGGACCTCGAGTTTACCGACTGGGACAAAGTGCGCAGTTTTGCCCGCGATTTCTGGTCAAAAAAATAGCCATGGCAGTGTGAAAGCGGCTTGAGCCCTGCGGATGCAGGGCTTTTTTGTTTGATAAATAGACGCTTGACCGGCCAAAACACGAAAAATGCCAATTTTTTGCAAAATTCCCCTTGTCATCGCGGCGCGGCCCCCTATAATGCGCCTCCATC
>NZ_CDBH01000054.1 GCF_000820305.1 Aeromonas dhakensis
TACACGGTGGGTCATATGACGGCGCTGACCAGCCTGAAACAACTGCCCAAGGAGCTGGAGCTGGTGGCCATCTCATTGCGCATTCCGCTCTGGAAAGCGTTCTGGCGAGTCACCCTGCCCGCCTCCCTGCCCGCACTGCTGGAGATCTTCATCTATCTGTTCGTCAACGCCATGACCACCACCTCGGCGGTGATCTTCCTCTATTCGAGCGACAGCGTGCTCGCCTCCATCGCCGTGCTCAATATGGAGGATTCCGGCGACACCGCCGCGGCCGCCGCCATGGCTACCCTGATCCTGCTGGCCGCCGCCACCGTCAAGCTGCTCCAGCTCTTTTTGAGCCGCACCCTGCTGGATCGCACCCAGCGCTGGCGCCACCCATAACCTTATCGAGGAGTCATCATGTCCACTCTCCCCTTCTGGCTGGCCGAGGCCCTGGCCGCCGAACAACCCGCGNNCGGCCACCACGAGGCCGATGTCTGCATCGTCGGTGGCGGCCTTACCGGGCTGTGGAGCGCCATCGCCCTTAAACAGGCCGAGCCACACTTGCGCATCATGGTGCTGGAAAAAGATCGCTGCGGCAGCGGCGCCTCGGGGCGCAACGGCGGCTGTTTGCTCACCTGGTCGGCCAAATACCTGACGTTAAAGCGCCTCTTTGGCGAGCAGCAGGCCGCCTGGCTGGTGCAAAAATCCGAGCAGGCGGTGCACGAGATTGCCCGCTTCTGCGAAAAGCACCACATAGAGGCACAGCTGAGGGTCGAGGGCACCTGTTACACCGCCACCAGCGAGGCGCAGCGCGGCCTGATGGAGCCGGTATTACGGGAGCTACAGCGAGCCGACCTTAACCAGTGGCAGGCGATTGAAGAGGGGGAACTGGCAAGCCAGAGCGGCTCCCACATTCATCTGGAAGGGCTCTACAGCCCCCACGCCGGTTCGGTGCAACCGGCCCTGCTGGTGCGCGGCCTGCTGCGGGTGGCACGGGAGCTGGGGGTCGAGGTCTATGAACACTCCCCCATGCAGCGCCTTGAAGCGGGCCAGCCTGCCCGGGTGCAGACGCCGCAGGGCGAGGTGCGTGCCCGCAAGGTGGTGCTGGCCCTCAACAGCGCCATGACGGCGCACTTTCGCGAGTTTCGCCGCAGTATCGTGCTGGTCTCCTCCGATATGGTGATAACCGAGCCCGCGCCGGATGCCCTTGCCGCCCAGCAGCTTGAGCACGGCCGATCCGTGGTGGATGGCCGCACCTTTGTGCACTACTACCGATCCACCCCGCAAGGGCGGCTGATGCTGGGCAAGGGGGGCAACACCTTCGCCTTTGCCAACCGCCATCTGGCCGAGT
>NZ_CDBH01000055.1 GCF_000820305.1 Aeromonas dhakensis
GGGAGAGGGCTAGGGTGAGGGGCTGCTATCTGTGTTGTCGTTTCGTTTTGAGCCTTTACCTCTCCCCACTTCCCGCACCGTCGCTCGCCATATTGGTCGTGGCTCGCTGCCGATCCCCCCTGATTTTTCTGACTTCCACCTGACTTCACCCAGACTTCACACAACCTCATTTTCCCTTCACAAATCCCCCGTATTTTCTGCCCACTGATAAATGGGCCCGGCTTGCCACAGGGGTGGCGAGGGGGCGGTTGGTTCGAGGGAGCAAGATGATGAAAGGTTGGATAAAGTGCGGATTGGCCGGGGCCCTGGTGCTGATGGCGAGTTTCTGGGGTGGCAGCGTGCGGGCGGCGGGGATGTCGCTGACGCAGGTGAGCGGCCCTGTCTACGTTGTCGAGGACAACTACTACATACAGGAAAACTCCATGGTCTATTTCGGGGCCAGGGGGGTGACTGTGGTGGGGGCAACCTGGACGCCGGATACCGCCCGCGAGCTGCACAAGCTGATCAAACGGGTCAGCCGCAAGCCGGTGCTGGAGGTGATCAACACCAACTACCACACCGACCGTGCCGGCGGTAACGCCTACTGGAAGTCCATCGGAGCCAAGGTGGTATCGACCCGTCAGACCCGGGATCTGATGAAGAGCGACTGGGCCGAGATTGTCGCCTTTACCCGCAAGGGGTTGCCGGAGTACCCGGACTTGCCGCTGGTGCTGCCCAACGTGGTGCACGAGGGCGACTTCACGCTGCAAGAGGGCAAGCTGCGCGCCTTCTACGCGGGCCCGGCCCACACGCCGGACGGCATCTTTGTCTACTTCCCCGACGAGCAGGTGCTCTATGGCAACTGCATCCTCAAGGAGAAGCTGGGCAACCTGAGCTTTGCCGATGTGAAGGCCTATCCACAGACCCTTGAGCGGCTGAAAGCGATGAAGCTGCCAATCAAGACGGTGGTGGGCGGTCACGACTCGCCGCTGCACGGCCCTGAGCTTATCGATCACTACGAGGCGCTGATCAAGGCCGCGCCCCAGTCATAAGCCGGCGCGGCGGCAGCCGGAGGACGCGCTGGACGCACTAAAGAAGGCGCCCGGCCGGGCGTTGCTGGCAGGGGGACGCCCTTGCCCCCTGTTTCGGGCTGTTCAAGGGCGGCCCCCTTTCATAAGATGGGCCTCTCTTCACGCAGTTAGCGGGCCTTTCGTGATGCACGCAATTCAAGACGAACAACCCGATTCACTTGGCCGCCTCAAGCAGGCTTTCATCACCGGCATGTGGGCGTCCCTTGCCAGCATCATCATCGGCTTCGCCTTCAAGGTGTGGCTGGCGCAGTGGGTGGCCAAGGGGGATCTGGCGCTGTTCAACAGCGTGGTGGATTTGATCTCGCTGTCCCTCATCCTGATGACCGGCTTTCGCTCCTCCATGGTGGTGAGCTACTCCCAGACCAAAAATGATCGGGACATCATCAATATCTTCCGCTACTTCCTCATCGGCATGGTGCTGCTCACCTGGGGGCTGGTGATCCCCTACATCAAGCACGGGCTCCATATCCGGGCCGAATATCTGCAACTGGTGGGGGTCATCTTCGGGCTGGGGCTCAAGGTCTACTTCACCAATCTGGTGGCCATGTATCGGATGTACGGGATCTCCAACCGGGTCACCTGGCTGGAGCCGCTGGCCAATGGTCTGCTGTTTATGGCCTGTTATTTCGCACTTGGCCTTGATGCGCTTGCTTCGCTCTTCTACGGGCTGACCTTCTCCTCGCTCGGCATCGCCGGCTACATGTATCTGCACCGGCGTAGGGCCATCGCCACCCGGCCGCTGGCCAGGGTCGAGCTTGGCCCCGAGATGCGCAGCTATGTGAAGAAGAGCTTTACCGCATCCCTCGAGGCGGGGGCCAGCATCCTGATGATCTACATCACGGTACTGCTCACCATTCGCCACTTCAGCCTCGACGAGCTGGGGGATTTTCAGGTGGTGGTGCGCCCCATCTTCACCTACATGACCACCCTGTTCGTTTTCCCCATCTACCGCTTCGTGCTGCCTGAGCTGGCGGTCAATCTGCGCAGCGGCGATCACCGCCAGATCCGCCTGATCCGGCGCTGGATCTTCCGCCTCAGCGCCATCGTCAGCCTGGTGTTCTTTCTGGTGATGCTGCTGGCGGGCAAGCCGCTGGTGTCGCTGCTGTTCCCGGCCGACTACCTGGGGGCCGTGCCGGTGCTGCTGCACTTCTCCCTCTTCTTCATCTTCATGATGCTCAATGGCTACCAGCTCGCCTATATCAAGGCCCACGGCCACTTCACCCAGAGCCTGCTGATCCGCGCGGTGGGTATAGTGGCGCTGGTGGCGGCCTACTACCTGGTGGCCCGCTTCACCACCAACGTGGTGGCCATTATCGTGGCGCTGGGCCTCGGTTATCTGGTGATGTTCGTGCTCTCCACCCTGGCCGAGCAGCGCATCCTGCGGGCCCTGCCGCCCGTGCTGGCCAGCCACGGGTAGCCGCCGGCCAGCCAATAAAAAACGCCCGCTTGGGCGTTTTTTATTGGGTCGCGAATACAGGCTAAGCGCCGTCTGCGGGTTACAGCAGCATGCCAACGGCCAGCCGGTTGAAGGCATTCATCAGGGCGGCCGCCAGGGTCAGGTCCGAGATCTCGCGATCGGAAAAATGGGACTTGAGCGGTGCGTAGCGCTCGTCCGGTGCGCCTACCTCATGGACATAAGTGAGCGTCTCGGCCCAGGCCAGGGCGGCGCGCTCGCGTTCGCTGAACAGGCTGCTGACCCGCCATCCCGCCAGACAATCGAGTTTTTGCTGCGACACCTCGCACTCGCGCAGCGCCTTGGCGTGCATCCCTAGGCAGAAGGCGCAGCCGTTGATCTGCGAGATGCGCAGATAGACCAGCTCCAGCAAGGGGGCACCGAGGGGGCCTGAGGCCAGGGCGTCGCTGGTGGCGCGCAGCCCTTGATAGGCCTCGGCTGACAGGGTGGAAAAGGGAAGTCTTGGTTGGGTCATGGCAGTACTCCAAGGTGGTGTGGATCGGCAAGCCGGCTAAACAGGGGCTGCTGCGCCAGCAGCGCGCGGTTGGTGTCGATGGTCTGGCGCACAGCCTCGTCACCGAACACCAGTCCCTGCAGATAGAAGAAATGGATGTTGAACAGCCCCAGGGTGTTGAGCGCGTGGCGCAGGTAGGGGGTCAGGAAATCGGGTTGCCCGGCTCGCGGGCCCTGATGAAAGCCGCCAGATCCCACCAGGACGTAGACGGGGCGGTCGGCCAGCAGCCCCAGCTTGCCCTCGGCACTCGACTGGAAGGTGCGATGGATGCGCAGCACATAGTCAATCCACAGCTTGAGGGCGGCCGGCAGGGTGAAGTTGTGCAGCGGGGTGGCGATGAGCAGGGCATCGCTCTGCTCCAGCTCCCGGATCAGCGTCTCGGAGAGGGCCAGCTCGGGGGCGTCAAAGGGGGTGGCCGTGGTCAGCGCCTGTACATAGGCCTGGCTCAGCGCCGGCAGGGGGTCAGTGCCAACAGGGCGTTCGACCAGAGCGAGGGCCGGGTGCGCTTGCCGCAGACAGGCCACCAGATCCAGCGCCAACCGGTTGGCGTGAGAGGCAGCCCCCTGGGCGCTGGCGTTGATCAGCAGTACCTGGTTCATGGGCGCAGATCCTCGCAAAAGTGCATCCCGCGGGAGAGCAACCCGCAGCGAAAGTAGAAGCGCTGGGCCAGCGCATTGTGCAGGCCGGTATCGAGCACCAGGTGATCGCACCCCAGCCGCAGGGCTTCGGCGCGCACGGCGTCCAGGAGCTGCGCCCCCAGGCCGCTGCGCTGCAGGTCGGGACTGACGACGAGATCGTCGATATAGATAAAGCGCCCGTAGATGAGGTTCTCCTGCAGGCGATAGCCGGCCAGGCCGACGATGCGTTCGGCGTCCCGCGCGGCCAGCAGGCGATAGCCTTGTTGCGTCTGCCTGGTGAGCTGCGCCACATAGCGCTCCGGGCAGCTGAGGTGGGGGCGCAGCTGCTGCATCAGGGCGAAGCTGGCGGCAAAGGCCGCTTCGTCGTCGAGGGGGTGGAGAGTGTGTGCCACATCTGGTGTCCATGCTGGGGTGATGAGGCACTGTATGCCCGTCATGGACCCGCTCACAGGGCCAAAAACGGTGTAAATGAGTAGGCCATGTGGCCGTGCGGAGGGAGCCTGGGCTCCCTCACCGGATCAGCGGCGGGCCTTGCTCTTGTTGCCTGCAAGCGCCTGCTTTCTGGCGCGCTGCTTCTGGGCTGCCTTGCTGCTGCGGCGCGGTTCGGGCTCGAAGCGGGTCAGATCCGGTTCAAAGCCCGGGAACCACTGCTGGGGCAGGCGGGTGTCGAGCACCGCCTCCACCTTCTCTAGCAGCGGCGCATCTTCCGGGCTGAACAAGGTGATGGCGAGCCCCTTGTTGCCGGCGCGACCGGTGCGACCGATGCGGTGCACGTAATCCTCCGCCACAAACGGGAATTCCATATTGATCACGTAGTTGAGATCCGTGATGTCGAGGCCGCGGGCCGCCACGTCGGTGGCAACCAGCGCCTGCAGGGTGCCGGCGCGAAACTCCAGCAGCACCTTCTCCCGCGCCCCTTGTGACAGGTCACCGTGGAAGGCCAGAGCATTGATGCCGGCCTTGCCGAGCTGCTGGGCCAGCTTGTCGGCCCCCTGCCGGGTGCGGCTGAAGATCAGGGCCGGCGCCCAGCCCTTCACTGTGAGCATGTGTTCGACCAGCGCCAGCTTGCGATCGCTGTCCACCGTATAGACCCGCTGCTCCACCTCGGCTGCCGTGGTGTTGCGCGGTGCCACTTCAATCAGTGCCGGGTCGCGCAGCAGCACTTTGCTCAAGGCAAACAGATTGTCGTCGCAGGTGGCCGAAAAGAGCAGGGTCTGGCGATCCGCCGGGATCTGTTTGAGCAGCGCCTTGATCTCGTCCATAAAGCCCATGTCGAGCATGCGGTCCGCCTCGTCAAACACCAGATGGCGCAGCGCCGCCAGACTTAAAGCCCCCTGCCGCAGGTGATCGAGCAGCCGGCCCGGGGTGGCGATCAGGATATCCACCCCGGCTCTCAACGCCTCCACCTGTGCGGCTATGCTCACCCCGCCGTAGACCAGCGTGCTGGTGAGATCGGTACCCTTGGCGTAGCGCGTGACGCTCTCATGTACCTGCACCGCCAGCTCGCGGGTCGGCACCAGCACCAGGGCGCGGATGGGGCGGGCATCGCTCGCCGGGTGTTGCAGCAACTGCTCCAGCAGCGGCAGTACGAAGGCGGCGGTCTTGCCGGTGCCGGTCTGGGCACCCGCCATCAGATCGCGCCCCGCCAGAATGACCGGGATGGCGCTGGCCTGCACCGGGGTCGGCGCGATGTAGCCAAGCTCGGTCAGGGTCTGCTGCAGGCGGGGGGAGAGCGCCAGATCGGCGAAGGAGGCAATGGACATAAGGGTACCCGTCGGGATGGGCGCGGCCACGCCGCGCTGGAAACAGTCTTGATGGCCGGCATGGTAACAGATGCGGGGCCGCGGGCAGAAGGCGCAGCCGGCTCAGCGGCAGTGAAACACCTCTTCCAGTGCGTCCACCACGGCGCGCACCCGGCTGGCTTTTTGCAGGTCGGGGTGGAGCACCAGCCAGATGTCGACCGGATCGCACAGGGTGGGCAGCACGCGCACCAGTTCCGGCTCCTTGTCCGCCAGAAAGGTGGAGAGCAGGGCGATGCCGAGCCCCTGGCGAGCCGCCGCCAGCAACAGCAGCTGGGCGTTGCACTGCAGCACCACGTTGGGCTCGTGCAGCGGCTCCCCGCACAGGCTGTGCCAGTGGCGGGAGACCAGCTCCCTGGCAAACAGCAGCAGGGCGTGCTGGCTGAGGGCGTGGCCGCTCTTGGGCGTGCCGTGGCGGGCCAGATAGTCGCGAGAGGCATAGAGCCCCATCTCTATGGTGGTGAGGCGCTTGATCACCAGCTCGTCGTTGTCCGGGCGCAGCCCGCGGATGGCGAGATCGGCCTCCCGGTAGGCGATGTCGCTGACGCTGACCGCGGTCTGCAGGCTGAGTCGGATGCCGGGATGGCGCTCGCGCAGCAGGGTGAGGGCGGGCAAAACGAAGGCCTGGGCCAGGGTGTCGGTGGTGGCGATGCGCACCTCGCCACACAGGCTCTGATCGCCGGCGCTCGCCTTGCGTTCGATGGCCTTGATGGCCTGCTCCATGGCGCTGGCATCCGCCAGCATGGCCTCGCCGAGGGGGCTGAGATCATAGAGCTTGGGGGTGCGGATAAAGAGTTTGGAGCCGAGGTTCTGCTCCAACGCCGTGATGCGGCGCCCCACGGTGGCCTGATCGACCCCCAGTACGCCGGCGGCGCCGCGCAGGGTGCCCTGCCGTGCCAGTGCCAGAAAAAACCGCGCGTCGTCCCAGTTGATCATCGAGCCTCCCGTTTGTCAGCCCCTGTTGGAGCTTGCTCATTAGAAGCCAGCGCCGGCGGGAGCACAAGGCGAGAGTGCCCTTGTCGACATGCAGATAGATGCCACTGACATGCATTATTGAAGCAGGCTGATGCATTTGTGTCGCTGTCGAGGGGCGGCGGCGGGCGCTATCATGGCGTCTCTCGTCAGCGGTCTTGCCCGCCCTCATCGGAGCCTTGCATGTCATCATCTCTCTGTGCCGCCGCCCCCTCTGCGGCGGCTACCTCCCATCGCGCCATCCTGCTGTTTCTGCCGCTGGCGCTGATGTCGGCGCTGCTCAACAGCAGCGTGCCCACCCCCCTCTATCCCCACTATCAGCAGGCGCTGGCCCTGAGCGATGTGAGCCTAACCCTCATCTATGGCGGCTATGCGGGCGGGGTGCTGATCTCCCTGTTCGGGGTGGGCAATCTGGCGGGCAGGGTGAGTGATCTGCGCGCCATGATCCTGCCGGCCCTGCTGGCGGTACTGGGGGGCGCCCTGCTGTTTGCTCTCGCGGACTCCTTCTGGTCGCTATTGCTGGCGCGGGTGCTGGCCGGGATCGGCACCGGCGCCCTGACCGGCGCCGCCAACGTGGCTCTGCTGCGCTTCGGCCCGCGCGATGGCGGCAAGCGGGCGGCCCTCAGCGCGACCCTCTCCTTCACCGCCGGGCTGGCACTCGGCCCGGTGTTCAGCGGGTTGGCGCTGCAGCTGGAGTGCTATCCGACCCAACTGCCCTTCCTGCTCATCATGGGGCTGGCGGCCTGCGCCATGGCGGGGGTGGCATTGAGCTGGCCCGCCAGCGCGCAAGGGGCGCCTGCTGCGGCAACCCAGCAGGGCAGGGGATCGCTGGGGGAGGGGCTCAAGGCCACCGGGGCGGCTTTCTTCATCTGTGCACTGGCGCTGTTTACCGCCTGGGCGGTGGCGGCCAGCCTGCTGGCCATCGGCCCCAAGGTGGCGAGTCAGCTGTTGGGGCTGCGGGATCTCGGCCTGTTCGGCTATCTCATTGCGGCCTACATGGTGCTCTCCGGCCTCTGTCAGCTCTGGGCCCGTCGGCTCGATGCCCGCCATACCCTGCAAAGCGGCGCTCTGGCGCTGGCGCTCTGCATGCTGCTGTTTGCCGGCGCCGTGCATGCCCAGTCGTGGTGGCTGGCGGTGCTCGGCTTGCTGGTGGCCGGTTATGCCCAGGGCGCGGTGTTCGTCGGCAGTGCGACCCTGGTCAACCGCATCGCGCCGGCTGCCAGCCACGCCCGGCTGGTGTCGCTCTTTTACGTGATCGCCTATGTGGCGAACTGGGTGCCTGTGCTGCTGGGCTGGGTCAGCGACGGGGCCGGCGTGCAGGCGGCGGTGGATCTGCTCACCATCGGCAGCGTGCTGATCAGCCTAGGGCTGGCCTGGGCGGCCTGGCGCACCCGCTTCGAGCCGGCTGCCGGCTAGCGTGACTCAGTCGGCCAGCACCACCCGCTCGGCCGACAAATGGTGCATCCATTCGCGCAGGATCAACAGGGCAGCGGCAAAGTGCCGGGTCTTGGGCAAGTTGGCTGCGGCCAGCGGGTCACCCTCCACCATGGCGGCAAACTGGCCGAACAGCTGCTCCAGGCTCTCCCGGCTCAGTTCACGACTGCCGAGCGCCTCGGCCAGCGGTAGCGGCGCCTGCAGGGTCACCACTTCATGGGGCGGCACCTCGGCGGCCAGCGGCATCAGCACGTCCTCCACCACCATGATGGCCTGCTCCAGCTCCAGCGCGCTCGGTGGATCCCGGCGAAACGGGCCCGGCGTCATGGCCTCGAGGCCGAAGCCCAAGGTGCGGGTAAAGCGGGTGCCGTCGGCCCGGGTCAGCTGCAGCTGGCTGCTGTGCTCCCCCAGGCTGAGCAGGATGGCGGTCTGGTTGCGGGTCATGGGGTCTCCTTGTAGCGGTCGCGACTCTGCCCTATCCATACACCCGCCGCGACCTGCTGGCGAGGGCTTTCGGCGCCCCCCATCCGGGGAATACGGCTTGCAATATATGGAACTAATGGCATTCTGGATGTCTAGATGGTTGTCTTGTCGTTACCTTCAGGAGCTTAGATATGGATATTCGTACCGCCCCCCGTGCGCTTGCGCTCGCCCTGTTGCTGGCCAGCAGCCTTGCCACCGCCAACGAGGCACTGGTGATCCAGACCGACTTCGGTCTCAAGGATGGTGCCGTTTCGGCCATGAAGGGGGTCGCCTTCGGGGTGGATCGCACCCTGCCACTCTATGACCTGACCCACGAGATCCCGGCCTACAACATCTGGGAAGCCTCCTACCGTCTCTATCAGACCCTGCAGTACTGGCCCAAGGGGACTGTGTTCGTCAGCGTGGTGGATCCGGGGGTCGGCACCGATCGCAAGTCGGTGGTGCTCAAGACCAAGAGCGGCCACTACATCGTCAGTCCGGACAACGGCACCCTGACCCTGGTGGCGGAGCATTTCGGCATCGATACCGTGCGCCAGATCGACGAGAAGACCAACCGCCTCAAGGGCTCCGAGAAGTCCTACACCTTCCACGGCCGCGACGTCTACGCCTACACCGGCGCCCGGCTCGCCTCCGGTGCCATCAGCTATGAGCAAGTAGGGCCCAAGCTGCCGGCCGAGGTGGTGAAGATCCCTTATCAGCCGGCAGTGGCCGAGCAGGATGGCACCCTCAAGGGCACCATTCCGATCCTGGACGTTCAGTACGGCAACGTCTGGACCAACATCGACGACAGCCTGCTGACCAAGGCGGGGATCAACAAGGGCGACAACGCCTGCATCAAGATCAGCGAAGGGGATGCGCTGAAATACGAGGGCAAGGCCCCCTATGTCAGCAGCTTTGGCGATGTGCCGGAAGGCCAGCCGCTGGTCTACCTCAACAGCCTGCTGCAGGTGTCGGTAGCGCTGAACATGGACAGCTTCGCCGCCCAACATCAGGTGCAATCCGGCGCCAACTGGCATATCAGCCTGAAGAAGTGCTCCTGATTGCGAGCTGAAGTTGCCGGGTGACCGGTACACGGAGATAAAGAGGGCAGGCATCGACGGATGCCTGCCCTCTTGTCATGGTGCCCGAGGCAGGATGGTTGTTGTCAAAACACATATTTGCAAGGTGATATTGATAATGATTGTCATTTGACTGGATAATCGCCGACTCCTCAGACCACTCACCCTTTGCCCGATGAAAACCAGCCTCTTACTGGTCAGCCTGCTGATCCTGACCGCCTGCAATGACAACCATAGCCAGGCGCCCGTTCCCTCTGTGCCGGCGGTGACGCCGCCCGTGGTAGAGCCGCCGGTAGAACCTCCGGTGGTGACGCCACCCATAGATCCACCGATTGAACCGGTACCGACCCATACCCGCAGCGAGTTGACCGTGCGGCTCGATGTGACGACCCGTCTGGGGCTGGGGGCCACCCTGCTGCTGCGCCAGGCCGCTACCGGTATCGTGGTAAGTGGGGAGCTGGGGCAGGATAGCTCCTTGGTCATGACGCTGCCGGCCGGTTTGCTGCTGGATCAGCCGCTGGAGCTGGTGGGGAGCGACGGCAGCTATATTCTGCGCGCCGCAACGGCCCGGGTGGCCGATCTCGGTGCCACGACACTGTCGGCCCGGCGCGCTGACGCCCCTTCCTTGCGACTGGATGAAGAGGAGACGGCGCTGTTCCTGCTGGCCGACCGCAATGGGGACGGCACCCTCGATCAGAGCGAGTGGGGGCAACTGGCACAGATCCGTCTGCAACAGCAGCCGCTCATTCAGGACTATGCAACCCTGTTGCTGGCCCAGCGCCAGCCGGGGGCCGAGCTCAACTATCCGGACAGCTGGCAGATGCTGCTGGCCCTGCGTGCCGATCAGGGGGAACGCAGCTGGTATCGGCGCAGCAACAGCGCTCCCATCGAGTCGGCGAGGCGGCTGCTCTATCCCGCCCAACCCAGTCAGCCCGACGAGCCGGAGACAGCCGAGCTGCTGCGCCTTGATGAGCAGGGTCGGCTGACGAGCGGCACTGACTGGCGTTGCCTGCACGATGTGCGCAGCACTGCCGGGGTCAAGGGCAGCCAGTATTGGCTGCACGCCAGCGGCAGCAGTGCATTGCCGCAGGCCAGCCGTGCCGGGCTGGGGGTGGTGCCGACCGGCTGCGGACGCAGTGACTGGCGGCTGCCTGGCCTGGCCGAATTCGAACGGCTGCTGGCGGCGGACAAGCAGAGTTGGCGCTACCCCCACACCTTTGCCCTGGCTGTGCCAACCCGGATCTGGCTGCAGGACGGCGCCGGCCGCCCCGCTCTTTACCAGCCCGCCACGGGCAGCTGGCTCGAGGAGGGGGAGGGCAGCGTGCTCTGGTATGCGCTGGCGCCCTATCCGGTACGCCCTTCGGTCATCCGTGACGACAGCATGCCCGACATGGCCGCCCTGCGCGCCCAGTATGCCGGCCCTGCCGCCCAATGGCCGGTGGCCAGGGTTGATGAGGGGGTCGAGTGGCAGGAGCTGGGGCCGCTGCCGGCGGTACCCTTCCCGGCTGACAACCCTTACAGCCGGGCCAAGGTGGTGCTGGGTCAGCAACTGTTCTTCGACAAGCGGCTCTCCCGGGCGCAAGACATCAGCTGTGCCAGCTGCCACGATCCGCAAAAGGGGTGGAGCGACGGGCTGAGCGTCTCGGTGGGCCACCAGGGGCAGAAGGGGACCCGCAACGCCCCCTCCATCCTCAACAGTGCCTTCAGCAGCAGCCAGTTCTGGGATGGCCGGGTCGCCTCGCTGGAGGAACAGTCCTTGCACCCCATCCAGAACCCGGTAGAGATGGCGCTGGATCACGACGAACTGCTGGCGCGTCTGCAAGCCAGCCGCGACTATCCGGCGGCCTTTGCCACGGCGTTCGGTGATGAGGGGATCAGCCTGGAGCGGATTGCCAAGGCGATCGCCACCTTTGAGCGCACCATCATCAGCCGCGACAGCGACTTCGAGCGCTTCGTCAAAGGCGACGGGCAGGCCCTAAGCGACAAGGCGCTGTGGGGGATGCACCTCTATCGCACCGATGGCCGCTGCATGAACTGCCACTCCGGGCCGCTGCTGAGCCAGTACCGGTTCGAGAGCGTGGGGCTGGCCTACTATGGCCGCAATCTGGAAGATCGTGGCCGTTTCCTGCACACCCGCCAAAAGGCAGACATGGGGCGCTTCAAGACCCCCAGCCTGCGGGATGTGGCATTTACCGCACCTTATATGCACAACGGGGTCTTCCCCATCCTGGCGCAGCGCATCGGCAGTTCCGTGCAGGGGGTGGTGGCCATGTACAACTTCGGGGTGACCAAGTGGAGCAGCGGGGTGGGCTTCCCGACCGGGGTGGCGCAGTACGATCCCTTCTTCCCGCAAGCCTCCGATCACCTGCATGCGCTCGGTCTCTCCAACGACGAGCTGGATGCCATCGGTGAGTTCCTGCGTAGCGTGTCTGCCGAGCCGAGGCGCACTTCGGCCACGGTCGCCGAGCTCGGATTGAGCGGGGTAGCTGACGAGGCGCCGGTGTCTGCCATCGTGATCGATCTGCAGGTGACGCCGGCAGCCCCCCGGCTGGAAGTGGGCCAGGCGCTGGCTCTGCAGGCCGAACTGCGGCTCAGCGATGGCACGCGCAATCCGTCGCAGGGCTCTTTGCAGTGGCGCAGCATGGCGCCGGAGCGGGTCAGCATCGACGGCGATGGAGTGCTGCGCGCTCTGGCGGTGGGGCCGGCCCGGGTGCAGGTGAGCACGGGCGAGCGGATGCTGGAACTGGTGGTGCAGGTGGTGGATGCCCAGCCCGATTTCAGCCTGGGTTGCCGTCATCCCGAGCTGGCGGCGGGCGAGCTGATCTTCGTCTGCCCCTTGACTCGCGTGGAAGCAGACCGGCTGACGCTGGCCTACGACGGCAGCGCCAGGGATGAAGATGGGGATTACAACCCCTTCCCCCACGACTATGTGGTGATGAGCCAGGAGCGGGCTCGCGACTACTGCCAGCAACTGGTGGCGCGTGGCCACGATGATTGGCGCCTGCCGGCGGCCAGGGAGCTGACGGCGCTGTTTGCCGCCTATCATCAGGTCGGTGAGGAGATGAAGCTGCTGACGGAGCAGGGCTGGCCGCTCTACAGCCGGCTCTGGAGTAGCGATGCCCCCAACGACGACGGGGAGGCCCCTCTGCTCGATCCGGGCAGCGGCGAGCTCATCACGGATCTGCCGCAAGAGGCTCACGGCGTCGCCTGCGTGCGGGCTCGTTAGAGGAACCCGAGGCAATGATCTCGACAAGGGCGCTGCGGCGCCCTTTTCATGACCGGTCCAGCGGTGGGCCTTACTGCCCCTTGAGCGGGGCGGCGGCGGGTTGGAGCCGGATGGGCTGGGGCGGTAGCTCGCGCACGCTTACCACCACCTCATAGCGTTTGTCGGCTTCGGCCGGCGGAATGTTCTTGAACAGCGCCTGGGCGGTGGCCTGGGGATCCTGGCCCAGCTTGCTGGCGTGATAGAGGGGAGCGGGCAACGCCGGCGGGCGCGCGTCGGGACGACCGGCTGGCGGGGCTGGCAGCTCGCAGGCCTGGGCCGACAGGCTGGCAAGCAGCAGGGTAAGTGCGAGGGTGTAACGTGACATGGGATGACTCCATCCAGGGAAGATGGCCCATCAAACGCCAGGCGAGCCGCTATCTCAACGGCTTTTACGCTCCCTTTTCACCCTCTTTACAGTCATGACAACGGGCGCCTGGGCGCCCGTTGTGGATCCTGGCAACAGCGGGACTCAGAACTCGTTGGAGAGCGCCTTGTACCCCTTGACCAGATCGATGTTGGTGTGGGCCACGTCCTCGGAGAACTCGGTGGCATCCACCGACACCCGCGGGATATGGTCCAGATCGCTCTGCTGGTTGATGCGGGTGGTGGAGGGGACATAGAACTCGGGCGGCAGATCGCAGCCGTCCACCACCGAGTTGTGGCGCACCACGGCGCCGTCACCGATGTGGCAGTTGAACAGCACGCTGTTGAAGCCGATGAACACCCGGTTACCCACTTCGCACGGGCCGTGGACTATGCTGCGGTGGGCGATGGAGGTGTACTCGCCGATGGTGACCGCCGCGCCGGACTTGGAGTGGATGACGACCCCGTCCTGAATGTTGGAGTTGGCGCCGATGACGATGGGCTCCATGTCGCCGCTGGCATCCACCTCGTCGGCGCGGATCACCGCATAGGGGCCGACAAACACGTTCTCCTTGATGATCACCTTGCCACAGATGATGGCTGTCTTGTCGATATAGGCTGACTCGTCGATGACCGGCAGATGGCCGGAGGGATTCTTGCGGATCATGTTACATCCTGTTGAAGAGGAAAGCGGACGGGAAACAGGCCGGACGTGCGGGCCCGCCGGAGAGTCAGCTTACGCCTCGGTGCCGGGAGGGGAAACCCTTTACTGGTCTGACCCCGACATTGGCCGGCGCCTCGGCAGGGTGTTCCCTTTGGGCAAAATATGGGAGCATGGCCGTTCCCGAGGGCGAAACGGCCCGCTCGACACTATTTGCATAACCCTGGATATCCAAGATGAAGAAGATTGTTGTGCTGCTCGGCATGCTGCTGGCCCCCTGGTTCTCCTCTGCCGTTCAGGCCAAAGGGGAGGCCGGCGAGTTTGATTATTACGCCATGGCGCTCTCCTGGTCACCGGAGCACTGCGCCATCAAGCCGGCCGACCGGGACCAATGTTCCCGTCAGCTGGGATTCGTGCTGCACGGGCTCTGGCCCCAGTACCAGCGCGGCTACCCGAGCAGTTGTACCCGCGAGCGGCTGGATCCGGCGATGGAGCAGGAGTTTGCCGGCCTCTATCCCAGCCGCTTTCTCTATCGCCATGAGTGGGAGAAGCACGGCACCTGCTCCGGCCTGAGCCAGCGCGATTTTCATCAGCTGGCCAGCGACCTGCGCCAGAAAGTGAAGATCCCGGCCGCCTATCAGTCTCCCGCCGAGCCGCTGCGCAAGAGCCGCTTCCAGCTCAAGGCGGATCTGGCCAGTGCCAACGACTGGCTGGCACCTGACAACATCACGGTGGCCTGCGCCGACGGTGGCCGCTTCCTGCGGGAGGTCTATATCTGCCTCAACAAGGAGGGGACCGATGCCGTCACCTGTTCCGACGAGATGCAAAAGCGCGAGTTGCGCTCCTGCGGTCAGCCGGACTTCCTGCTGCGCAGCGTACGTTGACCACTTGTCTTCATCAGGCCCCTCGCGGGCCTGATGTGCAATGAGGGTATGGGAAAGGAGTCTTATCAATGAAGAGCAAGCAAGGATTTTCGGGCGAGGAGCGGGCGCTGCTGCTCGGCGTGAAAGGGGTGGGGCCCACCGTCATCGGGCGGCTTGAACAGCTTGGTTACCACAATCTGGTGCAATTGGCCGCGGCCGACACCGGCCATATCGTGCAGCTGGTGGCCAGCATGCTGGGGTCGACCTGCTGGCAGAACAGTCCGCAGGCCCGCGCGGCCATCGATGGGGCCATCGCGCTGGCGCGCAGCCAGGTCGGCGGCGTCACTCCCGAGCGGCAAGAGGCGACATCATGACGCTGTTTGCCGAACTGGGGTTGCGCTATCCCATCATTCAGGCCCCCATGGCCGGTGTGCAGGACAGTGCGCTGGCCCTGGCCGTGACCCGGGCCGGCGCTCTGGGCTCATTGCCCGCGGCCATGCAGAGCCTCGCTACCTTACGCGAAGAGCTGAGCCGGCTGGCGGCGAGCGGTGGGCCGTTCAACATCAACTTCTTCTGCCATCGGCAGGAAGCGCCGGATCCCGCCGCCCAGGTGCGCTGGCTGCAGCGGCTGGCGCCCTACTATGACGAATACGGCGTGCGTGATGCTGCCGGCACGGTAGCTCCCAGCCGGGCTCCGTTCAATGTCGAGCATGCCGCCATGGTGGCCGAGTTCAAACCGGCCGTGGTCAGTTTCCACTTCGGGCTGCCCGAGCCCGAGTTGCTGGTTAGGGTGAAAGCCAGCGGGGCCAAGATATTGGCCAGCGCCACCACGGTCGCAGAAGCCTGCTGGCTTGCCGACCATGGCGCCGATGCCATCATCGCCCAGGGGCTGGAGGCCGGCGGCCATCGCGGCCATTTCCTCGAGGACGATCTCAGCCTGCAGCAGGGCACCTTTACCCTGTTGCCACAGATAGTAGAGGCGGTGAGGCTGCCGGTCATCGCCGCCGGCGGCATTGTCGATGGTGTCGGCATTCGCGCCGCACTGGCGCTGGGGGCCAGCGCCGTGCAGATGGGCACCGCCTTTCTCTGTTGTCATGAAGCCACCACCTCAACCCTGCATCGGGCGGCGCTGCACTCGCCGGCAGGGCGACACACGGCGCTGACCAACCTGTTCAGCGGTCGCCCAGCCCGCGGCATCGTCAATCGCCTGATGCGAGAGTTGGGCCCGCTGTCCGAAGCCGTGCCTGCCTTTCCTCATGCCAGTGGCGCCCTGGCCCCACTGCGCAGTGCGGCCGAACTGCGGGGGGATGCAGGGTGCTCGCCGCTCTGGGCTGGCCAGAATGTTTCCGGTTGCCGTGACTGGCCGGCTGCCGAGCTGATCTCGCTTTGGGTAAAAGAAGCAGGGTTGGCTGATGTTATGGCTATATAGGAAGCCAAAGCGAGCGCTGGCTCGGGTTGAAGGTCAGAAAAGAGGGGGAGAAGAGGACTCGGATCCCCTGTTTTACTCGCCATCTGTGGATAAGTTTGTATAAAAGCTGTGCTTGGATATGAATAACTAAAAAAGTGCGCTTTTTTGCAATTTTATTGCATTCGACCCCTTGCCAGCGTGATCAATCTCTCTATAATGCGCCCCATCGAC
>NZ_CDBH01000056.1 GCF_000820305.1 Aeromonas dhakensis
TCTCGCATGGCGAATGCCACACTACCATCGGCGCTACAGCGTTTCACTTCTGAGTTCGGCATGGGGTCAGGTGGTTCCACTGCGCTATTGCCGCCAGGCAAAAATCTTCAATCTGAAAAAGCTGATTTAATTCTTCGTTCTCGGTATCTGCTACAAGTCTTCGAACACTTCTTGGGTGTTGTATGGTTAAGCCTCACGGGTAATTAGTATGGGTTAGCTCAACACGTCGCCGCGCTTACACACCCCACCTATCAACGTTGTGGTCTCCAACGGCCCTTTAGGACCCTCAAGGGGTCAGGGATGACTCATCTCAGGGCTCGCTTCCCGCTTAGATGCTTTCAGCGGTTATCGATTCCGAACTTAGCTACCGGGCAGTGCCACTGGCGTGACAACCCGAACACCAGAGGTTCGTTCACTCCGGTCCTCTCGTACTAGGAGCAACTCCCTTCAATCATCCAACGCCCACGGCAGATAGGGACCGAACTGTCTCACGACGTTCTGAACCCAGCTCGCGTACCACTTTAAATGGCGAACAGCCATACCCTTGGGACCGACTTCAGCCCCAGGATGTGATGAGCCGACATCGAGGTGCCAAACACCGCCGTCGATATGAACTCTTGGGCGGTATCAGCCTGTTATCCCCGGAGTACCTTTTATCCGTTGAGCGATGGCCCTTCCATTCAGAACCACCGGATCACTATGACCTACTTTCGTACCTGCTCGACCTGTCCGTCTCGCAGTTAAGCTGGCTTATGCCATTGCACTAACCTCCTGATGTCCGACCAGGATTAGCCAACCTTCGTGCTCCTCCGTTACTCTTTGGGAGGAGACCGCCCCAGTCAAACTACCCACCAGGCACTGTCCGCGAGCCCGATTCAGGGCCCTGCGTTAGAACATCAAACATACAAGGGTGGTATTTCAAGGACGGCTCCAGCGCAACTGGCGTCACACCTTCAAAGCCTCCCACCTATCCTACACATGTAGGTTCAATGTTCAGTGCCAAGCTGTAGTAAAGGTTCACGGGGTCTTTCCGTCTAGCCGCGGGTACACCGCATCTTCACGGCGAATTCGATTTCACTGAGTCTCGGGTGGAGACAGCATGGCCATGGTTACACCATTCGTGCAGGTCGGAACTTACCCGACAAGGAATTTCGCTACCTTAGGACCGTTATAGTTACGGCCGCCGTTTACCGGGGCTTCGATCAAGAGCTTCGCTTGCGCTAACCCCATCAATTAACCTTCCGGCACCGGGCAGGTGTCACACCCTATACGTCCACTTTCGTGTTTGCAGAGTGCTGTGTTTTTGATAAACAGTCCCAGCCATCTGGTCACTGCGACTCCCGTCAGCTCCATCCGCAAGGGACTTCACCAACAAGAGCGTACCTTCTCCCGAAGTTACGGTACTATTTTGCCTAGTTCCTTCACCCGAGTTCTCTCAAGCGCCTTGGTATTCTCTACCCGACCACCTGTGTCGGTTTGGGGTACGATGACTTGTAATCTGAAGCTTAGAGGCTTTTCCTGGAAGCAGGGCATCAATGGCTTCCGCACCGTAGTGCGTTCGTCTCGTGTCTCAGTGTTGTGTCTCCGGATTTGCCTAGAAACACCACCTACGCACTTTCACCAGGACAACCGTCGCCTGGCCCACCTAGCCTTCTCCGTCCCCCCATCGCAATTACAAGTCGTGCAGGAATATTAACCTGCTTCCCATCGATTACGCCTTTCGGCCTCACCTTAGGGGTCGACTCACCCTGCCCCGATTAACGTTGGACAGGAACCCTTGGTCTTCCGGCGAGGAGGCTTTTCACCCCCTTTATCGTTACTTACGTCAGCATTCGCACTTCTGATATCTCCAGCATGCCTCTCGACACACCTTCGCAGACTTACAGAACGCTCCCCTACCACTCACGCTTAGCGTGAATCCGCGGCTTCGGTGCCTGGTTTGAGCCCCGTTACATCTTCCGCGCAGGCCGACTCGACTAGTGAGCTATTACGCTTTCTTTAAATGATGGCTGCTTCTAAGCCAACATCCTAGCTGTCTGAGCCTTCCCACATCGTTTCCCACTTAACCAGAACTTTGGGACCTTAGCCGGCGGTCTGGGTTGTTTCCCTCTTCACGACGGACGTTAGCACCCGCCGTGTGTCTCCCGGATATTACTTACTGGTATTCGGAGTTTGCATGGGGTTGGTAAGTCGGGATGACCCCCTAGCCCAAACAGTGCTCTACCCCCAGTAGTATTCGTCCGAGGCGCTACCTAAATAGCTTTCGGGGAGAACCAGCTATCTCCGAGTTTGATTGGCCTTTCACCCCCAGCCACAGGTCATCCCCTAACTTTGCAACGTTAGTGGGTTCGGTCCTCCAGTTGATGTTACTCAACCTTCAACCTGCCCATGGCTAGATCACCCGGTTTCGGGTCTACACCTTGCAACTAGACGCCCAGTTAAGACTCGGTTTCCCTACGGCTCCCCTATACGGTTAACCTCGCTACAAAATGTAAGTCGCTGACCCATTATACAAAAGGTACGCAGTCACCCCGAAGGGCTCCCACTGCTTGTACGTACACGGTTTCAGGTTCTATTTCACTCCCCTCACAGGGGTTCTTTTCGCCTTTCCCTCACGGTACTGGTTCACTATCGGTCAGTCAGGAGTATTTAGCCTTGGAGGATGGTCCCCCCATATTCAGACAGGATGTCACGTGTCCCGCCCTACTCGATTTCACATCAAGGTTGTTTTCGTGTACGGGGCTATCACCCTGTATCGCCGGCCTTTCCAGGACCGTTCCACTAACTTCCAAGATGCTTAAGGGCTAATCCCCGTTCGCTCGCCGCTACTGAGGGAATCTCGGTTGATTTCTTTTCCTCGGGGTACTTAGATGTTTCAGTTCTCCCGGTTCGCCTCGTTACACTATGTATTCATGTAACGATACCCAGCTTATGCTGAGTGGGTTTCCCCATTCGGAAATCCGTGAGTCGTAATGTCTCTTACCGACTGCTCACGGCTTATCGCAGGTTAGTACGTCCTTCATCGCCTCTGACTGCCAAGGCATCCACCATGTACGCTTAGTCACTTAACCATACAACCCCAAGAAGTGTCGGTGAAACCGGCACAGCTTGTTGTCGTACAACAAGGACCAAATAAAATTTGGTTTTCGCCAAGAAGTTTCCAAAAAAAAAAAAAA
>NZ_CDBH01000057.1 GCF_000820305.1 Aeromonas dhakensis
CCGCTGGGCAACTGGAAGTCTGGCAACGGCACGCCATTGTCCGGGCCAACGGGTTTAAGCACATGCGACAGATATTGAACATCTCCCTGTAAACCGGGGGCAGCTCCCGAGCCCTGAGCCTGCGGCAGAGAGAGAGAAGGGCGCTGGGTGGTGGTGCTGACCGGACCGGCATGGGCCTTGATCGTAACGTTATCGATCATGCCTGCAACAGTACCTGTTAGATTACCATTGGATGAAATAATAGCGGGGCTAGCACTACCATGTGTTACAGCATTATCAATCTTTTCTAGCTTCAACTGTATATAAAGTACCGGTCCAGCACATTGACCTCCGTTATAGATAAGGCACTTCTGTTCACCTGTAGCTTTATAAATAGCGACTTCAGCGTTTGAACCAAATTGATAACCTTTGTTTTCAATTTGTGATACAGCAAAAGAGATGTCACCACCGGAATTAACATAACTTGAAATGTTGGAAAAGAAATCAGCGTTGATTGACATACTTCCGCCGGAAAGCATTATCGCTGAAGCGCTATCAGCAACAACTTCTGATGAAGCAGCACCTAACGTTACAGAATATTCTTTTGCCATTTTTATAGTGGAAAACTGATATGACTCCCCACCCTCAATTGGAGTTATGTTAATTTCATTTTGATTAAGTGCAGATGTAGGTAACCATACATACACTGGTGGAGTTCTTTGATTACTCGGTTTCTCATTAAAAGTCGTAGTAAACACTGCTTTTATATTAGACACCGTACGAGCATGAATATATAAATTTCCATTGCCAGCATCAATCGTTCCAGATGC
>NZ_CDBH01000058.1 GCF_000820305.1 Aeromonas dhakensis
CATCGTCATCATGCTGGTGCTGGTGGTCATCACCACCCTGGCCGCCTTTACCACGGGTTCGGGCAACGCCCCCTTCTACGCCTTCGTGGAGCTCATTCCCCATCTGGCCACCAGCCTCGGCGTCAACCCGGCCTACCTGGTGATCCCCATGCTGCAGGCCTCCAACCTCGGCCGCACCATCTCGCCGGTCTCCGGGGTGGTGGTCGCCTGTGCGGGGATGGGCAATCTCTCTCCGTTCGAGGTGGTCAAACGTACCTCGCTGCCGGTGGCCGTCGGCCTGCTGGTGGTGATCCTCGCCACCCAGATCATGGTGCCCGCCTGACGTGGTCGAGGCTCCCTGAACGGATGCCCCGCCTCTCCCCGCTCTACCAGCCCGGCCTGCCGCCGGGCTGGTATCTCCCCCCGCCATTGGAGTAGACTCGGTGCTCTTTTTTCTCTAGGGAGGACCGAGATGAGTATTACGGTTCAACTTGCCCATTTCAGTGACTGCCACTCCCATTTCGATGGCGCCCCCATGCGCTTCGCCCCCGCAGGCGAGTCCGAGTGGCGCACCCAGTGCGGCGGCTATGCCCGTATCCTGACCCGGCTCAACGCCCTGCGCCGGCAGGCGGACGAGGCGGGCCAGCCCTGTCTGTTTCTGCACGGTGGCGACACCTTCCAGGGCTCGCTCTATTTCAACCGCTTCAAGGGGCGGGCCAACGCCGATCTGCTGAGCCTGCTGC
>NZ_CDBH01000059.1 GCF_000820305.1 Aeromonas dhakensis
GCGATCCCGAGCTGGTCGGCGTGCAGAAGAAGCTCATTCGCCACTCCCGCCGCCTAAACCGGGTGGTCATCACCGCGACCCAGATGATGGAGTCGATGATCAACGCGCCGCTGCCGACCCGTGCCGAAGTGATGGACGTGGCCAACGCCGTGCTGGACGGGACCGATGCGGTGATGCTCTCCGCCGAGACCGCCGCCGGCCAGTTCCCCATCGAGACCGTTACCTCCATGGCCAGCGTCTGCGTGGGCGCCGAGAAGCACCCGAGCCTGAACGTCTCCAACCACCGCATGAGCTACACCTTCACCTCGGTGGAAGAGGCGGTCGCCATGTCCACCATGTATGCGGCCAACCACCTGGAAGGAGTCAAGGCGATCGTGGCGCTGACCGAGTCGGGCACCACCCCGCTGCTGATGTCCCGTATCAGCTCCGGCCTGCCGATCTTCGCCCTGTCACCGCACAACAAGACCCTGGCCTGGACCAACCTCTACCGCGGCGTCACTCCGGTGCTGTTTGACGGCGACGAGACCAAGCCGGTCTACGAAGTGTGCCGCGACGCGCTGGACGTGCTCAAGGCCAAGGGACTGCTGCAAAGCGGCGACATGGTTCTGCTCACTCACGGCGACAAGATGGAAACCGTCGGTAGCACCAACACCTGCAAGGTGATGATGGTCGAGTAATCGCCCCTCCTGCCTGCAACAAAAACGGCTCCCGCGGGAGCCGTTTTTCATGGTAACCAAGCTGGATCAGCCGCGAAACAGTTCGACCTTGTCGCCGTCCTGCAAGCTGCCGGCGCCGCGTACCACCACCCTGTCCCCCTGCTTGAGCGCCCCGCTCACCGCCACCTGTCGACTGTCGCCAAACAGCACGGTCACCGGCACCCGGTTCACCGTCAGCTCCTCGCCGCGCTGCTCCACCTGATAGACCACGCTCCCCTCGGTGTTGAGCACCAGGGCATCGCGCGGCAGCAGCATGGTCTGCTGCTCCGCCAGCGGCAGCGCCACCCGCACCGGCGAGCCGATGATGAAGCGACCCTCCTCCGGCTTGAGGCGCAGTTCGATGAGGCGCGACTTGGGATCGGCGCTGGCCGCCCGCTGGTAGTAGACCCCGTGGCCGCTGAGCTGATCCCCTTCCACCCGCAGCCGGGTCTGGGGCGCCAGCTGGCCGGCCCAGACGATGGGGGCCTGCAGGCGGATGTCGGGCTGATCGGGGTTGACCAGCTCCAGCGCCTGCTCGCCGGCATCCACATGTTCCCCCGGCTGGATGAAGTGGTTGTTCACCACCCCGTCGAACGGCGCGAAGATGTGGCTTCTGCGCAGCTGCTCCTCAATCTGGCGCACCTGCACCCGCGCCAGCCGCTCGGCCAGTTCAGCCTGCTCCACGTCGTAGCGCGCCTTGTCGTACTGGCTCTGGGAGGCGCTCTTCTGACGATGCAGGGTCGCCAGCCGGCCAAACTCGGCGCGGGCAAAGCGCACGTTGCTCTCCCACTTGGCCTGCTCGGCCTGGGCCTGCTCCAGCGAGAGCCGCAGCGCCGCGCTGTCGAGGCGCAGCAGCTCATCCCCCTTGCTGACCCGGCTGCCGAACTCGGCGATCCACTCCACCCGGCCGCTCACCTCGGCGCTGAGCGCCGCCTGCTGGCGGCTCGCCACCGTGCCGCTGACCCAGATGCTGGCCGCCGCCTCCCCCCGGGTCACGTCCGCCAGGGTCACTATCTTGCCCTGTGCCAGCGCAGGGAACACGCCCCCCGCCAGCAGCGCAGCGCCCACAACCATCCTTGTAAAACCGTGTGTCATCGATGAGCTCCTTGCTCAGGCCCGCTGCCGAATGGGCTGCGGCACGTCGACCCGCTCACCCAGCCGCAGGAAGGCGGGCAGCAGGACCAGGGTAAACAGGGTGCTGCAACTCATGCCGCCAACGATGACGGTAGCCAGCCCCCGGTAGATTTCGCTGCCCTCGCTCGGGCTCAGCATCAGCGGCAGCATGCCGAAGATGCTGGTGAGGCTGGTCATGGCGATGGGACGCATCCGGCTTTGCAGGGCATCGGCCACCGCCTGCTGGCGGCTCATCCCTTCCCGTTCCGCCGTGCGGGTCTGGTGCACCAGCAGGATGGCGTTGTTGACCACCAGCCCCAGCAGGATGACGAAGCCGATGATGGTCAGCAGATCCATCGGCAACGGCACCAGCAGGCCGCTCAGGTAGAGCGCCAGCACACCGCCGACGGTGGCAAGCGGCAGGGTGAGCAGCA
>NZ_CDBH01000060.1 GCF_000820305.1 Aeromonas dhakensis
CCTGCGCCAGCGCCGGCGCGTGATTCTGCTTGGAGAGCTTGTTGCCGTCGGCCTGCACCGCCAGCGGCAGGTGCACCCAGGCGGGCACTGGCGCCCCTAGGGTCTGGTAGAGGGCAATCTGGCGCACCGTCGGCTCCAGCAGGTCGGCGCCGCGCACTATCTCGGTGATGCCGCAGTCCATATCGTCCACCACCACCGCCAGGTTGTAGGCGTAGAGGCCATCGCGCCGGCGCTGGCGCAGGACGAGGTGCGCCCGGCCCTGTGGCGGGCGCTGCACTTCCTCGGTCAATGCCCGCCCCCCGAGCTGCTGGCGAGCCGGGTGGACGAGATCATCAACTGGGGCATCGCCCACTGGCAACTGGCCAGGGTGCCCGCCAGCGAGAAGATTGCGCTGACAGCTGGCGTAAACGAATAGGCAGTTCAGGGGGATTTGGGTGTGAATCAGCGCGGTTTGCGATGATTTAGCCGGGATAATCCGAGTCAAACGAGATCAATTGCCGTCACGGTTTTTCATTTGGTTAGACGTGAGTTATTGAATAGACCGCTATTTTTGGCGGCAATCCTGATTCAAACGGGATCAATTGCCAGCACGGTTTTTCATTTGGTTAGGCGTGAGCTATGATAGGCCGCTATTTTTTTGGCCTCCCGTCAATTTGAAGTCATAACGAGGTGTACCATTTTTTCCCAGATCGCAAACTTTTGCCGCAAGGTGCTCGGCAAGGAAGACGGCGAGCAGTCGGTGGAGTCCCCCATTCCGGCCCGTGTCGCCGGGCAACGTCGTACCTTAAGCCGTGACCAGCACCCGATTTCGCGCAAAGAGATCAGCGAGAATGCACTCAAGGTGCTCTATCGCCTGAACAAGGGCGGCTACGAAGCCTACCTGGTCGGCGGCGGGGTACGGGATCTGCTGCTCGGGAAGACGCCCAAGGATTTCGACATCGCCACCGATGCGACGCCGGAGCAGATCAAGTCTCTGTTCAGCAACTGCCGCCTGATCGGCCGCCGTTTCCGCCTGGCCCACATCGTCTTTGGTCGTGACGTGATCGAAGTGGCCACCTTCCGCGGTCACCACCATCAGGTCAATACCAGCAAACATGTGTCGGCCCAGTCCGATGAAGGGATGCTGCTGCGCGACAACGTCTACGGCACCATCGAAGAGGATGCCGAGCGTCGCGACTTTACCGTCAACGCCCTCTACTACAGCGCCAAGGATTTCACCCTGCACGATTTCGAGGGTGGGCTGGAAGACCTGGCCGAGCGCAAGCTGGAACTCATCGGCGACCCCGAGACCCGCTACCGGGAAGATCCGGTGCGGATGCTGCGCGCCGTGCGCTTCGCCGCCAAGCTGGACATGACCATCAGCCCGCGCACCGCCGCCCCCATCAAGGAGCTGGCGCCGCTGCTGCAGGATATTCCGGCGGCCCGCCTGTTTGAGGAGACCCTCAAGCTGTTCCTGGCCGGCGATGCCCTGACCACCTACAAGCTGCTGCGCGAGTACGGCCTGTTCCAGCAGCTGTTCCCGCAGGTAGCCGCGCTGTTCACCCCGCACGGCAACTCGCCCTACGAGCAGTTCATCGAGCAGGCGCTGATCGATACCGACACTCGCGTTCGTGAAGAGAAGCGCGTCACCCCCGCCTTCCTCTACGCCACCCTGCTGTGGGGCTGCGTCGAGGCCCGCGGCCGGGTGCTGGAGAACGAGAGCGGCCTGCCCTGGTATGACGCCTTCATGTTGGCGATCAACGAGGTGCTGGACAACCAGGTGCGGATCATCGCCGTCCCGCGCCGTTTCACCACAGATGTGCGCGACATCTGGGCCCTGCAACAGCGGCTGACCCGCCGTCAGGGCCGCCACCCCGAGCGCGCCATGGAACACCCCAAGTTCCGTGCGGCGTTTGACTTCCTGCTGCTGCGCAACCGGGTCGAACGTGGCCTCGGCGAGCTGGCCAGCTGGTGGGAACGCTACGTGGAGTCCAACCCGGACGTGCGCCCGCAATTGCAACGGGAGGCGACTCGCCGCCCGGCCAGCGGTGAGCGTGGTCAGAGCGGTGCGGCCCGCAGCAACGATGGCGAGAAACGCAGCAGCAACAGCCGCAACCGTCGTCGCCCCCGTCGTCGCAAACCGAAAGCGGCCGAGTGACAACTGACGTGATGACCGAGGTCTTCGTCGCCATCGGCTCCAACCTGGCCGACCCCGTCGGCCAGGCTCGCCGCGCCATCGCCGCGCTGGCGACCCTGCCGGATTCCGTGCTGGTGCAGGCCTCGTCGCTTTACAGCAGCCGCCCCATGGGCCCTGCTGATCAACCGGACTACGTCAATGCCGTGGCCCGGCTCAACACCCGGCTAGCGCCGCTGGCGCTGCTGGATCAACTGCAAAAAATCGAGCTGGAACAAGGACGAGTGCGCAAGGATGAGCGGTGGGGGCCGAGAACCCTGGATCTCGATCTGCTGCTGTTTGGCGATCAAGTGATCAACACAGAGCGCCTCATCGTTCCCCATTACGGCATGCAGGAGCGGGAGTTCGTGCTGCTGCCCCTGGCCGAAATCGCGCCCGCTCTGGTGCTGCCCTGCGGCACGCCGCTCGCACAACTGGTTGCCCGCTGCCCGCGCAATGGTCTTGCCATCATTGCCGCAAGTGCAGACGAACAGGAGCCTCTATGAGCAAGATCACCACCACCAACCTGCTGAAGATGAAGCAGGAAGGCCAACGAATCACCGCCATTACCGCCTATGATGCCACCTTTGCCAAGCTGTTCGACGACGAGGGCGCCCACGTGCTGCTCATCGGCGATTCGCTGGGCATGGTGCTGCAGGGTTGCCAGGATACCCTGGCGGTCAACATGGACGAGATGGTCTATCACACCCGTTGCGTGGTGCGCGGAACGACCAATGCCCTGGTGGTGAGCGATATGCCGTTCATGAGCTATGCCACCCCCGAGCAGACCTATCAGAACGCCGCCCGCCTGATGGCAGCCGGTGCCCGCATGGTGAAGATGGAAGGGGGCGACTGGCTGTGCGACTCCATCCGCCACCTGACCCGCAACGGCGTGCCGGTGTGCGGCCACCTCGGCCTCACCCCGCAATCCGTCCACGTGTTTGGCGGCTTCAAGGTGCAGGGGCGCGACGAGTTCCAGGCCCAGGAGATCTACCGTCAGGCCCTCGAGCTGCAGGCCGCCGGCATCCAGCTGCTGGTGCTCGAGTGCGTGCCCACTTCGCTGGCCGAGCGCATCAGCAAGGCGCTGCGCATTCCGGTGATCGGCATAGGTGCCGGCCCGGCCACCGACGGCCAGATCCTGGTGATGCACGACGCCTTCGGCATCACCTCCGGCTATGTGCCCAAGTTCACCAAGAACTTCCTGGCCGAGACTGGCGACATGCGTGCCGCCATTCGGCTCTATGTGAAGCAGGTGAGCGAAGGGACTTTCCCGGGCCCGGAGCACTGCTTCAACTGATGTGATGCCGTGACGAGAGCGGGGGCCTGCGCCCCCGTTTCGCCCTCCGGGGCAGAGTGAGCCCCCTCTTTTGATGATTCATCCCAAGGTAACCGCCGATGATGATGCCGCGCGTTGACACTTCGCGCTTATCCGCACGGGCTCCTGCCCGCCTCTCTTTGATCTTTTCGAAGGTGAACAGTTGATGTTGGTCGTTAACAATCCCGCCGCTCTGCGTGAACAGATCGGCCAATGGCGCCGTGAAGGGCGCGCCATCGCATTCGTGCCCACCATGGGCAACCTGCATCAGGGCCACCTTACCCTGGTGAAGGAGGCGCACAGCCACGCCGAGAAGGTGGTGGTCAGCATCTTCGTCAACCCGATGCAGTTCGACAAGGCCGAGGATCTCGCCAACTACCCCCGCACCCTGGAACAGGATTGCGCCGCGCTGGAGGCGGCCGGGGTGGACATGGTGTTCACGCCGACCCCGGAGATCATGTATCCGCAGGGGCTGGCCAGCCAGACCTTCGTCGAGGTACCGGGCCTCTCCGGTCTGCTGGAAGGAGCGCTGCGTCCAGGTCACTTCCGCGGCGTCAGCACAGTGGTCACCAAGCTGTTCAATCTGGTGCAGCCGGATGTGGCCTGCTTCGGCCAGAAGGATTACCAGCAGCTGGCGCTCATTCGCAAGATGGTGGCCGACATGGCGATGCCCATCCAGATCGTCGGCGTGCCCACCGTGCGGGCCGAAGATGGGCTGGCGCTCTCCTCGCGCAACGGCTACCTGACCGCCGCCGAGCGGGCCCTGGCCCCTGAGCTGGCGCGCACCATGAACTGGATCGCCGAGCAGATTGAAGCGGGTGACCATCACCTGCCCTCCCTGGTGGCCCAGGCCAGCCAGCGCCTCGACAAGGCCGGTTTTCGGACCGACGCCATCGACATCGTCGATGCCGCCACCCTGGAAGCGGCCACCGACGAGAGCGAGCAGCTGGTGATCCTGATGGCGGCGTATCTCGGCAAGGCCCGCCTCATCGACAACCGGGTGGTGACGCTGGCCCGCCCCTGAGTCGCTGCGCCACTGACAACAAAGCCCGCATGTGCGGGCTTTGTTGTATCTGAGCACTTCCTGCCTACTCGGCGCTGACCGGGTACCCCGCCCCTTTCCAGGCGAAGATGCCGCCCGGCACCCGATAGACCTGCTGATAGCCCTGGGTGACCGCCCAGGCGGCCCCGTTGTGGCTGCGGCCGCACTTGACGAAGCCGCAGTAGAACACCACCGGACGGGTCTTGTCGGCCCCCAGCAGGGCCAACAGCTGCTCGGGCGTACCGCTCCCCTCGACGATCTGGCTCCAGTCATCGCCGGATTTGGCCTCCTTCACGAAGGCAAAATTCCTGGCCCCCGGAATGTGCTCCTTCTTGTAGGAGTCCTCGAACGGCATGGTGTCGATGATCACCAGCGCCTCACCTTTGTCCATCCGGGTCTTCAGCTCAGCCACGGTCAGCAGCTGATAGCCACCCTGCTGGGTCTCCTGGGAGAGCTGTACCGCCGCCTGCTCTAGCTTGGTCTCCTGCTCGAACTGGTTGTCGCCACAGCCACCGAGGGCAAAGCTGGCCGCAATCAGCGAGGCCATCAGGGTGCGGGATTGCAATCTCATCATGTCACTGCTCCTTTGGAACGGTAAAAACGAGGCGGGAGTGACGCAGCAAGGCGCCCGCAAGCGTCAACAGCAGCAGATCCCGCAAGAGGGCCTGTGGCAGCGAGCCGAGATCAGCCCTGCCAAGACAGCCGCAAGAGATGTCGAGCCCGATGGCGATGCCATAGCCCAACACCGGAATAAACAGGGCGAGCAGCCCGATCACCAGCCACAGTCCCCAGCGCCGGTTGGCGATGACCGCTAACCCGGCGCAGAGCTCCAGCCCGATAAGCCCCCAGACGGCAAGGGGAATGAACGGCGACCAGAGCAGGCCGAAGGCGCCGATCTGCTCGGCGAACAGGTCCGGCGCAGCCAGCTTGAACCCGGCGGAGGCGACGAAAAATCCCCCCAGCGCCAACCTGGCCAACACCCGCAGATACACGGCCATGGACCACCTCTTTATGGATAGTCGCATATTCTATCAACAACAGATGGGGTCGCAATGACCTGGCTCAGGAGCTACGACAAATCCGATTGTTGCTGACTTCGAACCGGTAAGGCAGTGGTTACACCCGGATGCTGCCAGCTTGCCTGGCTGCTGGTTCAGCCTCCTGAGACTGCCCCCGATCATACTGGTGGGCCAGCAACTCGGCGGCAAGCTCGACGGCACGCTCCAGCAATATCAGCAGGCTCTCCAAAGTCAGGTGATCGAGCCACTCGCGAGTCCATATAAGGGTTTCACCCTGTTTGGTCTGGTCCAGTAGAAAGGCCGGTTCGTCACCAAGATGATTGAGCAGGGGAGCGTTGGGCATGGCGTGGCCCGGCAACAACAGATAGATCACCAGGTGTCCCTCATCCTCTGCCAGCGTCAATACCAGCTCTTCGTTGATGGCGAGGGTGGTGACGGACTTGCCGCTGGCAGGCAAGGGTAAACCCAGTTCGGTAAAGAGGGTGGAGATGAGAGCGTGATACATGGATGAATCTCAGATTAGGGGAGAAAATGACACCCTATGTGGTCGGCCAGTCGCTGCTTATCACCTAAGGCCAGCTTTTTTTAGGTTAGTGTCGGTTGAGGGGCGAGATATGCCGGAATTGTGAGCTGGCAAGCATCTTTAAAGGGGCTGTCCGAATCCTAAAAAAGGGGGGCCGAGAGTGACAGGGGAGAATGTCGGGCAGGCGTAGGCTGAAGATATCCCCCTTTCCAAGTCAGGATCACTGCCATGCCCGAGATGAGAATTGCACCACAGGATTTGAATGCTGCTCGCACCCTGCCCAACGGGGGCGAACCAGCCCAGCCAGCAACGGCGCACCTTGGCAACGTACGATTGCGACTGCTGGATGCCGGCAACCGTGAGTTCGAACGTGGTATCCGTCGCGGGATCGGCCACATGCAGAGCTATGAACTCAAAGCGGTCAAACAAGCCGTACGCCAGTACCAGAATGGAAAGACACCTTCGTTGGCCGGGCTGACCAAGATCGAGCAGGCGCTGCAGTTCTGGATCGATTCAGGCAAAAACCGCTCCCGCCAGCAGGATCCCGTGCTGAAACAACTGGTGGCCGACATTGCCGCCCGTCGGCAGGCGTTGGGACAAACAGGAAGCGCCCCTTCGTTTCAGCTGTCCTGGCTCTGTAACGCGCAGGGATTGGTCAATCAACCCATTGAGAGCAACCAGAAGATCCGCCAGTGGTGCAGTGAACTCGCCGGCCTGCAAAAGGAGGGGGCACACGATCTGTTCCACCACGAGCTGCAAAGGGGGCTAGACCTGATGTACGGAGTGAGCGAGACCATGACGGCACGGCGGCTGGAGCGGGCTCCCACCCGGGAAGAGGTCGTCGACAGCCATGAGTGGAAGTGCTTCTGCGGCCTCTTGCGGGATCGCTTCCCTGCCGAGCTGACGCTCAAGCCGCAGGCCACCGCCGAGGAAAATGGTCGCGATATCCTGCTGACTCACAGCCAGTTGCTGGAGCTGACCCACCTCAAGGAGGTGTTGGCCCTCAGTATGGAGCAGAAGGTGAGTCAACAGGGAGAGATTGGCCTGCTCCGAACCGAGCTGCTGACGGCATTGGTCGATGGCCTGGATGAACCCTGGCTTGAACGCGAGGCTCAGGATAAAGCACTCTGGCAGAGAGAGGGTAAGTCAGAAAAGCACTACCAGACCGGTGGGCGGGCCGAGATCAAGAACCCGCTAGAGACTGCTGGCAAGGAGCTTAAACCGGGCGAACCAATGAGCCAGAAAGCCTTCAGCGGGCTTGGTCTGGTAAGCGCCAGTGCGCTGGTAGAAGCCTTTGCCAAAATCGAGATCGGCAAGTGGGAAGGTAGCCGTGATACTCCTGTGGGCGAATTTAGCGGCAAGGTAGCACTGACCCAGGAGAACAAGGCGAGTGCCAAGGCAGAGCTGGTGGTGGGCAAGGTGGAAGGCTCGTTGGCATTCAACCCAGCCACCCGCATCCTGAGTGAAACCGACGGTGATCGCTACAAGCCAGGCCCTCATGATGTGAGCCTGCTACGCATCGGCGCCAGTGCCGAGCTGGTGAGCAAGCTGGGTCTCTCGGCCGAAGCCAGCTGGACGGTGGGCAATCTGCTCAACCTCAAGTTGGCAGGTACTGCCGAGGCAGGGATCAATGCCAAGCTGGAGGCGGGAGCGGCGGCAATTATGACGCCGGCGGGTCCGATCCTGAGCGCCACAGCCAATGCTTCGGCTTTTGTCGGTCTCAAGGCGGAAGGCACTGCCCAGCTCAATCTGCTCAAGAGCCAGTATGCCGATGCCTATAGTCTCTCGGCCAAGGTGCGAGCATCAGCCAATGTTGGCGTCGGGGCATCGGCCGGAGCTACCGCGGCAATCGGACCTCAGGGGGCTAAACTCCATACCTCCCTCGGCGTAACGCTGGGGATAGGATCTGATGTGGGCTGGGAAGGCAGCGTCAACGCCATGGCGACCAAAGCCTATGCACTGGAGCTGGCGGCCCGCGCGGTGAATGCCTTTGATCAGCGCAAAGGGGAGATGCTTGAGGGACTGGCGATGGCTTCCGGCAACGACCACCGCCTCTTCGAGCTGGCTCAGCGAGTCGAAAGCCGGATCGACACACTCACGTCACAGCTTGACGAGTTGCAACTGGCAACCAGTGCAAACCGGATCAGGATGCAGGAAAGCCTTATCGATCCCGATATCGCCGCTGGCCGCAGCGCCATGGCCCAGGCCATCGATGACACCTTCGGGCTTGAGCGGGTCGATGAGCATGGGATCGTCACCGTGCCGGAGCGGGCAATTGAGCGCAATGAGAAACTTGAGCTCACCGCCCGGTTGCTCAAGGAGCATGCCATCAAGGTATAACGGTCCGCTAATGACAATGAACAATAGGGGCTACCGCACGGGAGCCCCTCTGCTCTTCAGGTGATCGGATAGCGGGCCAGTTCGCAATACTCACCGTCTTCGTCACAGCGAAAGACGGCGGCGGTTTCGCCGCGCTGGCACCACTGCTGCCACTCCTCGGGCGGGCAGTGCAGGCGGATGGCGAGACCGCAGCCGGCGCTGAGCCGGCGCGGCACGTCGCAGACCCGAAACGGGTGGGGCTGCTGCTCCAGCCGCTTGCGCAGCCTGACCGTGCCGAGGGTGGAGTGGAACAGGTAGAGGAACTCTGCGTTCATGACTTGCCTCCCGTGCGGGCACGCGCACCGAGCAGGGCCGCCCCCAGCGCGCCGGCAAACTGGGCGTCCGGGTGGGTGGCCACATCGCAGCCCAATCCTTGCGCCAGATAGTGGCGGAAGGTGGCGCAGTGGCTGACGCCGCCGGTAAAGAGCACCGTCGGTCTGGCACCGAGGCGGCCGATGAAGTTGGCACTGCGCCTAGCCATGGAGCGGACGATACCGGCCAGGATCGACTCGGCGGGAATGCCCGCCGAGCGCAGGCTGATCGCCTCCGACTCGGCAAATACGGTGCACATGCTGCTGATGTCGTGGGGCTCGGCCCCTTGCAGCAGCTCGTCGAGCTGCTCGACCCGTGCCCCCAGGGTGCGGGTGATCACCTCGAGAAAGCGGCCGGTACCGGCGGCACACTTGTCGTTCATCAGAAAGTCGGTGAGGTTGCCGTCGCCATCGAGCTGGATCACCTTGCTGTCCTGGCCGCCGATGTCGATGACGGTGTGCACCGACGGACAGAGCAGGCGTGCCCCCAGCCCGTGGCAGGAGATCTCGGTGACCCGCCGATCGGCGAACGACGCCAGATCGCGGCCATAGCCGGTCAGGGTCAGATGGGGGCGCTCTGGCAGCGCGGCCGAGAGCGTCTCCCAGCCTTGCTCGATGGCGGCCAGCGGACGAAAGGGGGTCGGCACCAGAAAACGGCGGACGATGCGCCCGCCATCCTTGTGGTCGAACAGGATCCCCTTGGTCGCACTGGAGCCCGAGTCAATCCCGATGGTGAGTGACACGGCGCCTCCTCACAGCATTTCGATAAAGGCCGCCAGCCGGGTGGCCAGCTGTCCCTTGTCGGCGCTGGAGTAGTCGGTCTCCACCGCCATGTAGGGGATGCCGTGGCGATCACGCACGTGGCGCTTGATGGCGAGCGACTCCACCGCATAGGTGTGACAGGCCTGCAGGATCACGTCGATCACCCCGTCCGCCTGATACTCCTCCACCATCTGGCTCAGCAGATTCATGCGCTGGTGGTTGGGGGAGATGCAGGAGCAGCCGATGGCCAGATACTTGTCGGTCAGCGCATCGAACGGATCGCCCTCCTCGCTGACGCACTGCTCGGTCGCCTTGGCGCCGGTGCAGTTCTCGTAACCCACCACCCAGCCGCCGTGCTCCTCGATGAGGCGCACCACCTTGTCGGCGGCGCCGCCGATGGGGCAGCCGGTGATGAGGATGCGCGGGCGGGCATCGAGCCGTTTGCCGTCGGCGTACTCGGCCTTGATGCGGCGAGTCATCTCCTGCAGCTCGCTGATGAGCTGCTCCTTGTCGAAGCGGAAGGTGGCGCCATAGACCACCTTGAGGATGTCGGTGCCGCTCAGCGCCGGCGGATTGAGCTGACCCAGCCGGTAGAAGTCGGCCAGCGCGCGGCGCTCGCGGTTCTTCAGCACGATGGCGTCGCGCAGCGCCTGCTCGCCGATGGGCTGGCCAAACTGCTGCTCCAGCAACGCCTTGAAGCGGACGATTTCGCTGCGCCACAGGGTGCGGGAGGCCTCGTCATCGGCGCGGTTGGGCAGCTGCATCACGTGCACCGGTTTGAACTCGGCCATGTACTCGTACATCTTCTTCTTGCCGTCGCAGGTGGTTTCCCCCACCACCAGATCGGAGAAGTAGAAGTAGGGGCACTTGTCGGTCTTGCCGAACCCGTAGCTGCTCTTGATCAGCGGGCAGAGGTTGCGGGGCAGATCTTTCTCGGCCTCCTCGATGGTCTCGTCGCTGGTGGAGCAGAGCGAGACCACCACGGCACCGGCGGCCATCGCCACCTCTTGCGGCATGAAGGTGCAGTAGGTGCCGACCAGGGGGATCTGTCGCTCCTTGAGTGCCATCACGGCCAGAAAGCCCTGACGGCGGGCATCTGAAAAACTGTCGAAAATGGTTGGCAACTCGGTGATCAGTGACATAGGCGATCCTGCCCTGGTGAGAAAAAGAAGAGACGGAGGGCCGCCATTGCGCAGACCTTCCAACCGCGGGAATTATACCTTTGGGGGTAATCTGAAAATTGCGGTGGATCACAAGGTGCCGGATAAAGCCTTGATAAAAGGGTGGTTATTGGCCCTGTTCGAGATGGGCCAGATCAGGAGAGGTAAAAGAGGCAACAAAGAAACGGGCACCGAAAGGTGCCCGTTGCATTGCATCAGTGGCGCAGCCCGGTGCCGCGTGAGATGAGCCACCAGGCCAGACCGTAGAGAGCCGCAATGAAGCCGATGATGATGAGGTAGGCGGTGCCGAGCGGCACGTCGGAGATCCCGAGAAAGCCGTAACGGAACGCGTTCACCATGTAGATGATCGGGTTCACCTGGGAGACCCCCTGCCAGAAGGGTGGCAGCAGGCTGATGGAGTAGAACACCCCGCCCAGGTAAGTGAGCGGCGTCAGCACGAAGGTGGGGATGATGCTGATGTCGTCGAAGGTCTTGGCAAACACCGCGTTGATGAGGCCGCCCAGCGAGAAGAGGATGGCGGTCAGCAGCACGGTGAAGCAGACGCTGAACAGGTGGTGGATCTGCAGCGGCACGAAGAACAGCGACACCAGGGTGACGATGAGGCCGACACAGAGGCCGCGCGCCACACCGCCGCCCACATAACCGGCGATGATGACGTAGTTGGGCACCGGCGCCACCAGCAGCTCCTCCACGTTGCGCTGGAACTTGGCGCTGAAGAAGGAGGAGGCGACGTTGGAGTAGGAGTTGGTGATGACCGACATCATGATGAGGCCGGGCACGATGAACTCCATGTAGCTGAAGCCCCCCATGTCACCGATGCGGCCGCCGATGAGGTTGCCGAAGATGACGAAGTAGAGGCTCATGGTGATGGCGGGCGGCACCAGGGTCTGGATCCAGATCCGGGTGAAGCGGCTGATCTCCTTGGCCAGAATGCTCTTGAAGGCGATGTAGTAAGTGGTCAGGTTCATGCTTTTCTCCCCTCCTCGACCAGGCTGACAAACAGCTCTTCCAGCCGGTTGGCCTTGTTGCGCATGCTCAGTACCTGCACCTGCTGGCTCGACAGCTGCTCGAACAGGCTGTTGAGAGACTGGCTCTTGTCCAGATCCACCTCCAGGGTGCGTTCGTCCTGCATGCGGCCGTTGAACTCCGGCAGGTTCGGCACGGCGGAGCCCGGCGCCAGATCCAGCATGAAGGTCTCGCGGCCCAGCTTGCCCAGCAGCTTCTTCATGCTGGTGTTCTCGATGAGGCGCCCCTTGTCGATGATGCCGATGTTGCGACACAGCATCTCCGCCTCTTCCAGATAGTGGGTGGTGAGTATGATGGTGACGCCCTGCTCGTTGAGATCCTTGAGGAAATTCCACATGGAGCGACGGATCTCGATATCCACCCCGGCGGTCGGCTCGTCGAGGATCAGCAGCTTGGGCTCATGCATCAGGGCGCGGGCGATCATCAGCCGGCGCTTCATGCCGCCGGAGAGGGTGCGAGCCGGCATGTCGCGCTTGTCCCACAGGTCGAGCTGGCGCAGGTACTTCTCGGCGCGGATCTTGGCCTCGGCCCGCGGCACGCCATAGAAGCCGGCCTGATGGGTGACGATCTGGATCACCTTCTCGAACTGGCTGAAGTTGAACTCCTGCGGCACCAGCCCGAGCTGGGCCTTGGCCTCTTCCAGGTGGGTGTCGATGTCGTAGCCGAACACCTTCACCTTGCCGGCACTCTTGTTCACCAGCGAGCTGATGATGCCGATAGTGGTGGACTTGCCCGCCCCGTTGGGGCCGAGCAGGGCGAAGAAATCCCCCTGTTTGACAGTGAGATCAATGCCTTTAAGGGCTTCGACGCCCCCCTGATAGGTCTTCTTCAGGCCGCTGATTTCCAGTGCGTTCATTGCAACCCCTGTGATGGCTCATCCCATCTCGAGACAGAAAAGGCGGCCAAGGCCGCCTGCAGACAGAAAATGGCGCTCTGCCACCTTGCCCGTCATATTCCTGAACCTTGCTTACTCTTGCGGTACTACCTTGCCGATGAACGGCAGATTGCGGTACTTCTGGGCATAATCGATGCCGCAGCCCACCACGAATTCATCCGGAATGGAGAAACCGATCCAGTCCACCGGCACCTGCACTTCACGGCGGGACGGCTTGTCCAGCAGGGTACAGATGGCCAGGGATTTCGGCTCGCGCAGAGAGAGGATCTCGCGCACCTTGTTGAGGGTGTAGCCGGTGTCGATGATGTCTTCGACGATCACCACGTCCTTCCCTTTGATGTCGTCATCCAGGTCTTTCAGGATGCGCACGTCGCGGGTGCTGTGCATGCCGGAGCCATAGCTGGAGGCGGTCATAAAATCCAGGGTGATGGGCAGCTGGGTCTGGCGGCACAGGTCGGCCAGGAAGACGCAGGAGCCGCGCAGCAGGCCGATCATGACCACTTCATCAGAGCCCTGGTAACGGGCGGTGATCTCTTCACCCAATTTGGCGATCCGGGCGGCGACTTCAGCCTCGGAGATCATCACCTCGACAGTGTGTTTCATCACTTACTCCATAATGGCCAAAGCAAATTTGGCCGTTCATTAACGTCAAAACCGATGATTCTACCATTCAAGCCGAAGGGCGTCAGGCATACGTGATGCTTTTATCGGCTTATTTTAATTGATAGAGTTAGCAGGCCCTCGGGCATTATCGGTGACAATACTATAAACACCATAATCAATAACTATTAGATGAAAAAACTATGGAACCACGCGCAGAAATTAGACGTCGAACCCGGCTTTCGCCGGAGGCCCGACGCAATCAATTGATGGAATGTGCCATCGAGGTGTTTTCCCGTCGCGGCATCGGCCGTGCGGGTCACGCCGAAATCGCAGAACAGGCCAAGGTCTCGGTTGCTACCGTGTTCAACTATTTCAACACCCGTGAAGAGCTGGTGGATGAAGTGTTGGCCGAGATCGAACGTTTCGTGCATCAGATGCTGGAACAGGCCTACTCCGGCCAGGGCCCGGTCAGCGACAGCATTCGCCGCCACGTGAAGCTGTTTGTTGACGCCGCCTACGATCAGCCTGACCACGCCAGCATCTGGCTGGAGTGGAGCTCATCGGTGCGGGAAGAGGTCTGGCCCCGTTACGCCAAGCTGCTGGACAAGGCTCTGGAGCGCATTGCACCTCACCTGCAACGCGCCATGGATGCCGGCGAGATCCAGAGCGTGCTGTCGGCGCAGGATCTGGCCCGCTCCCTGACCGGCTTTGGCTACGTCATGATGCAGATGATCAATCAGCCACAACGCCCGAGCCGGGAAGAGGTGACCGATTTTCTGTTCAAGTACGTAACCGCCCCCATCCAGGCAGCCTAACCCGCGCCAGCAAAAAAGCGGCGCCGAACTGTTCAGGTTGGCGCCGCTTTTGTTTGTCCGCTATCCGCTCATCTCACCCTTTGGCGTAGCCCCAGCGGCGGGTTAGTGCGTGCTCGATCCCCAGATGATCGAGGATCCGCGCCACCATGAAGTCCACCAGATCCGCGATGCTTTTTGGCTCATGATAAAAGCCCGGCGCCGCCGGCATGATGGTCACCCCAAGGCGGGCCAGTTTCAGCATGTTCTCCAGGTGGATCGCCGAGAAGGGGCTCTCGCGGGGCACCAGGATCAGCTGGCCGCGCTCCTTGATCACCACGTCCGCCGCCCGCTCCAGCAGGTTGTCGGAGGTGCCGTTGGCAATGGCCGAGACGGTGCCCATGGAGCAGGGGCAGACCACCATCTGCCTGGGCGCCGCCGAACCGGAGGCCACCGGCGAGAACCACTCCTCCTTGCCACAGGCGACGATCTGCCCCTCCTTGGCGCCATATTGGCGACAGAGGTAGGCAGAGATCTCTTTTGGCGAGCTAGGCCACTCCTGCTGCTGCTCGGTCTTGAGCACCACACGAGCCGCCGAAGAGGCGAGCAGATAGACCCGATAGTCCGCCTGCACCAGGCATTCCAGCAGGCGCAGGGCATAGGGGGCGCCGGAGGCACCGGTCAGCGCCAGGGTGATCGCTTTGTTCATAGCTGGCCGTGATAGTCCTTGAGGCGGGCGATCAGCTTGTCATGAATGCCGCCGAAGCCGCCGTTGCTCATGATCAGAATATGATCGCCATCGCGGCACTCGGCCACCAGCCGGTTGATCAGGGTCTCCAGATCGTTGAACACCTTGGCCGGTCGGGTCATGTGGGCGGTCACCTCGCCGAGATCCCAGCCGATGTTGGGCGGCTGGAAGAAGAACACCTCGTCGGCGCCGTCGAAACAACCTGCCAGCTCTTCCTTGTGCACTCCCAGCTTCATGGTATTGGAGCGGGGCTCCAGCACTGCCAGGATACGGGCCTTGCCCACCTTGGCGCGCAGGCCGCCGAGGGTGGTTTCGATGGCGGTGGGGTGGTGGGCGAAGTCGTCATAGATGCTGATGCCGGCCACTTCCCCCTTGAGCTCCATGCGCCGCTTGGGAGACTTGAACTGGCAGAGGGCCGCAATGCCGTGCTCCACCATGACACCGGCATGGCGGGCGGCGGCGATGGCCATCAGGCCGTTGTTGACGTTGTGCTCGCCGATGCACTCCCAGTGCACCTCGCCCTGTTTCACGCCGTCCAGCCATACCTCGAAGGCAGAGCCATCGTCGGCCAGCTTGACCGCCTTCCACTTGGCATCGTCCTGACCCACCAGCTCCACTTCACTCCAGCAGCCCATCTTGCGCACGGCGGCCAGGTTCTCGTCCCCCTTGGGGAAGAGCACTCGACCGTTGCTCGGCACGGTACGCATCAGGTGGTGGAACTGGCGCTGGATGGCGGCGAGATCCGGGAAGATATCCGCATGGTCAAACTCCAGGTTGTTCATCACCAGGGTACGCGGGTGGTAGTGGACGAACTTGGAGCGCTTGTCGAAGAAGGCACAGTCATACTCGTCCGCCTCGATGACAAAGAAGGGGGCGGAGCCGAGACGGGCGGAGACCGGGAAGTTGCCGGGCACGCCGCCGATGAGGAAGCCGGGCTCCAGCTTGGCGTATTCCAGTACCCAGGCCAGCATGCTGGCGGTGGTAGTCTTGCCGTGGGTGCCGGCGACGGCCAGCACCCAGCGATCCTGCAGCACGTGCTCCAACAGCCACTGGGGGCCGGAGATGTAGGGCAGATTGCGATCCAGCACATACTCCACACAGGGGTTGCCGCGGCTCATGGCGTTGCCGACTACCACCAGATCCGGCGCCGGATCGAGCTGGGAAGGGTCGTAGCCTTCGGTCAGTTCGATGCCCTGTTGCTCGAGCTGGGTACTCATGGGGGGATAGACATTGGCGTCAGAGCCGGTGACCCGATAACCAAGCTGTTTTGCCAACACCGCCAGACCACCCATGAAGGTGCCGCAGATCCCGAGAATGTGAATATGCATACCGCTTCCTTTCGCAGTAAAGGGAAGTGCGCATTCTAACAAGGTGACGGCAATTTGGCAGACCCAAGCTGCAGGGTATCCACCAACTCTGTCGCAGTGGCCCTGAAATATGGTCATTTGACGCGACATCGCTATAATATCGGCCTGCAAACTTGACTCCAACACTCAAAGGAAACGTCATGAGCCTGAATCTGGTACCGGCTGGCAAGAGCCTGCCCGACGACATCTACGTCATCATCGAAATCCCGCAGAACGCCGACCCGATCAAATACGAAGTCGACAAGGACAGCGGTGCCATCTTCGTTGATCGCTTCATGTCTACCCCGATGTTCTATCCGTGCAACTACGGCTACGTGAACGCCACCCTGTCTCTGGATGGTGATCCGGTTGACGTGCTGGTTCCGACTCCCTACCCGCTGCTGGCCGGCTCCGTCATTCGCTGCCGCCCGGTTGGCGTGCTGAAGATGACCGACGAATCTGGCGAAGACGCCAAGATCGTGGCCGTTCCGCACTCCAAGCTGACCAAGCAGTACGACCACATCCAGGATGTGAACGATCTGCCCGAGCTGCTGCGCGCCCAGATCCAGCACTTCTTCGAGCGCTACAAAGAGCTGGAAGCTGGCAAGTGGGTCAAGGTTGAAGGCTGGGGCGACAAGGCCGCTGCCGAAGCAGAGATCAAGAGCTCTGCCGAGCGTTACGCTGCCAAGTAAGCGTAACCTTCGTGAAAAAAGGCGCCTCAGGGCGCCTTTTTCGTGGGCTGTTGCTGGGGCTGACCCGGCGTCACACCGCTGGGATCCCCCTGTATATAGATGTCACGTCCATCCTGCTGATAGGGCCGATAGTAATTCCCCCCGCAGCGATAACTGCCGCCAGCATCGCTCATCAGCTCGCAGTTTACCGGCAGCACCTCAAGCCACTTGATGGCCTGCTGAAAGCGCAGCCACTCCTGCCACTCATGTTCCTTCGCCAGCTTGTCGCGCAGGGCAAAGGTATCCGCGCTGGACATTCCCTGGTTGACGATGACAGGCCCCGCCGCGGCCGGCAGCGTGGCCAACAGCAGCAACAAGGGTGTGATTCGCTTCATGACGGTTTCCTGCATGACTTATTTCCAGAATTAAATTAAAAGCCCGATCAATCTGTTATCAAAATCACAAATGCCAGACTCATCCAAAATCGGCCAGCTCACCTAGTTGTTTATTATCACCCCGAGCAGGATGCACATCATGAAACTGGCACAAGGTCTGTTGTTGAGTCTAGTGTTCGCGTCCATGGCCGGGGCCAACGAGGTCACCCTGAGCTGGCAGTGGCAATCGGCCGACGGTCAGCAGAAGCATCTGCAACTGAACGCGGACGAGCGGGTCATCGCCGCCAGCCGCCACGAGATGACCCTGCTCGATGCCTCCCTCAACTATCCGCTGGAGACCCTCTACTCCTACATCAGCCCGCGGCTCTACAACAGCATCAACCTCATCAACCAGACCAGCCCCGAGACCGCCACCAAGTTTCGCAATCTGGAGCAGGCCTTCACCCTGCACGACGACAGCATGGAGTCGACCCTGTTCTGGCAGGCCTATCAGCAATATCAGGACGACGCCTTCTATCAGATGCGGGTGGTGCCCTGCGTTCACCCCGCCAACCGCAAGCTGCCCTGCGTGCGCCCTAACTATTCCCAGCTGTTCTACCAGTTCAAGGGCGACCTGAGGCCCCTGGCGAAACAGTTCCTGGCCAAGGATCTCGCCACCAGTGTCGGCCTGCTGCAGGAGTGGCTGAGTGGCATTCCCACTCCGCCCGAACAGATGGACCACTTCGCTCCGCCGCTGCAGGCCTTGCAGAACAACAAGGCGGACAGCGACGAGAAGGCGCTGCTGATGGCAAGCCTCTTGGCCGAGCTGGCCCCCCAGTACATGCTCAGCATCATCTATCCGAACATCAGCATCGGCAGCGTCTCGCCAGCCTGGCTGGCCATCACCGCCGACAGCGGTTTGAAAGGAGATACGGTGGTGATCGGCAACCAGCGCCACATTCTGCTGACCGGCTCTCCCCTGCTGGCCCAGCAGATGACCATGGCCAAGATCCCGCTGGTGAGCGAACCGCTCTACTGAGGCCTATCCCCTTCCTCAAGTCTGGCTGCAGAGCGCGGCCAGACTCCTCAAACCAGTTTATAAGCAATTGATTTTTATCGACTGCGTGCCATCCTAGCCGCCTTTGTCCGCCAGCCCCCGTGCAGGCGGGCAGTCGAACGCCTCAATGCCGGCTTTTATTTAACACTTTTTAAACAGATCCGATCAGTTTAGGATGAGTTCGGCCCCATTCCCTCAATGCAAAAATCGTTATAACATAACAAAAGGAGTGTCATCAGGATGAAACATCTCGTACTTACTCTGGCGCTGCTGCCAACGCTGGCCCTGGCTCACAACATCAAGGAGTCGGCCCAGGTGCCGCTGGTCAACATCGGCGACAAGGGTGAGCTGGTACTGAAAGAGAAAGAGATCGGCTATCAGCCCTGGCAAAGCAAGGTACTGACCGGCAAGGTCTTTCTGATCCAGCACATCGCCGGTCGCTCCAGCGCCAAGGAGCTCAACGCCCCCATGATCGAAGCGATCAAGGCGGCCAAGCTGCCCCACGACAAGTACCAGACCGTCACCATCATCAACAGCAATGACGCCATCTGGGGCACCTCCGGCTTCGTGAAGAGCAGTGCCGAAGACAGCAAGAAGGAATTCCCCTGGTCCGCCATGGTGCTGGATGCCAAGGGCATGGCCCGCAACGCCTGGGACCTGGCGCCGGAAAGCTCGGCCATCATCCTGCTGGACAAAGAGGGCAAGGTGCTGTTCGTCAAGGACGGTCAGCTCGATGCCAACAATATCGCTACCGTGATGGGGCTCATCCAGTCCCATCTCTAAGCCAGAGAAAAGGGGCGCTGATGGCGCCCCTTTGATAGGGGTCTATGGGTCGTACCAAGCTGAAAATCTGGTTGCTGCTGCTGGGCTGGTTGTGGCTGCAACCCGTGCTGGCACAACATCCGCTGGAAGCCGACCTGCCCGGCCACAACCACGCCTGTGTCCTCTGCGCCCTGCATCTGGATGGCAAGCTGGCACTCACCCCGACCCTGGTCATCCCCTCTTCACAAGTCGTCATCGGCAAGCTCCTTGACGCCGCCTTGCCCAAACCTCATGCCACCCCCTCAGGTCAGTGCCGCATCCGCGCGCCGCCACAGCTTCATCGCTTATCCGGCTAAATCCATTTTTCAATAAACTTTTCAAAGGATTAACGATGAAAGCAGTCACCCTGTTATTGGCGGCCGCCGCATTTGGCGTGCAGGCAAACCACGATGAACACGACAGTCACGGCCACGGCGCCCACGAGCACGGCAACGGCCACCTCAACCTGGTGCTTGATGGCAACCAGCTGATGATCGAGCTGCAGGCCCCCGCCGCCGATCTGGTGGGCTTCGAGCACGCCGCCAAGAGCGATGACGAGAAAGCGCAATACGCCAAGGCCGTGGCCCAGCTCAAGCAACCCGATGCCCTGCTGCGCTTCGACCCGGCCGCCGGCTGCACGCTGACCCAGCAGGCGCTGCAGGCCGCCAAGGAAGATCACGACCATGACCATGACCATGACCATGACCATGACCATGACCATGACCACCAGAAGTCTGACGGCAAGCACGACGAACACCAGCACGACGATGCCGGTCACGCCGACATGGGGGCTATGTACACCTACACCTGCGCGGAGCCAGCCAAGCTGACCGGGCTGGAAGCCACCCTGTTCAGCGTCTATCCGAGCCTGGAGAAGCTGAGCGTGCAGGGCATACTGCCCAGCGGCCAGACCGCGGCCGAGCTGACCCCCTCCGCCAACAAACTGAGCTGGTAACGCCATGAAAAATGCCGTGGTTGAGATCCGCGATCTGGCCTTTGCCTGGCCGGGTCACGAGGTTGTACTCGATCTGCCCGCCCTCACCATCGGCGAGGGGGAACGGGTGTTCATCAAGGGACCGTCCGGTTCGGGCAAGTCGACCCTGCTCGGCCTGCTGGCCGGGATCCAGACCGCCAACCACGGCACCCTGGAGGTACTGGGCCAGCCGCTGGCCCAGCTCTCTGGCCGTGCCCGTGACCACTTCCGGGCGGCCAATCTGGGTTACATCTTCCAGCAGTTCAACCTGCTGCCGTTTTTATCCGTGCAGGACAACGTCACCAGCGCCCTCACCTTCTCCCCCGAGAAGCGGGCCCGGCTGCAAGGCAGCCCGGCCGAGGAGGCGCGCCGCCTGCTGCGGGAATTGCAACTGCCCGAGGAGGCGCTTCACAGGCCAGTCCATGCCCTCAGCATCGGCCAGCAGCAGCGGGTGGCCGCCGCCCGCGCGCTGATCGGCTCGCCGCCGCTGGTGATCGCCGACGAGCCCACCTCGGCGCTCGATACCGACAACCGGGCCGCCTTCATCAAGCTGCTGTTCGAGGAGTGCGACAAGCAGGGCTCGACCCTGGTCTTCGTCAGCCACGACCCCTATCTCGAGCCGCTCTTCCCGCGGGTGGAGAACCTGCAACAGCTGAACAGGAGGGCAACATGCTGAAACTCGCCCTGCAAAGCCTCTGGGCCCGCCGCCTCACCGCCGGGCTCACCCTGCTGGCGGTCGCCATCAGTGTCACCCTGCTGCTCGGGGTGGAGCGAGTGCGCAATCAGGCCCGCGAGAGCTTCGCCAACACGGTGTCGGGCACGGACCTCATCGTCGGCGCCCGCTCCGGCCAGGTGAACCTGCTGCTCTACTCGGTGTTTCGCATCGGCAATCCCACCAACAACGTGGGCTGGGACGCCTATCAGGCCATCAAGCAACAACCCGGCATCGCCTGGACCATCCCGCTTTCCCTTGGTGACTCCCACAAGGGGTTTCGCGTGCTTGGCACCAATGGCGACTACTTCACCCACCTCAAATATGGCCAGCAGCAGGCACTGGTCATGCGTGAAGGGCGAGCATTCGAGACGCCGTTCGAGGCGGTGCTCGGCGCCCAGGTGGCCGAGAAGCTCGGTTATCACCTGGGGCAGTCCATCGTCATCGCCCACGGTGCCGGTAACACCTCGTTCAGCCAGCACGACAACCTGCCGTTCAAGGTGGTGGGGATCCTGGCACCGACCGGCACCCCCATCGATCGCACCATCCATGTACCGCTGGCCGGTATCGAGGCGATCCACCTTGGCTGGGACACCGGCCGTCACAGCAAGAACGTGACCGCCGAGCAGGCGCTGGCGCAGGATCTCACCCCCAAGACCATCACCGCCTTCATGGTGGGGCTCAGCAACCGGATCCTGGCGTTCCAGCTGCAGCGCAGCGTCAACACCTACCGGGGCGAGCCGCTGATGGCGATCCTGCCGGGGGCCGCCCTGCAGGAGCTGTGGAGCCTGATGAGCGTGGCGGAGACGGCGCTGTCGGTGATCGCCGGCTTCGTGGTGGTGGCAGGCCTCATCGGCATGCTGACCACCCTGCTGGCCGGCCTCAACGAGCGGCGCCGTGAGCTCGCCATCTTGCGCTCCCTCGGCGCCGGCCCCTCTCACCTGTTCCTGCTGCTGGCGCTGGAGGCGATGGCCCTCACCACCGCCGGCATTGCGCTCGGGGTGGCCGCGCTCTACCTGGGCCAAGCCCTTGCCACCCCCTGGCTGCTCGGTCACTATGGCCTGCAATTGAGCCTGGGGCTGCCAAGCGCCCACGAGTGGCAACTGCTGGGGCTGGTCTGGCTGGCCGGCATGGTGATAGGCCTGTTGCCCGCCGCCCGCGCCTATCGCTACAGCCTGAGCGATGGCATGAGCATTCGCGTCTAGCCAGGCGCCCATAAGAAACGAGAAGGACAGATGATGAAGTGGAAAATCGTGGCGCTGCTGGCCGCCCTGCTGACGCTGCCGGCCATGGCTGCCGACTACAAGACCATCGACTGGGATGTGCTCATTCCGGAAGGTGAAAAACTGCTGCCCCCACCCCAGGTGAGCCACGATGGCAATCTTGCCTCTGTGCCCCAGCCGGTGGGCGGGGTCAACAAGAAGCTGGACGGCCAAGAGGTGCGCATCCCGGGCTTCGTGGTACCGCTGGAGGGGGATGCCAAGAAGATCACCGCCTTCCTGCTGGTGCCCTACTTCGGCGCCTGCATCCATGTGCCGCCCCCGCCCACCAACCAGGTGGTCTATGTGAGCTACCCCAAGGGAGCGCCAGTGGATGACCTGTGGGACGCCATCTGGGTGAAGGGCAAGATGCGCACGGTCAGCTCCAGTCACGAGATGGCCACCGCCTCCTATTCGCTGGAGGCGGTCGAGGTCAGTGTCTACGAAGAGCAGTGACTAGGCACACACGGCCTCCCGCGGGGGGCCGTTTTGTTATCCGCGACGGCAAGAACCCGGCCAGCCCCTGCCTGAGGGATTGCCCGCCATCCCGGTTGGAGTAACATTCAAGGCTAGACCTTGCGATCACGGAGCCAGCATGGCTGACCTGCCCCCGCCCAAGAAAGAGAGTTCCATCCTGAGCAGCCAGGAGCAGACCCTGCGCCTGGCCCGCAGCCGCGGCATCGACGGCATGCTCACCCGCAACAGCGACAGCACCTTCGAGCAGCGCGCCGCCTTTCGCCAGCTGGCGGATCAGGCCGCCCGCCAGCGCAACCTGGAATCCATCATGGTGATGGCCTCTCGCCACTGCGAGGAGACGGCCGCCGGCGGCGAGATGGACAGCGACTGGCTGACCCACTTCCTGCAACTGGCGGAAGACATCAGCATGGTGCCCATGCAGCAGCTGTGGGGCCGCATCTTCGCCATCGAGATCGCCACCCCGGGCCGCTTCTCCATCCGTGCCCTCTCCACCCTCAAGGAGATGACCCAGCGCGAGGCCCAGCTGTTCCAGCGCATCTGCTCCCTCTCCTGCCACTACGTGGGCAGCGACGAGCAGCGGCTGCTGCTGGGGCTGCACAAGGGGGCCAGCCTGCTCAGCCGCGCCCGGGTGACCCGGCTCGGCCTTGGCAAGTACCGCATCCCCTACAACGCCCTGCTGCAACTGTTCGAACTCGGCCTGCTGCACCGTGGCGAGCTGGAGTCCGGCCCGCTGCCCGCCGACGGGGTGGAGCTGGAGTTCGGCGATCAGCGCTGGCGCCTGCAGCGCAAGCAGACCAACATCACCCTGCTCTACTACCGGCTGACCCCGGTCGGCAACGAGCTCGCCCAGCTGCTGCAGGAGCCGCCGCTGGAGGAGTACCTGCAGGATCTGAAAACCGTGCTGGTGCAGGGGCTGCAGATCGAGACAATGATGCTGACCCCGCCCGCCGGGCCTGAGCCGGCCCCGGCCGAACCAACCCCCTGATCCTCCGGAGCCCGTCAGGGCTCCGCTGTTTTACGCCTCCCGCCGCCGCTCGCGAAATGGCGCCGCCGTTGCCAAAACGGTTCTTGAAATGCAAATCCCCCCCCCCTCTGACTCGCCAGCCCCGCGCCCGCAGATCCGCTCGCCACCGGCCATCGCCCCCCCGCAGTGCCGCATGAGTGCCGCATGATCGACGATTTTCACCCCCGCTGGTGCAGCCCTTGCATTGGTGATGACGCCTTCCCCACAACCCGGTTTCGGAGCACACCATGAGAGTCAATCAGCCTGTCACCCAGCATGAGCGTCGCTATCCCGAACACCAGCACCTCATCTCCACCACGGATCTGGAGAGCCGTATCACCTATGCCAACGAGGAGTTCTGCCAGATCGCAGACTTCACGCTGGAGGAGCTGCAGGGGGAGCACCACAATCTGGTGCGCCATCCGGATATGCCCAAACAGGCCTTCGCCGACCTCTGGCACCATATCCGGGCCGGCAAGAGCTGGATGGGGCCGGTGAAGAATCGCTGCAAGAACGGCGATCACTACTGGGTCAGTGCCTTCGTCACGCCGATCAAGGATGCCCACGGCAAGGTGGTGGAGTACCAATCGGTGCGAACCGCCCCCAGCGAGGAGATCAAGCAGCGGGCCGAGCGCATCTATGCCGGGCTGCGCGCCGACAAGGCGCCGCTGGCGCTCAGGCTGCCGGCCTTCTCCCACACGCTGGCAATCACCCTCTGCCTGCTGCCGAGCCTGGTGGCCATGATGGCGCTGGGGTATGAGCAGGCCTCCGGCTGGCTGCTGACCCTGGCCGTGCTGCCTTTGCTGCTGGCGGCCATGATCACTCAGGCCCTGAGCCGTCGCCTCGGCAAGCTCGACAAGCTGGCCCGCAGCCGCTTTGACAACCCGCTGATGCAGCTGCTCTACACCAACAAGGTCGACAACATCGCCGCCATCGAGCTCGCCATGCTGATGAATCAGGCCGAGTTCAACGCCGTGCTGGCGCGCACCCAGCAGACCTGCAGCCGGATCCTGCTCTCGGCCGAAGGCGATCTGCGCAATGCCGAATCCATCACCAGCAACCTGCAGCAACAACAGGCCGAGACCAATCAGGTCGCCACCGCCATCACCCAGATGGCCGAGTCGATCCGCGAGGTCTCCCACAGCTCCACCGCCGCCTCCGACCTGCTGGATGAAACCGCCGACCTGTTCCGGGAAGGCAACCGCAGCGTGCAGGAGACCATAGGGGCGGTCGAAGGAATGCACGGCGAGATCGCTACCTCCAAGACGGTGATCCACACCTTGGCGACCCAATGCCGGGATATCGACGGCATCCTGGACGTCATCAACAGCATCGCCAACCAGACCAACCTGCTGGCCCTCAATGCGGCCATCGAGGCGGCCCGTGCCGGTGAGGCGGGCCGTGGTTTCTCGGTGGTGGCGGACGAGATCAGATCCCTGGCCATCAAGACCCAGGCCTCCACCGGCGAGATCCAGAAGATGATAAGCCTCTTGCAAACCAGCGCGGCCAACGCCGAGCAGGCGATGGAAAAAGGGGGGGATCTCTCCGCCAGCTGCCAGCAGAAGGCCTCCGCTACCGGCACCATACTGCAGCAGATCAACAGCATGTTGCAGCAGGTCGCCTCCGGCAGCAGCCAGATAGCCCAGGCCGTGCAGGAGCAGTCCCAGGTCACTGCCGATATCGATCGCAACGTGCTCAGCATCAAGACCCTGGCCGATGACTCCAGCGTCGGCAGCCAGCATGCCGTCCACGGCATCAACCAGCTGGTACGACAGCTGAGTGACCTGGATCGGCTGGTACGCCAGTTCCAGCAACAACCCGCCTCTCCACAACTCGTCAACCCCAGCCCCGCCGGCCAGGTGGTGCTGGTCCGCTGATCCCGAGACCGTGCGCTAACAACAAAAAAGGGCCTCTGTCGTCACCGGCAGCGGGCCCATTTATCTCTGGTGGGAAACGCAGATCTGACTGGGCCGGGATGCCCATGCCATCGCTGGCCCGGCCTTGATGTCATTACCTTGGCATCTGCTCTGCAACTCATTCAACAGAGTGGCATCCCGCAGTTCATTCCCCCCGCCCAAATACGCAGCGAGCATTGAGAAAGTACGGACGCTGAGATACCCCTACGCCCGCCCCCCCATGGCAGCTCAATTTATTGATCTTGCCCGAGAAATCACTCACTCCTCCTTCCCTAACCAGCTCCGTTCGGTAACATGGCCATCAGATCCCCTCTTGTCGGAGTCAGTCATGAACCAGACCAGAGCCACACCGCAGGGAAAGCGCAGCAGACTGGAGGCTGAAATTCAGGGGCGGTAGCCTTGCTTGAGGAATAGCCACGCGGGTGGCGACCTGCTGCGCCTTATTAACAAGGATGACAGCCCTGATTTTGTTGGCGCCATTATTTCACTGCCCAGGTGATAGCACTAAAAAACGCCACACCCAGTCAGGCTACTAATTTCACTGGAAACGCTTCGCCATAAAAGGCAGCATCTCCCTCAGACAGGATACGTCAATGCGCTAAATTCCCTTGGCGCATTAAACAAATGAAATAGTTCAGAGGCAACATGAACAACACAGACGCAGTACCGCCATATGAGACGCAAGAAATAGGCACACCACTGGATTACACATCAGACATGTACCGCGTCTATTTCGAGATTCGTGATCATGATGGTATGGCCAAGAAAATAATCTCTGGTTTTCTTGGCCCCGCACGGGCTGAAAAAATAGTAACCTTGGCCCATGGCTATGAAATGGAGCTCCCCATTCAATGCATACCAGAAATAATCCGGCTGCTGGCAACTGAAAACATAGCGATATATCAGGTCGTACGTTATGCAAAAACCAATAACAGCTGGGGCTAGTATCATTACCATGATGCCATAGCAACCTGACCCACTTGCATTTTATGGACTCTGCAGGATTGCTGCGTGCAGCATGGTTTCGCCTTGTTCTGATCGCCAAGGGTAAAATGAGAATGCGAACAATATATTTATTTTTGCTATTTTTGACATGCTCGACAAGCGCCCAAGAGGTCATGACTCGTACAGCCAGCAGGGATGATGGCTCGCCTATCTCCTATTACTTGGTCCAACATACCCATGATACAGATACCTTGCTGTTGATTTTGCAAGGCTCTGATTGCAACAGCGTACTGAATATCGACTCGATACTCTCCGACTATAAAAATGTTTGGCCAGAAGCTGATATTCTTCTAGTGGAAAAATACGGCATCAATCGTAAATTAAAATACAGTACCGATCCGGCACGCAAGGATTGTCCTGCTCAGTACCTTGAAAAGGACAACCCTGCGCAGCGGGTAGCAGATATCAAGGTTGTGCTCGATATCGTTCGAAAAGATGGGCAATACAAGACATTAATTCTCCTGGGCGGCAGTGAAGGAGCCGTTATCGCCAACCTAGTGACCGCAGATGTTGACTATATCGATGCCACTATCTCCTTTAATGGCGGTGGCCGCTGGTTTATCGATGACGTCTCACACAGCATCGCTGCAGAGCATAAAAATATCGAAGCTGCGAGAAAAGATATCGACGGTTTTAAAGGGTTTGCCGTACATGTTCTTAACAGCAAACCATTTGAACTTGATGTGAGCGGACACGGCTATCATTGGTGGCAGCAGATGCTCTCCATCGATCAGCTTGATACCCTTAAAAAAGTAAAGTCTCCTTTGCTGATCATGCAGGGGGGAATGGATACTTCGGTATCACCTCAGAAAACAGATGAAATGATGCAGCGCCTTAAAGACCTAGGAAAAAACAATATTGAATATCGGCGTTACGAAGCACTGGATCATGGACTCAAAGACAGTGACGGACAAAGTCAGCGCAAAGAGGTCGTCAGCGATATGAATTTATGGTTACAGTCCAAGCTAGGCGACCCGAAGAAGTTCAATCCCCACTGATTTAGACCTGCTGAAAATGCATTGATGTAAAGCTTTTTATAACGACTATCAGGATGAAGTGCAGTCATAAAGTAAACCCCCTCCTTCCAATCATGGTTATGCGAACAACTAATAGAGATATAGGAATGGTAATGGAACAGGAAAATTTAGTTGAGATAGCGATTGAGTATTTCAAGAAAATAGATGCAGGTGATCCCAGTTATCTTGACCTCTTCTCGGAGAATATTGACTTTTTCTTCCCCAAGTTTGGTCAGGCTAAAGGAAAGGATGCATTGGTTGAGTTTGGCAATAGAATTGGTAGCTCGCTCACCAGCATCTGGCACGACATAGATGGCTTTAAGATAACGACTGCTGGCAACACCGTGATTGTCGAGGGGCAAGAAGGGGGAGTAATGAGTGATGGTACCTCTTGGCCTGACAATAATATCTCCATGGGCCGTTTTTGTAGTGTATTTGAATTTACAGGCTCGCTGATAAGCCGCATGTATGTGTATGTTGACCCTGACTTTCCGAGTAGAGATGCGACAAGGATTGCTGTGTTGTCAGGGAAGATAAAATCATAGCAAAATATTAATAATTTATTCGCAATGTATAATATTTCTACAATCTATTGTATTTTTTAATAAAAATAGACTATAGAGATTTTGACATTATAAACCTCACACCTTAATGTGGTGCTAACTTTGTCAGCACATCAATACTCCAGAACTCACGAGAGAAAGTAAATACAAATGCAAGATAGAACAGTAGTCATCCAATACTTATTTAATGAGAAATTTAACTCTTGCTCAGCAACAATGTCCGAGGCAACAGGCTATCCTATCTCACAAATAAATAGATGGATAAATGGCAGCACAATCCCAAACAAAGAAACTCTCGATTATATCTCAATGTGTATCTACACTCCAGAATTCAAGGTAGTTAACGAATTTTTCGAAATCAACTCTACAGAACCAATTAAAACACAGCTCAACAAATTATATTCTGGTCACGAAGAGCGTGCTGGCGTTTATGCTTTTTATGATACAATGGCAAACCTTCTATATATAGGGAAAGCATCGAACCTACTGCAGGAAACATATTCTGCGATCATGCGTGAAGACGAAATAACATTCCCTGCAGGCATTAAAAACAAAACTCTCAAGCGCCACGAACTAGTTAAATATGTATCAGCATACGATGTGGGTACCAACAACCACTGGGACTATCCAAAACACGTAGAATCCCTTGTTCTTCGCATTTCCAAGCCTCGTCTAAATAAACAAATAGGCATATTGGAGAGGGCATACCCTGAAGAGCCAGAATGACGAGACCGATACAGTATATGAGATGTCATTTAGCCCAGTATTAACTGGAGGCTAATATCGGAGATCCACTGACACCAAAATTAATAATTGGAGTTCAATAGAAGAAGGGGGCAAACGCCCCCTCTGACATCAACCCTCGATATAAGCAATCAACCTTAGTCGATCAACCCTCTTTGCCGCAGGGCGGTCAGCAGCTCATCCACCAACACTTCAACCGGTTTACCTGCATTAAGCAGATGAATTTCCGGCTGTTCGGGGGCCTCGTAGGCGGAGTCGATACCGGTAAAGTTACGGATCTCCCCCGCTCGCGCCTTTTTATAGAGCCCCTTGGGGTCTCGCTCTTCACAGACGGCGAGAGGCGCATCCACAAAGACCTCGACAAACTCCCCTTCACCCACGAGATTGCGCACCAGATCCCGCTCGGCACGGAACGGCGAGATAAAGGCGGTGAGTACGATAAGGCCCGCATCCACCATCAGTTTTGCCACCTCGCCGACCCGGCGGATATTCTCCTGACGGGCGGCGTCATCGAAGCCGAGATCGCCACAGAGGCCGTGGCGCACGTTGTCCCCATCCAGCAGATAGGTGTGCTTGCCCTCGGCCGCCAACGCCTGCTCCAAGGCTCCCGCCAGGGTAGATTTACCCGCCCCGGAGAGCCCGGTAAACCAGATCACCAGGGGCTTTTGCCCCTTCTGCTCGGCCCGGCTCTGTTTGTCGACGGCATGGGCATGCCACACGATATTGCTCATCTAAAACTCCTTGCTTGGCGCGCGCGCCTCAATGCTGAAACGGTCTGGCTCCCTGGAGCTCAGCCTCTGGCCACTCGCCACTGACGGGGGCCATGGTCGTCGTGTATTCCTATTCCCTGCAAGGCCCAGTTGCGCCACCTTAAAACGGAAACAGCAGGGGCACCATGACAATCACCCCGAGGCTGTAGGCCAGGGAGACCGGCAGGGCCAGCTTGAGGTAGTCCGGCATCTTGTAATTGCCCGCCGCATAGACCATCAGGTTGGTCTGGTAGCCGTAGGGCAGGATAAAGCTGGAGCTCGCCCCGAACAGCACCGCCAGAATGAACGGCATGGTGGAGACATCCATGCTGAGCGCCAGCTGGTAACCCATGGGGAAGGCCAGCGCGGCGGCGGCGTTGTTGCTCATCAGCTCGGTCAGCACCAGGGTAAACAGGTAGATACCGATAAAGGCGATGATGGGGCTGGCGCCGTTGAACTCCCCCATCAGCCAGTCGGCGATAAGTTTTGCCAGCCCGCTTTTTTCCAGCTGATCGGCGATGGCCAGCGCCCCGCCCACCACCAGCCAGATATCCAGCGGAAAGCGGCGGCGGATCTCGTCCAGGGTCAGGATGCGGGAGAACAGCAGCACCACCAGCATCACCAACAGCCCCTTGAACAGCGGCACCAGGTCGAGCACCGACAGGGTCAGCACCCCGAGAAAGCCCAGCACCACGGCGGCGCTGCGCGTGGCATCGAGCCGGGTGGAGGCCTCCAGCCCGCTCACTACCACGAACTCGCGGGAGAGGGACTTGTTGCCCGCAAACTTGGGGCCGGGGGCCAGCAGCAGAGTATCCCCTGCGTGCAGCTCAATCTGGCCGAGGCCGCCGGTGAGCTGGGTCTCGCCCCGGCGCACCGCCAGCACCACCGCATCGAAGTGGGTGCGAAACTCCGCATCCTTGATGGTCTGACCCACCAGGCGCGAGCTATGGCTGACGATCACCTCCACCAGGTGCTGGCCGTTGAGGCGGTGCTGGCCGTAGAGATCCAGCCCCTTGAGCTCCTGCAGCACGCCGACGCTCTCCACGTCACCGCAAAACAGCAGCATGTCCCCCTCGTGCAGCTCGTGTTCCGGCTGCACCGGGCAGATCACCTGATTGCCCCGGATGATCTCGGCAAGATAGAGGCTTTTCAGGCTGCGCAGGCCGTTCTCCTTGACGCTGCGCCCGGCCATGGGGGAGCCGGGGCCCACCTTGGCCTCGAGAAAATAGCCAGATTCGCGGCTCATCTCGGTATCCTGCTCCGGCAGGTGGCGGGCAAACAGCAGCACGGCGATGAGGCCGGTCAGCAGGGTCCCCGCCCCCACCATAAAGAAGTCGAACATGCCGAGCGGCTTGGCCCCCATCTTGATGAGGAAGCTGTTGACGATGAGGTTGGTGGAGGTGCCGATCAGGGTCAGCACGCCGCCAAAGGTCGCCGCGAAGCACATGGGCAACAGCAGCCGGGAGGGTGCATGGTTGGGGTTGCGTTTGACCGCCCCCAGCATGGAGGCCACCACGGCGGTATTGTTGACGAAGGCCGACAGGAAGGCGGTGGAGAACCACACCTTCACCAGCACCTTGTTGAAGGAGCCGGTGCCCACCAGGTTGGCGAACCAGCTCATGACCCGGGTCTTTTCCACCGCGAGCGACACCAGCAGCAACAGCACCAGGGTCAGCAGGGCGCTGTTGGTGTAGCCCGCCACCACGGCGTTGATGTCCGCCAGGCCGCTCAGGTAGGTGATGAGCACGGCGCCCGAGAAGAGCAGCGCCGGCCGGAGTTTGCCCTGGATCAGCAGGGCGACGAGGGCAGCCAGCAGACCCAGCACCAGGGATTGTTGCCAGGTCATGGGCTTACTCCTTGCCGGAATCGTTGCTGATGGTCAGCGCCTGCCAGTGGGGGAAGTGCTTGCGCACCAGAGCGTTGAGCTCGACTTCGAACTCGCTGTACTGCCCTTCTCTGCCTGCAAGAGTCACAACCTTGGCCGCCAGCCCTTCCACTATCATGCCGGCACCGACGGTGACGTTGGTCAGCCGGTCGATCAGGATGAAGCTGCCGGTATCGCGGATCTCCTGATAGGGGTCGAACGCCACCGGGTCGGTCAGGCTGAATTCGCACAGGCCGATCTCGTTGAGCTTGAGCTCGGAGGCCGGCAGTTCGTCCAGCTTGTTGATCTCGATGCGGTGGCGGATGGCCTCCACCTGGCCGCGACTCTTCTTGGTGGCCAGCTTGACGTCATAGACCCGGCCCGGTTGCAGGGACTCCTCCCCCATCCAGACGATGTGAGCCAGCACGTTCTGGGTCACCTGGGGCTTTTTCGCCGCATCCACCAGCAGGTCGCCCCGGCTGATGTCGATCTCGTCCGCGAAGGTGACCGTGATGGCCTGACCCGGCAGAGCGTACTCCAGATCCCCGTCGAAGGTGACGATGCGAGTCACCGTGCTCTCTTTGCCGGACGGCAGCACAGCAAGCCGGTCGCCCACCCGCAGGATGCCGGAGGCCAAAGTGCCTGCGAAGCCGCGAAAATCGAGGTTGGGGCGGTTCACGTACTGCACCGGCAGGCGCACCGGGTGACGCTCCAGCTCGCGCTCCACTTCCGCGCTCTCCAGCAGGGAGAGCAGGGTCTCGCCTTCGTACCAGGCCAGCTTGTCGCTGGGGTTGACCACGTTGTCACCGTCCAGCGCAGAGACCGGCACGATATGGATGGTGTCGACGCTGAGCTTCTTGGCGAATTCGCGGTAATCGGCACTGATGCGCTCGAACACCTCCTGGCTAAACTCCACCAGGTCCATCTTGTTCACTGCCACCACGAACTGCTTGATGCCGAGCAGGCTCGCGATAAAGCTGTGGCGACGGGTCTGATCCAGCACTCCCTTGCGGGCGTCGATCAATATGATGGCCAGATCGCAGGTGGAGGCGCCGGTGGCCATGTTGCGGGTGTACTGCTCGTGGCCCGGGGTGTCCGAGATGATAAATTTGCGCTTGGCGGTGGAGAAATAGCGGTAGGCCACGTCGATGGTGATGCCCTGCTCGCGCTCCGCCTGCAGGCCGTCTACCAGCAGCGCCAGATCCAGCTTCTCGCCGGTGGTGCCAAGCTTCTGGCTGTCGGACTCCAGCGCTTTGAGCTGATCTTCATAGATCTGCTGGGAGTCGTGCAGCAGGCGGCCGATGAGGGTGCTCTTGCCGTCGTCAACGCTGCCGCAGGTGAGAAAGCGCAGCAGGCTCTTGTGTTGCTGGGCGTGCAGGTAGGCTTCAATGCCCTGTTCGCTGATGGCGGTCTGAATGTGGTTGTTCATGTTGCGATTCCTTAGAACATTTTTTTAGAAATAGCCCTGACGCTTCTTCTGCTCCATGGAGCCGGCCTGATCGTGGTCGATGAGCCGCCCTTGCCGCTCGCTCGAGGTGGTGATCAGCATCTCTTCGATGATCTCCGGCAAGGTGGTGGCATTGGATTCGATGGCCCCGGTCAGCGGGTAGCAACCGAGGGTGCGAAAACGCACCAGCTCCTGCTTCACTTCATCTTCCGGGCCGATGGGCATGCGCTCGTCATCCACCATGATCTTGATGCCATTGCGCTCCACCACAGGGCGATGGGCCGCAAAGTAGAGCGGCACTATGTCGATGTTCTCGAGATAGATGTATTGCCAGATATCGAGCTCGGTCCAGTTGGAGAGCGGGAAGACCCGGATGCTCTCCCCCTTGTTGACCTGGCTGTTATAGACGCGCCACAGCTCGGGGCGCTGGTTCTTCGGATCCCAGCGGTGGGACTTGTCACGGAAGGAGTAGACCCGCTCCTTGGCACGAGACTTCTCCTCGTCGCGGCGGGCCCCACCGAAGGCGGCGTCGAAGCCGTATTTGTTGAGCGCCTGCTTGAGCCCCTCGGTCTTCATGATGTCGGTGTGCTTGCCGCTGCCGTGCACGAAGGGGTTGATGCCCATGGCGAGGCCGTCCGGGTTCTTGTGAACGATCAGATCCAGCCCGTACTTTTTGGCGGTCTCGTCACGGAACTTGATCATCTCCTTGAACTTCCAGTCGGTGTCGACGTGCAGCAAGGGGAAGGGGATCTTGCCCGGATAGAAGGCCTTGCGGGCCAGGTGCAACATGACGGAGGAGTCCTTGCCGATGGAGTACATCATCACCGGGTTTTCAAATTCGGCAGCCACCTCGCGGATGATGTGGATGCTCTCGGCTTCCAGCTGCTGCAGATGGGTCAATCTTTCACGGTCCATGTCTGGGTCCTCGGTTCATTGCTGACGCGCCTGGTCGGTACGCAGTCTTGGTTCAGGTCGGTGCCGCCTTGGCAACACCGTCAAATCGATTCGGGTCTCGGCCTCAGGCCAGGCTCACCAGCTTGAGCTCGTGGCCGCTGTCGGCCCCCTGCGCCGTCTCGCCAAACCAGGCGAGTTGCTGGCGCAGGGCAACCACCTCGCCGATGACGATAAGGGACGGGCTCACCGCCTGGGCGGCCAGTTCGGCCAGCTCAGCCAAGGTGCCGGTCAGCACGCGCTGCCGCGCCGTGGTGCCGCGCTCTATGATGGCGATGGGGGTGGCGGCACTTCGGCCATGGTTCACCAGCTGCTGCTGGATATGCTCGGAGCGCATCAGCCCCATGTAGATCACCAGGGTCTGGCTGGTAGCGGCGAGCTGCTGCCAGTCGGGCTCCTTGCCCTCCTTCTGACAGTGGCCCGTGATAAAAACGGCGCTCTGGGCATGGTCGCGGTGAGTGAGCGGAATGCCCGCATAGGCGGTGGCACCGGCGGCGGCCGTGATGCCGGGCACCACCGAGAAGGGGATGCCCTCCTCTGCCAGCACTTCCAGCTCCTCGCCACCACGACCGAACATGAAGGGGTCGCCCCCCTTGAGCCGCACCACCCGGTTGCCCGCCCTGGCGTATTCCACCAACAGGCGATTGGTCTCCTCCTGGGGCACGCTGTGAGCGCCCGCCTTCTTGCCGACCGACACCAGGGTGGCATCGCGGCGCACCAGGTCCAGGATCTCGGCGGAGACCAGCTGGTCATAGAGCACCACCTCGGCCTGTTGGATCTGTTGCAGCGCCTTGAGGGTCAGCAGGCCAGGATCCCCTGGGCCCGCCCCCACCAGCACCACCTCGCCCACCTCGGTCTGGGCTTTGTCGAGCCCCTCGTTCAGCCACTGCTCGGCCCCCTGCCAATCGGCTTTCTCAATCAAACCGGCCAGGGTGTTGGAGGCAAACGCCCGCTCCCAGAAGCGGCGACGGTCGGAAATGGAGGAGAGCACCCGCTTGGCCCGGTCGCGTACCCGACCGGAGAGTTCGGCCAGGCCGCCGAGGTGGCGCGGCAGCAGGCTCTCCAGCCGCTCGCGCAGCAGGCGCACCAGCACAGGCGCCTTGCCGCCGCTGGAGACCGCCACCATGATGGGGCTGCGATCGATGATGGAGGGGAAGATAAAGCTGGAGCGCTTGGGGTCGTCCACCACATTGACGAACAGGCCGAGCTGGTTGGCGCTCTGATAGACCAGGGCGTTCACCTCGAGGTCGTCGGTAGCGGCCACTACCAGGATCTGGCCGGCCAGGTGGGCCGGGGTGAAGCGCTCCGCCAGATGGGTGAAGCGACCGGCAAATTCATGGAAGTCGGGTTCCAGCTCGGGGGAGACCAGGGTCAGCCTGGCACCGGCCGCCAGCAGCAGGCGCGCCTTGCGCAGGGCCACTTCGCCCCCCCCCACCAGCAGCACAGGGCGACCGTCCAATTTGGCAAACATCGGCAAATAATCCATTTCGGCCCATCCCTCGGAACACGACTAATATGGGGCGACTATAGGCAGGGCTGCTTATCCCTCAAAATAATAAAAAATGCTTTTTAATGCGTTTTAGTAATTAACAAAGCCGTGTGATGACAAAGGCGCTTGTGGTGCCGCACACAAGGCCATAGGCTAGTGAAAGTGTTTCATAAGGAGCTAAATGATGAATGAGTCATTGATTGTGCTGGGGATCTTCGTGTTTCTGGTACTTCTCACCCTGAGTGCCGGCATCAAGATAGTGCCGCAGGGCTACAACTGGACCGTGGAGCGCTTCGGCCGCTACACCCGCACCCTCTCCCCCGGCCTCAACCTGCTGATCCCCTACATAGATCGCATCGGCCACAAGATCATCATGATGGAGCAGGTGCTGGACATCCCGGCGCAAGAGGTGATCTCCCGCGACAACGCCAACGTCACCATAGACGCCATCAGCTTCGTGCAGGTGGTAGATGCCCGCAAGGCGGGCTACGAGGTCAACGATCTCACCAGCGCCATCCGCAACCTGACCATGACCAACATGCGGACCGTGCTGGGCGCCATGGAGCTGGACGAGATGCTCTCCCAGCGCGACACCATCAACGAGAAGCTGCTGCGCACCATGGATGCGGCCACCGCCCCCTGGGGCATCAAGGTGACCCGGATCGAGATCAAGGATGTACGTCCGCCGCTGGCGCTGGTCGAAGCCATGAACGCCCAGATGAAGGCCGAGCGCCAGAAACGGGCCGAGGTACTGGAGGCCGAAGGGGTGCGCCAGTCCAAGATCCTGAAAGCGGAAGGGGAGAAGCAGTCCCAGATCCTCAAAGCCGAGGGCGAGCGTCAGGCCGCCTTCCTCGCCGCCGAAGCGCGGGAGCGGGCCGCCGAAGCGGAAGCCAAGGCGACCCACATGGTGTCAAAAGCCATCGCCGAAGGGGATCTGCAGGCCATCAACTACTTCGTGGCCCAGAAATACACAGAGGCGCTGGCCCGCATCGGTGAAGGCCCCAACAGCAAGGTGGTGATGATGCCGCTGGAGGCGGGCAGCCTGATCGGCGCCGTCGCCGGCATGGCCGAGCTGTTCAAGGATGGCAAGGGCGGCAAGTCATGACAGCCCTGTTCGAGGGGCTGACCCACTGGCACTGGCTGGGGCTCGGCTTCGTGCTGCTGGCCATCGAGGTGCTGGGCTCGGTGGGTTTTCTGCTCTGGACCGGCATCGCCGCGCTGGAGGTGGGCCTGCTGCTGCTGGTCTGGCCCTTCGGCTGGCAGGCCCAGCTGCTGCTGTTCGCCCTGCAATCCCTGCTCACCACCTGGGCCTGGTGGCGCTGGCAGCACCGCCGGGATCGCTCCGATCAAGATGCCGCCGCCCCCATCAACGAGCGGATGCAGGGGTATCTGGGGCGCGAGCTGGTGCTGCTGGATGACGTGACTCAGGGGATGAGCCGGGTACACCTGGACGACACCGCCTGGACGGTGCGCTGCAGCCAGCCACTGCTCGCCGGCAGCAAGGTGCGGGTGATGGGGCATGACTCCCATATCCTGCTGGTAGAGCCGCTGTCCTGACACGAGGGCAGGCGCCAGTGTCCAACAACAAAGGGCTCCGCGGAGCCCTTTTTCATTCTCTTGCAAGCCGTGCCGGCGGACTAGAAGGCGTCGCTGTCGAGGGCGGCGCGCAGCAGATCCTTCCAGCTGATGATGCCGACCAGGGCGCCGTTTTCCAGCACCGGCAGGCAGGAGACGTTCTTCTCCAGCATCAGCTTGACCCCTTCCCGCACCGTAAGCTGGGGGGCGATGGTGATGGGGTGGCGGCTCATGATCTGGTGGGCGCGCCGGTTGAGGGTCTCGGTGTCGCGGCTCATCTCGGCCTCGGAGTCGAGATAGGGGCTGATGGCACGAAAAAGGTCCCGATCGGAGATGACTCCTACCAGCTCCTCCTCTTCCAGCACCAGCAGATGGCGAAAGTGGGCCTGCTCGAAGATCTCCTTGATGATGCTCAACCTGTCGTCCATGGATACGGTGGCGACCCGGGTCGTCATGATGTCCCTGATATGCAGCATGCTAGCCTCCACCGTCATACTGTTTGATAGTTCTGTTATGACATGTTTTTGTGGTGCCAGCCAGTAGCAGGCCCGTACCTAAAGTGCAAACCGGCGCCATTTCACGTAAGATCCGCGCCAGTTTTTCTCCTTCATTTGAGCCAAGCAGACCAATCCATGATAGTTGCCAGTCAAATCGAACTGATCCGCGGCGGCCGCAAGCTGCTGGACAACGCATCCGCCACCATTCACCCCGGCCACAAAGTGGGTCTGGTGGGCAAGAACGGCTGTGGCAAGTCCACCTTTTTTGCACTGGTACGGGGCGAGCTGGCCATCGACAGCGGCAGCTTCAGCCTGCCCGCCGGCTGGCAGATTGCCGGGGTGGCACAGGAGACCCCGGCGCTGGACTGCTCCGCCCTCGACTACGTGATCGACGGCGACAAGGAGTTCCGCGCGCTGGAGGCCGAGCTGGCCCAGGCCGAGCGGGATGACAACGGTCTGCTGGTGGCCGAGCTGCACGGCAAGCTCGACACCATAGGCGCCTACAGCATCCGCGCTCGCGCCGCCGAGCTGTTGCACGGCCTCGGCTTTGGCGACGAGCAGCTCGGCTCGCCGGTGCGCAGCTTCTCCGGTGGCTGGCGCATGCGCCTGAACCTCGCCCAGGCACTGCTCTGCCGCTCCGATCTGCTGCTGCTCGATGAACCGACCAACCACCTGGATCTCGACGCCGTCATCTGGCTGGAGAAGTGGCTCAAGGGCTATCAGGGCACGCTCGTCTTGATTTCTCACGACCGCGACTTCCTCGACTCTGTGGTGACTCGCATCATCCATATCGAGAACGGCAAGCTCAACGAATACAGCGGCGGCTACTCCGACTTCGAACTGCAGCGCGCCGAACACCTGGCCCAGCAGCAGTCCATGTACGAGAAGCAGCAGCGGGAGATGGCCCACATGCAATCCTATGTGGATCGCTTCCGCTACAAGGCCTCCAAGGCCCGTCAGGCCCAGAGCCGCTTGAAGGCCATGGAGCGGATGGAGAAGATCCTGCCCGCCCACGCAGACTCCGAGTTCAGCTTCGAGTTTCGCGAGCCGTCGGCCCTGCCGACCCCGCTGATTGCCATGGAGAACCTCAGCGCCGGTTACGGCGACAAGGTGATCCTGGAGAAGATCAAACTCAACCTGGTGCCCGGTTCGCGCATCGGCCTGCTCGGTCGCAACGGCGCCGGCAAATCCACCTTCATCAAGATGCTGTCAGGCTCCAACCCGCCGCTCTCCGGCAAGCTCGAGGTGAGCGCCGGGGTCAGCATCGGCTACTTCGCCCAGCATCAGCTGGAGACCCTGCGCCTGGATGACTCACCCCTCGATCACCTGGTGCGCCTCGCGCCGGACAAGACCGAGCAGGAGCTGCGCAACTATCTGGGCAGCTTTGGCTTTCACGGTGACAAGGCGCTCGACAAGGTGGCCCCCTTCTCCGGCGGCGAGAAGGCGCGGCTGGTGCTGGCCCTCATCACCTGGCAAAAACCCAACCTCTTGCTGCTGGATGAACCGACCAACCACCTGGATCTGGAGATGCGCCACGCCCTGACCATGGCGCTGCAAGGCTTCGAGGGCGCCATGGTGGTGGTCTCCCACGACCGTCACCTGCTGCGTACCACCACGGATGACTTCTATCTGGTGCACGGTGGTCGGGTCGAGCCGTTCGACGGCGATCTGGACGACTACCACAAGTGGCTCGGCGAGCAGGAAAAAGAGGCCAACGCCAAACCGGACGACGGCCCTGTCTCCGCCAACTCGGCGGTGGCGCGCAAGGATCAGAAGCGGCGCGAGGCGGAGTTCCGGCAAGCGACCCGGCCGCTGCGCCAGAAGCTGGAAAAGCTCGAAACCAGCATGGAGAAACTGCAGGCCAAGCTGGCCGCGGTGGAAGAGCAGCTGGCCGATCCCGCCATCTATGAAGAGAGCGCCAAGCAGAAGCTCTCCGAGCTGCTCAAGTCCCAGGGCCCCATCAAGGAGGAGCTGGAAGGGGTGGAACTGGAGTGGATGAGCCTCTCTGAAGAGCTGGAAACCATGGAGCAGGCCTTCCTTGCGTGACGAACAGCTGATGGCGAGCGAGCGGATCGCCGCCCACGAACTGCCGGGCCCGCTCGACTTCTGGCAGTGGAGCGGCGAGGTCTACGGCGCGCGCAGCCAAGACTGGCTCAGCGTGCAGGCGCAAGGGGGCAACGTCAACCTGGCCCTGTTGCTGCACCGGCTGGATCAGTGCGGGATCCCGGTCGATCTGACCGACCTGCAACCGGCGCTGGTGCAGACCGAGGCGGTGCTCGGCCCCTGGCGCAACCTGCGAGCGAGCGCCAAGGCGCGGCTCGGCGAGCAGGAGTATCAGGCCATGCTGGCCCACGAGCTGGAGCTGGAGCGGCTGCAACAAGGGGTGCTGCTGCAGACCCTGCGCAGCCTCACCCTGTTTCGCGGCAACAGCCGCAACCTGTTGAACTATCTATTGTTACTGGGGGCCCAGCAGGGCCCCCTCAGAGACCTAATATGCTGAGTTATCGCCACGCCTTTCACGCCGGCAACCATGCCGACGTGCTGAAACACGCCGTCCAGGCCCTGATCATCGAGTCCCTCAAGAAGAAGGAGAAACCCTTCATCGTGCTGGATACCCATGCCGGCGGCGGTCTCTACGACCTGCGCGGCGACTGGTCGCAGAAGAAGGCGGAATATGCCGACGGCATCGGCCGACTGTGGGATGAGCGAGCCCAGTGGTCTGCCATGGCCCCCTATCTGGACGTCATCGCCGATATGAATGTCGATGGTCAGCTGCACTACTACCCCGGCTCGCCGGAGCTCTCCCGTCGCCTCGCCCGCGAGCAGGACAAGCTGGCGCTGATGGAGCTGCACAACAACGAGGTGGAGGACCTGCGCGCCAACATGGGTTACGACCCCCGCGTCGCCGTGCACCATCGTGATGGCTTCGAGGGGCTGGTGGCCCTGCTGCCGCCCACTCCGCGCCGCGGCCTGGTGCTGATAGACCCACCCTATGAGCTGAAAGAAGACTACTTCGCGGTGGTCGATACCCTGAAAAAGGCGCAAAAACGCTGGGCCACCGGCATCTACGCCCTCTGGTATCCGATCCTCGGGCAAGAGGCGGACAAATCCCGCGACATGCTGCGCGCCATCAAGCGGGAAAACTTCGGTAACGTCCTGGTGGCCGAGCTGGAAGTGGCCGGCCAGACTGCCGATTGGGGCATGAACGGCTCAGGCATGCTGATAGTGAGCCCCCCCTGGCTGCTGGACGAACAGATCGACGCCTTCCTCAAACCCCTCTGCGCCAAGCTGGCCCAGGGCGCCGGCGCCCAGTACAAGGTGGAGTGGCTGAACAAGGCCGAGGCCTGACCGTTCATCCGCCACAAAAACGACAAAGCCCCGCGAGGGGCTTTTCTATTACTGCGGCAGTTGTGGCTGAGGGGGCTGCTATTGCCGGGTGCCAGCCTCTGCGGGGAGATCCCGCCAGAGCGCCAGAATAAGCAGCGCCAGCAGGGCGAAAGGCGGGGCCAGGCTGAGCAGCATGCACAGCACGGTGATCAGCGCCGGATGCTTGCTCTTGCGGCGGGCCAGTCGCCAGGCCACGACGCCCACGATGATCATCAGCAACAGGATGAACTGCCCCAGCAGGGTGGCGTTGATATTCATATGCATGAAAGCTCCTTTTTCATGGCAAAGGCTCACTCTAGCGCCGCTGTGGCCCCAGGCAACTCCCAATACGGTGAGGGCATTCTCACTTGATAGGTCGTCCCTATCCAACCATTAGATGAGAATGGTTTTCATTTATTGAGGTTTCGGGGGATACTCTGCTCATCACCAGAGGGAGCCGCCATCATGAAAAAGACCATCAGCTTCGCCGTTTTGCACTTCACCGTGGCCTTCACCGTGGCTTACCTGCTGACCGGTGAACTGCTCACCGCCAGCCTGATCGCCCTGATCGAACCCGCCGTCAACACGGTCGCCTTCTACTTCCACGATCTCGGCTGGCACAAGCTCAAACCCCACCACAGCCTGCAGGCCAAGACCAGCAGCTTCGCCCTGGTGCACTTCTCGGTGGCCTTCGGCGTCGCCTACCTGCTGAGCGGCGAGCTGCTCACCGGCGGCGTGATGGCGATGATCGAGCCTGCCATCAACACCGTCGTGTTCTTCTTCCACGAGCGGCTGTGGCGCACCCGCCAGTCCCTGGCGCTCGCCTGATCTCCCTCCCCTTGTCTGGGGCCGCCCGGCGCAAAAAATGCTCGGCGGCCCAGCGCCATTGTGCTTTAGTAGCCGGGTCCCCCTTGCTGGAGCCCCTCAATGAACAAGACCTTGCTTGCCACTCTGCTGTTTGCCCCTTTATTGGCCACCGCTGCCACCCCCTCCTTCGATTGCGCCAAGGCGAAAGGCGCCGCCGAAACCCTGATCTGCAAGGATGCCGCGCTGGCGGCGCTGGATAACGAGCTGGCGGCCCTCTACCCCAAGGCAATTGCCGCGTTCTCACCCGAGCAGCAGAAAACCGAGCGCGCCATCCAGCGCGGCTGGATCAAGGGGCGCAACGACTGCTGGAAGGCGAGCGATCTGCGCCAGTGCGTGGAAGAGAGCTACCAGCTACGGATCACCGAGTTGCAGATAAAAGGGGGCCAGCTGATGGTGCCAGCACCGGTGAACTACCTGTGTGGCAAGAACATCACTCTCTCCACCTACTTCTACAACGAGGCCAAGCGGCCCGCCGCGGTGATCAACCTGAACGAGGGTACTGACCCGCTGCAGGTGCTCGCCTATGAAACCCCCAGCGCCAGCGGCTCCCGTTATGAAGGGCAAAACCTCACCCTCTTTACCAAGGGAGGCGAAGCCAGGCTGGAGCGTGTCGGCCAGCCAACTCTCACCTGCACGCAGCGCTAATCCAGAAGCCGATCACTTGGGGACGGCGGCATCCACGCCGCCTTCTCCTGCCCCCCCCCCCCTCCGCTCTCGCCATATCTATTAATTTATTGATCTTGCTCAGAAATAACTCACAGCCCCCTTTTCCCCCATCCAAGGGGCGTTACTATGGCCAAATGGCAACATTCGCCTCGTCGGAGTCTCCCCATGAGCCATGCCAACCCTCTCACAGGTAACAAGCAGCACACTGGAAGCTGAAATTCAGGGGCGGTAGCCATGCCATCGGCTGGCCAACCCCTGTTGCTCACAGCAAGGGGCCGGCCAGCGGCTCATCCACAACATGCAAAGCAAGGTGGTGTATGGAAACACAAACACTGCATCGCGGTCGGCTGATCGACCATCTCCAGCTGGTGGTGAAAGATCTGGCCGCCAGCCAGCGTTTTTACACGGCCGCACTGGCCGCCCTCGATATTCCCATAGGCGGCGCCGGTGAGGGTTACTTCTGGGCAGACGAGCTGTTTGTCACCGCCATCGACAGCCCGGCGGCGCTGGGGGCATTGACCGGCCGCCACCACCTCGCCTTTCAGGCGCAAGACAGAGCCATGGTGGATCGCTTCTATCAGGCAGCGCTGGCCCATGGCGGCCAGGACAACGGCGCCCCCGGCGAGCGCAATTATCACCCTGGCTATTACGCCGCCTTTGTGCTCGACCCGGACGGCAATAATATCGAAGCTGTGTATCACGGCGAGGCAAAGCGCAGTGCAGAATCGGTGGAGATTCGGTTTTAGCAAGAAGAAAGAATATCAATAATTAGAAGATCTTTTTATTTTGAATTCCTTAATGAAATCATTTCTATTTTTTGAACTAACGTAATGCAACCATCAAACACTATAATAAAACAAATGTACTTATATAACAGAGGACTATTGATTTATTAATACTAAAATTAAAAAGTAAAAATAAGTGCACTAAAGACCATACCATGGTATTGGTATAGGCCTCAATCTAGTCACTATTAGCTAAAAAAAGAGAGAGCATGAGTAAAGAATCCGCTATTGGTTTATGGGTAAGCATAATTACAGGTTTTTTTGGTATTTTTGGTGTTTTTTTGAGTGCTTATATTTATTGGGAACCACTGGATGATAAATTGACAAACTCAAGAGATTTCTTAGGAATTTGGCAGACAGAATATAGTTATAAAATCACTAACGGCACTACAACTGTTAGAGGGACAACAGAGTATTTCAAAAGTGGGATGTATAACTTTACAGGAGTTATTACAAACTCAATTAGTAATCAACTGGGTACTGTGAAGATTATGTATGATGTTGATGGGGCAGGAACGTGGAAAAATGACAAAAATAACCTCTACATTACATTATCTGACTCAAAATCTCACCCTCGCCACCTAGAAGTCGATGGTAAGCAGATTGACCTTAATGAGCATATTTTTAGAGAGCTAATTCCAAAGCTTGAGTCATTTTTACCAAAAAATACTTCTGATCAATATCTCATCGTAGAGAAAAACTCTAAAAAAATCACTTTCGAACTTGATGATCCATTTGGTAAAAATTTCCCCATGATTATGTGGAAAGTGGATAAGAAGTATCAGAGGCAATAGCTTAACTAAATACGGTTAAAATGCGGATATGATAGTATATGAAAAACAGCGATTTTAAAGATATTATCGTTAATAACTCAGAGGTCGTTCTCGACTACATATTAAAAGATGGTCTTTTAAAAGACATACCAATAATTAACAACTTAGTTAGCCTTTACAATATCAAGACAACTATTAGCGATAAAATTTTTTATAGAAAGGTAGTCAGCTTTTACGAGACCTTTTACAACGTAAATAGAGCGCATTTCGTCAGGTGGAATAGTTGGGCTTTAGAAAATACTGAATCCGCTGAAAAAATTGCAAGCACTCTTATCCTACACATTGACTCTCAGCATGAGCTTATTAAATGTAAGATTATTGGTCACATATTCAGGAGTTTAGTGGAAGAGAAAATAACTTTGAATGACTTCGAGGCTTACCTTTATGTCATTTCAATGTGTTCCGTTAGTGATTTAAAGAAACATTGTGTCGAGGGTGGTGATCTGTCATCTTCTACGGAAGCATCTTTATCTCAAAGATTACAGTTTGTCGGCTTTTACTGTTTTACTCCAGAATCACTGAGCCACAATGACAAACTCGAGTACGAAATTACTAATAGTGGCAGTGACTTCATAGCGTTAATGGAAGGGTTTAGTTGGTGAAAACCAAACTCCAATACACGGCTCAAGAAAGTAGTCAACGTTAATAGAGAACTAAAGTGGTCCCTCGAGCAGCTTTGCAGCCGCAGACTATGCCCAACTAAGCGCCATAAAAAAGCCCCGCATCGCGGGGCTTTTTGTTATCGGCAGTAACCAACTCAGTTGACGGTTGCAGGCTGACCCAGCGCATCCGGCGGAGTCTGGAACTCGCGCTCGGCGTCGTCGAAGCGCTCCAGCATGGCCTTGGAGGGGGCCTTGTCCAACAGGCTGAACACCAGGATGGCGAGTCCGGAGAAGAGGAAGCCGGGGATGATTTCATAGAGCCCCAGCCAGCCGAACTGCTTCCAGACGATGACGGTCAGGGCGCCCACCAGCATGCCCGCCAGGGCGCCGTTGCGGGTCATCCGCGACCAGAGCACGGAGAGCAGCACCACGGGGCCAAAGGCGGCGCCAAAGCCGGCCCAGGCGTAGCTCACCAGCCCCAGCACCCGGTTTTCCGGGTTCATGGCAACGGCGATGGCGATGAGTGCGATCACCAGCACCATGGCGCGGCCGACCCACACCAGCTCCTGCTGGGAGGCGTTCTTGCGCAGGAACGGCTTGTAGAGATCCTCGGTGATGGCGCTGGAGCAGACCAGCAGCTGGCAACTGAGGGTACTCATCACCGCCGCCAGGATGGCGGAGAGCAGCACGCCGGCGATCCAGGGGTTGAACAGGATCTTGGAGAGCTCGATAAAGACCCGCTCCGGGTTAGCAGTCACGCCGCCAGCCTGCTCGGTGAAGGTGGAGAAGTAGGAGAGGCCGAAGAAACCGATGGCCACGGCACCGCCCAGGCACAGCACCATCCAGGTCATGCTGATGCGACGGGCATTGGTCATGGAGTGGTGGGAGTCCGCCGCCATGAAGCGCGCCAGGATGTGGGGCTGGCCGAAGTAGCCCAGGCCCCAGGCCATCAGCGAGATGATGGCGATGAAGTCCAGGTTCTTGAACATGTCGAGGTTGCCGGCGTTCTGCGCCGCCACCTGCACCATGGCGGTGTCGATGCCGCCCACCGCGATGATGACGAACACCGGGGTGAGGATCAGGGCGAAGATCATCAGGGTGGCCTGCACGGTATCAGTCCAGCTCACCGCGAGGAAGCCGCCGAAGAAGGTGTAGGTGATGGTGGCCGCGGCACCGACCCAGAGGGCGGTGTCATAGCTCATGCCGAAGGTGCTCTCGAACAGGCGGGCACCGGCCACCACGCCGGAGGCGCAGTAGATGGTGAAGAACAGCAGGATCACCAGGGCGGAGAGGATGCGCAGCACCCGGCTCTTGTCCTCGAAGCGGTAGGTGAAGTAGTCCGGCAGGGTCAGGGCGTTGCGGTTCTTCTCGGTATGTACCCGCAGCCGGCCGGCGACCCAGCGCCAATTGAGATAGGCACCCAGGGTGAGGCCGATGGCGATCCAGCTCTCGGAGATGCCGCCGATGAAGACGGCGCCCGGCAGGCCCATCAGGAGCCAGCCGCTCATGTCGGAGGCACCGGCGGAGAGGGCGGTCACCCAGCTCCCCATCCGGCGGCCGCCGAGAATGTAGTCGTCAAAGTTGCGGGTGGCGCGATAGGCGATAAAGCCGATCAGAACCATCCCGAGGATGTACACCAGAAAGGTGATAAGCATGGGGGTGCTGGCTGTCATTCAAAACTCCGTTATGTGACGTGTGTGCCCGTTCTGACGACGGACTCTTCCTTAAAAAAACCGCCCTAGCTTAATCAGCAGATCCCATGACCTCAACCTTTTTTAACAAACAGAAAACACAATATAAACGTTTCATCTTTAACCAACAGACCAGCTTTGCCCCGTTCCGCCAGATTTTATCCTGACGCAGCAACTGCTTATCCACCGGGCATGTTCAGGGGCTCGATCCCGCCACGGCGGCAAAAAAAAAGCCCCGACCAGAAGTCGGGGCCATCTCGGCAGGCGCCAATCAGCGATTGATCGCGATCGGCATGCCGCTGCGCTGCTCCAGCGCCTGCTTGACCAGCTGGGAGTCGCTGTCGGCGTGGGCGATGAAGCGGGTCACCGCCGGGGTCATCGGCAGCGGCGCAGGCAGGCTGGAGTTGAACTCCTCCTGATTGCGGGAGAGCGGCTGATGTACTTCCAGGTAGCGGCGGCCATCCGGCTCGACACTGGCCTTGATCGGCTGGTTGACGAACTGCACGCGGGTACCGACCGGTACCTTCTTGAACAGGTACTCGATGTCGTCGTTGCGCAGGCGCACGCAGCCGTGGCTCACCCGCAGGCCGATGCCGAACTGGGCGTTGGTGCCGTGGATGGCGTACATCTTGCCGATGTAGAGCGCGAACAGCCCCATGGGGTTGTCCGGGCCGGCCGGCCATACTGCCGGCAGGGTCTCGCCACGGGCGGCATATTCGGCATGCATTTTGGCGGTCGGGGTCCAGGTCGGGCCCGCCTTCTTGCGCTGCACGCTGGTCACCCAGTTTTCCGGGGTGTCGGTGCCAAGCTGGCCGATGCCGATGGGCAGCACTTCCACCACTTTCTTGCCTTTCGGGTAGTAGTAGAGGCGCATCTCGGCCACGTTCAGCACGATCCCTTCACGGGGCGCATCCGGCAGGATCAGCTGGTGCGGCACGATCAGCTTCTCGCCGGTCTGCAGCAGCAGGGGATCCGCCTTGGGGTTGGCCTCCAGCATGTTGGTCAGCCCCAGCTGGAATTTGGCGGCGGCGGCCTCCAGCGGCTGGCCGTTTTCTTCGGCCGGGACCACGTATTCCAGATTTTCACCCACCAGGCGGCTGTTGGCCGCAGGCAGGGCGTATTCAACAGCGAGCGCAGGCGCGGCGCCCAAAAGGAGGCTGCAGCACAGCAGGGCCGCAGTAGTGTGGAGGAGCTTCATAACTTTCCTGTAATGGATGACGTGGTTCAAGACTCTGGGCTGACCCGGGAGCGGCGGGCGATCCGGGGGGCGAAGAGAAGGCCGCCATTTTTCTCCTCTGCCGGGCAAATTTCAACTGACAAGTGGCGGCGGGTCAGCGATTAATATCGCTTTTTTTATCCGCCGCCAGCCCTTGTCTGATGGCCGTTCACCCCTTTTGCCAGGCGCGCATATCGTAACCTGTGGGAGATTGGTGCAACCGCAGATGAAATTGCTCGATGATGGCAAAAATGTGGTCGAAAATGTCGGCCTGGATCCCTTCGTAATCGGCCCAGGCGGTGGTCGCCGTGAAGCAGTAGATCTCCAGCGGCAGGCCGTCCGTGGTCGGTGCCAGCTGGCGCACCATCAGGGTCATGTCCTTGCGAATGCCGGGGTGGGCGCGCAGGTAGGCGTCCAGATAGGCGCGCAGGGTGCCGAGGTTGGTGAGGTGGCGGCCGTTGATGGGGCAGCTGATGGCGTCGCTCAGCTGCTGGTTGTAGGCGCTCAGCTCCTGCTCCTTGCGGCTCAGATAGGGCGCCAGCAGTTGGGCCTGCTTGAGCTGCAGCTGCTCGTCCGCCGTCAGGAAGCGCACGCTGGTCATGTCGATGTTGACGCTGCGCTTGATGCGCCGCCCGCCCGACTCTGTCATCCCCTGCCAGTTCTTGAAGGAGTCGGAGATGAGGGCATAGGTGGGGATGGTGGTGATGGTCTTGTCCCAGTTCGACACCTTGACCGTGGTGAGGCCGATGTCGGTCACCTCGCCATCGGCGCCGTACTTGTCCATCTGCAGCCAGTCACCGACGCTCAGCATACGGTTGGCGGAGAGCTGGATACCGGCCACCAGCCCGAGGATGGGGTCCTTGAACACCAGCATCAATACCGCGGTCATGGCACCCAGGCCGCTGAACAGGAACAGCGGCGACTTGCCGAGCAGCAGGGCGATCATCAGGATGCCCACCAGGATGCTGCCCACCAGCTTCACCCCCTGGAAGATGCCGCGCAGGGGCAGATCCCGCCCGAGCCGGGTGTAGCGGCTCACCGACAGCAGGCAGTCGAGCAGGGCGAACAGCGCCAGCAGCAGGAACAGCAGGATCCAGAGCTGGGCCACCGTCTCGATGAGCTGCAGGCTTTCGGAGTCGCGCGGCAGCCAGATCTCGGCCTGCCCCAGCAGCACGGCCCCCTGCAGCACGAAGGCGAGCCGGTAGAACAGCCGCTGCTGCAGTTGGGGCGGCAGCCACACCTGCATGGTCTTGCCGAGCACGCCCACCAGCCGCACCAGCAACACCCGGTGCAGCAGCATGTGCAGCACCAGCGAGGTGAGCACGATAAAGCCGAGGGCGATCACCAGCCCCGTCATGCCGGTCACCTCCAGTCCTAGCCCGGCCAGCCAGCGAAAAATCGTCTCCTTCATCCCATCCTCCTGTGCGTGAAACTGCGGTCAGGGTACGTATCTGCCACCCCATGTCAAATGGGCACCGGCCCACAAACGACAACGCCCGGCAGGGGCCGGGCGTTGTCTGGGAGCGAGGGGGCGTCAGCCGACCAGGCTCAGGGCATCGCGGGCGATGACCAGCTCTTCGTTGGTGGGCATCACCAGCGCCAGGCGGCTGCCTTCGGCGGTGATGGGGCCCTCGCCGCCCAGCACGGCGGCGTTGTTGGCTTCCTTGTCGATCTTGAAGCCGAACAGGGCCAGACGGGCCAGCACCATCTCGCGCACCATGGCGGCGTTTTCACCGATACCGCCGGTGAACACCAGGGCATCCAGACGACCGTCCATGGCGGCAGCGTAGGCGCCGACATACTTGGCCACCCGGTAGGTGAACACATCCAGCGCACGCTTGGCACCGGCGTCGGTGGCGTAGTTGGAGGTGACGTAGCGGCAGTCGCTGCTCGCCTCTGTCATGCCCAGCAGGCCGGACTCACGGGTCAGGGTGTGGTTGATCTGCTCCACGCTGTAACCGAGCTGGTCGTGCATGAAGAAGACCACGGCGGGGTCGATGTCGCCGGAGCGGGTACCCATCGCCAGCCCTTCCAGCGGGGTCAGCCCCATGGAGGTGTCGACGGATTCGCCGCCACGGATGGCGCAGACGGAGGCACCGTTACCCAGGTGGCAGTTGATGATGTTGAGCTCTTCGAGCGGCTTGCCCAGCGCCTTGGCGGTCTCTTCTGCAATGAAGCGGTGAGAGGTGCCGTGGGCGCCGTAACGACGGATGCCGTTCTCTTTGTAAAGCTTGTAGGGCAGCGCGTAGAGGTAGGCTTCCTCTGGCAGGGTCTGGTGGAAGGCGGTGTCGAACACAGCCACGTTCTTCTCTGCCAGCGCCGGGAAGACCTTGAGGGCGGCACGGATGCCGATGAGGTGCGCCGGGTTGTGCAGGGGAGCGAACGGAATGGCGGCTTCGATGCCGGCAATCACGCTGTCATCGATGCGAACGGAACGGGAGAACTGCTCGCCGCCGTGCACGATGCGATGGCCGATGGCCACCAGCTGCTCGGCCAGGGTCGGATCCTGCGGCAGGATGTGACCCACGATGTGGTCGAGGGCTTCCTGGTGCGCGGCACCCGCGCCCAGCATGGCCTCGCCCTTGACGCCGTGGAGTTTCCATTTGATACGTGCATCATCCAGATTGAAGCATTCGGCCAGGCCGGACAGCATGTCCTCACCTGTTTCGGCGTCCATTACGGCAAATTTCAGGGAAGAGCTACCGCAGTTAAGGATCAATACCAACTTGCTCATGTTCTACATCTTCCTGTGCTTCGGCTTTATGCCGACAGTGTCGTGTCATCCAAAGTGGATGGGATTCCCCTGCCGGGGGCTTATGGTCGCAGGAAAGTGCGCCCAATTTTTCAATATGTTAAGTGCAAATCCGGATGATTCCGGCCACTCGTCTCAGCCAGGCTGCGCCAGCGGTTACAGGCCGGCCAGCAGATCCCGGTGCACCTTGACCACCAGCTTCTTCACCTTGGCCGGCGGGTTGGGGGTGCAGAGGGGGCGATGCAGTTCTCCCGGCCAGAAGATGGCGAAGTCGCCGGGCTGCAACGCCAGATAACTGGTCTGTTCGTCGTCGACGAACCAGAGGTCGGGATGGGGGTGATCCGCCCCTTCGCTCGCGTAGGTGTGCGGGCCGACCCCGATCCACTCCTCGCCGGCGAGCAGCAGCTGGATGTCCAGGTACTGCTGATGGAACTCGCCACGGCGATCCGCCGCCGGCTCGGTCAGCTCTTCGCTCACCAGACAGAACAGCTTGAGGCCGTCGACCTCCTGCTTGCCGAGCGGGGCATGCCGCCACCGGTCGACGCTTTGCACCACCTCGACCAGGATGCGGTCGAGCGGGGCGGGCAGCGGCGTACGCTGCAAGGTATTCAGACTGCCGGTGATCATGGCGCTTCCTTAGGTGTATTCAGGCGACATCTTAGCCGCAAAATGAAAAAGGACCCGTTGAAGGTCCTTGTGTCACACCGTCTGCTATCCGTGCAGACCGGGATGGAGCCATGGCTCTCTCCGGCGTGGTGAGTGCACTGTTACACACTCATCCTCGGCTTGCCAAGCGGGGCAAGCGCGTTCGCCGGGTGATCGTACCAGCTGAAACAATATTATTCACTACTCCATTGCCGGCGACTTTGACCAGACGCAAAAACGGGAGCATCAGCTCCCGTTTTTTTCGCATCACCTGGTCAAAACCGGTGTCATTCAAGCCTTGGCGGCGTTCTCCACCGGCTTGGCGTACATGGCACGCCAGATGGCCTTGTGCTCTTCCGGTACCTCGGACTGACGGCTCAGGAAGGCGGCCTGTTCGATGGTATTGGCGTGGCCTGCCACATCCGCAGCCAGGTAGTTGCCCGGGAAGAGGCGGTAGTTGCCCCAGATCGCCTTGTCGATGAGCGCCGCCAGTTCGTCCGGATCGCTGAAGCCTTCGGTGATGGGGGCGCCGAAGGAGACGTGTACCCGCCCCTTCTGGCCGACGATGCCGGCGACTATGCTCTCGATGTCCTCGAACTCGCCCTTCTCGTAGCTGCCGTTGATGGACTTTTCGTAGAGCTCGCGCGCCTTGGCCTTGTCGGTGGGATCCAGCTCATAGCTGATGCTGACCGGCACGATATTGAGGCTGCGCATGTAGTCGACGAACTCGATCTTCTGCTTCTTGCCATCCACATAGAACATCTTGAGGATGGCCGGGTCGGTCTTGTCATCGCCGTTCTTGGCGCGCCCTTCCTTCTGGGCGATCCAGATGGAGTGGCCTTCGTGCACCGACTGGCCGATGTAGGCCGACAGCTCGCCGAGCGCCTTCATCATCTCCCGCGGCCCCTTGGCGGAGCGCTTGACGATGAAGCTCTTGTTGAGCTTCATCAGCTCGGTGGCGCAAGGCTTGCGCAGCAGGTTGTCGCCGATGGCAATGCGCACGGTATCGAAACCATGGGTGTGCAGACCCCAGTTGACGAACGCCGGATCCATGGCGATGTCCCTGTGGTTGGAGACGAACAGGTAGCCCTGCTCTTTTTTAAGATGCTCAAGCCCGGAGAAGGTCACCCCCTGGGTGGAGGTGGCGATCATCCGGCTCATGTAGCGGGTCACCCCCATCTGCACCTGATGGATGGTGGTCACCTTGGACCACTTGTAGCGCAGGAACTGGCGGATCAGCGGGCGAATGGCCCAGCCCAGCCAGCTCATCAGGGAGCCGAAGCGATACTTGGCGATGGCGCCGATGAATTCATCATCCCGGATCAGCCGCTCGATGGCTGCCGGTACTTCCTCATCGCGGTAGGGGCGAATGTCCGCGAATCTATCTACTTCTGTCACAATGTCAGCCTTGCGTGTAAGGAGTCGCGGCCGGCGTGCGCCGGCCGGAAAATTCAGGGCGCAATTTTACACGCTTTTATGCCGAGGGGTATGCGGCGCAGCCAGATAGTGAGATCTGACCAGTAAAAAACAATGGCCCCGAACGGGCCATTATTTCACTCTTCCACCGTGAACGAGAGCATCATGCCGGTGTCTTCATGCTCCAGCAGATGGCAGTGAGCCATGTAGGCCCGCTCCTTCGGCGCCGTGTGATCGAAGCGCACCAGCACCTCGCTGCGCCCGCCCTCCACCTTGACGATATCCTTCCAGCCGGCGCGATGGGGGGCCACCGGCTGACCGTTCTCGCTCAGGATCCGGAAACGGGTGCCGTGAATGTGGAAGGGGTGCAGCATCATGTCCCCCTCCCCCGAGATGATCCAGCGCTCGGTGCGGCCGCGCTTGACCGCAAACTGCGGGTCGTTCATGGCGAAGGCCTGGCCGTTGATGCGGTTGCCGCCGTGCAAGTCCAGCGCGCCGCCCGCTTGCGTCATATCGGCCATGTCGCCATGATCCATCCCGGCCATCCCGTCGCCTTGCCCGTCCATCTTCATCCCGGCCATGCTGCCCGTATCGCCATGCTCCATGCTCATGCCCGCCATGGCACCGTGGCCGTAGCGACTCATCAGCGCCTGCATCCCCTGCCGGTCCAGTTCGGGATCCATCGACAGGGTCAGGGTGCGGCTCGGCAAGCCTTGAGTGGCAGGCAGCGCCGGCAGCCGGGCCAGGCTGTCCGGCAGGCGCCCCTTGCCCTCGATCAGGGAGGGCCGGATCCTCAGCAGCGGCAGAGCCGCATCGAACGGCGCCAGGGTCATCCCCATCTGGCGCACCGGCAGGGTGAGCAGGTCGAACGCCTGGCCATTGCGGGCATCCACCATCACCTCGAAGCGCTCCCCCGGCAGCAGCGCCAGCTCGCTCAACGCCACCGGCTCCGCCAGCAGGCCGCCATCGCTGCCGATCACATACAAGGGGCGGCCATCGCTGGTCGCCAGCGTGAGGGAGCGAGCATTGCAGCCGTTGAGCAACCGCAACCGCAGCCAGCCGCGGGGGGCGTCGTGGGTCGGATAGACGGCGCCGTTGATCAGCATCAGATCGCCGAACCAGCCGACCGCGGCGCTCATCACGTCCAGCTGGTAGTCCACCTGATCCCGCCCATCGAGGCGCTTGTCCTGCAGCACCAGCGGGATGTCGTCCACCCCCCAGCGTTGCGGCAGCGGCAGCCGCAGGCTCTCCTCGTCGTCGAGGATGAAGAGCCCGGCCAGCCCCATGGCCACCTGATGGCCGGTCTGTCCGTGGGTATGGGGGTGATACCAGCAGGTGGCCGCCGGCTGCTCGATGCGAAACGCCGCCTGCCACTCTTTGCCGGAGGGGATGCTGGCCTGCGGGCCGCCATCGGCGGTGCCCGGCACCTCCAGCCCGTGCCAATGTATCGTGGTGGTCTCCGCCAGCTGGTTGGCGACCCGGACTCGCACCGCCTGCCCCTGGCGGGCACGCAATGTGGGGCCGAGCAGGTTGCCGTTGTAGCCCCAGCTGCGGGTCGGCTGGCGTCGCCACTGCATCTGGCCCGGCTGGGCCCTGAGCTGGAACAGGCCGCTGGCGTCCGCCTCCAGCAACGCAGGAATAGGCAGGGCTGGGCGCTCGGCGGCAAGCGCCCGTCCCCACCAGGGCAAGGCACCGGCGATGCCGACGGCGGTGGAGAGTTTGAGAAAATCGCGACGCTGCATGAGTCGTTCCTCGTTGGCCAAAGCGGACCTTCAGCCTATGCAGCAACCCTGCGGCAAGGTCAAGCCCTGCCGAGCCGGCGGCCGGACAGTTTCTGGCTTATCCGCTTGCCAGCAGACCCCTGTCGTCAAGCCAGCACCAGGCTTACCGCCGCCTCGGCGTGGATCGTGGTGGTGTCGTAGAGCGGCACCGTGGCGCCGGCATTTTCCAACCCACTATCTGCCTCACCTGCTTGCCAGCAGAGCCATGGTCGTCAAGCCAGCGCCAGACTCACCGCCGCCTCGGCGTGGATCGCAGTGGTGTCGTAGAGCGGCACCGCGGCGTCGGCCTCTCCCACCAGCAAGGCTATCTCGGTGCAGCCGAGGATCACCGCCTGGGCGCCCGCGTCGGCCAGCGCGCGGATGATGGCCAGGTACTCGGCCCGCGAGGCGTCGCGAATGTCGCCGAGACACAGCTCGTCATAGATGATGCGATGCACCCGCTCCCGCTCGGCCTCCTGCGGCACCAGCACCTCCAGCCCGAACTTCTCCTGCAAGCGCCCCTTGTAGAACTCCTGCTCCATGGTGAAGCGGGTGCCGAGCAGGCCGACCCTCTGGATCCCGTCCGCTTGCAGCTGACGTGCGGTGGCATCGGCGATATGGAGCAGTGGGATGTCGATGGCAGCCTCAATCTCGGGCGCCACCTTGTGCATGGTGTTGGTGCCGATCAGCAGAAAATCGGCGCCACCGGCCTGGATGGCCCGCGCCTCGGCCGCCAGCAGACGGGCGGTGGCGGGCCAGTCCCCGATATGCTGCAGCCGCTCTATCTCGGCAAAGTCGACGCTGCTCAGCAGCACCCGCGCCGAGTGCAGGCCGCCGAGCCGTGCTCGCACGCCCCGGTTGAGCGCCTGATAGTAGCTGACAGTGGACTCCCAGCTCATGCCACCCAGCAGACCGATACATTTCATGGGACCTCCTTGTGTAAGCCGATCGTGTGAATCAATCGAGCAAACCGATCGTGTGAACCGATCGTGCACACCAGACAGAGGGCGGCGCGCATCATCGCACCGCCCCGTGAATAAAAAAGGCCCCGCAGGGCCAACAAGACAGCCGGTAAAGGCCCGGGCACAGGCCCGGACTAAATCCAGATCATCAGCACGCAGGCCGCCGTGGCGATCCCCATGCCGAGATTGAAACGACGCCAGCCTCTGGCGGTGCGAATGAGCCGGCGAACCTGGGCACCGAACAGCACCCAGAAGGCCCCGGTATAGAGGCCGGTCACGAAGAAGATGCCGAGCACCCAGATGGCGGAGGGCCAGTAGGCCTCCCCCGCCAGGGTGAAACCGCTGATGGCGGAGAGCGCCATCATCCACGCCTTGGGGTTGAGCAGCTGCAGCATGGCCCCCTGATGGGCCGGGATCAGCGGCCGATTGCCCTCGGCCGGGCCGCTGGCGGTCGCCACCTTCCAGGCCAGCCAGAGCAGGTAGGCCGAGCCGATGAGCTTGAGCCCGTCGTGCAGCAGCGGCAGTTGCTCGAACATCACCCCCAGCCCCAGCGCCGTGGCCAGGATCATCAGATTGATCCCCCCCACCACCCCCACCAGCAGGGGCACGCTGCGGCGAAAGCCCTGGGCCGCACCGGCGCTGGTGAGCAGCATGTTGTTGGGGCCCGGCGTGCCGCAAGTGATGAGGGCAAAGCCCGCTAGGGGAAGCAACCAGTTCAGATCCATCTCAACCTCTTGATGATGCAGGGCGCCGACTCGGCGACAAGCCTTCTAATATGCAGAGCCGGTGCCCGTCAGACAAGGCCGCAAATGCACTTTCTTCGCATCTTTATGCGGCTTCTGGCAAGGCTCAGTACCAGAGCATCACCACGCAGAGCGCAGTCAGCGCCCCTAGGCTGCCGTTGAGCCGGCGCCAGCCCCGATCCGTGCTGATCCAGTTGCTGAGCTGATGGCCGAACAGCACCCAGACGAAGCAGACCGGCAGCGCCACCAGCACGAACATGGCCATCACCGCGAACTGGCTCGGCCAGTAGCTGGCACCGGGCAGGCTGAACAGACTGATGGCGGAGATCCCCATCATCCAGGCCTTGGGGTTGAGGAACTGGAAGCCCAGCCCCTCCAGCAGGGTCAGCGGACGGGCGCGCCGGGCCGGATCACCGGGAGCGCCGGCCACCGCGATGCGCCATGCCAGCCACAGCAGATAAAGGCTGCCGAAGATCTGCAGGCCGAGACGCAGCAGCGGCCAGCGCTCGAACAGGGGGTAGAGCCCCAGCGCCAGCACCATCTGCAGCACCGGCTGGCCCACCGCCACCCCGATCAGATGAGGCAGGGTGCGGCGCACCCCGAAGTTGGCGCCGGAGGCGGTCAGCATGAGGTTGTTGGGGCCCGGCGTGCCACAGGTGAGCACCGCAAAGCCAAACAGGGTGGCATACCATTCGATCGTCATCTTTGTACTCCTGAACTGCGCACATTGTATCGATACAATGTGCTGTTTTTGATTGTTATCGGGTTCAAAATCACGCTATATTGCCGATACATTTCGATCAATGGATTTATTGTCACCATGACAATCTGGACCCCAGACCTCACCCCCTTCGCCGGCCCGCTCTACCTCAAGCTGGTGAAGGCCATCGAGCAGGCCATTCAGGACGGCTCTCTGCCGGCCCAGACCCGGCTGCCCACCCACAGGGCGCTGGCGGACAGGCTGGGGGTCACCGTCGGCACCGTCACCCGCGCCTATGGCGAGGCGGAGCGGCGCGGGCTGCTGGCCGCCCGGGTCGGCCATGGCACCTGGGTCAAGGGGGAGAATGAGGATCCGGCCAACGCCTGGGTGATCCGCAAGGAGGAGGGGCACCGCATCGAGTTGTGGCAGAACCTGCCGGTGCAGCTGGATCGAGCCGCCATCATCCGGCCCATGCTGGCGGAAGTCGCGGACGGGGATCTCAACGCCCTGCTCGGTTATGACAAGGAGGCGGGCCAGCCCAGCCAGCGCCAGCTCTTTATCGACTGGCTGACCGAGCAAGGGGTGGCGGGCTGCGAGGAGTATCTGCTGTTCAGCCACGGCGCCCAGCACGGCATCATGCTCTCCCTGCTGGCCACCGGCTGCGTGGGGGAGACCCTGTTCTGCGAAGGGCTCAGCTACCCCGGCATGCTGGGCAATGCCCGCCAGCTGAAGAATCAGGTGGTGGGGCTGGCGATGGACGAGGAGGGGCTGCTGCCCGACGCGCTGGAGGCAGCCTGCCGCACCCGCCGCGCCAAGCTGCTCTACCTCACCCCCACCCTGCAGAATCCCACCACCGCCACCATGAGCCTGGCGCGGCGCGAGGCCATCATCGCCATCGCCCGCCGTCACGACCTGCTGATCATCGAGGACGATGTCAACGGCCTGCTGCCCCAGCAGCCGGTGACGCCGCTGGTCAACCTGGCGCCGGAGCGGGTCATCTATCTGGGCAGCCTGGCCAAGATCGCCTGCGGTGGCCTGCGGGTCGGCTTCGTGCTGACCCCGCCCCACTTGCGCGGCGCCTTCGCCCAGGCGATGCGGCTGTCGAGCTGGATGGTGAGCCCGCTGCTCATCGAGCTGGCCTGCAAGCTGGTGAGCCAGCGCCAGATCATGCCTCTTGTAGAGCAGCAACGGCAGATCCTGGCACGTCGCGGCGAGCTGCTGCGCCACCTGTTGCCGGAGGCCTGCTGGCAGGCGGGCTCCATGCACGCCTGGCTGCCGCTGCCCGAGCCCTGGCGCAGCCAGGAGTTTGCCGAGGCCGCCAACGCCCTTGACGTCGGGGTGGCCAGCGGGGAACACTTCGCCGCTGGCCAGTTCGCAGCGCCGCAGGGGGTGCGGCTGAGCCTGAGCCAGCCGGCCACCGACGCCCGCGTCGCCGAGGCGCTGGAGCGGCTCGCTGGCCTGCTGCGCACCGCGCCGCCCACCAATACCCTGCTATAGTCAGCCCCGGCCCAGCCCATCCGTGCGCTCAAAGGAGAGCCCATGCACCCGACCCGCGCCCCGCTTTTGCTCCTCACCCTGCTGCTGGGGGGCTGCGCCTCCCCCGCTCATCAACAGCTGGGGGCGGCGCTGAGCGGGCTGGAGGGGGAGTTGCAGCGGCTGGAGGAGGAGCTGGCGGCCATGAACGGCCTCCATTACCAGAAGGCGATTGACGCTCCCTTGAGCCTGCGCCGCCGGCTGACCACCCCCGTCCCCACGGCACAAGGACTGCTACCCAGCCGCAGCATGCTGACAGACGGCCCCCTGCTGCGCTACGACTACCAACTGCCGGCCGGCATGGCCAGCCTGCCCCTCACCGAGCCCTGCCTGCGCTACGAATTCGAGCTGCGCCACCTGGGCCGCCTCGGCCAGCTCGCCCTGCACTGGCAGGGGGCGGCGGGCTCGGGAGAACAACTGATCCAGCAGCGCGACTGCCCCTTTTCGGCCAAGGGGCCCGGCCTGCAGTAGGCCAGCCGCCGGCCGACCTGCCCCTATGGTCAGTTGAAAGGGGTGAAGGCATCTTGTAGCGTGCCAGCATCCCGACTCCTGCTGGAAGCGCCCATGAAACTGACTCCCCTGTGGCTGGCCCTCTGCAGCCTGCCCGCCCTGGCCTGCGGCCCGGATGGCTGCGAGACGCCGCTCACCCTGCAACTGACCGCCGCCCAGTGCCACCTGAACGGGTTGCCGTTCCTCTCCCCCGACAACGATACCCGCACCAACCTGGCGCTGCTGCTGGCCGATGAGCAGGCCTTCTCGCTGCCCAAGGCGCCGCTGCCGCTCCCCTTCGCCATCGAGGAGCTGCTCAACCCGGCCCTGCTCAACCCGACCCCCGCCGGGCCGGATCCCCTGCTGGCGCTGGCCGCCGGTCTTGGCATCGAGCAGCGCACCACCCAGGCCGCCCTGGAGCGGGCCGCCGGCTGGAGCGAGGGGCGCTGCATCAGCAACAACCCGGTCGCGGCCGAAGCCTTCCTGCAGGCGCTGGTCGACACCCCGGCGTTGGGTGCCGACGAGCGTAGCCAGCTGGCCCGCCAGCGGCTGGCCATGCTGGGCCAGTGCGCCCAGCAGGTCGAAACGGCGCCAGAAGCCAAGGCCGCGCCGCTGTCGGCCGCCGGCCAGGGCTTTGCCGACTACCTGGCCGCCAGCCGACTCTTCTATCAGGGGGAGTTCGCGCAGGCCGATGTGCAATTTGCCGCCCTCGCCGGGCAGGATCAGCCCTGGCTGAAAGAGACGGCGGACTACATGCGGATCCGGGTCGCCCTCAACCAGTCACAGCAAAGCGCCTTCGATGACTGGGGCACCCTGGATCGCAACCAGATTGACCAGGCCGCCGTGCAGCGCGCCGAGCAGTTCATCGCCGACTATCACAGCCACTACCCAGAGGGGCGCTATCTCGACTCCGCCAACGGGCTGCTGCGCCGGCTCGCCTGGTTCAAGGGGGACGATGCGGCGCTGGCCGGCCTGTTCCAGCAGGCGAGCCGCCAGCCGGGCAACCCGGAGCTGCTCAACGAAATAGACCTCAAGCTGCTGATGCAGCCCGGTTTCACCGGCTCAGCCGCCATGCCGCAGCTGACCCTGGTGCAGGATCTGCGCAGGCTGCGGCTGCACGAGAGCTGGGACGAGTGGCAGCCGCTGCAAAGCGGCGAGCTGGCGCAGCAGAGCGCCCAGTTTGCCGGCAACCCGGCCTGGCTCGCCTACCTGCAGCAGGCCGAGCGTTATTATCTGGCCAAGGATTATGCTGCCGTCATCGCCGCCGCTCCCGCCCTCGGCAAGGGGCCTCTCGACAACCTGGCCTTCAGCCAGCAAGTGCTCAAGGGCATGGCGCTGGCGGCCAGTCAGGCACTGCCCGAGGCGGAGCAGCAGTGGCGCGCCCTGCTCGCCAGCCAGCCCACCCCCTTGCAGGATCAGCTGCTGCAGCTGGCGCTGGCCATGACCCTGGAGCGAGCCGGCCGGCTGGAACAGGTGTTCGCCAAGGAGAGCCCCATCCAGAGCGATCACTACCGCATTCCGCTGTTGGAGTACGTGGCGCCGGCCCCGCTGCTGCGCCGCATGGTGCAGGATGAGCAGGCCTCCGACCCCCTGCGCCAGCGGGCCGGCCACACCCTGCGCTACAAGCAGCTGACCCACGGCGACTACCGGGGCTTCCTGCAGGATCTGGCGCTGGCCCCGCTGGCCGCCCCGTTCGACTGGCAAGGGAGCCTGGAGTATCAATGCCCGGCGCTCACCGCGGTGGTCACCACCCTGGCGGACAACCCCAGCTCCCCCAAGGCGCTCAACTGCCTCGGCGAGTTCTTCCTGAGCAAGGGACTGGACTGGGATCCGCTCCTGCAGCGGCCGGGGGCCGACACCCTGGCGGGCAGCCGGGATCTGTTTGCCGGTCAGCAGCGCAGCCGGCTCGACTGGTATCAACAGGTGATCGCCAACCCCAAGGCCGCCAAGGAAGATAAGGCCTACGCCCTCTATCGCGCCATCAACTGCTATGCCCCGAGCGGCAACAACAGCTGCGGCAGCCAGGAAATCCCCATCAGCCAACGCAAAGGCTGGTTCAACACCCTCAAACGCCAGTACGGAACGAGCCAGTGGGCCAAACAGCTCAAATATTACTGGTGATGCTGGCGCTGCTGAGCGCCGAGGCCAGCGCCGCCGTCGAGGCGAGCCACTACCGCCAGTTCTGGCTGTGGGCCGGGGTCAGGCCCCAGCCGGTGCTGCAGCAGGCCCAGCGGCTCTATCTGCATCAGGGGGAGATAGGCCCCCTCGATGCGCGCCAGCCCGTGCGTTTTCAGGGGCAGGGCATAGCGCCGAGCAAGCTGCCGGTAAAGGAGCTCTGGCTCGCCTATCGGGTGGAGCGGCTCGACTGGGATGAGGCCCTGCTCAAGAGCCTGACCAACCAGCTGGCATCCTGGCAGCTCAAGGGCAATGAGGTGCGCGGCGTCCAGATTGATTTTGATGCCCGCACCCACCGGCTGGCGGACTATGGCGACTTCCTGCGCAAACTGCGCAGCCAGCTGCCCGCCGGCTGCGCCATCAGCATCACAGGCCTGCTGGACTGGACCCGCACCGGCGATGTGGCGACCCTCAACGCCCTCGCCGGCACGGTCGACGAGCTGGTGGTGCAGACCTACCGTGGCCGCCGCACCGAACCCGGCTACGCGCGCTACCTGCAGGCGCTGACGCGGCTGACCCTCCCCTTCAAGGTGGGGCTGGTGCAGGGAGGCGAATGGGATCAAACGTGGGAAAGCAGGCTGGCCGACGAGGCGGCCTATGGCGGCGTGGTGGTGTTTCTTGTCAATCCGGCGCCCTCCCCCCACCGCAGTGAGCTCGGACGAGGGGTTGACCGGCACGGCACCTCTGTAACAGAGTAATAGCTCTTTTTGACTCCATCACATGCCATACTTGTTCCGATCCTGAACCGGCCAAGGAGTGCCAAGGATGCAGATCCTCCTGATCGAAGACGACACCATGCTCAGCACGGCGCTCTCCCAGGGGCTGAGCCAGCAGGGCATAGCATCAACCCAGCTGACCCACTGCAAGGAGCTGGCAACCCTGCCAACCCTGCTGCGCCAGCAGTCGTTCGACGCCATCATCTGCCACCAGAGCCATCACCAGGACCTGGAGGGAGTGCGCATGCTGCAGGAGGCTCACTATCTGGGGCTACTGGAGCCGGGCTGCGTACTGTTGTTGCTCAATGCAGACCCGGAGCCACTCCACTATCCCCCCTCGGATCTCTACTTTTCGCTGCAGCTGACCATCCCCTTTACCCAGGAGCAACTGACCACCCGCCTGCACGAGCTGGTACAGCTGACCGGGCTGACCCGGGCCCTGCCGGCCCCGATGCGGCTCAGGGAGTGGCAACTGAGCTGTGCCCTGTGCGAGGACCTGCTCTATGAGCAGCAGAAGTATCGGGAGCTGGGACAACAGCTGGACCGGAGCAAGGGCTACATGCTGCTGCAATGGCAGGATCACTTCCATGCCTCCCAGCACTACGCTGTCTGTACTACGGAATATGACGCCTGGTGGCCGCGCAAGGGATTGATCTACGCCCTGTTGGGACTCGGCAGGCTGGAGAGCGCGCGCAAGGATCTGGCCCGCAACCGGGAGCGGCTGCCGCCCGCCCTGCAGCTGGAGCTGGCGCTGGCCTGTCTGCTGCACGAGGGGCAGTGGGAGGCGGCCTGGGACGTGCTCGGCCATCTGCTGCAAAAAAACGCCTGGCAACCGGAGTGGCGTCAGGCGGCCATTCTGCTGGCACTGCTGATCAAGGATGAGGGCAAGGCGCTGGAGCAGGCCAATGCCCTCAGCCTGCGCTTCTTTGCCGATCACAAGCTGCGGGTATCCATCGAGAACTTCATCCTCAATGTCAGCCTGGCGGTACTCTGGCACTACCCGAGCGCCGCCAGGATCAGCTCACTGCAGCAGGAGTATCGCTACCTCAACCAGGCAGTCACCCTGCGGGCTCATGAGGACGCCCTGCTCAAGGCGCTGATGCTGAGCCTGGACTACCGCTTCGACGAGGCCCTGCTGCTGCTGGCCAAGCACCCGCCGGAGAGCGTGCGGGACAACCACCTCAACCAGCTGCTCGGCTTCGCCGTCAGCCAGTTCTGCGGCCTGCCCCACCACGCCAAACGCTACCTGACCCAGCTCGGCCAGTATCAGGCCAGGGTCGCCCCGGCCCCGCTGCTGCAACAGTTGTTCAAGCAGGTCGTCATCGACTTGACGAAACAACTGGAGCGGCGCGAGCTGCGGCTGACCTATCTGCGCCAGGAGCGGCAGCGGGCCAACGCGGCGGGCCAGCATCAGCTGGCCGTGCAGTATGCGCTGACGCTACAGGAGGAGTTCCCGGCCCTGCCTGGCGATGCCTGGCAGTTGCTGGAGCTGCTGCAACTGTGCTGGCCGGCCGGCATGGCAGCCCCCAGGGTGGCGCTGCTGGTAGACCGGCTGGAGCGGCGTCTCAACCACAGCGCCTCCTTCATGGAGCATCATGCCAAGGAGTACCAGAAGACGCTGCTGCAGATCCGCTCACACCTCAATACCCGCCTGCCCACCACGCCCCCCAACTAGGCCCTCAGGCCCGGCCAGCGCCGGGCCGCTCTTACAGCAAGCCCCGCACCAGGATCCCGCCGATCAGCAGCGGGGCCACCAGCCGCCAGCACCAGAGCAGGCAGAACCGCAACACTGGCGAGAGATCCGCCGGCACCATGCGATCCCCCAGTCGCCAGCCCAGCAGCAGGGTCAGCACCAGGCCGAACAGCGGCATCATCAGGTTGGAGGTGAGGTAGTCCAGCACATCGAAGATGGTCTTGCCGAACAGGGTGTACTCGGCCCAGGGGCCGAACGACAGGCTCACCGGAATGCCGCAGGCCATGATCAGCAGGGTCAGCACCCGGCAGGCGCCACGGCGCGACCAGCCCCACTCCTCGGTGGTGAAGCGCACCAGGTGCTCCAGCATGGAGATGGAGGAGGAGAGCGCCGCCACCAGCAGCAGCAGGAAGAAGACCACTGCCAGCCCCTGGCCGAACGGCAGGTGGTTGAACACCGCCGGCATGGTCATGAAGGTGAGGCCGGGGCCGGCGGTCGGATCGATGCCGGTGGAGGCGAGCACCGGGAAGATCATCAGCCCCGCCAGCACCGAGATGAGGCTTGCCAGCGTCACCACCCAGACGCCGGAGCGCAGCACGCCGTCACTGTTCGGCAGGTAGGCGCCGTAGGTGGTGTGTACCCCCAGGCCAATGGAGAGAGAGAAGAAGGCGAGCCCCAGGGCATCCAGCACTCCCTGGCCGGTAAGCTGGCTGAAGTCGGGCAGCAGGAACTGGCGTACCCCGGTCATGGCTCCCGGCATGGAGAGGCCGGTCACCACCAGCAGCAGCATCATCACGAACAGGGCCGGCATCATCCAGCGCAGCGCCCGCTCCACCCCCTTCTGCAGCCCCCCCTGCACGAACCACCAGGTGAGCCCGGCGAAGATGAGGTGGGTGATGATCGGCCAGAGGGGATCGCTCACGTAGCCGGTGAAGAGGGCGGTGAGGGCATTCGCCTCACTCAGGTTGAGCTCGCCACCGATGGCCAGGGCCGCGTATCCCACGGTCCAGCCCCCCACCACGCTATAGAAGCTGTAGATGAAGAAGCCGCACAGGATCCCCATGTAACCCATCCAGCGCCAGTTCGGCCCCACCAGCTTGCGGAAGGCACCGAGCACCCCGCGCTGGCTGTGGCTGCCGAGCAGGGTCTCCCCCACCTGCACCGCTACCCCCAGGGTGAAGCTGAACAGCAGAAACACCAGCAGGAAGGCGCCGCCGCCGTTGGTGGCGGTCACATAGGGAAACTTCCAGATGGCGCCAAGACCGATCGCCGAACCGGCGGCTGCCAGCACATGACCGAGACGGGAAGACCACTGAACCTGGCTCATACAACCTCCGGGCAAGACAACATCACATCGATACTCCATGGATAACCGCACGGTGCGGGCAACAAAAAAGGCCGCCTGGTGGCGACCTTTGCAATGAACATTCAGACAAGCTGTGCGTGCAAGGTCACCTCTCTTGCGAGCCAAAAAATCGACCGAACAGTGCGCAGCGGGGTGACATGAATAAGCGGGCCTGAATGCCAAACGGGATCACAGCCTAAACCATGGAAAGAAAAATTGACACAACGCGATCAACTTTTTTTCATCCCCCCCTTCAAAAAGGGATTCTCTGCCACCGCCGGCAAAGATCATCAGGCAGCCCAATCCCTTGAGCAATAATAGAGTTAGCCTCGGCAGGCCGGTCAGCGACCGCCCGTGGCGACCCCCTTGCGCAACATGGATGCACCGACGTGACGCACCTGACCGGATACTGGATGAACTGGCTGCTGCCCTGGCTACTGCTGCCCACCCTGGCGCTGGCCACACCGCAACCCCCGCTGACCCTCATCAGCCACGAGCTGCCCCCCTTTACCCACACCAGTAACGGCAAGCTCGGCGGGCTGGCGGTGCAGCTGGTGCAGGAAGTCCAGCAGGAGATGGGGGTCCACTACCCCATCAAGATCTACCCCCTCAAGCGGGCGCTCGCCCTGACCCGGGTCGAACCCGGCTTCGCCCTGTTCGTCATCCTGCGCACGCCCCATCGGGAGTCCCAGTTCAAGTGGGTGGGGCCGCTGTTTCCGAACCGGGTGGTGATCTACCAGACCAGAGGCAGCAAGCCGCTGACCAATCTGGCCCAGCTGCGCAAGCTGCCGCGGGTCGGCGTGCTGCTCGGCAACGCCGATGACGAACTGCTCACCCGGGAGGGTTACACCAACCTGGTGCGCTGCCAGACCATCGAAGATGCCATCGAGCTCCTGGTGCTCGGCAAGATAGACGCCTTCCCCATGGGGGATCAGATCATGCCGGCCATCCTGGCCAAGATGAAGTTCTCCCCCCGCAGCGTGGTGAACTCCGGGCTGCTGCTGCAGGAGAACTGGCTCTACATCGTCTTCTCGAAGAGCGAGGATGACGCCGTGATCGCCCGCTGGCAGGCCGCCGTCGACAAGGTGCGGGCCCGCCACCCACAGGCGACGCCGGCCCCTCTTCATCCCTGAACCGGTTATACCAGCCCGCGTACCAGGATGCCGCCGATGAGCAGCGGTGCCAGCCAGCGCCAGCAGCCCATCAGCAGGGTGTGCCAATGCAGGGCCAGGCCGGCGGGCAGCGCCTGGCGACCGAGCCGCCAGCCCAGCAGCAGGGTGAGCGCCAGCCCGAACATCGGCATCATCAGGTTGGAGGTGACGAAGTCGAGCAGCTCGAAGATGTTCTTGCCAAACAGGGTCACGTCCGCCCAGGGGCCGAACGACAGGCTGACCGGAATGCCGTTGGCCATCACCAGCGCGGTGATCAGGCTGCAGGCGGCCCGTCGTGACCAGCCCAGACTCTCGCTGACGAAGCACTGCAGATGCTCCAGCAGCGAGATGGCAGACGAGAGTGCCGCCACCACCAGCAGGGCGAAAAACACCACCGCCAGCCCCTGGCCGAACGGCAACTGCTGGAACACCGCCGGCATGGTCATGAAGGTAAGACCAGGGCCGGAGGCGGGATCGATGCCGGTGGCCGCCAGCACAGGGAAGATCATCAAGCCCGCCAGCACGGCGATGAGGCTTGCCAGCAATACCACCCAGAGGCTGGAGCGGCCGACCCCCTCGCTGGAGGGCAGATAGGCGCCATAGGTGGTGTGGATGCCCAGACCAATAGAGAGGGAGAAAAACGCCAGCCCCATGGCATCGAGCACGCCGGACATGCCGAGCTTGCTGAAGTCCGGCATCAGGAAGTGGCGTACCCCGGCCATGGCATTGGGCAGGGTGAGGCCAAAGGCCACCAGCATCAGGATCATGATGAAGAGGGCTGGCATCATCCAGCGCAGGGTGCGCTCCACCCCCTTCTGCACGCCCCCCTGCACGAACCACCAGGTGAGCCCGGCGAACAGCAGGTGGGTCAGCACCGGCCACAGCGGATCCCCCACATAGTCGTTGAAGCGGGCGGTCAGGGCCGCGCCATCGCCGTGCTGCAGGCTGCCCGCCAGCGCCATGCCGGTGTAGCCCAGGGTCCAGCCGCCCACCACGCTGTAGAAGCTGTAGATGAGCAGGCTGCTGAGCAGCCCCATGGCACCGACCCAGCGCCAGCGCTTGCCCATCAGCTCACCGAAGGCTCCCACCACCCCGCGCCGGCTCAGGCTGCCGAGCAGCGTCTCCCCCATCAGCACCGCCACCCCCAGGGTGAAGCTGAACAGCAAAAACACCAGCAGGAAGGCGCCGCCGCCGTTGGCGGCCGTCACATAGGGGAACTTCCAGATAGCGCCGAGACCGACTGCTGAACCGGCGGCGGCCAGGATATAACCGAGCCGGGATGACCATTGGGACTGCTTCATAAGAACTCCAACCGTGGGGCCCGCCACAAGGGGCCCAAAATGACGCTCAGAGTACGGGGGGGGCTGCGCAATCACAACGCCGCTTATCTGGATAAAACGCGAGTTATTGGCATCATTACCCAATTAAATTCTATTTTACGCGCAATCCTGCCAACAAATAAAAACCGGAGCAATTTTGCTCCGGTTTGGCACTGTGGTGAGCCCGGTTCGGGGACTAGATCACCCCCAGCTCCCGCAGCCGTTCCATCAGGTAGCTGTGGGCGGTATGACGCTCGGAGAGCACCACGTCCGGCCGCGGATGGAGGAACAGCGGCAGGGAGATGCGGGACTTGGCGGCGCTGCCGCCGGTCGGGTTGATGACGCGGTGGGTGGTGGAGGGGTAGTAGCCGCGGGAGGCCTCCTGCAGCATGTCGCCGATGTTGATGATGAGAGTGCCGAAATCGCACGGCACGTCCATCCACTCGCCGTCGGACCCCTTCACCTGCAGGCCAGGTTCGTTGGCGGCGGGCAATATGGTCAGCAGGTTGATGTCTTCGTGGGCGGCGGCGCGGATGGCGCCCGGCTCTTCGGTGCCGTCGAACGGCGGGTAGTGCAGCACCCGCAGCAGGGTCTTCTGGCTCTCTTCAATCATGGAGGAGAGCGGGCAGCTGTAGTGGGCGGCGATGTCGCTCGGGGTGTACTGCTCGACCCAGCCCAGCAGCTCGGCCGCCAGGTCGTTGGCGAGGCGGTAGTACTCCATCGCCTGCTCTTTCAGCTCGGCAGGCATCTGGCCCCAGGGGTAGATGTGGAAGTACTCCTTGATGTCCTTCTGGCTGTGGCCCTTGGCCACTTCGGACACCGACGGCGGGAAGTAACCGTCCTGAGTCTCGCGATTGAACAGGAAATCCTGCTTCTGCTCGCTCATGAAGAAGCGATACCAGTTGTCATAGATGGACTGCACCAGCTCTTTCGGGATGGGGTGATTGGTCAGCACCCCGAAACCGGTGGTCCGCAGGGATTCGGTGAAGCGCTGTGCCGCATCGGGCGAGCGGTAATCGACGGTCAGGACTTTCATTGTTTTTGTTACGTGCCAGTTAAAAGATGGCGCAGTTTACCCCGTGACCGGCGACAAGGAAAGGGCGCGGGCCGCCACGTCGCCAGCCTGCGCAAATAGTGATAAACCGCTCAAAAAACGGTGTCGGCCGGCGCCGCTTTTCAACCCTTGTCCTGCCCCGGCATCCTCTCTAGAATGCCCCCCATCATCTCTCTCGGAGCCCGTCGTCCATGTCCCCCAAGATCCTGTTGCTGACCCTGCCCTTCCTGCTCGCCGGTTGCAGCTCGCTGTCGAAAGAAGAGTGCCGCACCATGAGCTGGTACAACCTGGGTTATCAGGATGGCGAGCAGGGCAAGACCCGGGTCGCCACCCGCGACTACGTCTCGACCTGCGGCGAATACGGCCTCAAGGTGGACGAGGCGGAGTGGAAACGGGGCTATGCCAAGGGGCTGGAGCTCTACTGCATTCCCGAGCTCGCCTACAGCAAGGGCAAGTCCGGCGCCGAGTACCTGGGGGTCTGCCCCAACGATGCCAGCTTCCTGACCCAGTACGATCGCGGCCGCAAGGAGTACCTGGTGGAGAAGCAGCTGAGCGATCTCAAGAGCGAGATGGAGCGGACCGAGCGCGACATCGAGACGCTGGAGCGCCAGATCCGCAACGAGAACGACAGCAAGCAGCGCGACTACTACCGCGCCCAGCGCGAGCGCGCCATCCGGCACTACGAGGGGCTGCGCCGCGACTACAACCGGATCCGCTTCCCGGATCGGGTGATCCAGTTCACCTTCGGGAACTGACAAACCAAAAGGGGCCGACAGGGCCCCTTTCTGTTTCTGTCCCTCTCTGTTTCTGCCCCTCAGGCGGGCAGAACCCAGCGCTGCAGCGCCAGCGCGATGCCGTCCTCGTTGTGATCGGCGGTCACCCGATCCGCCAGCGCCTGGATCTGTGACGCCGCATTGCCCATGGCCACCGCCAGCCCCACCTGTTCGAACATGCTGATGTCGTTGTTGTTGTCGCCAAACGCCACCACGTTCTCCATCGCGATCCCTTCACTCGCGGCCCACTGGGCCAGCCGGTTGCCCTTGCTGCAGCCGGGCTGCACCAGCTCCACCGCATAGGGCGCCGCCCAGTCGCAGGTGAAGGGCAGCTGCGCGACCACCTCTGCCATGAAGTGATGGAGCAGGGCGGGATCCTGGTTGAACAGCTCCAGCTTCCAGACCGGCCGGCTGAGCCAGCTCGCCAGATCCTCCGCCGGCAGCAGGGAGATCTTGAGATGATCCGGTTGGGCCGCCGACCAGTGGCGCATCCGGGTCACATGCTCCTCGCAGCCGAGGTAGCCGATCCCCTCGTCCAGGTGGAACAGGGCCCCCATCTGGTGCGCCTGCACCTCGGCCAGCAGCCGGCCGAGGGGGGACACCGCCAGCGGATCCCCGCTCAGGATCCTCTCCTGCACCGGATCATAGAGGTAGGCGCCGTTGCTGCAGATGATGGGGGTGTCGAGGGCCAGCTCGTGATGGAAGGGGCGGGCTGTCATGAAGTGGCGCCCGGTCACCAGCAGCACCTTGATGCCGTGGGCGCGGGCCTGGGCCAGTGCGGCCCGGGTGGCGGACGAGATCTTGTGATCCCGGGTCAGCAGAGTGCCATCCATATCCAGTGCAATGGCCTGAAAACGACTCATATCACCTCCAAAATGTCGAAACGAATGCGACGCTATACCAACCCGCGTTCAAATAACGATTAATACCACCGCCCAAGGCGGAGCATAACGGGGAGCACCAGGCGATCGGGCAAGCGAAGCAAAGAGCCATACCGTCCCAGAGTCGGCGCCACGATGCAAGCGCCGGCAGCCCCCTCCGTCTCGTTCTGTGATCCCGTCAGCCGGCTTCCACCTGGGCGTCGAACCGCTGCCGCCGATCCGCCGCCCGGCGCAGGCCATAGAAGCCGGCTGCGCAGAGCAGACCACACAGCGCCGCCAGATAGAAGGGCCACTCGGTGCCCGCCAGCAGCACCAGACTGCCGACCGCCACCGCCAGGATCTCGCTGCCCACCGCCAGTCCGCGATAGAGCCCCATCGCCTGCCCCTGTTGCTCGGCGTGGCTGCGGTTGGAGACGGCCACCGAAGTGGCCAGCTCCCCCAGGCTCATGCCGATGCCGACCGGGATAAAGGTGAGCGCCAGCCCCCACCAGTGGCTGGGCAGGATGAAGAGCAACATGCCAGCCGCCATCACCAGATGACCGACGATCCCGAGGGAGCTGCCGCGCCAATGACGAGCCAGACGGGAGCCCAGCCAGGATCCCGCGATCATGGGCACGCTCACCAGCACGGCGGCCTGCGCCAGCTGCACCGGATCCCAGGCCAGCCGCTCCACCAGCCAGACGTTGAAGTAGGTGAAATAGAGCTGCACCGCCCCGTAGCTGAGCAGGGTCAGCACGAAGTAGGGCAGCAGCACCGGCTGCAGCAACAGTTGACGGGAAGAGAGGGCCGGTGCCGGCTGCTCACTGCGGGCCGCTGCCGGCCGATTGGGCAGCAGCCAGAGCACCAGCAGCAGGTTGACCAGGGTCATGGCCACCGCCAGCCAGGCCGCCAGGCTGTAATCGCCGGACACCACGGCGGCATAACCGCCGATCATGGGGCCCACCACCCAGCCCAGGTTCATGCCGATGTTGATCCAGGCGAAGCTGCGTGCCTTGGTCTTGGCGGTGCTCATGTCGGCCGCCATGGCCTGCACGATGGCGATGTCGCCGTTGAAGAAGCCCTCCACCACCCGGCTCAGCAACAGCAGTGGCAAGGAACGCCAGGCGATCCCCAGCGCCATCAGGGCATAGCCCACCAGCACCCCCACCAGACAGAGGGTCAGCACCGGCTTGCGGCCATGGCGATCGGAGAGACGGCCCAGCCAGGGGGAACCCACCAGCTGGAACAACGGATAGAGCCCCATGATGACCCCCAGCCACACCTTGCGGCTCCAGTCCGACGCTTCAGGCGTCAACATGCCCTGGGCCGGATCCAGCAACAGCGGCGCCAGCACCGGGGATGGCAGGCTGAAGCCCGCCACCGCCAGCGTCACCGTCATCACCAATACCCACAAGCTGGCCTGTCCCTTGCTCCTCTCCATCTTCGCCTCATTAAATAAAGTTATTGGTTTATTTATGTTGGCCAGTGAACGGGATTAAGTAAAGCGAATTGTTGATTAAAGAAATCCCTCTCCCCATAATGGGTACCTGAGCGCCACCCCTCTGGCGTGCCAGCCGATCACGAGAGCCGCCCCATGAATGCCAGCACCGACAAGATACTGCACCTGTTGAAGACCAAAGGCCCCCAGAGTGCCGCCGAGCTTGGAGAGCAGCTGCAGATGACCTCCATGGGCGCCCGCCAGCACCTGATGACGATGGAGGCCGACGGCTGGGTGAGTTTCAACGACGAGGCCCGCGGGCGCGGTCGACCGGTGCGGCTGTGGCACCTCACCGAGCAGGCCTGGCAGCGCTTCCCCGACAGCCACAGCGAGCTGACCCTGCAGCTTATCGACAACATCCAGCAGCTGTTTGGCGCGGTGGGCATGGAGCGGCTGATCGACCAGCGGGAACAGCAGCAGCTGGCCCGCTATCAGGCCGAGCTGAACCAGCCGGCGCTGGCCGACCGGCTGGCCAGGCTCAAGGAGCTGCGCTGCCGGGAAGGCTATATGGCTGACTTGCGTCAGGAGGAGGATGGCAGCTGGCTGCTGTGGGAGAGTCACTGCCCCATCTGCGCGGCGGCGAGCGCCTGCCGGGGCTTTTGTCGCAGCGAGCTGGCGCTGTTTCGCCGGTTACTGGCGCCGGCCGAGGTGGAGCGGGAACAGTATCTGCTGGAGGGGGATCACCGCTGCCTCTATCGCATCAAGCCGCAGCAGGGCTGAACGCCGCGCACAAAAACAACAAAGCAGGCGCCGGGATGCCTGCTTTGTTGCCTTCGGGGAGGGGATGCTCTCGTTCCAGCCCGTCGTTGCCCGATAAGGTGAGACGGCTGATGGGGCTCTTGACCCGGTAAGGTCCTTCACCACAGAGACCGGGTTGGGTTTCTGTCTTGCCACCGGAAGATGTAACCATGGTACCCCTGCCGGCACGGTGAGTGGTTGCGAAGTAGCATGTATTTTCAGTTGTTTTTGCAATAGTTCACCCTTAATCTAGGAAAAGTGAATTAGTAATTGCAACGAGGAACGGAGAATGCTGAAACTTGATCGCATTGACAGGCATATTCTGGAGTTGATGCAGGAGAATGGCCGCATCAGCAACCTGGAGCTGGCCGAGCTGGTCGGGCTCTCCCCCTCCCCCTGCTCCCGCCGGGTCAAGGCGCTGGAAGATGCCGGTCTCATCGACACCCACGTCACCCTGCTCAACGCTCGCCAGCTGGGGCTGACCCTCACCGCCTACATTCATATCTCCATGGACCGGCATACCCCGGAGCGGTTCGAGAATTTCGATCGGGCCATCAGCGAACTGCCGGAGGTGCTGGAGTGCGACCTCATCACCGGCAACGACGCCGACTACCAGCTCAAGGTGGTGGTGCGGGACATGGAGCACTATCAGCACTTCCTGCTGGACAAGCTGACCCACATCCCGGGGGTGACCGGGGTGCGATCCAGCTTCGTGCTGCGCCGGATCAAGCACAAGACGGCGCTGCCGCTCAACCACCTGGGTTGAGCGTCGGCCGCCCAGATCAGCGCGAGATCAAAAAGAGGAGGCCCAAGGGTCTCCTCTTTTTACATGTTCAAACTGCTGGAGCAGGCTGGTACTCAGACCGCCACCTGGCTCACGTCCTGCACCTGCAGGAGCCAGCCGGCCTGCTCCTGCTGCGGCTCACCGCTGACCCGCAGCCGCTCGCCGGTCGGCACCCACTGCCCCTGGGGCAGGGAGACCAGCAGACTCTCGCTGCCGTTGTCGAACAGCCAGCGATCCTCCCCCAGCGACTCGATCAGATAACCTTCCATCTCCACTCTGGACTCGGCTTGCCAGGATGGCGCAACGGAATCACGGCTCTCGATGAAATCCCCCTGAACACCAAAACTGGCCAGCCCCCACAGAATGGAGAGCCCAACCAACGATGATTGCATCTCGTCTCTCCTCTTTTGGAACTGTAGGGCCAGTATGGGAAGAGAAAACTGAGCGCACCATGAACAAGGTGGCAAAGTGCCGACGGGATCGCGAAAAAAACCGGCCAGTCGGCCGGTCGTGTCATTTTATGGCGTCTGGATCACACTATTTGGCGGCTTCCTCTGCCATCCGTGCGGCCCTTGGCTTATTCGTCCACATGGCAACACCGCGATGATCCGCACAGATCCCCTCCTCCACCACGGCCCGCACCCGGGTGCCATCCTTGCAGATCGCCTGCCAGGCATCGGCATCGTCGATGGCCATCGACGGGGAGTGGGAACTGGTGCTGCAGGCACCCAGCAGCAGGGCAAACAGGGGCAACAAGATTCTCATGGAGGGCTCCTCAGACGGATGGTCGGTCGAACTCAACGCCCCAGCTGGGCCGAGATGCGATCGCAGAGCTGCTTGAGCTGGGCCAGTTCAGCATCGGCCAGATCCACCTGATTGCGCAAGTTGTCCGCCAGACAGCAGCCCTGCACCTCCTGCTGCAACTGGCGGCCCGCCTCGGTCAGACGAATGCATTTTTGCCGCTCATCCTCGCGGGAGACGGTGCGGGTCAGCCAGCCCTTGCTCTCCAGCCGCTTGACGATGGGGGTCAGGGTCCCCGCATCCAGCCCGGTCTCCTGGCCTATCTCCTTGAGGCTGACCTCGTCCCGCGCCCACAGCGACAGCATCACCAGATACTGGGTGTAGGTGAGATCCAGCTTGTCCAGCAGCGGTCGGTAGGCCCGCATCACGGCATTGGAGGCGCTGTAGAGGGCAAAACAGACCTGCTTTTTCAATTCACTCATGGGGCACCTCGCTGACGACTGGGGCCAGTATACCCCAGGAGCATGAGGGGCTGAATAATTTGCACACAAAACAGTTGTCAGCCCTCCGTTTCAGGATTAACCTGATTTTAGTTTGCACGCAAACAAAATCATCCAGCGCCGCCGACACACAGGGCCCGGCCCGTCTCCGGCGAGGCTTGCACCAGATCCAACGGGAGAACCGCCATGAATGCCACCAGCCATCAAATCCAACTGCTGCGCCGCCCGGTCGGCCTGCCCGCCGCCGCCGATTTCTCCCTGGTCGAGGTGCCGCTGCCCCCCTTGCAGGAGGGCGAGGTACAGGTCGCCAACCAGTGGCTGTCGGTGGATCCCTACATGCGTGGTCGCATGAGCGAGGCCAAGAGCTATGTGCCCCCCTTCCCCCTCAATGGCCCCCTCGATGGCGGCGCCATCGGCGTGGTGGAAGCCTCGCGTCACCCGGATTTCGCGGTGGGCGACCGGGTGAGCAGTATGCTGGGCTGGCGCGATCGCTTCGTCGCCAACGGCGCTCAGCTGACCAGACTGCCCGACACCCGCCTGCCGCCCCAGCGCTTTCTCGGCGCCCTCGGCATGCCGGGCATGACCGCCTGGACCGGGCTCAACCGCATCGCCAAACTGCAGGCCGGTGAAACCGTGCTGGTGTCGGCCGCCTCCGGCGCCGTCGGCTCCATGGTGGTGCAGCTTGCCAAACGGGCGGGGGCCCGCGTCATCGGCTCCACCGGATCTGCCGACAAGGTGGCCTACCTCAAGAGCCTGGGGGCCGACGAGGTGATCAACTACCGTGAGACCCCGGATCTCGATGCCGAGCTGGCCCGGCTGGCGCCGGACGGGATCCATGTCTACTTCGAGAACGTGGGGGGTGCCATGCTGGACGCCGCCTTCAATCACATGGTGGTGCACGGCCGCATCGTGATGTGCGGGCTCATCGAGCAGTACAACGGCCAGAGCGAGGCGAGCGGGCCGCGCAACCTCTCCCAGGTGATCCGCAAGCGCCTCACCATGCAGGGGCTGATCGTGTTCGATCACTGGCAGCACTACGGCGAGTTTCTGGCCGAGGTGACCCCGGCCTTCGACGCCGGCACCCTGCAGGCCGAAGAGACTGTCTATCAGGGGCTCGCCAGCATGCCGCAGGCCTTCATCGGGCTGTTCGAAGGGCGCAACACCGGCAAGATGCTGGTCAAGCTGGGGTGATCCGCAGCTCTGGCGCCTGACGCCGCAGACTGCTTGCATGACGGGCCCATCCGACCTAAGGTGGGCCCGTTTTTTATGGTGCAATTCGCCGTTTGTGCAAGGAGCCGCTCATGGGTTCCCTGCTTGTCCCGCGTCATCCCTGCAAGGAGCCCTTCTTATGTCAACTCCCTATCCCCGCGTCGGTGTCGGCGTGATACTGACCAACCGCCAGGGCCAGGTGCTGCTTGGCAAGCGCAAGGGGAGCCACGCCCCCTACTGGTCCATTGCCGGCGGCCATCTGGAGCTGGGAGAGACGTTCGAATCGGCAGCGATCCGGGAAGTGGCCGAGGAGACGGGTTTTCGGATCAGCAACCCCAGCGTCATCGCCGTCACCAACAACCTGGAGACCTGGCGCGAGAGCGGCCTGCACTATGTCTCGGTCACCCTGCTGGCCGAGGTAGAGGGAGAGCCCCAGCTGCTGGAGCCGGAGAAGTGCGAAGGCTGGGTCTGGTGCGACCCACGCAATCTGCCAGAGCCTCACTTCGATGCCAGCCGCCAGTCCATCGCCTGCTGGCTGGCAAATCGTTGCTACCTGCCGACCTCGAGCCAGCCGGCCCCATAAACCATCGCCTGCTGGTTGGCGAATCGTTGCTACCTGCCAACCTCGAGCTAGCCGGCCCCATAAGCTATCGCCTGCTGGCTTGCTGGCCGTTGCTACCTGCCGACCCCGAGCCAGCCGGCCCCATAAGCCATCGTCTGCTGGCTGGCGAATCGTTGCTACCTGCCAACCTCGAGCCAGCCGGCCCCATAAACCATCGCCTGCTGGCTGGCGAATCGTTACCACCTGCCGACCTCGAGCCAGCCGGCCCCATAAGCCATCGTCTGCTGGCTGGCGAATCGTTGCTACCTGCCGACCTCGAGCCAGCCGGCCTCATAAGCCATCGCCTGCTGGCTGCAAGGCGCGGCTACCTACCAGCAGCCCCCTGATTTGTCATAAAAAAGTCATCGCCCTGTCATATCATCTCCACCGTCTGATGAAATGCGCGAGGAGAGCGACGAGGTGGGACAGGTATTCATGCAATTTCTGTGGTTGGGCTGTGTCAGTTTTGGCGGGCCGGCCGCCCATATCGGCTACTTCCAGCGCACCTTTGTCGAGCGGCGGGGCTGGCTGACCCAGGCCGAATTCGCCCAGTTGCTGGCCCTCTGCCAGCTGCTGCCGGGCCCCGCCTCCAGCCAGCTCGGCTTTGCCATCGGTCGCCAGCGGGCCGGGCTTGGCGGAGCGCTGGCTGCCTTCGCCGGCTTCACCCTCCCCTCCTTCCTGTTGTTGCTGGCCGCCGCCATTGGTCTCGGCCAGCTCGGCAACAACGTCTGGCTCGATGCCGCCCTGCACGGCCTCAAGCTGCTGGCGCTGGTGGTGGTGGCCGATGCGGTGCTCACCATGAGCCGCCAGTTCTGCAAGACAACGCGCAATCAGGGGATCATGGTCGCCACTGCGGCTGCCCTCTGGTGGCAACCCGGCCTGCTCACCCAGCTCGTCATGCTGGCGGGCGCCGCCCTGCTCTGTGCCCGCCAGGCAGACCAAAGCGGCACTCCCTTGTCGTCTGCCGGCGCTGTGAGCCGACCCCACTGGCCCACCCTGCTGCTGTTCGCCCTGCTGTTTGTCGGCCTGCCGCTGCTGGGGGGCTCCGTCGGCCAGCTGGTCGCCGACTTCTACCGGGCCGGCAGCCTGGTGTTTGGCGGCGGCCACGTGGTGCTGCCCCTGCTGGCGGAGAGCGCGGGGCACAGCCTCAGCCAGCAGCAGCTCCTGACCGGCTACAGCCTGGCCCAGCTGGTGCCCGGTCCCATGTTCACCCTGGCGACCTATCTCGGCGCCCAGTTGCTGCCGGCCACCCCGTTGGGCGGCGCTCTGCTGGCGACCCTGGCGCTGTTTCTGCCCGGTTTTCTGCTGCTGTGGGCCATGGGCCCCTGCTGGCAGAGCTGGCTGGCCCACCCTCGCCTCGCCGGCGCCGTAGCCGGCATCAACGCCGCCGTGGTGGGTCTGCTGCTGGCGGCACTCTATCAGCCGGTCTGGCAGAGCGCCGTGCTGGCCCCCACCGATCTGGCGCTGGCCGCCGTCGGCTTCTACCTGCTGCGGGCACTCAGGCTGCCCATTCTGGCGCTGGCGACCCTGTTGATGGGCGCCACCCTGCTGCTGGCCTGAGCGACCCTGGCGGCGACCACAAAGAAACGGCCCCCTGCCAAGGCAGGGGGCCGTTTTTGCATGCATGTCTATCGCCAGGCTCAGGGCTCGGGATCGAAATCCAGGCTCAGGCTGTTGACGCAGTAGCGCTGGCCGGTCTCGGTCGGCCCGTCCGGGAAGACGTGACCGAGGTGGGAGCCGCACTGGCTGCAGGTGATCTCCACCCGTTTCATGCCGTGGCTGTTGTCCTCTGTGTAGGTCACGGTCCCGTCGATGGCCCGATCGAACGAGGGCCAGCCGCAGCCCGAATCAAACTTGGCATCCGAGTGAAACAGCACCTGCTTGCAGCAGACGCACAGGTAGTCGCCGCTCTTGCGGTTGTGGAGCAGGGCGCCGCTGTAGGGACGCTCCGTGCCCTTCTCCCAGCAGACGTGATACTGCTCGGCGCTCAACTGCTTGCGCCACTGCTCGGGGTTGGGGGTGTTGCCGCTCATACTGACTCCTTGCCGTGAATAACGGTGCCCAGCATACCCAGTCAGGGCGCCGCACTCTACCCCGCCAGCGGGAACTGTGATCCCGTTGGCAACACGGCGGCAACATCCGCAGTGGCCAGCGCCTCTTCCTCCGCCAGCGCCACCGCACTCAGGGCTACCCGCTCCAGCAGCTTGAGGGAGTGGGCCCGGCCCACCGCCACCTGCCGCTTGATGTCGTCGGGCAGGAACGGCAAGCCGTCATTGGTGGCGGTGTCAATGGTCTGGATCCACTCCATGCCATCCCCCGGCGGCGGCAGGCGGAACTGGATGTCGTAGTCGCTGGCGTTGAACAGCACGAACCAGCGCTCCCCGCCGCAACCAATCATCCCTATATCCATGGCAAAAGCCTGCCCCATGGGGGCGTGCCAGTCCTGATCGGTGAGCTGATGGCCATCCGGGTGATACCAGTTGACCTGGTGGCAGCTGCTGGGGGCGCCATTCCAGCTGTCGTCGCTCAGCTGCAGGTTGGAGAAGACGGTGGACTCCGCCCGCAGCGCCATCATCTGCTGGGTGAAGGCGAGCAGCCGCTCGTCCTCCGGTCGCCACTGCCAGTTGACCCAGCTGATCTGGTTGTCCTGGCAGTAGGCGTTGTTGTTGCCGAGCTGGCTGCGGCCCATCTCGTCGCCGGCGAGGAAGTGCGGTGTCCCTTGTGACAGCAGCAGGGTGGCGATCAGATTACGCTTCTGCTGCTGGCGCAGGTTGTTCACCCTGGGGTCGAGCGTCGGCCCCTCGACGCCGTGGTTGCAGGAGAGGTTGTTGCCGTGGCCGTCCCGGTTGTCCTCGCCGTTGGCCTGGTTGTGGCGCTGGTTGTAGGAGACCAGATCCTCCAGGGTGAAGCCGTCGTGATAGCAGAGGTAGTTGACGCTGGTATGGGGGGAGCGCCAGTTCTTCGGGAACAGATCCCGTGACCCCACCAGCCGGGTGGCAAAGTCCCCCATCTTGCCCGCATCGCCGCGCCAGAAGGCGCGAACCGTGTCGCGGTAGCGGTCGTTGATCTCCAGCCACTGGCTCGGAAACTGGCCGAGGCGATAACCGAAGGGGCCGATATCCCAGGGTTCGGCGATGAGCTTGACTCGCGCCAGCACGGGATCCGCCATCATGGCCTTGAAGAAGGCCCCCATGGGGTCAAACTCCCCCGCCTCCCGCGCCAGGGTAACCGCCAGATCGAAGCGAAAGCCGTCCACCTGCATCTCGGTGACCCAGTAGCGCAGGGCATCGAGCACCAGCCGCAGGCTGTTGGGGTGATCCAGATTGACGCTGTTGCCGCAACCGGTGACGTTGGCGTGGCGAGTGTAATCGGGGCCGTGGGCCCCCGCCTCGAAGGCGTAGTAACCGGCGTTGTCAAAGCCCTTGAAGGAGAGCACTGGACCGTCGAAGCCCGCCTCCGCGGTGTGGTTGTAGACCACGTCCAGGATCACCTCGAGCCCGGCTCTGTGCAGCTCGCGCACCATGGTCTTGAACTCGGTCACCGCCTCCTGCGCCGCATAGCGCGGCTCGGGGGCGAAGAAGGCGATGGGGTTGTAACCCCAGTAGTTGGTGAGCCCCAGCTGCTCGAGCCTGGGCTCGGACATGAAGGCCGCCACCGGCATCAGCTGCACCGCGCTAACGCCGAGGGACTTGAGATGTTCGATGATGAGCGGGTGGCAGATCCCCAGATAGGTGCCGCGCAGCTCGCTCGGCACCCCCTGATGCTGGCGGGTGAGGCCCTTGACGTGGGCCTCGTAGATGACGGTGCGGGCTGGCTCGATGGCGGGCTTGCCCACCCCCTGCCAGTCGAAGGCATCATCCACCACCACCGATTTGGCCACCATGGCCGCGCTGTCCCCCTGATAGAGGGCATCGTCCCAATAGGTGGGGCGGCTGAGTGCCTTGGCATAGGGGTCGATCAGCAGCTTGTCCGGGTCGAACAGCATCCCCTCCTGGGAGATGCCGTGCACCCGGTAGCCGTAACGCTGGCCGGCCCTAACCCCGCGCACATAGCCGAAGCGGTACTGGCCGCGCCGGCCGGGCAGCTCGAGACGAGCCAGCTCCCGCTCCTGCTCGTCGAACAGGCAGAGCTCCACCTTGTCCGATTGCGGCGCCCAGACGCAGAAGTGACAACCCGTCTTGTCGAGCAGCACTCCCAGCGGGTAGTCCTGCCCCTTTTCCATTGCAAACATCAAGGCTCCTGTTTGATGAACAAGGTTGCGAGCGGCGGCAAGTCCAGCACTATGCTGTGCGCCATCCCCTGCCAGGGGGTCGGCTCGGCGACAAAGACCAGACCCACATCATAGTTGCTGCCCCAGTAATGCTCGCTGTCGGTGTTGAGCACCACCCGGTAGTGACCGGCCGCAGGCACCCCGAGACGATAACCGATACGCGGCACCGGGGTGAAGTTGCAGGCCACCACCAGCGGGTTGGCTCCCTGCTTGTCGGCCCGCAACCAGGCGAAGATGCTGTTGTCGGCGTCGTTGTGATCCAGCCAGCGGAAGCCGTTCTGCTCATAGTCCGCCTGATACAAGGCAGCTTCATGACGGTAGAGGTGGTTGAGGTCGTGGATCAGCCGCTGCTGGCCGCCATGCTTGGGATACTGCAGCAGGTGCCAGGGCAGCTGGGCATCGTGATTCCACTCGTTGCTCTGGGCGATCTCGGTGCCCATGAAGTTGAGCTTCTTGCCGGGATGAGCATACATGAAGCCCATGTAGGCGCGCAGGTTGGCCGCCTGCTGCCACTCGTCCCCCGGCATCTTGTAGAGCATGGAGTGCTTGCCGTGCACCACCTCGTCGTGGGAGAGCGACAGAATGAAGTTCTCGTCATAGTGGTACACCATGGAGAAGGTCATGTCGTTGTGATGGTAGCGACGGTGAATGGGCTCCTTCTGCATGTAGGTGAGGGTATCGTGCATCCAGCCCATATTCCACTTGAAGCCAAAACCCAGACCGCCCAGGAAGGTGGGACGGGAGACCCCGGCAAAAGCGGTGGACTCCTCGGCGATGGTCATGGCGTGGGGGTACTTGCCGTACACCTCCTCGTTGGTCCACTTGAGCAGGCTGATCGCCTCGTAGTTGTGGTTGCCGCCATCGACGTTGGGTACCCACTCCCCCTCGTTGCGGGAATAGTCCAGATAGAGCATGGAGGCCACCGCATCCACCCGCAGGCCGTCAACATGGAACTTGTCGAGCCAGAACAGGGCGCTGGCCACCAGGAACTGGCGCACCGTGTTGCGACCGAAGTCATAGATGTAGGAGTTCCAGTCTGGGTGCCAGCCACGGCGCGGATCCTCGTACTCGTAGAGCGGAGTGCCGTCGAAGCGGGCCAGCCCGTGGGCATCGGACGGGAAGTGGGCGGGCACCCAATCCAGAATCACGCCGATCCCGGCCTGGTGGCACTGATCCACGAAGTATTTGAAATCATCAGCCGTGCCGTAGCGGCTGGTGGGAGAGAACATGCCCACCGGCTGGTAGCCCCAGGAGCCGCTGAACGGATGCTCGGAGACCGGCAGCAGCTCGATGTGGGTGTATTCCATCTCTTTGACGTAATCGACCAGCTCCACCGCCAGCTCGCGCCAGCTCAGGCTGTCACCGTTGGGGTGGCGCTTCCAGGAGCCGACGTGCAGCTCGTAGATGGAGAGCGGCTGCTCCCGCTTGTCGTTCAGCTGGCTCTCGCGCCAGGCGGCATCCTGCCACTGGTACTGGTAGTGGTCATAGACCACGGAGGCGAACGAGGGGTACTGCTCGCAGTAGAAACCCACCGGGTCGCTCTTGTGCGGCAGCCGGTTGCCCATGGGGTCTTTCAGTTCGAACTTGTAGCGATCCCCCGCCTTGAGGCCCGGCACGAACAGCACCCAGTGACCGCACTGGCTGCGCTGCATCGGGTGACGACGGCCATCCCAGAAGTTGAAATCGCCGATCAGGCTCACCGCGGTGGCGCTCGGCGCATAGACCGCAAAGCGCACCCCTTCCACTCGCTGGTCCAGATGCTCCACGGTGCGCAGCTGGGCACCGAGCGTGTGGTAGAGGTTTTCCGGCTGGTAGGTGAGCTCCGCCAACCCGGCCCAGCCCGCATCCTGGAACTGATAAGGATCGATGACCTCGACGGTGGTATCTGGGTAGTCGGCAAGCAACTGGTAGGGGAAGGGATTTTTACGGCGGGTGAAAACAGTTTCAAAGAGGCCCGAATCATCGGTGGGCGCCAGGGTGGCAACAATCTTGCCCGACTTGAGATCCCTGACCCTTACGGCCTGGGCATCGGGTAACCAGACGGTCAGCTTGAGGCCGGGCCCATCCGGATTGGCCTGCAGGCCTAAGTGGGAGAAGGGATCGGAACAGCGGGCTGCAACCAAACGTTCAACGAGCATCGAGATTTCCTTTCATAGCTGAGCATCCGCTCCGGCCTGGGCCGAAGCGGATGTAAGTGAGTCACGTTTTGTCGGCAGTGGCTCAACGACTGGCCTCGTCACGGGCCTGGCTCATCTTGCCTGCCAGCGCCTTGAGCGCCTCATTGGCAAAAATATCCTCCAGATCGGTGGAGAGCTTGCGGCGCCAGTTCGGGTACTCGTAACTGGTGCCAGGCACGTTGACCGGCTTGTCCATCTCCAGCCAATCCTCCAGCTGGGTGCTGAACAGGGCGCAGCTGCCGCGAGACATGTGCAGTTGCAGACCGTGGTTGAGCTCGGTGTTCATGCCAACCCAGTTCACGTCGTGGCTGATGTTGCCGGAGATCACCCCGTGGCCGTGCAGGCTGTCGAGAATGCGCTGCTTGGCCTGGTGGCGATCAGCATACAGGGTCTTGAGTACGTCTTCATCTGGATACAAGCCCAGCTCGCGCCCCAGCGCCAGATCGTCACAATGCCAGAAGCCCTTGAGGGTCGGCATGTCGTGGGTGGTCAGCGCCGACATCGCCTGCTCGGCATAGTGCGCCGGGGAGATGAAGCCACCATCGTCCTTGGAGCGCTCAAAGAAGAACACCTTGTAGGAGTGGACGCCGTTCTCCTTCAGGGTCACGTCGATCCCCTCCGGCACGGTACCGAGATCCTCGCCGATCAGCAGACACTGATTGCGGTGGGACTCGAGGGCCAGGATGCCAAGCAGATCGTTGACCGGATAGTAGATGTAGGCGCCTTTGGCGGCCGACTCTCCGGGCGGCACCCACCACAGGCGCAACAAGGCCATCACGTGGTCGATACGCAGCGCGCCGCAGGAGCGCATGTTGGCACGGAACAGATCCACCATGGGCTGGTAGGCCGCCTCGAACAGCTGGTTCGGGTTCATGGGGGGCAGACCCCAGTTCTGACCGAGCGGGCCCAGGATATCGGGCGGCGCACCGACCGAGGCTTTCGGGCAGTAGAGATCCCGGTTGGCCCAGATCTCGGTGGAACCTTCGGAGACGCCCACCGCCAGATCGCGGTAGATCCCCATCACCATGCCCGCCGCCTTGGCACGGGCGTCGGCCCGGGCCAGCTGCTCGTCGGCCAGGAACTGCAGATAGAGGTAGAAATTCACATCCTGACTGTGCTCGGCCATCCAGGCCGCCACTTCAGGATTGTGATAGTCGCGAAACGGCTCCGGCCACACCGGCCAGCCCCAGGCATTCTCGCCCTTGGCATAGAAGTGGGCTTGCAGGGCATCGAAGGCGGCCTGTTGTTGCAGGCTGTCGCCGCCGGCGGCAACGAATGTATCGAAGGCGGCCTGACGCTCGGCACTCAAGCTGGCCTGATCGAACACCTGGCGCAGCATGCCGAGTTTGGTCTCGATGACGCCGGTGTAATCCACGTTGCCCTTGGCACGCAGCTCGCTCAGATGCTGCTGGAAGGCGGGGCTTGCCACTTCCGCCTTGAGACCTGCGTTCCCTTGGAATTCGGGCACGGCCTCCACATCGATGTAGGCCACGTTGAGCCAGCGTCGGGACGAGGGGCTGTAAGGGCTGGCGCTCTCCGGGTTGGCCGGATAGAGGGCATGGATCGGGTTGAGGCCGACGAAGTGGGCGCCCCAGGCGGCCATCTTCTCGACCAGCTGACCCAGATCGCTGAAATCGCCGATGCCCCAGTTGTGGCGGCTGCGCAGGCAGTAGAGCTGCACGCTCGGGCCCCACACCTTGCGGCCATTGGCGATGGGAGGCTGCTTGTAGCATGCCATGGGCGCGACGATGAGGCGCATGCTGGCGAGCGGCTCGTCGTTGCCCTCCTCCAGCAGGAGCAGATCGTGATAACCCAGCTCGGGCTGCACATCCAGGGCCACGCGATAGGCCTGGCACTCCATCTCTTCGAATTCGGCCACGCCGACCAGCTCACCGTCGATGGGGGTAAGCTGACCGGACAACAGGCCGCCCTGCTCCAGCTTGAGCTGCCAGGTGAGGGCGTCGTTGACGAATTCGATGGGCAGACGGACTTCGAGGGTAATGGGCTCGCCGCTGCGGACCACCATCACGGGATCCAGCGCACGCAGCCAGTGCTGGCGGTGTTCCTGCTCAAGCTGCTCGGTCAGGGCCGCCTCGTCATCGACGCGGTAACCCATGGCGCCCAGCATGGCGGCCTTGCTCTCTTCGGATACCTGAGCCGGGTGGCCCCAGGCATCAACATACTCGCTGGCGATACCTTTAGCGGCAGCCAGCTGTTCAATCAGGGTGGTCATAGTTTGAGAATTCCCGCTGTGGATTCTATCTATACTATTTTGATTAATTTTTATGGGTGGTACTTGAACAGTGGCTCTATGGGCCATGCTAAACCGCGCACATTTTTACACATCTGTCTGGCTGGTTGTGTGACCGAGTAGGCACTATTGTTGATAACTGCCACGCCGGTCCCATCGATAGTTATTTCGCCAAAAGCTGGTAGTCAGTTACATAAACAGAAAATAAATTTCACAGTTTTTCATGATATAGCGCAATTTCAGACAGATTGTTGGTTGACTCGCGGGGGAGTTCTAGTAAATTTACAAGCGGAATTTTCTTTGACTACTGAACAGTTAGGTAACCAATTATGACTATCAAAGTAGGTATTAACGGTTTTGGCCGCATCGGTCGCTTCGTCTTCCGTCTGGCTTGCGAGCGCAACGACATCGAAGTTGTTGGTATCAACGATCTGATCGACGTTGACTACATGGCTTACATGCTGAAGTACGACTCCACTCACGGCCGCTTCAAGGGCACCGTTGAAGTCAAAGACGGCAACCTGGTTGTCAACGGCAAAACCGTACGTGTTACCGCTGAACGTGACCCGGCCAACCTGAAATGGGATGCCATCGGTGTTGACGTTGTTGCCGAAGCTACCGGTCTGTTCCTGACCGACGAGACCGCTCGCAAGCACATCGCTGCCGGCGCCAAGAAAGTTGTACTGACCGGTCCGTCCAAAGACGCTACCCCGATGTTCGTAATGGGCGTTAACCACGCTACCTATGCTGGCCAGGACATCGTTTCCAACGCTTCCTGCACCACCAACTGCCTGGCTCCGATCGCCAAAGTACTGAACGACACCTTCGGTATCGAATCCGGTCTGATGACCACCGTTCACGCTACCACTGCTACCCAGAAGACCGTTGATGGTCCGTCTGCCAAAGACTGGCGCGGTGGCCGCGGCGCGGCTCAGAACATCATCCCGTCCTCTACCGGTGCTGCCAAGGCTGTTGGCGTGGTTATCCCGGAACTGAAAGGCCTGCTGACCGGTATGGCTTTCCGTGTTCCGACTCCGGACGTATCCGTAGTTGACCTGACCGTCAACCTGAAGAAAGCTGCCACCTACGCAGAAATCTGCGAAGCGATGAAAGCTGCTTCCGAAGGCGCCATGAAGGGCGTGCTGGGCTACACCGAAGACGAAGTGGTTTCCACCGACTTCCTGGGCGAGCGTCAGACCTCCGTGTTCGACGCCAAGGCTGGTATCCAGCTGACCGACAAGTTCGTTAAAGTTGTATCCTGGTACGACAACGAAATGGGCTACTCCAGCAAGGTTCTGGACCTGATCGCTCACATCTCCAAGTAATTTGGGATAAGCAATCAAGTAGCTTGAAAAAGGCGGCCATGGGCCGCCTTTTTGTATTCTGGACCGGGATTATTCCACCCTTCTCTTCTGAATGTGCGCGAGCACAGGAGTCCTCATGCAACCGACACGCACTCTGACTGCCCACTGTACCCTCAGCCACCACCCGGCAGGCCAGCCGCTGCTGACCATCGACAACGGCTACGCCAGGGCACAAATCAGCCTGTTTGGCGCCCACGTACTGAGCTATCAGCGCCATGATGAACCCGCCTCCATCTGGCTCAGCGACATGGCTGTGCTGGATGGCAGCAAGCCCATTCGCGGCGGCATTCCTCTCTGCTGGCCCTGGTTCGGCCCGGCGCCGGCCCGCGTCGGCAGCGGCAAGCCCTCCCACGGCTTTGCCCGCACCAGCCTGTGGACGCTGGACGGCGTCTCCGATCACGGCGACGGTACGCTCGTCCATCTGTCTCTGCGTGACAACGAGGCCACTCGTCAGCTCTGGCCTCACGCCTTCGAGCTGGAGCTGGATGTGCTGGTGGGCAAGGAGCTGGCCCTGGTACTGACTACCCGCAACACAAGTAAAGAGCCCCTCGTCTACGGCGGTGCCCTGCACACCTACCTGCAGATAAGCGCGCCGGAGGCAGTGAGCGTCAGCGGCCTTGGCGAGCCCTATGCCGACAAGCTGACCGGCCAGAATGGCCAGCAGCAGGGCGCTTTGACCCTGAACGGCCCGCTGGATCGGGTCTACTGGCAGCCAGATGCCCAGGTCAGCATTCAGGATGGCGAGCGTCAGACCCGGGTGGTCAGCGGCAACCACGACAGCGTGGTGGTCTGGACCCCCTGGCTGGGAGGTGCGAGTGCCATGGCCGACATGAGTGATGACGGCTATCGCACCATGCTGTGCGTCGAGGCGGCCATCGCCAGCGAGACAGGCGTGATCGTCGCCCCCGACGAGGAGCACAGCTTCTCCACCGTGATTATCTGAGCCGGATGAGGTTCAGATAAATAAAAAGGGCTCCCGCGGGAGCCCTCCTTGCATCTCTTCACCACCCCTGTCAGGCATTGCCCTGGGTCTTGAGCTTGAGCTCGGCGGCGAAGTCAAGCATGCGGTCGAGCGGGATCAGAGCCTTCACCCGCAGTGCCTCATCCACATGGATCTCGTGGCGCTCGGCGCCGTCGGTCAGGGCCGACTTGATGGCCACCAGACCGTTCATCGCCATCCAGGGGCAGTGGGCACAGCTGCGGCAGGTGGCACCATCGCCACCGGTCGGCGCTTCCACCATCTCCTTCTCCGGGCAGGCCTGCTGCATCTTGTAGAAGATGCCGCGATCGGTCGCCACGATGAGCTTCTGCTGGGGCAACTCCCTGGCCGCCTTGATCAGCTGGCTGGTGGATCCAACCGCATCGGCCAGTTCGATCACCGAGGCGGGCGATTCCGGGTGCACCAGCACGGCGGCATCCGGATTCTGCTCCTTCAGCTCGCGCAGGGCGCGGGCCTTGAATTCGTCGTGGACGATGCAGTGGCCCTGCCAGCGCAGCATCTCGGCCCCCGTCTTCTTCTCGATATAGGCTCCCAGGTGACGGTCAGGGCCCCAGATGATCTTGTGACCCTGGCTGTCCAGGTGCTCGACGATCTCCAGCGCGATGCTGGAAGTGACCACCCAGTCCGCCCGCGCCTTGACCGCCGCGGAAGTGTTGGCATAGACCACCACGATGTGATCGGGATGGGCGTCACAGAAGGCGGAGAACTGCTCGATGGGGCAGCCCAGATCGAGGGAACACTCGGCCTCCAGGGTCGGCATCAGCACCCGCTTGTGGGGGCTCAGGATCTTGGAGGTCTCCCCCATGAAGCGCACGCCGGCGACGATCAGGGTCTGCGCCTCATGATCGCGACCAAAACGGGCCATCTCGAGGGAGTCACCGACGAAACCGCCAGTCTCCTCCGCCAGCGCCTGGATCTCGGGATCCGTGTAGTAGTGGGCGACCAGCACAGCCTTGCGCTCCTTGAGCAGTGCCTTGATGTCTGCGATCAGGGTCGTCTTCTGCTCGGCGCTCAGGGGAAGGGGCTTGGCCGGAAACGGATAGTCCATCTCGACTGCCGGCGGGACATTGTTCAGTGCATTGCTCATTGCGACTGTTCCATCAACGCTTGGAAAGGCAAAAATTATAACCAGAAGCCGTGCACAAACCCATCAACAAATCAGGTGCCGTGCAAGCGTCCGAATATACTCATGTCATTCGTTGTCATTCTTGCCAAAGGAGTAGTCGGATGAAACAACGTTCACTCAAGACCAAGCTGCTGCTGCTCACCATGGGTCTGTTTATCGCCAGCGGCCTCGCCATGACCCTGATGCAATCCTCCTCGCTGAACTCCCTGCGCAACGACATAGTGAGCCAGACCCGCCAGGCGCTGGAGCAGGAGGTATCCCGTACCCTGCAATTTCAAGCCGAGCGCTATGCGGTGCAGATAGCCGCTCTGCTGCAACAGTCCTATCAGGTGCCGCTGGGCATGGCAGCTCAACTGGAGGGCAGCATGGCTCAGCCTGACGGGCTGCTGAGCCGTCCCCAGGTCGAGATGCTGCTTCGCAGCCGTCTGCAGCAGGCCGGCGGCATCAGCTCCATCTACGCCCAGTTTGAGCCCGACGGGTATGACGGTCAGGATGCCAGCTGGATGGCCGGCGCCTCCCACTCCGTCGCCAGCAAGGGCAGCCTGGAGATTTATTTTACCCGGGATCAGGGGGGCCAGATCAGCCAGCAACCGGTGGATGCCGCCAGCAGTGCCGCCAAATACGACACCTCGGTCAACGAGTTCGGCATTCGCAACAGCGAGTGGTACCTGTGCGGCCGCGACACCCTGCGCCCCTGCCTGATGGAGCCCTATCTCTACGAAATCAGCCCGGGCAACCAGATGCTGATGACCAGCCTGACGGTGCCCATCCTGAAGGCGGGCAAATTTGTCGGCATCACCGGCGTCGACATGAACCTCCCCATCTTCCAGCAACTGGCCGAGAGCCTCGGCAAGAGCCTTTACGACAACCAGGCCGAGGTCACCCTGGTCAGCAAGATGGGGCTCATCGTCGGCAGCAACCGCCACGCCGACAAGCTGGGACGACCGTTGACGGAAGCCGGCCTCACGGCTCCTACCGGCCAGGCACAGAGCACGGAGAGCGACTTCATCCTGCAGCAACCGGTCAGGATCGATGCCGCCGACAGCCAGTGGTGGCTGATGATCAAGGTGCCCAAGGCGCTGGCCCTCAGCCAGGCCAACACCATCAGCAACCAGCTGGGCGACCTGCTGCAGGCCACCCAGCAGCAGCAGTTGATCGCCATCGTCGTCGTCACCCTGCTGGCGCTGGCGTTGCTCATCTGGTTCATCCAGAGCATCACGGCTCCCCTCTCCCTCATCAGCCGCCATGTGTCTCACCTCGCCAGTCACGAGGGAGACCTGACCCAGCAGATGAAGATAGACACCCACCAGGAGCTGATCGAACTGGGTGGCCACCTCAACGCCTTCCTCGGCAAGCTGCGCGGCATGGTACAGGGCAGCAAGCAGATTGGCCAGCAGGTGCACCAGCAGGCCAGTGGCATGAAGCAGACGGCCGATACCATGCGCAGCAGCCTGGATGAGCAGAGCCTGGAGCTGGAGAGCGTGGTCAGCGCCATGCATCAGATGAGCACCACGGCGGTCAGCGTGGCGGGTTATGCGGAGCAGGCGGCTCAGGAGTCTGAGACGGCGACCCACCACATAAGCACGGCCCAGCAGACCCTGAGCCGGGCCCGCAACGAGATCCACACCCTGGTCGAGGACATGCATCAGGCCGACAAGGCGGTCGCCCAGGTCGCCCAGCGCAGCGCCAATATCAGCCGCATTCTCGACGTGATCAGGGCCATCGCCGAACAGACCAACCTGCTGGCGCTCAATGCGGCCATCGAGGCGGCGCGGGCCGGCGACATGGGGCGCGGTTTTGCCGTGGTGGCAGATGAAGTACGGGCCCTGGCCAACAAGACCCGGGAGTCCACCGACGAGATAGGTCAGCTCATCGGCAGCCTGCAGACCGAAGTCAGCAGCAGCCAGCAGTTGATGAGTACCGGCATCGCCCGTTCGGCCAGCACGGTAGAAGGGACGGAGCAGGCGTTTGAAGCCCTCAACCAGGTGGTCACCCAGATCCAGCAGATCCACGACCACATCAGCCAGGTGGCCACGGCGGCCGAGCAGCAGAGCGCCGTCAGCGACACCATCAACCAGAACCTGATGCGGATCGGCGATGCCGCTACCACCCTGGGGCAGGAGGCCAATGCCAGCCACCGCCTGAGCGAGCAGCTGGAACAGGCCGCGACGGCGCTGGCCAACCAGCTCGAGCGGCTGAGAACCTGACGCCGAACAGCCATAAAAAAAGCCCGCATTGCTGCGGGCTTTTTCAATCTGGTGGTCGTTACTGGGAT